>JAUVXD010000014.1 GCA_030603805.1 Acholeplasmataceae bacterium
AATAGACTCTTTCAGTAAAACTTTATATCGTTAATTGAGCATCAGATCCTTTTTTAGCATGCCTTAATATTGTCAAATTCATCATTTTTTGATGTTTTTTTTATTTTTAGCCACTTGACTTATTTACCGGTTGCTTCTTTATAAAATCTTCTCTATGTGGTGTGAAAACGTCTAGAAGCTTGCCTTTCTCTAAACAAACACAACCGTGTAGTACGTGGGGTTCCAAATATACTGAATCTCCCGTTTTAATGATTTTTTTAACACCATTGATCTCAAACTCGAATTTTCCTGATAAAACATAAGTGGATTGCTCATGTACATGTTGATGTAGCACACCAATGCCACCTGATTCAAAAGATACTTCTACAATCATCATATTGAAGTGATGTGCTAGAATTTTTCTTTTGATTAAATCACTCACTTTTTCTTCTTGAACATCTTGATAAAACCAGAAGTTTTTTAAATTCATTCTGTTTTCTCCTTTACTTGCCATTCAACTTTGAAATTGGCTTCATTTCCAATTTTTCGAATTACAAAGGTGTCTCTAAACTGTGTAATTGGATTGTCCAGTGATTTCATGAGATACAGTTTTGCACCTTCATTCAAGTGAATCACAGATTCAACAATCATATCACCTAATAGCCATTCAATGGTTACTTTTTTGTTTCTTGTTCTGACTAACTTGATATTTTTTAAATGTTGATATCCAAATGACTTATATCCAAGGTCTGCATTCTTAAGACTTAATCTTGTGTTTAATTTAGCATCAAGATGAAAGAAATAGTCCATGGTCACATCACGATCAGATGTGACTTGAAAATAATCATTAAATCCATCTTCTGTAATTTTAACAGTCCTTAAGTAATCAACTTTTGGAAGTTCTGTGACTCTCTTTTGGATGAATTCACTTAAGTCTTTAGAGTGAAGAATTGCTTCTTTGGCTTGTTCTTTTGAAAATGATAAATACCGTGTTAAGTATTTGATGATTTCATCTGGATTCATTGTTTTGGTCATATGATCCAAATTAATATTTAAATCCCTGTATATATCTTTTGCTTCAGCTTTAAGATAATCACTTCTATAATTGATAGTTTTTCCATGCCGCATAGAAATTTGGTTTCCACCATTAACAACAACTGTGTTATGTGAGGCTGTAACTCGATGCCACTCATTAGATAAGGCAACGCCATATCCTGCATTCGATAAATCTCTTGAAAGCATCTGTTGATTCATCATCACTTCAATAGACATCTTATCAGGGTGTGCGTGGGATGGACCATTATGTCCATATTTATAAAACACATTGATATCTTTATGTCTTAAAATGGCAAACTGAGAGGTTTTAAAATTATGTGCATCTGCAATCACTTTTCGGTAATGCAACGTATCAAGTGTTGGGATTAAGATTAATCTTTCTAGCGATATCTCTTTATAATAATAGGGTCTTGATAAGGGAAGTTCAACTCTATCTACTGTGCCATTGATGATATTTTTATTCATCTCGGCAATCATACTTCTTTCACCAAAAACCTTGGTAGCCATGTCATAGATATATCCGTAAGTTTTTAAATTGATATTAGGCCAACCATCATTAGGATTGGGAAGGATGTGATTACTAAAAGCATACTCATAGGCTTGTTCTAGCATTTGCATCACGATTTTTTTAAGTCGTTGTGGGATATGATATTGATAAACTTTAGCAAACAACAAGCTGTTGATAATACCTTCAAGCGTGAAGAAATTGTAGTGAATTGAGCCTTCATACCAAAAGAAATCTTTTGTTACACCTTGGGTAAGTTGTACTTCAAGGCCATAAGTACCATGATGTGCAAAATCCATCATCTCTTCATCTCTATTAAATAAACCCATATTAAGAATTGCACTATTCTTCCAACAAGAAATATTGTGTACTTTGTTGACTTGTGGTTTTAATACATCAAAGATATGTCGGGATAATTCTAAAATCGTCATTAAATCTTCTGATTCTAAATACTTTTTTACAATCTCAAATCCATTAATCATTCGAATGATCCATATGGACTCATTAAGTCCTTGTGGCATAATTCTGCCACATCCCCATTCAGCTGATTGAATGTCTTTATAGATATGACCTTCCTTATTGTGCAAAGGAAACTCTAAATATTTCTTGCCATAGAAGTGTATCATGCTCTTGATATACTTCAAGTATTTCTTTTTTTTGGTCATTTCATAAAGAACTGCTGATTTCCAAGTATTAAGTGCGACTTGATTTCGATAATAATAGACCCAGACACCATCTAAAAGTTCTGATTGAAATGTTTTATTACAAATTGAACATTGATGATGATGTGGCTTTTTTAAATCAAATTGAAGAAGCCCGCCATCATCTTTACAAAAATAGTGGTGTCCCCAATGACTTATTTTACTGGGATCATCATCAAAAGATTGAAAAAATTGATCCACTTCTTGTGTCATTTTTGAAAGCATGTCATGAAAGCTTGGTTCATATATTAATGCTTCTTTGAGCAGTCTTCGATCAAAGTATTTCATGACCCTTAATCACTTCTTTCTTTATTTCCTGATGTTTGTTGTCATAAACATAGATTGTATCACCTTGTTCTTGGTGTTTTCTAATCCATTTGAATGCACCCTCACATGGATACTCTGGATTATCTTTATAAATGAATATATCTTCGCCTTTAGGATGTTTAATGATGACATATCCCTCTTTTGACTGAATTAGAAGTTGATCAAAGGATAAGATATTTAAAAATTTCTCTGATTTTTTTGGAGATGACTCAATGATACTATCAATCATATCAATGTGATGGTAATCATTAGGTTCTTGAGGTGTGAATAATGCTTTGACGGTTTGAACTTCACGATCTCTTTTGAAATCTCTTGGTAATACATGTGTAACCCTTAGACAACTTTTAAGTTTGACATCAGTTGTATGTATCCCAATTTCTGGTTCAACATCGGTATGAAAATGCCATTGAAAGCTTTGTTCAAGATCACTTTCTATGTGATCAAAAATGATGAGATAAGAAAGTGCTGGAGAGATTAACCATCTTTGGCTTGATTTAATTTTTGCATCTGGATGGAAGACGCCACCTGTTTCACAAAAGTAAAAAAGTGTATCATCGATATGTTTTGATAATAAGACATGTCCACCATAGGTTTTTGGGTCTAGTGTTTTTTCTTTAAGTCGATGTCTTATGGATTGTTGATAAACATCCATTACACCTTCAATGTCACACCCATAATTTTTAGGTGTTACGACATTATGGTGACGCATCATCATATTTCTGTTATACCCGTCATCTAAAACATAATACTCACCATCTTTTGTCAGTATATAGTGACTGTTATCTGGGTGATGGTGCGATAAACCAAATAAATCAATACCCTTGTTATAATATTCAAGTGCTTTGAAAAACTGTTTGTTTCCACCGGGTCTAGAACACTTAATAGATAGCATTTTTGAAGCGTCTTTTGTACCAACCTTGTATCCAACAAGTCCTAAATCATCAAAATACTGATACGAGGGATAGGTGCTTAAATCTTCTGGTTTTACTTCTGGATTGTACCACAAGAAAGCAAGTCCAATTTCGCATGTAATCCCAGGTTTCAAATGAGATACTTGTTGTTCCTCGTGATAAAAATTGTTAAAAACATGATTTCCTAACGCTTGTGCATACCCATTTTTATACTCCGATGCTAACTTATAATACATGGCAACACTATGCCCACTTCGATAGTCATGCGCATCACCAAAGTTGACAATTTGCTTTAAATCGGGTAGTGTTTGAGCCATTTTATAATCAAAGGTATATTTTAAGAATGGTGTCTTTTCAAAGTAGTCATAACCCTCTTCTTTTTTGAGTAAGTCTGCATAAACTAATAACCATAAGACGCCATAGTGCCAATAGGGAACACCTTCGTAATTTGAACCGTCATCAGCTAAATTCGGATAAACATGTGTAAAGTTTTCTCTAGATGTATCAATCCATGTTTGTGCTAAAGGATACTCATCTGAAATGACATAACCCACAGTTGCAAGTCCAGTCATATTAATCCAGTTATGATTTTGATAATAATAAGTTGACCATCCTTTTCCATAGGTTGAAACACGATAATCATACATAATGGTACCGTGTTTAATCAATTTATTTAACACCTTTTCTTTATACGATGGTTCTAAAACATCTTGTAAATAATGATAGCCTAAGGATAGTCCAAACAAGATCCATGATGCGGATAGGTCCACATTCACTAAATAAGAGTATCCCCATTCCTCATAGGAAACTACAGTATCCATCCATCTTTTCGCTTCTTCTATATACTTTGGATTTTTGGTAAGTTGATAAAGTAAAGAGATATTGAAAATTGCCATACCCATATATGTTGTAGATGCTGCAGGTGGCAATAGAGGAAGTTCTTTTTTCTGATAACTTTCAACCATTTGAGTGAGTTCATCAAATAAAAATTTTCTTTTGCCTTGAGATTCTAAAATGAGATTATATAAATCATCAATTAAAATTAGTTTTTTCATTTACGTTGCTCCTTTGGCTGTTTCATGAGATAAAATCGATATGTGATTGCCTCAATGATGTAATAGTAAAAGCCGTATAATAGTCCAAATGTAATCGGTTCTAACATAATCATAGGTCTGTCATTAGGTGAACTAAATCCCATCCATCCTAACACAATATTGATTAGTATGTAGCTGAGCCAAATGAGTAAAGTAATGATAACCATTTTTGCAAAATGACTCAAATTTTTCAGTGATCTCAATAAAGGAGATTGATTAAAATAAACATTTATATCTAATTTGGTTTTAAACATCCCTCGAATCACAGGGTTGACAATGATGATATTGGTTATGAATAGAAAAAGAGCTAACATAAAAATCATTTGAAAAACAAATGCATTCGTTTCTGCTTCTCCACCGCCTATGGGTGTCCATGCAACAAATAAACATACCATGCCTGCAACCCACATGCGAATGAGAAGCGATTTTGTTTGATCACTCATTTTCTTATTTTTATTCATTGATTATTATTCCTTTTTGGGTTTGATGAGTTCAAAAATGAGAAATATACCACCAGCAATATAGAGTAAGATTGCAGATGCCATCAAGTATAAACTTTTTGAGACATCACTAAATCTCACGATATTATCTGGATTGATTATTTTCAATAAGTAGACAAAGCCAAAAAATAAGGTGAGTAAGATTGATCCTATCGCTACATAAATCTTTTTGGGTTCAGTCGCTCTAGAACTATTAAATATGGTGGCCAGTCCAAACAAAATAAATAAAAAGTTAAACATACCAATACCTATTGAAGGCATCCCACTTGTGTAATTTGAAGCTCCGAGTGTTGAAACTGTCAGTTTGACCTTAACTAAAGATTCAATATGAATTTGTGATAGTGCAAGTTGAAAAAGCGCATTAAATCCAATGATGTAGACGGCAAATCGCTTGGGTTCATGTTTGATTAATTGCTTGAGTTGATGTCTTTTATGGCTCATCCATGGTTTTAGTTTCATGCAACATCCCTCACTTTTAATGTGTTTTTTGTTTCGACATCAAAGAAATGTGCATGCTCCATTTCGAATGCGAACAAAGTTTGTTCACCCATAAAATGGACATGATCTGTGTCAATAGCAGCTGTTAAATTGACTTCCGATTTAACAAAACGAAGAATGGTTGTTGCACCTAAAAGTTCTGATAAATCGATGACTGCTTCTAAAACACTATCCTTATTGGCCTCAATTGCTTGAAGTGAAATTTTAATATGCTCCGGTCTGATGCCTAAAATAACGTCCTTCTTTGTAGGAAATAGGTTTTGATCTGCATTAGATAATTTAAGTTTGATATCGTCTTTAATGAAAAAGCCGTGTTCTACGAATCCTTGTATAAAGTTCATCGGTGGATTACCAATGAATCCTGCAACAAACATATTTTTGGGATAATGATAAATTTCTGAAGGTGTACCAATTTGCTGAATATAGCCATGATTCATCACAATCATTCGGGTTGCCATGGTCATGGCTTCAATTTGATCATGTGTCACATAAATAACTGTAGCCTGCAATTTGTGGTGTAATAGTATAATTTCTCTGCGTGTTTGTGCTCTAAGTTTCGCATCTAAATTAGATAGAGGTTCATCCATTAGAAACACTTTAGCGTCTCTAACAATCGATCTTCCTAAAGCAACCCTTTGTCTTTGTCCACCACTTAAGTTTTTAGGATATCTGTTGAGTTGTTCAGGGAGTTCTACCACTTCTGCAACTTCCATAACTCGATCATGTATTTCATCAGAAGGTTTTTTTCTAACAGTCAAACTAAAACCCATGTTTTCATAAACAGTCATATTGCCATAAAGTGCATAATCTTGAAAAATCATTGCAATATCACGATCAACTGGTGGTTTTTCATTGACTCTTACACCATCAATGGACATTTCTCCTGAGGTAATCGATTCGAGTCCCGCAATCATACGAAGCATCGTGGATTTGCCACAGCCAGAAGGTCCGACTAAAACGATGAACTCTCTATCGTAGATTTCCATATCAAAATCAAAAACAGCTTGAACGCCATTTGGATAAATCTTATTGATATGATCAAACTTGATATGTGCCATAGATCCTCCTAATTTGCCAAGTGGCTTTTTTTGATTTTTTTCTGATCAATATAATGTGCCCGTATTTTATTCTTATAAATTGAAACTAACGAAGAAAGTATTGCAAATAGAATAGCTAGACTACCCGCTATCAGTGCATTTCTTGTTGTAATTTCATCTAGACCCTTTGGTAAATTGATGAGTTGTAATAAGACCACGACAGCCATAATGAATGGTGCATATTGAAACTTATGGTCATAGACCTTGATCTTAACTGCAGTTAGAAAGGCAAAAAGCATCATGATTATATTGGCTAATGATACAAACGCAATCTGATACCCAATCGTCATTTTTGATAAAACAGTTGTAATATAAAACACGATACATGCAATATGAAGCAATATGAGACCGTATGAAAGTTTATTGACTTGATAAAGTAATTTTTCTGGTCTTTTCATCGTTTAGACTCCTTACGTTGAGATATGAACAAATACCCCATAAAAATGACAAGACATGCAGCAATCAAAGATAATACCAAAAGTGTCATTGGTCCTATACCAATAAAGAAATGTCCTGGTTCAACATATCCTAGTTGTTCAGCGGTTAAAGGATAGTCTGCTGGCCAACTCGTATCTGTATTAAGATAAAGCTTGTTTAATGTAACTAACTTACTCCACATAAAAATATGAATACCCAATGTTAATAATCCAACAATCAATGCAGATAGAACTTTATATCCACGATACAGAGCTTTTTTAGTCTTAAACCCATAAAAGATAACGGTAATAACAACAAGAAATAAACTCAATCTAAAAATCAATTGATTAATTTCTTGAGCTTGGTTGACATAGGTTTTGACTGATGGGTCTAAAAAGTCTTGATAAAAATTGAGTAGTGTGATGTCTGTCATCATAGATAAGGTATAGAGAAAACCTACATATACACTCACCAAAAATAAAGTGACAAGAATCATTTGGATTTTTTTCATGATACGCTCCTTTTCTACCCCTCATGCATACCGTTTCCTGCATGAGGCGTAGGGAGAGCCAAATATTGACTCTCCTACGTTTCTAATAGTTAGTTTTGCTTCATTCTGTTAAATGCTAATCTGTAAAGTTCAATAAAAGTTGTAACGTTAGCGTCTGTATACATTTGCTTAACTTGAGCAGATGTTTGTGGAATACCTTCACCTGTTTTGCTGCCTAAGAATGCAAACAAGTTATTCGTCATCATGGTGTCAGAAGTCATGGAAGTCGTTGTTTGGATTAAGCTATTTTCATTACTTGTTAATGCAAAGATTGGTGGAACAAGCTGATAGTAAGGTTCTGTTGCACTATAAGAACTTGTGATAACACCTTGTCCATTATTGGCTCCAAAGTATAAGTCCCAGCTCCACATACCATTGGCTGATGTGGATTGAAGTTCAAATCCAATGACCTTTTGGAATCCAATAGGAATCAGAGCCCCAATATGATCTCTTAAGAAGGATGACATATCCCCATTTGTTACTGCTGCAGCTTTGTTTAATGTCCATTGGCTAAAAAGTGGCCCTTCAACACCATCTGTTGGATTGGTGTATTTTTCGCCTTCAACCCAAAGATCTGGTGTGCCATAGTTTTGAACATCATTACCGTGGGTTGTGAAGAAATAGTCAAAGAATTTGAGTGCTGCATTTAGTTCCTTCGTTGTTACGTTTGAAGAAATCCCCCAACCATCTGGCTTAACAACGCGTGTGTTTTCCACATAATGAATGAATTGACCATTTGATACTGGTGTTGTTGTGAGTGGTGGTAAGAATGCTTTGACATCATCTTGTCCACCAGTAGCTGCTGTTGTTGATGATGTAAAATCATAAGTCATAAATCCAAATTCAAGTTGAGTTTCAACTGAATCTCTAAAAATATATCCACTTCTTAAATTGGTTGTGTTTGCTGCACCTGATAGTTTTTCATCGACTAAACCTTCAGAAAACATTTGACGAATCCGATTGAGGTTATCGATAAAGTTGTCTTGATAATAAGAATATTGAAGTACACCATTATGGTCTAGATAAAATCTAGAGCCATAAGAGTCTGAACCATGAACTCTTTGTCCTCCAAAGTATGTGATTAATCTAAGAACTTCTTCACGATAATTGGATTGTCTAGCAAAATATGGCCAAATCACTGCGCCAGGTCTAACAGAACCAGTTGCTTCTTTAGAAAGTGAATTTGGAGATAGTTTGATGACACGATAAAGTGCTACAAGTTCATCAATATCATAGGCAGCTGTTTCTCCAAGATAGAGATCAGAGCGCTTAGCTAGTGTTGGGTAAGTTGCATCAATATAGTTTCTTAATACTTGTAGTGCTTGAGCTTGAGAAAGGACACCTGCATTAGCAGCACTATTTTGAAGATCAATAACATTGGTTGCTTTTCTTAAGTTACCATAGGGTAAACTTTGAGAACCATTTTTCCAATACGCTTCATAAGCTACATTTAACGTTGCAGTTTCTGTTTCAAGTGTAAATGGTGAACCATTGACTTCGCCATCTAGAAGTGCAGTCACCCATGAGTATCTGCCTAAAAACATACGTGCATAGTTATTAATTTCTGCAATATAGGGCAGATGATAAATCTTACCGTCAGATGCTGTAATCGCACTTTTAACCAGTGGATTTTCATTTAAATAAGCACTAAGATTAGGCATTTTATTTAAATGCGCTGACAAATCAACGAAATAGCCATCAACTCCAGCACTCATGATGCGTTGTCCAATATTTGGACCACCATAAATATGAGCACTTCTAAATTGATTTGCTGCAGCTAAATCAAACATATCTTGAGGTGATTGTCCTGGTGTTGAAACATCTGTGATGTCGATATTCACTTCTTTTTCTATGTATTGCCATAGAGGTTTTAAGTCACCACTATTGATGATGGTTCCATCAGGCATTTCCAAAGGTTCAGCTTGAAGATAAGTAAACAATCTCTTATCATTTTCACCCGCAACATTGACCGTTAAAGCAATTGTTTCTTCTTCTGTTGGTTCATTATCGCCACAAGCGATAAGACCTAATGAGATGAGAAGAACCACAAACAGACTAAATAACTTCTTCATTTTAATCCTCCTTATATATTTTTATAATGAATGCCGAAGCATATTACCCTTTGACACCGCCAAGGTTCACGCCTTTGGCGAAATACTTCTGAATATATGGATAAATGACAAGTATCGGAATAATCGAGCAGACTAAGATGGCATAAGCATAAGAGTCTGGTGAGAATGTGATGGTATCTTGAACCATATTCTCAATGAGTGTACGATACGTCATAATCTCAGTTCTTAAGAAAACCTGTAAAGGCTTTTCGTGAGCGCCTTTAAGTAAGACATTCGCCCAGAAGAATCCATTCCAACGACTCGTTGCATAAAAGAGTGTTACGGTTGCTAAAGCTGCTGTACTCATGGGTAAGTAAATATGTCTAAACGTCTGAATTTCTGAAGCACCATCCATTCGCGCCGCTTCTTCGATTTCTTTAGGCACAGATTCGAAATAATTTCTAAGCAAAATGATATTGAATGCTTGAACACCAAACGCAATGATGATTCCCCATCTATTGTCAACACCCATTTGAACATAATTAAGATATGATGGAATCATTCCTGCAGAAAACCACATCGTGAAAACAACGTAAAAATTCATTTGTCTTCTAAACTTTAATCTGGTTTTCGCAAGCGCATAAGCACCCGTTGTAGAAATTAACATTGACCACATTGTCCCAAAGACTGTGTAAAATAAGGTATTGGTATAAGATATCCAAAAACCATTACGATTATATAAAATCCGATATACTTGGAAATCAAGATCTCTAGGTAGTAAGACAACCTGTCCTGTTTCATAAGCAGCTCTTCCACTCATGGACGCAGACACTGCGTAAATAAGTGGATATAAGGCAATGACTGCAAACGCTGCAATTAATAGATAGGCAATCACTTTAAAGATGATTTCACTACGACTCATTCGTTCCATAGGTCACCTACCACAAGGATGTTTCAGAAACGCGACGACTAATAAAATTCGCGCCAATGACTAAGACAAATCCGATGATTGCATTAAACATATCTGCTGCTCCTGCCATTGATTTATAGTTGCCTTCTAAACCAATTCGATAAACAAATGTTGAGATGACATCTGCAGTTGCATAAGTTGATGCATTATAAAGTAAGATAATACGTTCATAACCTATTGAAAGCATATTACCAATACGCAAAACTAACATAATAATAAGCGTTGGGGCCATGCCTGGGAAAGTAATGTATCTAATTTCTTGCATCTTGTTTCCACCATCAACTTTGAGTGCTTCATAAAGTACAGGAGATATTCCCATGATGGCTGCAAAATAAACAATCGAACTATATCCAGCTTCTTTCCATAAACCTGTGATGATATACATCGGCCTGAAATACTTGGCTGTTTCTGTAATCTTAACCCCATGATCAACCCAGTTCATTTTATAAAATATATCTGCAAGTATCCCTGTGTGTTCCGCACCGTAATAAAGCAAGGTAAGAACAAGGCCAGTAATGGTCACTTCGGATAAAAAGTGTGGTAGATATAAAATGGTTTGTGCGACCTTGCGGTATCCCTCATGTGTGACTTCACTAAATAAAATGGCTAGGATAATAGGTACTGGAAACCCAAATACGAGTCCATAAATGGATATCAAAAATGTATTTCTAAACGCAGACCAGAATTGATTAGCAAACAAACTACTGAAAATCAATTGTCTAAAATTATATAATCCAACAAAATCACTACCCATGACACCTTGACTTGGTTCGTAATTTTTGAATGCAATTAATAAACCTCCCATAGGCTTATACATCCAGAGTAAAAACCATAACAACATAGGAATGACAAGTAAATAGAGTTGCCATTCTTTTTTCATGTATTCGATGAATTTTTTGACATATTTATGTTGCATCATGCTTTTTTTCTCCCTGAACTTGTTCTATATAGTACCTCATGTCAATAATCAAACCTTCACTAAACTGATTAATCGCTATAAACGCAATCCAAGTCATCACAAAATTAAAAAGTTCTGCAGTCGAATAACTAATCCAAGCAGTTATGAGATTGATACCAGATAAGCTCAATATGACACCTTTAAAGATAGTGATAATCATAAATGCAAAGAATAGATACAATGAAGCATATTTGATGGATTGGTGAATCCATTCTCTTTTGATCCATTTAAAAAATATGAGAAGTACTAAGAGTACTGCGTTAGATAAAATATAATAAACGATTTGAAACCATAACTGTGCATCTCCTGATCGATATATCAACATAGGAAGCCCTGCAGCAAGATAGGCTAAAACACCAATAAGTCCCCATCTGACAATGACAATCAATGATACCAATAGACCAAAATTGACATAAACTAATGTCGCCGGTAATTCTTTATAGAAAAACTCGCTGATGAATGAAGTAGCGAACGCCAAGAAGATAAAAACCATGACGTCAGCAAAACAATACTGTCTAAGGCTCATCGATTAACCTCTTTCGTATTTGCGTATATTATAATAACTTAATTCGCATTAGCGTATTAATGTAACGGCTTTATTTTTCGCGGATCTAAGATTTCTTACAATTGATCATTTATGCTAAAATATACGATAAGTCTAAATAAAAGCGCTTGTAATTGAGTACAAACTCATTATATAGTCAAACAGAAGTCATGTCAATCGCATTTTGGCTTTTTATTGTTTTTCTTTAACATTATTCATTTTCACGAAAGTATTATATTTAGTGTTCGTATTTGCGTAAAAAACACACCCGAAGATGTGTTTTCATGTGACTTATTTATAATATTCTACATAGCCTAATTGAGTTGAAATAACTTGAGCGAGTTTCTTTAGTTCTAACCCTTGCTGATGCAAGTCTTCTTTTTCTTGATACAGCCCACTCATACTTATGGTTGCAACCATTGAATTTTGATAATTATAGATAGGGGCAGCAAGACATGCCATATGTTCTTGTGATTCTCTTGACTCATAGGAATATCCAAGATTTTTAATCTTTTTAATATTTTCTTTAAGTTTCTCGCGATTTGTTATTGTATATTTAGTAAAGCCCGGAAGTTCAATGGTGTTGATTAACTCTTCGGCTTGGGGATCGAAAGCGAGATATGCTTTTCCAATGGATGTGCAATGTAGAGGTTTTCTATCTCCTGTGTTTGCTGTGGTGACTTTTGAAAAAGGAGATTCATATTTATAGACAAAGGTAAATTCATCGCCATGTCTCTTTGAGATAAACGTAGTTTTTTGATATTTATCAGCGAGTTCAATTAAGAAGGGCTGTGCAATCATAAAAAGATTCGATGTTTTTAGATATGTCATCCCTATGGCATAAGATTGTGCCCCAATCCCGTAGGTTTTTTTCTTTGGATTGATGTAGTGTGCAAAATCATTTTCTCTAAGCGTTTTTAGAATATCAAAAACAGTGGTCTTAGGTATGAGTAGTGCCTCTGAAATTTCAGTTAAAGTCACACCGTGAGCATGATTTGATAAATAAACTAAGACATCAACTGTTTTTTGAACCATATTTTTTCGATCCATTTTTCCACCTCAAGAATAATTATACACTATTTTGAATCATTTATGCCTTCAAAATCGCATGATAAGGCTAATTCGAACGTAACCATGATACGCCAGAGTTTAATGATGTTACTCGTGTTAGGTTTTGTGCACCATAAGTTGCGTGGAGCAGTAAGCCTTGGTTATTTGCAACTAATGTGGGTAATTGATTGCTAAATGTTACCCCTTGAGGGACATTGACTGTAGCAACAGCTCCGCCACCAGCATAACCGACATTACTATACATATAGTTATTGATGAATATTGGATTTACAGGGATTTTATCATATCGCACGACTGGTTGCCCTGAAGCTGCAACAATGAAGTTATCCTTAATAATCACATCATGTGTAGGCAGTGAATATTTTCCATCAAAAAGAATGCTTTGTCTACTGTTGACGATAGTATTTCTTTCGATAAGCATGTTAAAAGAGGTCCACTGTGCATTTAAAACTGTATTTGTTCCAATCTCATTGACGCCTGAGTGAATAACGATACCACCTCTGGTGTTGCTACCTGTGTTCACAGAATCCATATAATTATTTCTAATGATATGTCCACCATCATAAGCTCTAACACCACCCGTATCGACTAGATTGCCTGCAAAAAACACATTATTTTCAATGACACTATTTTTACCGTGTCTTGCTGTTATATGACCTAGTGAGTTGATAAACGTGTTATTTCTAACATGAACGCGTCCAGCCTTAATGGAAATGATTTCGATCTCACCATTGACGGCTTCGAATAAATTATGTTCAATGGTGACATAAGCGTCATTTTGTGAATAATGTGATGTGCCTACACGGATCGTTTCATAACCGTTTGCACCACCGGCATCTTTATAGTTTTTGAATTGATTATGATGTATATGATGATATTGAGGACTTAAATCATCTCTCCATATGGTTAATAGTGCTCCGCCGGTTTCCTTACCATCAAAGGTATTGTTATCAATTTCATGATATTTACCCGTTAAAGAAATCCATTTATAATCCATGCCCTCTTCTTCAAATCGATAAATCAAGGTGTTTGTCAATCTTAAGTAATCACCTTCAAGCCAAATTGCCCCACGATCAGTTGTTGGTCTACCATTAGTGAATGTCAAATGAGCGACAACCACATGGTTTGCTTTGACATAAAGTTGAGACTCACCCATGATTTTAGCATCACCTGGGTTTCTAGCCATAATAAAGATAGGATGTTCTTTTGTTCCACTTCTAGTGACTGTCATATTGACATCATAATAATTGCCATTTTCTAAAACAATGGCATCTCCTGGTTCTGCATTAAGCAGTGCTGCGATAAATGCAATCTTATCTGAAACTGGACGAACCCGTATAATACGTTCATCTTGCAAAGTGATTGGAGCTCCATGCGTTGCATCTGAGGCTTTCACTGTGATTTGGAAGTCTCTAAACATCATCGCTTGTCCTTTTGAAATCGTTGCAGACATGATGACCGTTTTATCTGGTTCCCCAAATAAAGGTAGATTAACATTACCTTCTAAGTCAATAACTTCGATATTTGATGATATCCACTCGATATATGTTCCAAATTCACCAACTCTAGGTAAAATTAAAAAATCTCGATCAATGGTATTACCTGGAATTAATACTAAATTATTGGTTGCTTCTTCAACTAACCCCATATCGCCACTTGGTAATTCAGGAACACTTAAGATAAATTCCTTGTAGTCTTCTGTTCCTCCCATGCGAAATGTTGCCGTTAAAATCACTGTTTTCGTGCCATCGCCTGCTTTAGGTCGATTGACATGCCCTTCATCATTAATAATCGATCTTAAATTAGATCTCCATGAAACAAGTACTTGTTCCGTTTCACTATATAAAATGACTTTTGGAAGCACTAAATTATGTCTAACATCGCCTTGGTCGACACCTAGGTCTAGGTTATCGATGACATGTTTTACTTTTTCAAATGTTGTTAAAACAATGGGCGTTTCTGTTGGCGTGCTTGGTTCAGGATTTTCCTGACACCCGACGAGCACCATCGCTAGGAGTAATAAGATGAGTAATTTTTTCATGAGTTTTCCTCCTATGGTCTATTGAATCTGAGCTTTGGATACTGATTTTCAACAAGTAACCAGGTGTTGCTCATATTCCATGCAGATAAGAAATTTTGATAAAATGTTTGAAGCATAAATTCTGTTATAGCCACTTGATTCCCGTGACTATGTCTTGATGAATTGTTCCCAACTGTTAAAATCACTGCGTCTTGATTAGAAAATGAGTTGATGACCTCATAGGGTCCTTTTGTAATGGATGCATCTCCAAGGATTTTGCCAATACCAACTGTTGCGTTACCATCTAATCCATTGGCTTCAATACTTTGACCAGCATAGATGCTATCTGATACGCTACCTGTAATAGATCCCATACCTTCCATATAGCCTACAATGCCACCTACTTGGCGTACAGCAACTATAGTTGCATCAACAAATGTTCTAGCAACAATTGTCCCTGTTCCAGCACCAAGAATACCACCATATTGTCTTGCCGTTGCATCAAACCCAGTGATGGATCCTTGAAAGCTTACGTCCGTGATTCTCACTGCATCATAACCTGAATTCGTAGTTGCTGCGCCAACAACGCCACCAACACGTCTACCTGTTGCAATCACATTGCCTTCAGCTTCTGCTCTAAAAAGTGTTCCCGTATCATAAAATGCACCAATAATCAGTGCCACTTGTCCTTCACCTGCTGTTTGCTCAACATGCGCATTTTTGACTGAGACATTATAGACAAAGCCTTTTGCATAACCGATAAGGCCAGCAATTCTAAACCCTGAAACTTTCACATATACATTTTCAAGATGAACATTTCTCACAATGGAGTCAAAATTGGTTTCTTGAAAAAGTCCCCATTTTTCTGTCCCTGAATTATTGACGATGTAGAGATTTGAGATGGTATAACCATTGCCATCATACACACCAGAGAATTTACGGTTCATGCCATTTTGCTTGCCAATAGGAACCCAACTTTTACCAAATTCACCATACCCACCTTCAGTTAAGTCAATATCTTTCGTTTGAATGTAATGGGCATCCATGGTGTAACCGTATTCGTCTGTACCAATAAGCTCTAATTGGAAAACAGAATCGATTTGAAAAGGATCTTCTTCAGTTCCTGAACCAAAAAGACCTGCTTCAAAAGCATTTTTTGTGCGTACTTTCCTCGATAAAACTTCACTAAATAAGTCATTTTCAAAAAGCACTGTGTGGACCAAATACGTGGTCTCAGATTCAAAACCTGTGAGTGTTATAAAAAGTCTGTTAGTTGCAGAACCTGCTCTTAATACCTCTTGACTACGATAATTAACACCTGCTTTGACTTCATCAGCTGTAGGATGAAGCGCATCTTGTTCAGTAATTAAATAATAGATGGTTGCTTGCTGGCTCGGGGATGAGACAGAAAGCTGAATACTGCCCTCAGCGTTTCCAGCTTTCAGCGCTACGTTCTCATACCGAGGTACTGCGTGCTCAGTTGTGGGTAATGTCGATTCGCAGGCAAAAAGAACCAACAAGAAAATGAGTACGCTCAATAATAAATTTAATTTTTTAAGCATGGTACCTCCTAAGTAAAGATGAGTCTAAAATGTTGATTACTTGCTGTTTGAAGATGATTATAGATTTCCATATAAACTTCTTCAATATCATCATTGGATAAAACCATCGTAAAAATCTGTGCATTAAGACTCTCTATATATGCTGTAATATCTATGTAATATGTGTTAAACTCATAAACCGCTATTGGAAATTTGAAGTCGATGATTTTCGTTAGATTATCAATATCTGGATCATATAGTGTTTTTGCAATACTTGGCTCATGTAATCTTGAATTATTCCAAGTAATGGTATTTGTAGTCCAATTGGTATAGCTAGTACTACCCCATATATTAATGGTCGGCATCCCAACTTGTGCTTTTGCTGAAAAACTCAAATACACTTTATTATAACTTTGGATATCACCTAAATCAAATTTCGCGTAAATCATCCGATTAAATTGTGGCTCATTAATCGATGATTTAAATTTCATATTCTTTTGAGATTGGACACCGTTTGGATCTTCAGTTGTTATAAAATTGATGTCTATTGGAAGCAGTTCATATCCAATGACTGGGTCCATAAGTGCACTTCGTGCAGGAATGATAAATGTTTCTTTTGTAGAGAGATAATCATATTGAATGATATTCGTGAATGTATTTTCCTCAATAATGAAGTTGTCTCCATATGTTTCGACAAAAATTCCTCGTCTTACTTGATTAAAAGCGTTATATTTAATCATTATATTTTTAGGAACACCTAGTTCAGGATTGAGTGCGTTAAATGAGTACGTTATCTTGATACCATAGCCTTCTCTTGAACCATTAATATTTTCAAGTGTATTATTTAAGACATAGGTGTTAGGTGCATTAGAAAGTGTAATGCCAATCGATCTTTCTTGAGTTAAATTTTTAATGGTGTTATTGGCAATAATCGTACGAGGACTGCCTAAAATCACATCGATTCCTCTTAATCCACCATCAATTGTATTATGGTGGATATAGTTGTTTCTTCCAGCGGCATCATGGGTTGCACCGCTGTTTCCAACACCAACACCAGCACCTTGTCTGGTATTGATGATATCGTTATACCGTATTTCATTGGAGTATTCATCTTCACCATGCATGTCAATGGCATCCAATAAATTATCTGCAAAATAATTATGTTCAATTAGATTGTTATGTGCATGATATTGAATCAGTGCACCATGTCTTAAGTACGGTCCAATAAATCTTGAGTTTCGAATGACGTTCCAGACGGTGTCTTTGGTAGTTCCTGTCCAGTCTGTATTGTAACCAGAACCTTGAATACTCACGCCATATCCAGCGCCACCGCCACCGAGATTTACTGCTTTTTGAAATGTCACTTCGTTGATGGTAACTTCACGTGATAATCTAAGTCTTACACCCATACGTTGAAATTTCTCAATGGTCACTTGCTCGATTAAAATGTTATGAGATTGGTCTGCAAATGATGTTGTGATTCGTGGTGAGTCGATTGAAATCATATACTTGGGTGCGGTGAACACACCACTTTGCAATCCTGAATTATTAGGATCAGGTAGTGCTGAGTCTAATGTATTCGAGGTGAGTGTCATGTTTGAAATTCTGATGTTTTTAGCATTAATAATTGAGATGAGTGTTGTTTCACGATTTTGATTGGAGCTTTCTGAAAATTGAGATACAAGAATTGTTTGATCTTCACCCGCACCATTGAAAATGATGCCTGATTTGAGATCAATATGTGTGTAATATTGTTCCACATTTCTTGATCCAGTAAAAAAGTAGGTTCCTGCAGGCACAAAAACCTCATCACCTGGTAGTGCTGCATCAATTGCATCTCTAAAGGGTTGGAAGTTATTAAAGCTTGGATTATTCGCAATCGCACCAAAATCGGTAACATTGAGAGTAATCCCTGTTTTTTCTACAGGTTCAGGCATGATATGATCGCTACCATCTTTGTTTTTCAAACCTGGAGTGTTCCAGTCACCTGAAAAGAGGACTTCATAATCCTTACCCTGTGGAATATCGACGATGCAAGATGGATCAAAAGGATTGAGTGCACAATCGACATCTGTTGGTTCTGTTTTTTCTGTTGGCTCGCTCGGTGAGCTTACGCAAGCAAAAAGACCAAATATTAATGCAAATAACAAGATGATTAAATGTATGTGTTTCATGAAAATCCTCCATTATTCTTAGAAAGAGGCCCTAAAGGATTTTTAGGGCCATGAGAAGGGAAAATAAATGTATGAATTATTTTAAAATGACTTTGCTATTTTCAACCATCCAAGTGGTCTCTGATAGAGGAATCAGTGTTCCCCAGTTATTGACATCAAGAAGTTGAGCTAAAGTAATTTGACCAGTTCCTGGATCAGATTCAACAACAAGTAGATTGTTTTGAATCAAAATGGTTCCATTTGTAGTACTTGTTGAACCAACAATTTTTAAGATGTTGGTGTATCCAATAGAATCCACAACTTTTGCTTCTACTGATGTTGCATGACGTCTTTGAACATAACCAGCGATTGCCGCAGTTTGTGATGCAGGCGTTTCAGTGTTATTAATGGTATTGTATGCGATTGCTCTAATAATAGATCCACGATTGTACCCGACAATACCGCCTACATTAGGTGCAGATAATAATGGTGAGTTAACAGTGCCTAATGCATAAACATCACGAATAATAATTTCACCAGCAACACCGTCTGTTGAGTAATCCACATGTCCAATCACACCACCTACGTGTTTATGACCATATACGTCAACATTCACATAGGCTTTTTCGAATATAGAATCAGTTGCAGAATTTGCATTAAATCTTCCGAAAATACCACCGACTCTTGAATCCGCTTGATTGAGTGCTGTCACAGTACCACTTTCGACACTGACATTCGATAAGAGAACAACCTTTGTGTATCCAGCAACAACACCAACCGAAATATTACCTGTAACATTGACATTGGTAAAGTGGAGATTAGTGATTGAAAATCCGTTATCAGTAGTTCCAAATAAACCAGTACCTTCATTCATATCTGTAGTTGTCACTGACAAATTAATGTATAAGCCATTGATAATATGATTATTCCCTTGTACTGTGCCTCTAAACTTTCTAGCATTGGTTCCAATTGGGAACCAGTTCTTTCCAGTTGGACCATAGGTTTCTGAAAAATCTATATCCGCTTTAAATTCAATAGTTGCTGTATTTGAATAGGTTGATAGATTATGTCCATCTCGATATGCTTCTAAATCATCAAGGGTGTAAATTGGGAAGTAACTTGACGTGTTCTCACCATTAAAGAGTGCACGTTTTGTCGTTTGAGTTAATTCTTCAATCACATAATCTGTTGATTCTAACTTCTCAGCAAGAATAAAGACTTTATACTCAGTACCTGCAAGTAAACCTGTGATAATGACTGGTGATTCAGTCACTAAAATACCTGTAGTTTGAAGTTCTTCTTGAGTTGGTGCTGTTAATTCTGATGTTTGAATGATGTATTTAAGTGATGCATCATGAGATGCTTGAAGCGTTAAGATGAGTTCTTCACTGCTTTCGCTTGCTTGAAGTGTTGCAGTGGTTAGTTCAAATGGAGCTTCAGGAGAAGCTTTTGCAGTGACTTCGATTGATATAACTGCAGTATGTAATGTGCCTGTTAATTTTTCTGCATAGAAATATGCTTTATAAGCCTCGCCTGGAACTAAGTTCATGGTTGTTTCTTCTAAAAGAATCTCACCCAAAGACTTAATTGTTAGAGCATCTGGAGCATCTTGAGTTGCAAGTAAAACATAGACATAAACAGTTGCAGGATGGCTTAGATTTCCAAAACCTAAAGTGATATCTCCAGGATTTGTTTCACCAGTTACTGCACTGAAGTTAACTAGCAGTGGTTTTTCAGCACCAGAAGTCACTGATTTGACGAAAACTTCTGATATTTCTGCACCATCAACGATTACATAGTACACTTTGTAACCTGTGCCCATTTGCGATAAAACCTTATGTTGATTAATTGAAACACCTGATCCAACAGATTCAAATATTTCACCTTCTGTTGCATTGATAATCTCACTAGCTGTAAATGTGCCATCTAAAGCAATCGCATAATGGATGATTGCACTAGGTTGATTGGTTGAAATTGTTACAACAACTTCACCTTCTTCTAATCCTGTTGTAATGCTTTCAGTTATGATTAAAGGGACATCAAGTTCATTGATTAAACCAAGATCTGGTGTATTTAATAATGATGGGCGATTGGCATTAGTAATCCATGTCCAACCATTTTGTGTTGTCCATCCAGTTAATGTTGTATCAAACCATGCTTGGTTGATTGGATCGGTTACAACAGTTGCATGAATGACTGTTGAACTTTGTGTCGCATTGATTATTAATGTCGTTTGTGGTGTTTGGAAACTTTGAACGATTTGTGGATGTCTTGCAGCTGTACTGTTTAAACTACCAACTAATCCACCAGCTCTACCACCATTAGAGATGATCACTGCGTGAATCAATGCGTTTTCAATGACGGCATAGTTCTTTTCTGCGGTTTCATTTTCCATATAACCCGCAACACCACCCGATAATGTTCTTGTGCCAATACCAATTGTACCTTCGACATAAACATTCTTAATGGAAGCCCCACGTGCCCAACCAGCAATACCACCCACACGGTTATCAATGTCTGATTTAATACCAGACACAGTACCGATAAAGACTATATTATGGAAATCATTAGGTCCTGTGCTTGTTGAATGTGCTGCAATATTGCCTACAATACCACCCACACGACCAATACCTGTAACATCAGCTTCAACATAAACATGCTTAACATGTCCTGTTGCACCTTCATGACCACCCATGAGTCCACCGACTCTATAACCTTCTGTTATGATGGTTGCATGGATGACTGTTACATGTTCTACAGAAGATGAATTGACGCGACCTGCGAGTGAACCAGTCATACCGCCAGTACCGTCAGATTGTTGACCTAAAACATGAATATATACTGTATCTAAAACTAGATGCTTGACTGTTGCTCCACTATTGATGTATGTAAATAATCCGTTATGTCCTGTGGAAGCAGGTGCATGAATATATAAACCAATGATACTAAATCCATCTCCATCTAAGTGACCTCTAAACTCTGGGAGTGGTGTCCAATTAAGTTTACCTTCACCATATTTATCTGTCAAATCGATATCATTATTTAGCTTGTAATAAGAAGTGTTGGTATAATTTAGAATCACATCTGCTTCATTTGTATAGCTACCAGCACCTATCTTTTCTAAATCAGAAACAGTACGAATAATGAAAGGATCAGCTAAAGTACCAGTACCATAATTTACATAAGTATCAGAACTTGATAGACCACTTGCTGTAAAGATGACAGAATCTCTATCTGGCATTTCTGCATAAGCATAGATATAGTAAGTTGTTTCTTCAAGTGGCATAATATGTGATGCATCAATTACTAAACCACTACCACTAAATAACACATCTGTAGGTGTTTTAATTTGTTCTTTTGTATAGGTGCCTTCAAAAGCGACAACGATATAATAAATGGTTGCTTCTAAATTAGATGTTAATGTTACAATAATTTCTTTCGATGCTTCACCTGGACGGAGTCCGCCAGTAACAACAAGTTCAGTCATCGCTTTAGATTGAACAGAACTTACAAGCACTAAGGAGTTTCCATCTGCATGTTCAGCGTAATAGTAAACATAATAAGTTGTGCCATATGCCGCCATGACGTGCATTTGATTAATAGTTTCTCCTTGGCCGCTAAATAAAACATCCGTTGGTGTTTTAATTTGTTCTGCAGTCAATGCTGTTTCGTTAGATGCAACAACAACATAATAAATGGTTGTATTTGGTTTGTTTGCTGATATTTTAACTGTAATTTCTTTTTCATCTGGACCAGATGTAATGGCTGGTAGTAAGACAAGTGGCGTTGAAAGTTCACCTAATAGACCCAAATCAACTGTTTGAATAAGTGATGGTCTTTCAGCACCAGATTTGATTTCCCAAGAAGTTTCAAAATTCCAGTCTTCAAGATTGGTTTCTAACCAAGTTTCATCCACAATGTCAGTTTTAGAAACCAATGTTCCTAAAACAGATTTGACATCACCGCCACCAAAGGTTTGGCTGCCTTCAATGTGATATGTATTTCTAACAACAAGCATCCCTTGATTTTCTAAAGTAATATTTGATGTACTTACCTGACCAACTACATTACCTAATGTAATGGATGAAGATGTGCCAAATACAGTCACATAAACAACCGCATTTTCAATAAAAGCTGAAACGTTGTTGTTTCCTGCTCTCTTTTGGAAGAAACCAGCAACACCACCAGTATCAAGTGCGCCTTGAATATATCCTTTGACAAAGACATTAGACATATTCACACCACGAAGATATCCAACAATACCACCAATGTGTTGGTGTTCGCCAATAACTTCACCTTCAAATACAACATTTTGGTAAATAATTGGATTTGGAGTTGCATCTGCAACATCAACAACACCAACAAATCCACCAACTCTATTGTATCCTTGTACACTTGCAGAAATATAGGTATCATAAACGTGTCCTGATTCATAACTTCTACCAGCAAGCCCGCCTACGCGTGTACCTGTATCAAAAACAGTTGCATTAATGATTTGGACATTTCGAACTGTTCCTTTAAAGTAACCAAAGAGTGTACCTGTACCGTGATTTGCATTTGATTCATCTATACCTGCACCACGTACGTATGCATTCTCTATGATAAGGTTTTTAACTAATGCAGTTGGTTCAGATGATGCAAATAACCCTCTATAAACACCTGCGGTTGATGATTGACCGATATATAGATTTGAGATCTTATAGCCTTGACCATCAAGTACGCCTGCAAATCTAGCACCTGCTGCGTCTGCACCAAGTACTGGCCAGTTTAATTTATCTGGACCATATTTTTCTGATAGGTCAATATCATTAAGAAGAACATAGTAACTATCCATATTCCACTCTTTTTCATCTAGAATGTAATAGCCTTGTCCAACTTGTTCTAAATCTTGAATGGTTGAGATTTGGAAAGGATCCGCTTCGGTTCCACTACCTTTATCTACGACAATAATAGTTTCCTTTGCTGTTGCTGTCATATTTCTTAAAATTGAAAATTGACCCTCATGCGTAACTACTGTATGCATCGTATAACGTGTTCCTGGTGTTAAACCATCAATCACATAGTTAGAAAATACGGCAGCATTTGCAGCTTTTATAACAGTGACGGAACCATAATCTGTACCTGAAACGATTTGCTGTGCTGTTGGTGCAGTTGCACCTTCAGCGACTAAGATAAAATAGATTGTCCCTACTGTACCACTTTTTGTTATGTTTACCTTGAGTTCTCCATCTTCATCACCTGTTGAAAGTGCGATGGAAGAAAATCCTAATGTAGGTGGTACAATGTCTTCAGCTTTGGCTGTCACATGAGCAAACTGAACATCACTGAAAAGTTCACCCTGTACAATCACAAAGTATACAGTGTATTCAGTGCCTGCAGTTAAATTGATGACTCTGTTCGTAATGTTTTGAGCAGAACCCGAATTCCCTGAATTTGAAACTGTCACACTGCCATAATTTGTGCCTGCTACAATTTGAGCTGCATTTGGTGCAACCGCATTGCGTGGGACAACCACATAATAAATGACCCCTGTTTCACCATCAACAGCAGCGTTAATCGTAATAGATCCAACTGCTTCACCAGTTGTTGCTGTTGGTGCTGCCAAAAAGACAGGATTCTCAACATTTGGCGTTTTACATGCCACTAAAACTGTTAATAAGATGGTTAAAGTCAAAAAATAGAAAAGTTTTTTCACTTTCGTTCCTCCTGAACATTTGTTCGTATATCCAAACCAGTTGTGAGTTTCCATACTGTTTGGTTCTTACAGCTGAGATTTTACATGAAGATGAAACCGTTTACAAGTTCTTTTTAAGAAATACCGATTTCCGCAGCAAAAAAAACCATACTTATGCGTATTCTTGTATATTTTGCAATGGCGAATAACGAGTGATTTATGGTGTTTTTTTAGCATTTATTGCATATTCACGTCAAAATCAAAGGTGTATACTTTCATTTAATGTACGTTTTTTATCGATTGTTTAAGTGCAACATCGTCTATAAATTTCCTTAATTCATCAAGATGCTACAGCAAAACATAGTCAACAGAGATTTGTTCTTATATGCGAATGTGCAAATTTCATTATACGTATATATGAATTGATTAAGAAAAAGCCTCCATGACTGGAGGCGATGAATTATGGTTTTATGATTGTCCCACTTGTCTGCTTGAATGCTTCAACTGCCTTTTCTAAAGCTGCAATCACTGCAGGTCTTCCGGTTGCTCTAACGAAGTTCATGCAAGCCTCAATCTTTGGAAGCATTGACCCTTTTTTGAAGTGACTTTCTTCAAGGTAGATATCAAGTTCTTTAAGTGTGATGTCTTTCAGTGCTTTTTGATTGGGTGTATTGTAATCAATATAAACATGCTCAACAGCAGTTAAGATGAAAAGTTCATCGGCACCTACAATTTCTGCTATTTTTGCACTCGCATGATCTTTATCAATGACGGCGTCTACACCAACGAGTTCTCCATTTCTTTGAATGACTGGGATACCCCCGCCACCCGCAGCAATCACGATTTGCTTATCTTTGAGTAAAGACAATATGCTTTCTTTTTCAATGACATCCACTGGTTTAGGTGATGCAATGACTCTGCGATATCCTCTACCGGCATCTTCAACCATCGTATATCCATGTTTTAAGCTCAGTTCATCAGCTTCTTCTTTTTTATAGAAACTTCCAATTGGTTTTGTTTGATGCAAGAAAGCTGGATCTTTTTCATCAACTAAAACTTGGGTCACTACGGTTGCAATCGGTCTTTTAATATGTCTTTCGAGCATGATGTTTTGAATGGCATTTTGAATATGATATCCGATGTACCCTTGGCTCATCGCACCACACTCTGCAAAAGGCATTAATGGTGTGGATGGGGATTCATTAAATGCAAGATTTATCATACCGACTTGAGGACCATTGCCATGAACAATCACGATATCATGATTCATTTCAATTAAAGGATAAATTGCATGTGCCACATATTTTAATAATTTCTTTTGCTCTTCAGCATTATTGCCTAAGGCGTTACCGCCTAATGAAATAACGTATCTAGACATAAAGATCACTCAATGAAGCAAGCATCACCGCTTTAATGGTGTGCATCCGATTTTCAGCTTCTTCAAAGACAACACTTTGATTAGATTCAATCACTTCGTTTGTCACTTCAAGTTCGCCTTTGGACACTACTGGATATAGATGACCAAATTCATGAGCAATATCTTTTCCGACTTCAGTATCTAAACCATGAAATGCGGGTAGACAGTGCATAAAAATGGCGCTCGGGCTTGCTTGTTTCATCAGATGACTATTGACTTGATAATGATTGAGTGATTTGATTCTATCGAGCCATACTTCCTTCGGTTCTCCCATGGAAACCCAAACATCGGTATATAACACATCGACACCTTTTGCACCTTCAACTGGATCTTCAGTAAACTTAAGTGTTGCCCCTGTTGTTTTTGCAATTTCTTGACAGACTTCAATCAGTGCTTCATTTGGCCACAAATCTTTAGGTGCAGCAGCTGTAAAATGCATCCCCATTTTCGCACAACCAATCATAAGTGCATTGCCCATATTATTTCTTGCATCACCAAAATAGGTAAACTTAATGCCTTTGAGTGTTCCAAATTTTTCTTGAATGGTTAAAAAATCTGCTAGGATTTGAGTGGGGTGATCTTGATCGGTGAGCCCATTCCAAACAGGGACTCCAGAAAATTCAGCCAGTGTTTCAACATCAGATTGCAAGTATCCTCTAAATTCAATACCATCATACATTCTGCCTAAAACTCTTGCCGTATCTTTGACTGATTCTTTTTTACCCATTTGGGATCCAGTTGGTCCAATATAGGTAACCCCCATACCTAAGTCAAATGCCCCAACTTCAAAAGCACATCTCGTTCTTGTTGAATCTTTTTGGAAAAGGAGCACGACATTTTTATCTGTTAAATGCTTATGAGGAATGCCTTCTTTCTTTTCAAATTTAAGTTTTGCTGATAAATCGATTAAAAATTGGATTTCTTCTGTTGTAAAGTCTAGCAAGGTAAGTAAGTGTCTGCCTTTTAAGTTCATGTTTATTTTTCTCCTTTTTATTTAAATGTCTTCTCGTTCAAGTGGCATGCTCATACATCTAGGGCCACCACGACCTCTAGATAATTCACTAGATTCAATTTCTAATACAGTGACACCTGCATCTCTAAGCATTTGATTGGTCACATGGTTTCTATCATAAACCACAACCTTACCCGGAGCAACTGCGAGTGTGTTTGCACCATCATTCCATTGTTCACGTACACTCGTAATCACATCTTCGCCACCGCAACGAACTAAAGCAATCGGTGTCTTTAAGTGTTTTTCTAAGATAGACTCAAGTGACCCTACTGTTTTAATCACATCAAATCTTGTACTATTTTTAACAATTTCAAAAACAGTGAGTTTATTTTCAATCCCTGGATGAATGGTGAAGATGCCATAATCAACTTGAGTAAATACCGTATCTAAGTGCATAAATGCTCGACTCTTTGGAATATTAAATGCAAGAACGGTATCAAATTTGGGATTCATTTCAAAAAGCTTTTCAGCAAAGTATTCAATTGCTCTTGGGTCCGTTCGACTGGATATACCCAACGCAACTAAGTGGTCGCTTAATACGAGTAAATCGCCACCTTCTAAAGGATACCTATTGAGTCTGTTGTAATAAAAGGGTATATCTTTTCCATAAAATCTTGGATGATATTTAATAATATATTCAGAGAATATCGTTTCTCTTTGTCTTGCTTGATTAGACATCTTACCCACAGCAACCCCGTGACCTACGGTTGCAAACGGATCTCTTTGAAATAAAATATTAGGAATTGGGTCTGTATAAAATGGATACTCATTTTCAAGCATATCCATGATAGAATTCTTTTTACCGAGTTTAATTTCATGGGTTCTAATGCCTTCAATCATTTTGTGAATCATGTCATGAACAGGTAAACTTGTTAAATATTGATATAATCCCGATTTAATGGTCATTGATTTGACTTTTGATTCTTCAATGAACTGATTGACGAAATTACACATCACCTCAGGATGTGCTTCAAGTGTTTCAGTCATCATATCTGTAAGATATAAAACTTCAACCCCTTCTTTTCTTAAGGTGTCTGCGAAAAGGTCATGCTCTTCTTGAGCTACCCTTAAATAGGGTATATCATCAAATAGCAATTTTTCTAATACATCGGGTGTTAGATTCTCAAGTTCCTTTCCTGGTCTATGCAAAAGCACAGATTTGAGCTTCCCAATTTCTGAATTAACTTTAATCATATTGAACTCCTTTTTGTAACTCTAGGTACTCTATAAGAAACCTGAGTAATCACTTCATACGTAATCGTATTTAACCTTTTAGCGACTTCATCAATGGTGATCATGCCACCAAACAGTGTCGCAACATCACCGACTCGAACCTCTTCATCGACTTTAACAAAGGTTGCATCCATACAGATAATGCCAACGATTTTTTGTTTTTTATCACGTATTTCAATGCTGCCTGTTTTATTTCTTCGAATAAACCCATCAGCGTACCCAATTGGTAAGATGGCAATTCTTTCGTTTTCTGATGCTTGATAAGTACCGCCATATCCTACAGTATCCCCTTTTTTGAGGGATTTGATTTCAACAACCTTAGACTTTAAAGACATGACGGGTTTTAAATCAGGTTTAGGATTGTCTAAAGATAACCCATATAACGATATCCCTAATCGAACATGCGTTGTGAAATCTAATGTTTGCTCTCTTTTGAATATTGAAGATGAATTGGATATATGAATCATCTTGGGTTTATTAGGTATTAAATCTAATAGATTCATCAATCGCTCTAACTGTCTTTCATAAAGTGCATCTTGTTCACTAGATGTTGCAAAATGTGTGTAAATCCCTCTTAAGTCAACCTGTGAATGAATAGATAACTGGTGGATAGCTTTTAAGATATCATCTGTATCAACTAAGCCATATCTTGACATACCCGTATCGATCTTAAGGTGACATATCAGTGGTAAATCTTGTTTTAATACAGCATCGATGATGGGTAAATTATAAAGTGTGATTTGAATATGATGTTTTGATGCAACCTTTAAATCACTTTCTAAAATAGGTCCCATCATTAAAATGTCAATGTCTTTAAATTGATTTCTGAGTTCTAAACTTTCTTCTAGCGTCGATACTGCAAAAATAGGTATCCCTTTTTCATGTAGGAATGAAACAATTGGAATAACACCATGTCCATAAGCGTTTGCCTTAACAACTGGGATGATTTCTTTTCCCGGTGCTGCTTTTCTAGCCTCTAAAACATTATGCCAAAGATGATCTAAATTAATTTCTGCCCATGTGGGTCTATAATGATTTGACATAATGTTTCTCCACATAAGGGGATGTCATTAAGGATAAGATCCCACCATAGGTGAGTTTAAATTCAATGGTGTCCCCAACCTCTAAATTTAAACCTATAATTTGAACTATTAAATGATCACTGCTCGCGCCTAAAATCTCAACACCTTTTGGAGGAATTAAATGATCCGGATGAATATCTTGTCTACCAACCGCTAAAATGGCTCGAAGGATTTCACCTTGATCAAAAAACTTTACAGGATTCCCGAATGCATCTCTACCTAATATGCCCTCTGGCATTGAGGGTTTTTTCTTAAGTTCGATGATGGATGCTTCCAAAGTAAAGACATCATCATGCATGCCTAAAATAGGGTTCCCATAGGCTGTTTCTCTACCTAAAACTAAAGCTTCTCCAATACGTAACTGGTTAATATAAGGTGGAAGTTTTCCACTTGATAGCAGTGGAATCGATGATGAATTTCCGCCACTGATGATTTTTAAGTTCAGATGAAACTCTTTTTCAATCGTCTCAATGATCAATTCAAGCTTTTCATACGTTTCAGAAGTTGGAATGACGCCACCATAACACGTTAAATTTGTCCCAACACCGATGAGTTCAATCGCCTCCATTTTTAAAATTTCATGGATTATTTTAAGATAGTCATCTTTATAAAAGACACCCTCTCTAAGATCACCTAAGTCAAACATTAAGATGATTTGATGTTTCTTATTGACTTTGATCGCTTCATGGTTGATTAAATCAATCACTTCAAGTTCTGACTGCAAAGAGATATCTGTATATTTAACGACATCACTGATTTCAGAGACCTGAGGAATTCTAAGTAATACTTTTTGTTTTGACGTTTGAATTGTTTTTAAGTTTTTTAACCTAGAGTCTCCAATCATATCCACATGAGACTGATTAATCACATCAACAAGCATTTGATCCGCCATAAACACTTTCGTCACTGCAAGTAAACCAACATTTGATTTTGAAAAGAGTTGACTGATGACATCAATATTTTCTTGATACTTTTTTAAATGAATATGAATTTTAGGATACATCAGCAACCTCCTCTTTAACTCTAATAGTTTCAATTAATAGCTTTCTTGCTTGCTCTTTATATTTTCTAGATAAGACGCCAAGAGATGCGAAAATATAATCGTGGTCTAAATAAATCTTTGCGTGTCGATCAGGTGCCAGTTTGGTCTCTGATTTATCTAAGTAATCTCTAACGATTTTTTCAGGTGCATTGGCATAAAGAAGTGCGCCACCTGTGAGGAAAATCGATTGGACTTGAGTGGTATCTTTGCCATCAGGAATAACTTTAAACCCGTTTGTCGTAAAGACACGTTTTAGGTCACCGATATGTCTGTTCAGTGCATGATGCACACAAGCACGTGTTAATAAATCAATGAGTTTTTTTCCTTTTTCAGTAACAGGAATGAAAGGTTCGCTTTCAACAATTTCTTTTATTTCAGCTTGAGATAAGCCACTGATTCTTTCGAGTTCTAAAGGCTTATACGTTTGTATGACAAGTTTTCTATTGATGAAAACACCTAAGTCTCCTTCAACCGTTCTTTTAAATCTGGGTTCCCCTTCACTATACTTACTAAACTCAGGTTTAGGTTCACAAACAGAATGAACATCTGTCGTTGCTCCGCCGACATCAATGGTCATGACACCGCCAAAAGTTTCAGATAAAAGAAGGGTTGCTTCCATGACTGCACCTGGTGTTGGTATAATCACATCACCTACCATATCAAAAATATGCTTCATACCTTTGGCATGGATGATGTTTTTTTCAAAAACTTCGTATATCGCTTCACGAAGCGGTATAATGTTAAAGTCATCCACTCTTGGATAAACATTTTCAACAATCTTAATGTTTTTTGATTCTAGCTTTTTAATCCGGTCATGATTCGCGATATTTCCGGTATATATAATTGGAATACCTAAGTCTTTAACATCCATTAAGTTTTGATATGCAACTTCCTTTTCACCAAAATCTGTGCCCCCAGCGATAATGATGATATTAGGTTTAATTTCTAAAATACGTTTGATATGATCAGAATCAATTCGATTTGCGGTAATTAAATGAATGTTGGCTCCAGCATTGAGCGCTGCTTCTTTAGCCGCTCTTGCTGTCATTTCATAAACAAGACCATGAACTGTAATCTTTAATCCTCCAGCTGCAGAAGATGATGCAAGAAGTTCATCATAGGTGAGCTCATCTGTATTTAAGTTTTTCTTTAAATCACGAATTGCTTCCTGTAAACCAAGTCTCACATCACTGTCCACAGTTGTTTGATACATCCCCCTGCCTAAAAATGCCACTGGACCCTGGTGGATATTAAAGGCATTAACGACAGTGGTTGTGCTGCCGATTTCAGCAACTAGACAATCAACTTTCATGAATTTTCTTATGTTGCTTCACGATAAAACTTGCAACATCTCTACCCTTTGTCCCACGGGTAAATCCTTGGTCCATGCCATATTTAATGGCAAGTTCAGGTGTGACTTGTGTCCCTCCTGCGAGTAAGATGAGTTTATCTCTGACACCTTTTTCAACGGCATAATCATGAAGTTTTTGCATATTCTTATAATGAACATCATCATGGGAAATAATCAAAGAAATCATGATCACTTCTGAATGTGTTTCTATGGCTGCATCGATAAACTTTTCAATAGGGACTGATGTTCCTAAATAATGATATTTAATACCAAATTTTTCAACACCACCATGTTTGATATCAAGAATTTCTCTCATACCCACAGAGTGTTCATCACTACCGCCAGTTCCAGCAACGACTTTGATTTCATGGGTCTTCACATAGTCTAGAATTTCTTCTTCAGGTAGTAGTTCAACCTTTTTAGGTAAAATGAGTTTTGTCATATCAATATCAAAATTGACGACACCTTTAAGTTGAATTCTTGTGCCTTCTGATGGATGTAATATTTCTTTATGAATGACTTCAACCGAAGATAAATTGAGTTTCTTTCCGGCTTCTAGTGCAGCAGCTTCAGCGGTGAGTTCATCACATGGAAAGAATAAGTCAACTGTGATCACGCCATCCCCTAACCATTGAACTTCAGGTTTTAATAAAGGTTTAGAACGATAATCTTCATTATCATTTAAACGGTTATTCACATTATCTTCTTCATCAAGTTCATCGATGTATTGAATGAGTTCAGGATTTTCAAATGTTGACCCACCTATTAATGCTGCTGGGTAATTCTTGAGCGTTTGATCATAGATTTCAACATGATTATCTCCGTAATGTGCCGTTACAGGTGCTAAGTAGTCTTCTGCACGTTTAATGACAGTACCTGCACCGATACCCCCATCCATTTTTCTGACAATACCATCACCCATGCGTTCTGGATAATACCCTGAATCAACAAACATACCTGCTTCAACAGATTCAAAATATCCCCCAAGTTCAACCATCTCTTCCATCATTAAAATGGCACGTTCTTGAATTTCTCTGGTCTTTTCAACAAGATATCCTTCCTTTTTAAATTCAAGCATACTCATTAAATCATCCATACCCATCATCGCTTGTTTCGCTGTATCTAAAGCTTCAATATTATAAACATGCCATGGAACATTTCTACCTTCATCAGGTGTAATCGTGGATTGAATATCTGCACTGGTTAGTCTTGAAATGAGTAGATTTAAAACATGTGTCACGGTTGCTTCACGTGTTGATGAATCCATATACTTAGTATTCATCTGAGCACGCATTTTATAGGCATCAAAAAACATTCTAAGCGCTCTAGCATAGGGCAAGTTTAATTTGAGATCTGGTGAAGGTGGTGCTGCGGGAGGTACAGTCGATAGACAAATGAGTTCTGGTTTAATGCCTATTTTTTCACTCATTCTGCTATTGATTGCATGCTGAACCAAAAGTTCTGGCATAACCTTCCATGCATCTCTTGCAGTCGCATTGGCATTATGGGCACCATCAATTTGTGCCATATCACCAAAAGCCATGATTTTTTTACTTTCTGCAGCATCAACAAAGCTTCGAATCATATTGATGTTGCGGTATAAGACATTATATTGAGGGTCTTGGTGAGCACCATTAACGCCTTCTTCTGTAAACATGACGGCAATCTCAGGACCAGCGACACCTGATACATAAGAATGGTAGTTGATGGGTCTACCCACTTCATCTTCGATTAAGTCTAATGCTTTTCTTTGAGCTCTAACTTGTTTTCTTGTAATTGGAACACCACCCACCCCTTGAGGTGTACCTTCGAGTAATCCATCCATATGGGATTGTCCAGCAGTACGAATGACCATGATATGGTCTGCACCATGCCATGCTGCCATACGCATCCGTCTGATATCATCTTCAAAACGACCTGATGCAATTTCGGTTGTAATCGTTGCATCCGGTTGTGGATCAATATCCCCTAAATTTCTTGCACTTGGCAGTGGAATAAAATGTTTTAAAGATGGGCTTGCTTGAACATAGCTAAATTGACCGAGTTCAATCGGTCCCTTATCTCGCCATACCCAGCCTCTTCTTCTTGGTCTATAGTTTTCAAGATTGCTTAAGATGTGTCTAATATCTAGTTTATCTTTTGGATTCATTTGAACACCTCCACCATCTTTGAAAGTTCGCTTGCATTCATTAAAGCTAATCCTGCTTCTCTAATCGATAGTTTGTTCACTTGAGCATAACGATAAACCACATGTCCTGCACCATGCTTAAGTAAATGATGTTCCATCATCATATCGGTTAATGATTTTGCTTCTAAGGATGAAAACCCCATACGCATTAAAACACTGCGTTCAATGGCAGGGGTTGTATGTGTTTTTGCAAGTTCTAAAAGTGGATCTGTGATTTGATCGGTGAGTTTCCAAAAATAAGCTTTAAGTTCTTGATCACTCATTTTTTCTAAGTGTTTTCTTCTTTCTAAAAAATCATCTGGTCTTGGTTTCATTGATTTCCTCCATCATGGTTTTAATATGGTCTATGGTTGTGTTCAGTTCTTCTTTAAGAAAGTTAAAATCTTCCTCTAATAAAAACTGATCCTTAAAATGTTTTAAATAGGATTTTCTTAAATCATCTATTGAAATTTCTTTATGTTTGATGAAACTACCTGAAGTTGGAAAGACTAAATTTTTTCCTGGTATTTCATCTAGTGGATTTCCAAGTTTGAGTTCTATGCCGCGATCTGATGCGAAGGATACTTGAGCAGTCATATGTTTACCAGCACCTGTGTATTCTGTTTCTTGAACCACAATGATTTCTGTATCTTTAATGGTCTGAGCTAAACTGAATGCTGCTGCTAAACTTGTATTTCCTGCTGGACCTCGTTCCATGCCTTCTAAAAGAGATAATGCTTGTGTGATAAAAAAGACTGTTCCTTGATTCACTAAGACATACCGGTCCATATATCTCAGTGGTCTTGCTGCACTTCTTGGAACATCACTTCTGTCAGGGTAGGTTGCGAAAGGTATTCCAAAACCGGTATGACCCGTAGTAAATGATTTTTTATTAAAATCTTTATCACTTGCCATATGTAAGCCTGATAAATCAACACTAGCTGCTACAATCTTTGTATTTGTTGCACCTCTTTGTTTAAGTCCTCTGGCTGTACCTGTAAGATTACCTCCACCTGCATTGGTGCATATCACCATGTCAGGAAATTTATGTTCTTGTTGATAAATTTCATCTGCAATCTCATATCCTAAGGTTTCTATACCCATAATGCCATAAGGGGAATAAAGAGATGCATTAAAGTATTCAGTTTCTTCAAGAAGCTTTAAAAATTGATAGAAGAGTTCTGGTCCAACCGATAATTGAACAACCTCAGCCCCATAGGCTTCACAGGCTCTCGCTTTTTCGATGATTTCAGGCTGTCCAATACCTTTAGAATCAAAGCATTCTTGTACGATGATACACTTAAGACCCACACGTGCTGCAAGCGCAGCAACCGCTGCACCGTAGTTACCGGATGTTGCAGCAATCACACCTTTATAGCCAAGTTTCTTCGCTTGGAAAATGGCCATGACTGCACGTCTCGCCTTGAAGGAACCACTTAAGTTGCATGCTTCATCTTTTAAAAAAATTCTTGCACCATAGCCAGGTTGTGCGAACTTTCTAGCATAAGCTGTTAACCTTTTAAGTTCAATCAGTGGTGTTGATCCCACACTATGTTCTTTTTGGATCTTTTGAACATCTTCTAAGGTATACCCGGCATCTTGCATCATTTGTTCATAATCAAAACCGATACCAGGATGTTCAAATTTTTGATAATCCAGTTTAAGTGCTTTTCTCATAATTATGGATTTTTTATCCATCATGTCTTGATACATCATCAAATATCCTCCGTTTCTTTAAGGATAATTTGCTTAATCTGATCAATCATTTCAACATAATGGCCAAAATCATGCTTAAAAAAGGGTTTTTCTTGAATCAGGATTCCCGATTCATTTCGACCCGTCACTGTTGTAATTTCAACGACATCACCGATTTCTGCTTCTTTTTTGAGATACCCTTTAATTCTCATCTCGTAAGGAACCATTTTTGTGTCATTTGGTATATGGCTCGGTCTTTCTGATGATGGTAATACAGTTTTGTAGATTTCAACATAGGTTTGTTTTGAAATCATTTTCTCATCTCCTCACACAAAAAAAGAACGATACTTGAAAGCGCTTACTTGATTTTATGATATCATGATTTACTCGTTTTGTATAGCCCCTAACGCGCACGAAAGAACAAAAGTGAATAAATTCACTCGGGGCGATTAAATCGCCTTTTCTTTTTTCTTACTCTTCTTTATAATATACTCATGGACCCTATATTGATAAAATATAAGTATCAAGATCTTTTGTCTCTTG
>JAUVXD010000021.1 GCA_030603805.1 Acholeplasmataceae bacterium
ATGGTTGTAAATGCATAAGCTGTTGTAAGTTCTGTATTCGAATGCCATCCACCAAAAGTATAACCTTCTTTGGTTGGTGCTGCAGGAGCAGTCACTACTGTACCAAAGTTTTGTGTGATTGAAGTGACAGCAGAGCCGCCGTTAGAATTAAATGTAATCGTGTATTGGTTAACTGTCCATTTTGCATAGAGTGTGATGTTTTGTGCAGGCATGGTTGTGAATGCATAAGCTGTTGTAAGTTCTGTATTCGAATACCATCCATCAAATGTATAACCTTCTCTCGTTGGAGTCGAAGGTGCTAAAACTGCTGTACCATAATTTTGTGTGATTGTTGTTACTGCTGAACCACCATTTGAATTAAATGTAATCGTGCATTGGTTGACTGTCCACTTAGCGTAAAGTGTGATATTTTGTGCAGGCATTGTTGTAAATGCATAAGCTGTTGTAAGTTCAGCGTTTGAGAACCAACCATCAAACGTGTATCCTTCTCTTGTTGGAGCGGAAGGTGCTAAAACTACTGTACCAAAGTTTTGTGTGATTGCAGTAACAGCGGATCCACCATTTGAATTAAATGTTATCGTGTATTGGTTAATTGTCCACTTTGCATAGAGTGTGATGTTTTGTGCAGGCATCGTAGTAAAGGTATAAGCAGTCGTTAATCCAATATCTGAATACCACCCACTAAATGTATAGCCAGTTCGTGTCGGTGCTATAGGTGCTACGACAGTTGATCCCACATTTTGAGTAATGGATGCGACTGCACTTCCGCCATTGGATTCAAAACTCATCGTTGATTGAACAACGACTAAATTCCATTTGGCATAAAGTGTGATGTTTTCTGCAGGCATCGTAGTAAAGGTATAGGCACTCGTTAATCCAACATCTGAGTACCATCCGCCAAAAGTATACCCTTCTTTGGTTGGTGCTGTTGGAGCACTCACAGAAGCCCCTGCGGCTAATGTGATTGCACTTACTGCACTACCTCCATTGCTCTCAAATGTCATTGTATAGGTCACTAAGATTTGTGACCATTTTGCATAAAGCGTTAAGGTCTGATTGGTTAAAAGTGCGCCAATCGTAAAGGGCTGTGTCAAACCTTCATCTAAAAACCAACCTTCAAATGTGTATCCTGATCTTACCGGTTCTGGTAAATTCAAGCTGGTTTGGTTGGTATTCACTTCAATGGTTTCAATCTCATTTCCACCATTCGAATTGAAGCTAATCGTAATCTTCGCATCGCCTGTACAAGAAATGAGCCCAAGTGTAACAAAAGCCATAAAAATCAGGAACAATATTCGTTTCATAAAGTCCTCCTCGTTTAGAGCTATTAAAGACAAAAACGCAACAAGAGACAAAATCTCGGTTGCGTTATGTATTTTTTTGTTGTCGCTCTTTACCCTAATATTACATCTAATCATTAGATATAACAATAGTTATCATGTTATTTTAACAAATCCATTTGATTAACATAACTCATAATATCAAACTTTCTTTCAAGTCCTTTATCGTTCATATATCTGAGTTTTCCAAAAATAGGTCGATCTGTCCAAGCACGATCATGTTTACCAAAACACCAAGCAACACCTGCATAGCTATTAGGGTCTCTACCATCAATAAAATACTTATTGTTTAAATAAAGAATTGTTTCATAAGCCATTTGATAATTAGGCATCCATTCAATGATTTTTTTAGCCCAATACATGCGCATGTAGTTATGCATGTATCCAGTAAAATACATTTCCTTCATGGCTGCATTCCAATAAAGATCATGTGTTTGAGCAAGTTCGAGTTGTTCTTTGGTGTAGAGTCTCACACGTTTATCTTCCTCATGCTCTCTCATGCTTTGATATGCCCAATCTTCAGTCATATGATTGAAATCATCATATCCTTTTTGATAGGTTACAAAATTGAATGCTAATTCTCTTCTGACTAAGAGTTGCTCGATATATGCATCAAATGAACTATCATCGATTTGGCCTTGTTCATGAAGCATAAACATCCTATCTAATAGTTCAAGTGCTGAAATTTGTCCAAAATGCAAATACATCGACATCTTTGAGGTTAAATTCTTTGATGGATCATTGCTATTGACATACTCATTTACTTTATTTTCGGTAAAATCTAAGAATAATCTGTTTGCTGAAAGATAGCCTCCCTCATAATAGGTGCTTTTCTTAACAGAGTGGTCGATATTAAGTCCTGCACAAAACCCTTCGGGGTCAATTAAATCATAGTCAGATCTTAAAAACATATGTTCTGTATTTCTTAGTCGACTCAGTCTCTTAAAATCTCTAAACTCTTGATAAAGTTTAGTCAGTTTGGGTCTGATGGTAAATGCACCATATTCAGCTTTATCAGATGCGACCCGAACAGGAACAATCAAATCTGTATCGACGATATCAACAAACACATCTGGAAATTCTTCTTCAATCATCTCAAGGACTTGTTTTCTCCATTTTCTTTGATATCTCACATATCCATAGTCCATGACAAGTGCTTGACTTTGTCTTAAGTACTCCTTCATGGGTTTTGATCCATCTTCGATTCTTAATACAAAGTTTATATGAAGTTTAGTGAATAATTCTTTAACTTCCTTAAGACCTTCTAGCATAAACACATAATGCCTTTCATTAGCCTCTGGATAATCTGTAACCAAACCAAAATACACCACAAGTGGCAACTTATAGGTGTTGGCCAAACTGATGGCGTGATTGAGTGCATGATTATAATGGACTCTTTGTGATTGTTGCATCCAATACATGACAAACTTTGCATCATGATTGATTCGTCCATCTCTTAAGTGAATCAGTCTTTTTTCGTTCATAAGCCCCCTATGTCACAAATAATAAGACTGTCAAAATTGCGGATAATAAACCGCTTAATAAATTAACTGCATCATTGTTGATGATCGCTAGACCTGATGCTAAAACCACTTTTTCATTAGGCAACCATTTCTTCTCGGTTATTTTGCCAGAATCGATGCCACGATACTTTGCTTGAAGGAGTGCTCCAAGATAAGAATCAATCATACATCCTATAAATCCCCCAAGTGTGACTATAAATCCATAATACAACAAGATTTCCAAATTGAAGCCATTTTGTGTGCCATATAGTAAAACAAAGACAACTCCAATGAAAAATGCACCTAAAAGAGATGCGATAGTGCCAAGTCCAGAAACTGCACCTGATACACCTTTTGGAACAATCTTCCAATTGACAATATGAAATGTTTTCCCTTTACTTAATATGCCAATTTCGGAAGCCCAAGTATCTGAATTAGATGTTGCTATGGATACGACAGCAGCAAGCATTAATATGTCTAATCTAAAGAAATAATAAAGTATTGAAAATAGGGTTGCAACAACACCATTTGAAAGAACTTGAATATAGTTTCTACCTTTTGAATCACTCTTTTCTTTTTTTTCATGAAGCTTGGTGAGCAAGCTTGATGAAATAAAGAACGCAATGAGCACAGCCCAAATCGTGATGCCACCAAAGCTATAAATGATGGTTCCTAAAAGGGTTGCAGTTAAAAACCCGTCCAAAATTAACGAGCGTTTCAAATAAGCTAAACCTGCAACTAGCGAACTGATTAAGATGCCAACTACGATGTCAAAAAGCATAGATAACCCCTAAATGACTTGAAGTATTGCTAGAATCAAATATAAAATAACTGATGTTCCAAGGGGTACAGAAAGATTATCTAAGCCCTTAGGTGTAAAGAGTTCAATGAGTGTTGCTGATAATGAAATGATCAGTGCTATTAAAATCCAAGTCGAAAGTGTTGTTGTCACAAGGAGTAAAACAGATGAAACGATTAAAGATGCAATAAACATGGTGAGTGTGCCTTCTAAAGACTTTCCAAACATAAGTTGCTTTTTACCATATTTCTTACCAATAACTGCAGCTAAACCGTCACCATATCCTAAAATTAAGATACCAAAGGCTCCAAATTCAGGACGTTCTAAAATGCCAAAGGAGATGATGACCAAGATTAAAAGTGAAATAGGAAAATAAACAGTTCCAAGATTCCCTTTACCTCCTCTTTCCATTGCCTTAAGTAAATTGAGACGATAGGAGAGATAGTTTAAAATAATAAAGGTAATAGGCGCGATAATCGCAAACCAAACAGCATTTTCACCTTTAAAGAAAATCATGGCTAAAATCCACCAATTAGAAACTCCAATGTGGATGAATTTTCTTGCACCTTCTTCTCCTAAGATACCCTTTTTCTGCAAGAATGTAGATATGCCAATGACTAAGAAGACTAAGACATAAGATAAGATGAGACCCCATACATAATTCATAATTTATTGCTCCTTACAAATTCTAATATAATCGTCGATTAATTGTTTTTTCTTTTCGTCTGATACATAATTCTTTTTGGTAAACACGTCATATCCATGATCTCTGCAACTATCAATAATGGCTCGGTACAAAATAATGGATAATGCAAGTGGTAATTTTGAATCTTTAGGAAATAAATCAATTTGACTAAGTGCTTCATCAAAATATCTTTCAGCCAGTTGTGCTAAAGACTCAAAGAGTTCAATAAATTCTCTATTGATGATACCATGTGCTAAATCTTCTTTGGAATAATTTGCTTGAATCATTAAATCCTTGGGTAAATAGATTCGATTATTCTTAAAATCTTCACCAATGTCTCTTAGAATATTTGTAAGTTGCATCCCATACCCTAAATGAATTGCAAAGTCTTTAAGTTCCTGTTTGTTATCTGGAGAAAGAATAGGTATGAGCATTAAACCAACTGTTCCAGCAACATAATAACAATACTCAAGTAAATCCTCTAAAGTCTCATAACCTTGATGATTTAAATCCATTTTTTGACCGTAAATCATTTCAAAGAAGGGTTTATAGTCATAGGTTTCATCGTAAAATGGTTTCGTCGTAATTTTTAGTGCTTGCCATCTCCAATGTTTTAAAGGTTCATGATTGATGAATGCTTTGAGTTCTTCTTCTAATTTCAATAAACCTTGTTCATCTTGATTTTCATCAACTAAGTCATCTGCTGTTCGACAAAACGCATAAACGGCATAGATGGCATGTCTTTTATCCACATCCTCGATTTTAGAGAATGCTTTGTAGAAGGTCAGTGAGTTTTTTTTGATGACTCTTTGTGCTTGAAGTATTGGATGCCAATACTTTTGATACACTAAATACGCATAAAAGAATATAACAAATCCAAGGATTGTAAGACCTATTGGGAAAATGTAATCTAAATAATTGTATAAGATCATAATGGATGGTCCTTTACTATAGACGCAATAGCGAGCTTACTACTCATGAGAACAATCGGAACACCAGCGCCTGGATGTGTGCTTGATCCTGTAAAATAGAGATTTTTAACCTTTTTAAAGGTTGCTTGTGGTCTAAAATAAACACTTTGCGACATAGAAGGTCTTAGTCCAAAGGTTGCGCCATTTTCTAAGTTAAACATAGATTGAAATGTCTTTGGTGTATATACTTTTTCAACTTCAATATGCGCTTCAAAATCTTCAAATCCTGGAATCTCTTCAATCAGCTTGATGATATGATTGCGATAATCTTTTGTCATCTTCTCATCCCATGTCAAGTTATTTTGATGAAGTGAAGGTGTTGGCACTAAAACATAGATTAATTCTTTTCCACTAGGTGCAACCGATGAATCAATTTGAGAGGGTGAATACATATAAAATGATGGATCTGTGGGCACTGTTGATTTAAATAAATCAGAAATGTTTTTTTCGAAATCTTGAGCAAACCTAATGGCATGGACATGGGTTTTATATTTTTTACTCATACCAAAATATAGGATAAACGCTGAAGATGAATAGGACATGCGATCTATTTTTTTGTTTTGATACTTACCTTTATTTTTGGGCTGTTTAATTAAGTTTTTCACAGCCCAAGGAAAATCAGCGTTGGCTAAGATGATATCTCCAAAGATCGGATTTCCTTGAATGATAACACCTTTGGCAATACCATCATTAATGATAATTTCATCCACAAGATGGTTATAATAAATATGCCCGCCCATTTCAATTAGTCTTTTTTCCATTGCTTTTGCCATTTGATACATACCACCTTTGATGTACCAAATGCCATAAAGAAGTTCAATCATTGGAATAATGGTGTAAATTGATGGTCCAGAAAATGGAGATACGCCAATATAAAGGGTTTGAAAACTCAAAGCTCTTCTCAAGTGATCGTTTTCTACAAATCTTGAGATTGAAGCATAGGCACTCGATAATGTCTTTAATTTAAGTAGGCTAACTAATGATTTAAAATTAAAAAATTCTGAGGGCTTGCGATAAGATATATCTAAAAATGCATGTTTTGCAATATGGTATCTTCTGTAAACATCAGATAAGTATTTTAAGTATCCTTCAGCATCTTTTTCACTGATGGATTCGAGTTGTTTGATGAGTTCTGTGAGATTACTTGAGACATCAAATTTTGTTTGATCTGAAAAATAAACCGTATAGAGCGGATTAAGTAAGCTCATCTCCAGGTAATCCTCGGGACGTACTCCAGACAGACTAAAAACTTCTTTGTACAAATCTGGCATCATGACAATGGTTGGACCCACATCAAACTTAAAGCCCTTTTCTTCAATTTGATACATTCTACCGCCAGGAAGTTCATTTTTCTCATAGATGGAAACATCATATCCTAGAGTTTTGAGCCGAATGGCGGATGCAAGTCCACTGACACCTGCACCTATAATAATTACTTTTTTCATGTCAAACTCCTCATGTTTTCTATAAGTATTATAACATTAGAATCTTTCATTTTAATGTGTGACACAAGCCAACTTTGATAAATAATGAATTGATTCAATTATATAAAAAAATGAAGCAATATAATATTATTTCGAATTCAAAAGGTTTATAATGGAGTTGAATCTTACTAAAGGAGAATTCATATGGAATTAACATTTCAAAAACTAAGAAAATTTAACATGATTATGGGAGCATTCCACCTTGTTCAAGGTTTGCTCATGATTGTGATTGCGATTTTCGTGATCAGTTCAATCAATCCTGCGTTTCAAATTATTATCACGCAGAATTTCTTAAACTTTGATACCGTCAATCAACGTCTATTTTTAGATTCAAAGCCACTCTTTGAACTACCTTTTGGTATTATGGTTGGTGTGTTCTTACTCCTATCCGCTTTGGCACATGCATTAATTTCTTTCCCAAAAAAGATTAATGAAATGTATAACAAAGATTTACTCAAAGGTGTGAATAAACTTAGATGGTTTGAATATGCTTTAAGTTCATCGGTGATGATTGTCTTAATTGCTACACTATTTGGAATCTATGATATTGCGACATTGCTTGTGATTTTTATTGTTAATGCTGCGATGAACCTTTTTTGGACTAGACATGGAACTTCTTGCGTCTAAAAGACAAGAAGGCGAAAAGCTTAATTGGGGTCCATTCATTTGGGGATCAATTGCCGGTGTTGCACCTTGGATTGCGATTGCTTTATACATGACAGGTGCAGGTGGCGATATTAACCCACCATGGTTTGTATGGGCGATTGTTGGTACTTATTTTGTGGCATTTAACACATTCCCGGTCAATATGGTGTTACAATATAAGAAAGTCGGCAAATGGAAGGATTACCTCTATGGCGAAAGAACGTATATCGTTTTAAGCCTAGTCGCTAAATCCATTCTTGCTTGGTTAGTCTTATTTGGGGCATTTCAACCCGCTTAATCATTCAATATACACATTAGTAAACCTAATCACCCTAAAGCCTTGCTTGCGAAGCAGGCTTTTTCTTTATAGAAAATTTATACTCCATGTCGATTTCATCCATACATTATTTATACCCCACGAGGTAAACTTGATATGCAAGGAGGGTTCAATATGGAAGAACTCAAAGGAAGACGTATTCGCATAACGCTTACTGGACACACTGGATTTATCTCATATACTGGAAAATTTGTGAGTTGTGATCAAAACTTTGTTTTAGTTGAAACAACTTTAGGACCAATATATATACAAATCCAAGTAATCAAAACCATTCAAATTGTAGGTAATTCATATGAAGAAAGATAAAATACTTGTGATAGGCTGTGGTAGATTAGGTGCATCGATTGCTACAAAATTATCAGATTTAGGATTTGATGTTGTCATGCTGGATAAATCAGATGACTCTTTTAGAAAACTCGATGATAACTTTGGAGGCTACACCGTAGTGGGCGATGCAACCGATCAATTTGTCTTAGAATCAGATGACCTTATACATGAGGTCAAAGAAGTCATTATCACCACAGATAGTGACAACATTAATTTGTTCATTTCACATCTTTGCTTTTTTGTGTATGATATACCCAAGATATATGTGAGGTTTTCAGATACGAGTAAAGCTAAACTCATCGAACATACTACAATAGAGGCAATATATCCCTTTATCTTATCACTTGAAGATTTTCTTAAAAAAAGAAATGGGAGCACTAAGTCATGAAAATAGTTATTGTAAATGGAACTCACGAAGCTGATTTTATTGTAAGAAAACTAAAAAAAGAGAAACATCAATTGATTGTCATCAACTCTAATAAAACATTCGGTAGTTATATCAGTGGTTCAAATAAAGTGCCTGTACTCTGTGGTGATCCCACAAAGGATTATATACTAGATGATGCACATGTAGAAAATGCAGATGTCATGATTGCTTTATCTGAAAATGATATTGATAATTATGTTGCATGTATTACTGGAAAGAAACTTTTTCATATTGGAAGAACGGTTTGTGTTGTTAGAAATCCAAAACGTGTTGAACTTTTTAAAGATCTTGGAATAGATTCCGTCATATCTTCAACCTATTTGTTAGGTGAAAGTATAACAAATGAGTCTATTATTGAGAGTTTTATTAAAACAATCACACTTGAAAATAATCAAATTATGATCTCTGAAATAACCATCGAACAAGACTTTGATATTGTAGGAAAAGCGCTCAAAGATGCAAATTTACCTCAGCATATAATTATTAGTTGTATTTATAGAGCACCAGAAGTGATTATACCCAATGGTGATTCAATCATAAAAGCTAACGACAAAATCATTATCGTCACTACACCTTCTGATTTTGATTTTGTGATTGAGTCAATTAGAAAGAAGGTTCCAACCCATGCTTTCACAAGAGGTTAAAGGTTATAGACTTATTGTAAACTATCTCGGTTTATTTACTTTACTCATTGGGTTAATTGTATTAATTCCTCTAAGTGTCTTGATTTTCTATCCCAATGAAAGAAATCAAGCATCAAACTTCATTATTCCTGGGGTTCTTTCTATTCTTATAGGTTATATGCTGATCTGGTTTAGTCGAGGTAAAATAGTTTCAAAATTGGATAAACATCAAGATACACTTCTTATATTATCCATATGGATTGTTGCTATCTTGATATCTTCAATTCCGTTTCTACTTACGGGAAATTATAATTTCACTCAAAGTATATTTGAATCTACCTCGGGATATTCTACCACAGGACTCACAGTTGTTGATGTCAGTCAAACTCCACATATTTTTCTGTTTTACAGAAGCTTACTTCAATTTGTAGGTGGTGTTGGTCTTGTTTTGGTTCTTACATCTGCGATTTCAGATCGTCATGGCATGCGCCTTTATCATGCTGAGGGACATAGTGACACTCTTGTGCCCAATCTTATCAAATCTGCACGATTAATTTTATCTATTTATTTTGTCTATATTCTCTTAGGCACAATGTTTTACGTTTTGTTTGGTATGAGTCCTTTTGATGGATTAAATCATGCGATAGCTAGTGTATCAACGGGCGGTTTTTCAACAAAAGTTGACTCTATTGGTCATTATCAAAGTTTTCCTATAGAAGTTGTAACTATAGTTCTTATGCTTCTTGGCTCTACCAATTTAGTGATCCACATCATGATTTTTAAAAGGAAGTTTAGAAAAAGCACACAACATAATGAACTTTGGATGTTTTTAATATTGATGCTTATTTTTTTACCCTTACTTACACTTGACTATATGCATCAAACACAATCAGCGTTTATACCTTCATTAAGAATCGGTCTCTTTCAATGGATGACTGCATTGACAACGACAGGTTTTCAAACCATACCAAGCTTTTCCAGCCTTTCGCCATTTTTTAATTTAAGTGTTATAATATTGATGATTATCGGTGGTGGTTTGGGTTCAACAGCTGGTGGAATAAAACAGTATCGTATCGCTTTGTCTCTCAAACAAATTCTATGGAATGTGCGTGATCGACTCTCTCACAAAAAAACACTTCATGTGAACTATTCACACAAGTTTGGCAAAGAAATTGTTGTTGCTCCTATAGAACTCAGTCAAAACAATTCTTATATTATGTTATATCTAATCACATTACTCATCGGAACATTAATTTTCACATGGTTTGGCTATACATTTGAAGCATCATTATTTGAATTTGCTTCAGCATTGGGGACTGTTGGTTTATCCATTGGTGTCATCAGTTATCACGCACATCCAGTTGTCCTATGGACCGCTAGTATAGGTATGCTACTAGGCAGATTGGAATTTTATGTCATTATTTTGGGTATCAGTAAACTTTATTTAGATCTCACACATAAGAAGGTCATTTAAATGAGACGTATAGGATTGCCAAGTTGGCTATTCGTAATGATAGCATTAATACTTTCTATTCTCTTGGCATTTGGTTTTGAACAAATTAATCTGCGAAGAGAAAACATTCTTCTGATCTTTGTTGGTTCAATTATGTTTATTATGGTTGAAACTAAGAAGATTTCATTTGGATTGTTTTCTGCATTTTTACTTGTTTTTTTCTTTAACTTCTTTTTCACTGAACCCAAATACACTTTTATTATTGACGATGCAAACTATATTATAACTTTAACGGTTTTTATGATTGCTGTAACTGTTCTAGGTACATTGACATCATCACTTCAAAAAGAGATTAATCAAACAAAGGACAACGAGGCAAAAATTGAGTTTCTCTATCAGCTAAGTAAAGAATTTTTGGTGGTTAACAGTTTGACTGAAAGTGCTCATCTCATAGAAGAAAAACTATCAGCATTACTTCATCGACAATGTTGGTTATGCTTCCAAAATGATCATTATAATAGTGTTGCATCAAACGAAGTTAAAAACACCTATCAAAAGGAACTGCACTATGCGATTAACGAGCATGTGATTGTGGGATATAAAGGACTTAAATTTGATCAGCTTGATGTCATCATCTACCCTGCAGATTTAAAAAAGCCATACCAAGCAGGACTGGTAATTGATAGCAATCAAACGGGGTTTTCTAGACAAGAGCATGAAATCATTCAAACCGCATTATTGAATTTCTCAACTTTTGTTGAGCGTCAAGAATTGACGAACACTCAGGAAAAAGCAAAATTAGAGATTGAAAAAGAAAGATTGAAAAATGCATTACTACGATCAATCTCACATGATTTAAGAACACCACTTACAACATTACAAACCGGAACAAGTTTTTTATATGAAAGTCTAAGTGAGTTAGATCAAAAAACTGTGCTTGAAATGCTTCTAGATATTAATAATGAGACTGTGCAGTTGTCTGAGTTTGTAGATAATTTATTGAATATGACACGATTGAATGCCAATCCTTTGTCTATCAACAAGGAAGAACATTTGATTGATGATATCTTGCATGATGTGTATAGACGTGTTCACTTAAGGTTATCCAATCATGTACTTAACATCATCGAAAGCACCTCAATTGATAAAGTTTTCGCAGATGCTCATCTTTTGATTCAAGTACTCGTGAATTTAGTCGATAATGCAATCAAGCACACGCAAAGTAATACAACGATATGGATTGAGTATCTTCAAAAAGAACATGATACGATGTTTAGGGTATATGATAATGGTGGTGGCTTGGATGAAGACTTATTAGATGTCATCTTTAATGACTTTACAACAGGCCATAAAACCAGTGGTGATGAAAATAGAGGCTTTGGATTGGGATTAAGTATTTGCAAAGCAATCATTAAAGCCCATGATGGAGATATCAAAGCTTACAATAACCAGATTGGAGGCGCTACTTTTGAGTTTACTTTGCCTCAAAAGAAAAACATATGAATGAAAAAATCCTCATTATTGAAGATGATAAAGTGATTTTAAAATTTTTAACTCTTGCTTTAAAGACGCATGGTTACACAGTCATTGGTTCAGAAAATGGTCTGACCGGATTAAACCTTTTTATGAATCAAAATCCAGATCTTGTTTTGCTAGACTTGGGATTACCTGATTTAGATGGGATGCTTGTATTAAAAGAGATTAGGAATCAAAAAAGTACACCTATTATCATTATTTCAGCACGCGGACGCGAGCAAGATAAGGTTAATGCGCTTGATCAAGGTGCAAACGATTATGTCACAAAACCCTTTAATCTAGGCGAGGTATTGGCTCGAATTCGAGTGTCTTTAAGAAATCAAAAAGAGGTTAAAGAATCCTCTATTTTTGAGTTTGAAAATTTAATCGTTGATTTTGATAAATATTTGGTGAAACTAGATCATGAGGAGATTCATCTGACACCTATTGAGTTTAAACTTTTAGAACTACTCATCAAAAATCAAGGTAAAGTCTTAACTCATGCCTTTTTGCAAGATCATGTGTGGGGTTACCAAACCGTAGATGAGTATCAGTCACTACGTGTTTTTATGGCATCTATTCGTAGAAAGATTGAAGGTAATCAAGGGAATCGATTCATTATAACTGAAATTGGTGTCGGTTATAGATTTAGAGATATGTAGATGAAATACGTAGCCCCAGCAGAGCTATCAGATGAAATATATGATACACTATAATCAAGGTTTGATTGATAGTGAGGCCCATTCATGTTTCTAAAAAAGATTTTCTATCCTGAGTATTTCCAAGGTAATAAGAAAAAAGATCGCTATTTTGAAGGATGGTACTATAAACTTGTCAGTGAAGATGAGTCTTATACGCTTGCTTTCATACCGGGTGTTTCTATTAATAAAAAGGATCCTCATGCCTTCGTTCAAGTTTTTATCTCAAAAACAGAAAAAAATGAAACAAAACTGTCCACGTTTTACATCCGCTATGTGATGACCGATTTTTCATATGGCCATGATGATTTCTTTGTAAGAATCGGCAAGAACTACTTTTCAAAAGATAAAATTTCAATTGATATTCAAAATGATCAAATCAAGATTTTCGGTATTCTAACCATTGAACAGCCGACACCAATTAAAAAAACGTTATGGATGCCAAATATCATGGGTCCGTTTGGTTATTTGAGTTTTATGGAATGTTATCATGGTATCGTCAGCATGACACATCATCTCGATGGTATCTTTAAGATTAATGATCAAATTGTCTCCTTCCATGATGGTAAGGGCTATATTGAAAAAGATTGGGGCAAATCATTTCCTCGAGCATATGTTTGGCTTCAGTCCAATCATTTTAAAAATCAAAAATCTTCGTTTATGTTCTCCTATGCCGACATTCCCTTCCTTGGGTTCTATTTTAAAGGACTCATTGTAAATCTACTCTATCAAGGTAAAGAATATCGCTTTGCAACTTATAATTTTGCAAAAATCAAAAAAGAAGAGATTGGGCAACACGAGGTTAGTTATGAAATTAAAAAAGGAAAATATAAACTTAAAATTTATGCAAAATCATTAGCACACATCGAGCTTGCATCTCCTAGAAATGGAGAAATGATTGAACAAATTAAAGAGGGTTTGTCCGGCTTTATTGATATTAAGCTTTACAGAAAAGGTCAACTTATTTATGAAGATCATGGTTCACATGCGGGCATTGAAATCATGAAAAGATAATCTTTATATATCTTGTCATAATCGCTTTACAAAAAGAAAAAGCACTGGTGTGCTTTTTTTTATTTTCTATAGTAAATCTTGACCACCATTGATCTGGATTGTTTCACCTGTGATAAAGGACGCTTTGTCACTAACCAAGAAAGAAATCACGGTTGCAACTTCACTTGCTTCTCCAAAACGCTTCATCAAAATATTGTTTTTCCAAGACTCGAAAAGTTGTGGGTTTGACTCTTTTGTTGCTTGATGGAATGGCGTATCAATTGTACCTGGACTGACAGCATTAACACGAATGCCAAATTCAGCTAAGTCTTTTGCTAATGCTCTTGTTAGAACCATAACAGCACCTTTAGCAGTACCATAAACACCAGCACCTGGGCCACCTGCGTTATACCCTGCAATTGAGGTGAAGTTAATAATTGATGCTTCTTTTGACATTTTTAAATACGGGATTGCTGCTCTTGATACAAAGAAAGTAGAGTCCAAATTAAGCGCCATGACACTACGATAGAATTCTGTGGTCATCCCTTCAAAACGACTACGACCACCTAGTCCACCAGCAGCATTAATCACAACATCTATCTTCCCATGTTTCTTTCCTATTTCTTCGATTTTTAGATTCACTTCTTCTTCTTTGGTACAATCAAAAAGATGAAATTCTGCTTCGATACCAAGTGCTTGAAGCTCTTTGACACATGTCTTTCCTTGAGACTCAATAATACCATTAAGTACGATATAATACCCACCTTGACCTAACTCTTTAGCTGTTGCGAAACCAATACCGCCGGTTCCACCTGTAATTAATGCAATCTTCTTCATTTCTCATTCTCCTCGTATAATATGTAGTGTAGATTTAGGTAAGACCTAGCTACATATCATGTTTTATAAGTTTGAAGCCCTGGTGTTATAATTAAGTCAAGATATAACCAGAATAATCCGCTCTTTCTCCTTGC
>JAUVXD010000031.1 GCA_030603805.1 Acholeplasmataceae bacterium
ACTTACTTGATCTTCTAGGTCATCCCTTGAATAAATAAAGGCTGTTACAATATAGCCTAACTTATCATGAATACTTTCATCAATAAATATCGAATTATGTCTTCGTCTGTTTTGCATTATTTATTATTAATACGCATAACATATTATTAGGCACAATAATTGTGGATTGGTGCTCCTTGTTTCATCCTCCTGCGCTGATATGCCTAACGTATATAATAATGGAACTGGGTCAGTCCCAATCTATCGTGTCTCGACAAATCATTTCAGCGGAGTGCACATCTACATCAGCGTTCCATGCTGCCACAAAAATGTGGCCTACTGCTTGACGCACAAGCTTCTCTGTTTGGAAGCAGGGCTTGCTATCAAGCTCCACATTCAGTTGATTATTATCAAATTCAATCAATAAGGTTTTTCTCTTTTTAATCTTTTCGCCTGTTGACTTACTCAGACTACGCGGTCCCGGATAGACAGAAAGCTGAACTGTGCCATTTGGCCGTACGAATACTAGATAACTAACCATCATAGGCCAGACTCCTGCTCGAAAGTACACACCAAACCAATTGTCCTCAGGATTGTGCTCCTTAAGGATCTTAAATTCAGCGCGAACCGCACCGTCCCGCATTACATAGTTGTCAGAACGAATCGACTTATGCACGAAGCGATTCTTTTGGCCCTCGGCTAGCACGGGCCTGAGTTCCGTCTTTTTCGATTGCTTCCAATATAGGTTACCATATTCACTCGAAATGCTTAACTGCTTAATCTTTAAAAAAGTATCTAGGTAATCAGTAATAGTTTTTATCAGTTTCTTCTCCTTGTCGTACCTCCACATTTTAAGATTTCGAATGTCAAACCCTAATTCTGTAAGAGACCTTCCTGTCACTCGGAGAATATTCTTGTTTTGCATTAAGGCGATGCCGAGCTCCACATGCACGTTGGGATTATTGTGGGTTAAGTCTGCGATGACAACATCAGACTCCCGGATTTGAGCCACGAATTGACCAGTCAACTCTTTATTTTGCTTCCTAAAGGAAGCGATACCAGATAATGTCTCGGAAGGGCCCACCTCTTTATCGCCGATTACGGTTGTGAATTCAAGTTCAGGATGCTGTTTGCTGATTTTCATCTTGATTTTCTTACAAACGCGCTCATAAAGAGTCGTTGAGGCGGAATCAAATGGAATGGCAAAAAAAATCCTATACTTCTTTTTCATGCTTAGCCTCTTTCGCCCTAATCTCGTCACAGAGGGCATGCCTTGTAGCCAAGACTCAACCATCGTTGAGAATGAATACCTAACATTTGAGTTCAGCCGCGCGTAAATAGGGACAGCGACCGTTTTTTAATTCTTACTTGTGGGACAATATCCCCATATCTTCAAGAAGTTTCTTCGAGTGCAATCTCTAGGACACCCCAGAGGTTGCCTTGAACTATCTTTGCCTTCAAGAACACATTGCTGATAATTTCTCCTCTAAGTAGCATGAAGAGGAAAACCTATTGCCACAGCTCTTGATATTCGCGGCATGTCAAAACTCTACATACAGCGGCTAATAATAATGGGCTCTGTCCCTATTTTCCTATTTTTCATCAGGTTGACCCCATTGTTGTACAGCTATTTCTCTTTTCCTTTTTTAAAATATTCCAATCATAGTCTCTAGAAACTGACAGGAATTTATATATTTGAAATGAATATTCAGAAAAAAGCTTAAGGCAGAATCTTGCATTCTTACTTGTGATATTTAGTCGGTATCCTTGTTCGAGGTTGATGCCAGGAAAGTATTCTTTCAATATATTGTGTTCGGCTTCAGACCAGTTTTTGATTCTACCGGTCTTTATTATGAGGTTTGAATGAGTTGCACTGTGTCGCACCTCTTCGACCACCACAAACCATTTCTTTAGATCGATACCACGATTATTTTCGGTTTGAACTTTGGATATATCTGAGCATATTTTTCTAAGAAGTTTTAATCTCTGGGCATTTGTTTTGTTACAATGGTCCAGGTATTTCCTCCAGAAGGCAATATCTGTCCTGGACAGACTGTTACTTTCTTTACGTAATTTAAATTTCTCTACTTTTTTTGTTTCTGCCAATTGTTGATTTTCCAGAAGCAATGTTGCTGAAATATCTTTTAAATATCTTTCAAATGCTTCGTAAGCCTGAGAAACAGTCCATGCTGACTCACGGACTAACAACACTTTAATGAGCTTAAAATATTCCCCACCTTTTGATGTAAATTTGCCTGAAGAATAATATCTTGCCCAACCATCTTTCGGCCATTCAGTTAAATCCCTTATAACAAGAGAATATCCTGAAAAGATTCTTGATATATCGAAAGACGTTTTTGAAATGGAATCTTTGTAAAGTTTTTTAAAATTGTTGAGCTGATTTTCAAGGTTTGATAGCAAACCATTAAGCGTATTCATATGA
>JAUVXD010000024.1 GCA_030603805.1 Acholeplasmataceae bacterium
AATCTCCTTTTATGTGATGTTCGCACATTCATTATAACATGGGATTGACCACTCTTTTTTATAGATTAAAGGAGTGTTGAAATAGATAAAAAAGTAGGTCAAAAAAATGAATTTTTGACACTACCTTAATTTTCAAGGAGGGTTTATATGGCAAAATATATCTTTGTAACAGGCGGGGTTGTCTCTAGTTTAGGCAAGGGAATCACCGCTTCAGCAATCGGACAACTTTTAAAAAGTAGAGGACTTAAAGTCTTTATGCAAAAGTTTGATCCCTACATCAATGTCGATCCAGGGACGATGTCACCCTATCAACATGGTGAGGTTTTTGTCACCCAAGATGGTGCAGAAACCGATCTTGACTTAGGACACTATGAACGTTTTATTGATGAGAATCTCAATAGACACTCATCGATTACAACAGGTAAGATTTATCAAACCGTCTTGAAAAGAGAAAGACGCGGAGACTACTTAGGCGCGACTGTTCAAGTTATTCCGCATATCACCGATCAAATCAAGAAAAAGCTTGTTGACGTTGCCAAACATACAGACCCAGATGTTGTCATTACCGAAATTGGTGGTACCGTTGGTGATATCGAATCCTTGCCATTTTTAGAAGCTATCCGTCAAGCCAGACGTGATTTTGGTTTCCACAATACCCTCTATATTCATAACACACTTGTCCCTTATTTAAAAGCAGCTAACGAAATCAAAACCAAGCCGACTCAACATTCTGTTAAAGAGTTGATGAGTATGGGGATTCACCCAGATATCATTATGCTTCGTAGCGAAGTACCGATCTCTATCGAGCAAAAAGAAAAGATTGCGTTATTTTGCGACGTAGAGCGAAATGCGGTCTTTGAATCACTGGATGTTGATGTCCTTTATGAAGTGATTGTCAATCTTCATAAACAACATGTTGATGACTGGATCTTAAAACACTTCCAATATGAAAATAAACCAGAAGCTAATGTATTACCATGGGAGGATTTAATCTATCGAATTAAGCATTTAGAAGGCGAAATCACGATTGGTTTAGTAGGAAAATATGTTCAACTTCATGATGCGTATCTTTCTGTTTCAGAATCTTTAAAACATGCAGGATATCATCATAATCAAAAGATTAATATCAAATGGATTAATGCTGAGGATGTTGATCTTGAAAATGTGGATCTATATCTTCAAGACTGTCAAGGCATCTTAGTGCCTGGTGGTTTTGGGAAGCGCGCCACTGAAGGCAAACTTGCAGCAATCACCTATGCTAGAACAAAGAATATCCCATTCCTTGGATTATGTTATGGCATGCAACTTGCCGTGATTGAGTATGCTCAAAATGTATTAAATTTAAAAGACGCAAGTTCCACTGAAATCAATCCAGATACACCACATCCTGTGATTTCTCTTCAAAGAGGTCGAATTACAGATGAAGATTTAGGAGGAACACTTAGACTTGGATTATATGATTGTGAAATTAAGGAAGGCACCAAAGCCTACCAAGCTTATCAATCGAAATTGATTCAAGAAAGACATCGCCATCGTTATGAGTTTAACAATCAATATTTAGAAAACTTTGAAGAATCATCGATGGTGATTTCTGGATTTAATAGTGAATATCAACTCGTTGAAATGATTGAGTTGTCAGATCACCCATGGTTTATCGCAGTTCAGTTTCACCCAGAGTTTTTATCTAGACCACTGCGTCCACATCCACTATTTAGAGACTTTATTGGTGCAACATTAAAAATTAAAAAATAGTCGTGTCCTGTGAACGGTTACACGCCCCATTTTATTGCTAAAAGCAATACTTTGTAATATAATAGATGTGATTAAATTTCAAGGAGGAAATTAGAATATGGCAGTCGTATCAGCAAAAGAAATGCTATTAAAAGCTAGAAAAGAAGGTTATGGTGTTGCTCAAATCAATATCAATAATCTTGAATGGATTAAAGCTGTTTTAACAACAGTTGAAGAATTGAAATCTCCAGTCATCTTAGGGGTATCCGAAGGTGCAGCTAAGTATATGGGTGGATATAAGAACGTGATGGCAATGGTTCATGCATTAGATGAGTTTTATAATGTCTCTGTACCGGTTGCAGTTCATTTAGACCATGGTTCATATGAAGGTGCATATAAAGCACTTGCTGCTGGATTTACATCGATTATGTTTGATGGATCACATTATCCATTTGAAGAAAACTTAGCTAAGACTAAAGAAATCGTTGCAGCATGTCATGCAAAAGGTGTTTCTGTCGAAGCTGAAGTGGGTTCAATCGGTGGTGAAGAAGATGGTGTTGTCGGTATGGGTGAAGTTGCTGATCCAGAAGAATGCAGATTAATTGCTGCAACTGGTGTGGATATGTTTGCTGCAGGTATCGGTAATATTCACGGCAAATATCCAGCTAATTGGCCAGGCTTGAGATTTGATGTTCTTGAAACTGTTTCAAGTGTTACAGGCGGGGTTCCACTCGTACTCCATGGTGGTACAGGTATTCCAGCTGAAATGGTTCAAAGAGCTATTTCTATGGGTGTTTCTAAGATTAACGTGAACACTGAACTTCAACTTGCGTTTGCAGCAGCAACCAGAAAGTATATTGAAGATGGTCTTGATTTAACAGGCAAAGGCTTTGATCCAAGAAAGTTACTTGAACCAGGATATAAAGCAATGAAACAAGTCATTAAAGAAAAATTAGAAATGTTTGGTTCAGTCAATAAAGCATAAGCGAGGTGATGATCATGCGTGATGAGAAAGTTTATCACGAATATGCCAGTTGGAAGATGGAAAATCACGATTTACTCAAATATTTAGTTGATAATAATTCCGATTTGATTATTCGTTTTAAGCATGTCATCGATGTGATTGACCACTTATATGATAAATTAATCGATGATCCCAATTTTTCGGATGAAGAAGATCATATTTTTGAAACAGGATTTTATTATCTATTTGATCAAATCGAAGAAATCACAGGATTACTCAAAACGTCTTACCAAAATAATATTAAAGATTTAGAAAAAAGATCTAAAGATGTCAATTTATTATTATCTGCAATTGATTTTCAAAACGAACTCTTAGGTGTTGAAAACTTTGAACAAAAAGATATGGATCTTTTAGTCGAGTTCGAACAAGATGTCTTAAAGAGATTAGAAAACAAAGAATCAATTCCCTTAGAAATGTTTGATAAACTGGATAAGATCAGCTTTGATTTATTTAAAAAACTTGAAGTTGAATATTATCCCATCAATGATATTTTTCTAGAGATTGCAGACGAATTAGGGATCTTATAAAAATAAAAGAGCAGCAATGCTCTTTTTTTGAGCACCTTCTTTAATTCATGTTATCATAGAGTCAATTGGAGGGAAATTCATGAACTATCAAAGTCTTGTTGAAAAGCAAAAATCCTTTTTCTTATCTGAAAAAACCAAAAGTTATAAATTTCGATTAGAAGCATTACATCAGTTGAAGCAAGTCGTTTTAAAATATGAAAAAGATATTTTGGAAGCCCTAAATCTTGATTTAGGCAAATCCGCATTTGAAGGATACTTAACTGAAGTTGGGATTTCTTTACTTGAGATTAATTACGCGATTCAGCATTTAAAAAAATGGATGAAAAGAAAAAAAGTCCAAAGTCCTTTAACCTTATTTAAAGCGAAAAGTTATTTATATCAAGAGCCTTATGGGGTTGTATTGATTATGTCGCCTTGGAATTACCCTTTTCAACTCACGATTGCCCCACTGGTTGGTGCGATAGCCGCAGGCAATACCGCAGTACTTAAGGTGAGTCCAGATTCAATCCACACATCAAATCTTTTAGAGAAGATGATTGATGAGATTTATCCAGAAGATTTTGTCAAGGTTGTACAAGGTGGTTTAGAGGAAAGTAAAAAAGTACTCGAACAACGCTATGATTATATATTCTTTACAGGAAGTACTGCTGTCGGTAAGATTGTCATGAATGTGGCAAGCAAGCATTTAATCCCTGTAACCTTAGAACTAGGTGGAAAAAGTCCATCGATTATCGATGAAACTGTGAATCTAGATTTAACAGCGAAGCGTGTTGTATATGGTAAGTATGTGAATGCTGGGCAAACATGTATTGCACCAGATTATATCTATATTAAAGAAGAGATCAAAGATCAGTTTATTGAGTTATGCAAAAAGCATATTCAAGCATTCTTTACTGAAAATCCTATGAAAACTAGTGATTATCCCAAAATCATTAATCAAAGGCAACATGAAAGACTTCTTAAGCTCATGAAAGATGGAAAAGCGATACTTGGCGGAAGATATACAGAAGATAAGATTGAGCCGACATTACTTGTTGATGTGGATGAAAAATCACCCATCATGCAAGAAGAAATCTTTGGACCACTCCTACCTATCTTAACGTATCAGTCTTTGGATGAAGTGATTCATAAACTTAAGACAAAAGAAAAACCACTCGCCTTATATCTATTTACGAAAAATAAAAAGTTCGAGAAAAAAGTATTAGAAGAACTTTCCTTTGGTGGAGCAACCATTAATGATACCTTAATGCATTTTGGTAATCACCACCTACCTTTTGGTGGTGTAGGTTATAGTGGGATGGGTAGTTATCATGGATTACATAGCTTTAATACCTTTAGCCATGAAAAAGGCGTTGTTAAGCGTTCTACATGGGTAGACCTCTTTATTAGATATCCTAAGTATGAAGAAAGCAAACTGAAACTGATCAAGAAAATAATCAAGTAAAAATCAAAATAGTGTTGTTGATGTTGCTGCAAATAGCATATTGTTTTTAGATGCTTCGAATTAACAGCTCTTTACAAAAATGTGTGGAAATCAACTAGTAATTTGATTATTATGTGGATATTGGTGTTGGTCATAAAAAAGATATAAATAATTAGTTATAGTATCCAGAACAACATATAAGTCATTATACCTAACCACATTATTTTGTCCAGTTATGGAGGTATATTCATAAGCATACCATTCATATGAACTTATACTTTCCACAAAATACTTTTCATCTGATGCTTTAATCAAATTTTGAAAATAATATTTTGCTAGCTGAATTTTATCAAAAACGCTAAACTCTTCGTACTCTGCATAATCTGACATAAATTGTTCATCATATATAAGTGAATACTTTTGCATCACTTTAAGTACAGCATATGTAGTAATAGAATCAATGCTTGTTTCTGATTCGAAAAATAATATCTCATATTCTTCAGGTAAACTAATTTCGAATCTATTTTCGAAATCCTTTAAAACTATATCTACTCTTGTTTTAGTGCAAGAGCTGAGTAGAAGCATTGCGAAAAATAATAAAATAATAATCATTGTTTTTCTCATCATTGTAAATCCCTCCCAATGGTTAAGTCTTTGATTGAATTATATAACAACACCTTTATAAACACATCGTCATATAAACTGGTAAATAAATCACATCATCTTTTTGAGTCAAATCTTTTGTATGAATGATGTATTTTTTACCAAGCTTGTCTTTGAACTTAATACCAAATTTGTCTAATGATGATGTTGTATAGTTTTTGCCAGACTTCACTTCAACTGGTGATATTTTAGTTGGTTTAGATTGATCTATTATAAGAAAATCTATTTCCATCGTATTCGACCGATTTTGATTATCTGCTCTTGAGTAAAAATATAATTTCTTGTTCAAAGCAGTAAACATTTGAGCAACGATATTTTCAAATATCATGCCGTTGTTAACTTCAAGGCGATCTTGAATAATGGCTTTTGCTACTTCCTGATGCATTTCATCATTTTCACTGAACGCTTGGCTTAAGAGTAACCCAGTGTCCGCCATATACATTTTAAGCGTTAATCTATCGCGATTTAAGGAAAGACCAAAATTTGGATCTGATGCATTAAAGCATACATTAGTAATCATAGCTTCATCTAACCAAGTAAAAGCATCTTCATAATCTCTAAATCTAGCATCTTTTGATAGTGAACTTAACATAAACTTTTTCTCGTGCTTTGATAATTGACTAGGGATTTCGTCAAAAATACTGAGTACTTTATGTTCATATCCTCTTGCATATTTTGAAATGTCATTCTTATAAAGTTTTAAGATGTCTCTTTTAATTCGGTCGACTTTTGTATAATCATTAGTGTTTAAATATTCTATGACTGCTTGAGGCATACCACCGATTAACAAATATTGTCTAAAAAGTTTCATAATCGTTGAATGAATTTCAGTTAGAGGTTTTAAAGATTCAAAATGCTTTTTAATAAGAGATATAACATCACCTCTACCAAGCGCTATACAAAATTCTTCGAAATCAAGTGGATACATTTTGATTGCTCTTTCTTCTGAAGGTATTAAAATACTTTCAACATTACGCTTGATGGATAGTAACGAACCCGTCTCAATATAATCAAAACGGTTGTCATTCACGAGATGTTTTATCAGTTGTCTTGCTTGAGGAAACAGTTGTACTTCATCAAATACAATAAGTGACTGCCTTTCATAAAGTGTAGTCCCAGTGATTGATGTTAGGAAAAAGAAAAAATCATCCAGATTTGATGCGTACTTTTTGAAAAGCGATTTAACCTCATCACTAGCAATACTAAAATCAATCAGTATGTATGATTTGTATTCTTTTTTTGCGAAAGCCTCAACGACTGTACTTTTTCCAACACGTCTTGCACCTTCGATGAGTAAAGCAGTTTTACCATTTTCATTTTTCCAGGAAAGCAGTTGCTTATATATTTTACGCTCTAACTTCATCAAGATCACCTCTTATAACTCTATTATACACGTTTTTTGATTTTTAAAACAATATATTATACACGTTTTTTGATTTTTAAAAGTTTTGTTATATCACGTTATTAAAAATATACTTGTCGGTATCAATATATACACTACGAGTTAATTACCTCAACATTATCTCATTATAAAGCAACATTTACACTTAGTTATAAGAAATATAGGACCTTGAATTTGAATTAGCTTTTTCAATATTACAAGTATTCAAAAAAGGATACCGAATAATCGATACCGTTTTTGTTTTAAACAACTAATCATTTTTGAGTGCAGTAATGGGATCTTTTTTAGAGGCGATATGTGCTGGAATAATACCAGATAATCCTGTAAGTGCCATGCTAACTAGTAGCATAAATAGCGCGATGATGAAGTTCAAATAAGTCATCTTTGGAATGGTTGTGATATCTTCTAATAAAAGATTAAGTAGCGGCATCAAGAGATATGCAAAGATAATCGCAATCACACCCGATGCAAATCCAATCATCAATGTCTCTGAATAGAAGATGTTTCTGACATCTTTTTTTCTAGCCCCGATCGCACGAAGCATTCCAATTTCTTTGGTTCTTTCTATCACTGAAGTATAGGTCATGATGCCAATCATTAAGTTTGATATGAGTAATGAGATTCCAGAAAATACAATTAAGATTAAAGTCGTTGAATCAATCGCTGTTCTCATAGTAGCCAGTCCAATACCTGCTAAATCCAAAGGTTCAATCGCTTGATTGATAGAAACCGTATCATTATAAGATTTTAAATACCGAACAATTCGATCTTTATCTTCAAAGCTACTAGAATAGATGGCATAAGCTTGTGGATAGGTTGCATAACCTATGTTTCTTAAAAGTGTATCCTTTTGAGCGATATTTAAAGGTTGACCATCAAGTACAGACTGATTAGAACTTATTTGATCGCTTACAATATTTGAAGCAAGTGAATCTGCTAGAATCATATCAGTTACACCAGTTGTATAATAGATACCTGATTTTAAATAGTCAAGTTCAAATGTATCTTTAATACGAACAATACCTGCAATTGGAATTGAAAGAACTAAAGGATCTGAGATCACAGATGAAAGTAAGTTTTTTTGATAAAGAGATCCTACCTTGGTATACATCACTTGATTAGGGATCCACTTGATTGATAAATCCATGAGTTCATCAAAACCAATAGGATCATCACCTGAAAATCCTAAGGCTTGCGCGATATCTTTGGATAACCTGTTATATCGATCAAGAACAAGAAGCGCACTTAACGCTGTATCCTCTGGAATATGACCCTTTAAAATATCGAAATTTTTCATCATATAGTCATGATTGACTTCAACTTGCTTGATGTAATCCTGTGGGTCGGTATATATCCCTTGATTTTCTACAGCAAAGTTAGATTTTAACCTAAAATCATAATGAATATAGTCATAAAGGTTTGGATCCATCGATAAGACATGTGTGTAATAAGTAGCGGTTAATGTATTGATGGTTTGAAACTCATACTGGATATTTCTAGGATAGATGATGTCATCATCTGGAAAGACGGGTAAGTTAGGGATATAATTTTTGTCAAAAAATGGCACAACAAACGAAATCCGTTCAATCTTGATGGGAAATGCATTGAGTGTTTCTTGTTTTCTAGATTCGATATATCTGTTAAATCCGAATGCTACCGATAAAACCAACAACATCCCCATAATGCCGATGCTTGCAGAGAGCGTGGTAAGAAGTGTCCGGTATTTTCTTTGAATGAGATTGTGGAAGGATAGAAAAAAGGATGTGCTAAACTTCATGTGAGCAGGTTTTAAAGCAAGTTTTTTTATCTGTTTTTCTTGTTCTATAGGATTATTTTCATCATGGATGATTGTGCCATCTTTCATTTCGATGATACGAGTTGCATACTTTTTAGCGAGTTCAAGCTGATGTGTAACCATAACAACAAGTCTTTTTCGAGAGATTTCTTTAAGTATTTCCATGATGTTGATGGCAGCATCATGGTCTAAAGATCCTGTGGGTTCATCCGCTAATATGATTTTAGGATTCAAAACAAGTGCTCTTGCAATCGCAGCTTTTTGTTGCTGTCCCCCAGATAGATGTTGAGGTTTCTTATATGCTTTTGAATCTATTCCTAAAAGATGGATTTGCTCCTTTGCAATTTCAGTTCTTTTTTCTTTACTATAACCAGCAATCGCTAAAGGAAGTTCAATATTCTTTAATATATTTAAATGAGGGATTAAAAAGTAATTTTGGAAAACAAAGCCAACTTCTTGATTTCTATACGCGTTCCATGAAGCATCATCAAAGTTTTGAGTATCGACGCCACTTAGATATATCGTACCCGATGACGGTTGATCTAAGCCACCTAAGAGGTTTAATAGTGTTGTTTTTCCACAGCCTGAAGGACCAACAATACATAAAAAACCCGTTTTAGGTAACTCAAGTGTGATATTTTTTAATGCTTCTACATGGTCACCGTAAGTGGTGTAAATCTTTGTAACATCTTGAATTAAAATCATAGGTCCACATCCTTGTTATACCCATTATATTATGAATGAGTTTACATGTCTATGGGGAACTTTTCATTTACATTTATTGTTTATAGGTATATAATAGTCTCAAAGAAAGAGGTGATGTATTTGAGAAAGTTAATCCTTTTATTCGTTTTATTGTTTGCATCTTTCGCACTCATTGCATGTGGTAATGGTGGCACAGACATTGGAGAGTTTCCAGCGTTTAAAGAAGGTGACCTTATTGAACTGAGTGCACAAGAGATGATTGCGTTGTTTGAGAACCTTGAATATACAACATCTGCGGATGAAACAATGCGCATCAGCGCTTCAGGTTATTTTAAAGTGACAGATTCATGGGAAGATGATTGGTGGGGAGATTCACAAACGACAACAACAGAAGCAACATTTGATATTGTCATATATACACTCATTTCTCAACAAGTCTCTAAAGCGAGACTGCACGCTGAAGGTACCATTGATTTTTCTTCAGTTAGTACCTATACACCAAGTAGTGGTTCACCTTCAACAAGTACAAATGGTGCTGTTGGCGATGTTGCCTTATATTTCATTAATCAGTTCCTCTATATTAATATGGATGCTGTAGTTACCAACGAAGGCACACCAACAGATGCTGTTTTCAAACAAAAGGTTAGAGAAAGTTTGACCCAACAGCAATGGGAAGAAGTCTATAATCAAGAAAACTTTGAAAATCCAGAAGAAATGCTTCCAATTCCAGCAGAATTACAACAACTTCTTGAAGAAGGTGATTTTGATGCCATTATGGATGCACTCCCAGGTTTAAAGGTTTATAAAGATGGACAAACACACTCAATCGTTTTTGAAGTCACAAAAGCAGGCATTCTTTCATCCTTAAGTGATATCATTCGTGCGGTTGCAGCTCAAGTTCCAGAACAACCTTCTGAAGCGGAAATCTTAGAGGCTATTGAACAAGCAACAGAAATGATTAACGAAATGGTAGATGAACTTTCCTTAAAGTATGTCATTTCAGTTAAGGAAAATAAGATTACTAAGATTGCCATTGATGTTGAGTTTAAATCCACTCTACAAAACATCGAAATTGATGTTTTACTCATCATTGACTTCGGTGTAACACTGCCTAATTTCCCAAGTGATTTAGGTGCATACACAGAAGTAGATGAACCAGGCGAAGGTATTTTTGATTAATTAAAAAAGAATAAAAAATTAGATAAAGGAAGTCAAGAGTAATTTGATTTTTATTGTTCTCTATTTTTGAACAGACTTAAAAAACCAGATTTGAAATCCAGCATTTTAAGTAGTATAATGAAATTGAAATTTAATTA
>JAUVXD010000023.1 GCA_030603805.1 Acholeplasmataceae bacterium
CTTCTGATGATCTTATGCCTAATCAGTGGCTCAAAATCATGGATTATACAACAACTCTATTTGAACGAGTTCGATATGTCGCTTAATCATGTTCATTCATATCTTCCATTAAACTTTTGACACTACCAAAATTAAAATAAAAGAATCCCCTAAGTTTAGGAGACTCTTTGGTGTGCCCTTATCTATTATATCAAAAGATTTAAATAACACAACTAAAATTTCATGAAAATCATGATTTAACTCAAACCAGCTTTTTAACAAAATATGCCTTTTCTTCAATAAATCCCATGCGCTTTAAATACATTTGATGCTTATCATTTCCAGGTTTTGAAACAAGTTTTTTAAATCCTTGTTCGATAAAATATGACTTTTGTGCCTCATATAAAAACTCACCTACTTTAAAGTCTCTATAGGCTGGTGTCACATAATCAATATGAATTTCAAAAGTATCACTATTTTTTTTAGATCCAATCACAACACCTGCAGGTACCATATTTCTTAAAATAAAGAGTTTAACAAAGGATGAGTCATCATACTGTTTTTCAACATCCATAAATGATTTCATATTGTCTTGGTAAAAGGTCATGAAATGATTGAAATAGGTTGTATCTGTAATCGGAAGTAAACTAAAATAGTCCTTTTTGGTATACATTTGATAAAGATAATAAATGTTAATCATCACTATACCCAAATTCATAATGGCAACTGGAATGGCACCAATTAAAAACCCATAAGCAGCAAAGATCATGGATCCAAACATATTAATCCATCTAAGTCTTTTCACAGAACTCATTAAAAGGGAAACTAAAACTACTAGGGATGCTACATAACCTAAAATCTCATAAAAAATATCCATATTTATATCCTCGCTTATATCTTTATTATATCAAAACTAAACCCGAAGAAAAAAGGTATACCAAAGTGTATACCCATCATATCATTTTCCTTAGGATTACTCGTCGTACATATCCTCGTAATCATCCATGATTTCGTTATAGTCATCTTCATCATAGTCTGCATCATCAAACTCGATATCAAGTTCATCTTCAACGTCATCATCGTCAGTTGATTTGACTGGTAAGTCAATATCAATGTATGCTTTTTCTTCTTTGATCTCTTCGTCGACTTCTTCTTCCTCTTCGTCAACTTCGACTTCCTCTTCTTCCTCTAAGACGAATTCAGTAAAGTCTAGATCTTCTTCAACATCTTCTTCAATGTCTTCAGCATGTACAAAGGCAAAACCGTCTTTGTCCCATAGCTCTAAGTTTCTTTCCTTAAGATCCCACTGATCATCTCCACAATACACGAATTTCGCACTTGTGGTAATATCCATATAAAGTTGTGTCAGTCGATCAATATCTTCTAATGATATTTCTTTAACTTCGGCAACCCCTCTGATGAGATCTTGAATGGATAGAGGTGTTTTATTTTCTCTGAGTAGCACCTCAGCAACATCAAGCATTGCTAATGTTTTCATTTTATCGCTCATTTATGCCTCCTAAAAACCGTATATATTGTATACTAATCACTTTGAATTTGCAAGCCTTAACCGTTTAATTGTGTAACTAGTAGCACGATTGCAAGGATAACTGCGAGGACAATGAACAATTTGAGGAGTTTTTTGACAAAACTAATGACCCCAAAGACAATGATAATCGCAAGAAAGACTGCGCCTACAATTTTAAACACTTCAGGAAATCCACTGATGAATTCATCGTAGAGTCCTAAAACCAAATTATCAAACTGAATCGTGTTTTCTAAAAAATTATTAAACGATCCCCAAATACCTTCGAAAAATCCTTTAATGAGATTCCACATCGATTTAACCTCCTAAAATTTCTGTCTGTTTTCGACAGCTTTGCTTAAGGTCAGTTCATCTGCGTACTTGAGATCTGCGCCAACTGGCAAACCATAAGCTAAACGGGTAACAACCATAGATTCCTGATCAAAAAGTGTTTTTAAATATTTTGCGGTGAGTTCGCCTTCAACGGTTCCGTTGGTTGCGATAATCATTTCACGCACGTGCTTGACTCTTTTTGCAAGCGTATCAATATTTAAATCTTTGTCAGTTATCCCTCTTGAAAAATCGATTAATCCGCCTAACACATGATAAATCCCGTGATAGGTTTTCATCCGTTCCATCACAAAAACATCTTTTGCATCTGCAACAACCATCAGTGTTTGATGATCACGCTCAACATTGCTACAAATGTCACACGTCTCTTTATCTGTGAGCATATGACAGACTGGGCAATGTCTTATTTCTGTCTTTAGAACTTTTAAGTGTTCTGAAAACTTTAGGATATCATCATCTTCAAACTGTGTGACCAGATGGAGTGCAAGACGCTCAGCTGTTTTTTCTCCAATACCAGGAAGCTTTTGAAAATCTTCAATGATTTTCTTTAGAATGGATGGATACATTAGAATCCAAAGCCACCCATGCCACCTGAGAATTGTCCCATGGTTTCTTCTTGCTCTTTTTCAATTTGCTTAAGTGCATCATTAACTGCTAGTAATATCGCATCTTGAAGTAAATCCACTTCTTCTAAAAGATCTGGATTGATTTGAACATCGACAACCTGACGTGTCCCTTGCATCACAACCGTAATACCTGATGCTTTACCAAAAAACTCTTTTCTTTCTAAAGCTTCTTGGGCTTCCATCATTTGTTTTTGTAGTTTTTTAAGCTTGCTTAACATGTTTGGATTCATAATCTACTCCTTTATGATTGCTTTATCCCCAAAGTAATCTTTGGCTAAAGCGATGATTTCTGGTTCTTTGTCTTCTTCTTGGTCTTTATTTTCATAAAGCTTTAAATCATAGGGTGGAAGTTTAGGTTTCTTTTGTCCTTTTTTCCATAAGTCTAAGTAAACTTCTTTGATGATGAGCCAATCTGTTTTTAAGATGGCGATGTAATCATCAATTAAATGTTGTTTGCTGTTAAAGATTTCGAGTACTGATTTTTTCATGTCAGGTTCTAAAATCTCTTTGCATAACTTTAAATCGTCATAGACGAGAAGCATGGTATCAGATACAGCTTCAAGTTCGGCTTGTGAGAGTAAGTAAGCAACCATTTTTAAATGAGACTTCGGATAATCTTTTAAATGTTCCCAGCCTTTCAGTAAAAGATTTTTCTTTTCTTTATCTGAATTGTTGAGCACTTGCTCTACCTGTTTAATCGTTACCAATGGCTTTTGAACATGATTGGTTTGTACTAATGCTTGCTTCGGTTGCATTTTAATCAGTTCTTTTAGATCATGAACACTATTTTTTAAATCTGCAATTTGAGCTTCATAATCAATCGTCTTGAGCGTGGGATGTTCCATCATCTTGATTAAAGCTAATTCAACATAAGCTCTTTTTTGATGGGTCCACTTCATATCTTGTTGAAGTTGGTTTAAGATATCTAAATAAAAATATATTTTATCATATGAGAAAATTGGGACAATCTCTTTATATTTAGCATGTTCAACAGTTGTTGATTTTTCAAGTAAAATATCACGAAGTGCTAAGATGAGGTCATTCACAATTCTTGTGATTTCTTTGCCTTCTGCAAGTAAATCTTTCATAATCAGCATTGCAGGACTGATTTCTTTATTTGAAATCGCAGAGAGTAATTTAATAATAGCTTTTTTAGATACACTACCTGAAACCTGATGCACATCATCTTCAGTAATCGAATCTCCAGAATAGGAAATTGCTTGGTCTAATAGACTGATCGCATCTCTTAATCCACCTTCAGCATTTTCTGCAACTGCATAGATCGCATCTGGAGAAATTTTAATGTGTTCTTTTTCTGCAATCACTGATAACTTTTCAATGATATCTGGTGTATCAATGTTCTTAAAATCAAAACGTTGACATCTCGATAAAATCGTAGGTGGGATTTTATGAACTTCTGTTGTTGCTAGAATAAAGATGACATGTTTAGGTGGTTCTTCAAGTGTTTTTAATAACGCATTGAACGCTCCCGGTGTTAACATATGGACTTCATCGATGATATAGACTTTATATCTACCCACGGAAGGCATGTATTTGACTTTATCTCTTAAGTCTCTAATCTCATCAACACCATTATTGGATGCAGCATCGATTTCAATGACATCTGGAATGTTGCCGTTATCAATACCAACACAAATATCACATTCATTGCATGGCTCACTATTTGGTTGATGCATGCAATTCACAGCTTTCGCAAATATTTTTGCAATCGAGGTTTTTCCTGTACCTCTAGGTCCAGAAAAAAGATAGGCATGAGCAATCTTATCATGGAGTAGTGCATTTTGTAGTGTTTTGATGATGACTTTTTGGCCAGATACTTCGATAAATGCCTTAGGTCGATACGCACGATAGAGTGCAACATATGCCATATAAAAAAACCCTCGCTTTCTTTCTTAATCATTATAACACATATTATAGTCTATAATATGGATTTTTTTACTTGCCTAAACAGAATTTAGAGAATAGTTCACTCAAAAGGTCATCTTGATAATTTTCCCCTAAAATGTCACCGAGTGTACGCCAAGCACCGGTTAGGTCAATCGCGTAAACATCGACAGGCATATCTAGATCAATAGAGGTTAAAACATTTTCTAAGTATGCTTTAGCTTCTTTAACTTTCATGATATGTCTAATATTCGATAAATAATTAAAATCACGCGCTTCAATATCTTCTAAAGAAAGCAACTTTAATATTGCTTGTTCAAGGTCAGATAACCCGAATTTAGTAATCGTTGAAATAGGGATAACTTCTTCAATCGATAAAGCTTTGGGGAGATCTGATTTATTTGCGATAATGATTCTTTTCTTATCTTTTGTTTTGTCTAAAAGTTCTTTATCTTCTTTGGTGAGTGCACGACTTTGGTCTAAAACAAGAAGTACGAGTTCTGCTTCGTTTAATGCCTTAATTGAGCGATCAACACCCATACGTTCAACAACATCAGTTGTCTCTCTAATCCCTGCGGTATCGATTAATTTTAAGGTCACACCTTTGATATTAATATAAGCTTCGATGGTATCTCTTGTCGTGCCTTCAATATCTGTAACAATTGCTTTTTCTTCTTTAAGGAGTGCATTGAGTAAGCTCGATTTCCCCACATTGGGTTTACCAATAATAACGGTTTTAACACCTTCACGAATCAGTTGATTTTTATAGGATTCTTTTAATATGATTGTAATCTCATCAATCAGTTCTTTCGTCTTTGGTCCAATGATTTCTTTACTCATAACGATGGCATCATCGTATTCAGGATAATCAATATTGACCTCAATTTGCGCAATGATGGTAAGTAATTTGGATCTTAAATTTCGAATCAGTTGGCTGGTTTCTTTTTGAACTCCAAGGTTTGCAATCTTTAAGGCTTGTTCACTTTTGGCATGAATCAAATCCATAATCGATTCCGCTTCGACTAAATCAATTCTGCCATTGAGATAAGCCCGTTGGCTAAACTCACCAGGTTCAGCAAGTCTGATGTCCAAAGACAAAATACGTTCCAATACTTTTTGCGTGATTAAAATACCACCATGTGTGGAAACCTCAACGGTATCTTCTGCTGTAAAAGATTTAGGTCCTTTTAAAACAGCAACCATGACTTCATCTAAGATGGAGCCATCTTCATTTAAGATATGTCCATAATGGAGTGTATGTGTAGAAACTTTGTTTAAATTTTTACCTCTAAAAACTTGATTAAATTTGGAGATTGCTTCGTCTCCACTAATTCTAATAACAGAGATTCCGGCAGTTCCAAATGCTGTCGATATGGCAGCAATGGTATCGAATTTCATTTAGACGTCCTCAGATGTTTTACTAACTTTCTTCTTTCCGGTTGCTTTACCTTTAAGTGGATTAAATCCGCGTTTAATGTCTCTTGTTAAAATAAAGATCACAACAAACACACCTAAAACTGAACCCACAACAAGATAACCACTACCTAAGATTAAACCAATCATTGCAGTAAACCAAATGGTTGCTGCTGTGGTAATACCTTTAACGACATTAGCTTGGTCTTTAATGATGACGCCAGCCCCAACAAATCCAATCCCTGTAATGACTTGAGCAATCACTCTTTGTCCTTCAGGATCGACATTGATACCTTGTTCAACTTGCAAGAAAATCTGATACTCAAACATGAGTCTTTGCATGATTGCAATCCCTGCACTTCCCATAGCAACTAAAATATGTGATGAAAGTCCTGCAGCTTTACCCACATTTTGTCTTTCGAGTCCAACAAAAGCAGCAACTAAGAATGTAATTAAAAGTGGGAGCATTACTTTGATGAGAAAATCTAAAAATGATAAATTAATTAAATCTAATGAAATCATTTCTTTTGTCTCCTTTCTTCATACATTTGGTTAAAATGTATTTTGATATTATCTTTTTGATAGCCTAAAGTCATATCTAAATTGATGTTTTGAGCTGCCATGAAAATGTGGTGATCGATTAGAGGGTTATTTTTTCTAAGTGTTTCAATCAGTTGTTTAATTTCTCTACGCTTAGAAGATGTTTTTTCTGCAACCACCGTACATCCACAGTTCATGGCTTGAATACCAGAGTGTTTGATCCATCTGATGATATCTTTTTCTTTAACAAAGATTAAAGGACGAATCAGTTCAATATCTTCAAAATTTTCAGCTTGAATTTTAGGCACCATTGTTTTAAATGAACCATTATAAAACATGTTCATGAGCGTTGTTTCAATGACATCATCAAAATGATGAGCGAGAGCTAACTTATTACATCCAAGTTCTTTTGCTGCTTGATATAAAAATCCGCGGCGCATGCGTGCACACATGTAACAAGGGTTTTCCTTAGCAATCTTACCAACAACATCAAAGATCTTTGATTCTCTAATGTTTAAAGGGATATTTAAATAGGTACAATTATTTTCTAAAAGTTCACGATTGACATCTCTAAACCCAGGGTCCATTGATAGAAAAACAACTTCAAAAGGCGTATGGTTATGTTTTTTGAGCTCTTGAAATAGTTTGGCGAGAATTAATGAATCTTTTCCCCCAGATATCCCAATTGCAATTTTATCCCCTGGTTGAATCAGTTCATATTCTTGAATTGCTTTAACAAATGGACTAAAGATATCCTTTCGATACGTTTTGGTTAAACTTCTTTCAATATCTAATAAGGGTAGTGCTGGATTTTCAACTTTAATTACTTCACAGGATGACACGTCTTACGCCTCTTCCTTATATACTTTAATCAGTTGTTCGATATCACTGACAAATTGTGGGAGCTCTTCCCAGTTATTAAGTTTACATCCAGAAGCTTTGGCATGGCCACCACCACCGTATTTGTTTGCAAGTTTATCAATCGTAGGTCCTGATGATCTTAATCTAATTCTAATTTCACCTGGATACTCAATAATGAGTGCCCATACGGGATAACCTGCAATACCACCAATTAACCCCACCATAGAAGCTGCTTGTTCGTCTGTAACGTTATACTTTTCGATGACATCACGTGTCATTTTGATATAGACAAAACCATCTGCAGTCACAAAATTTGAATACACATACCCTTTGAGTGCAATCATTTCTAAAGATTCTTGAGAAAGTTCCCCATCAATATATTCGACATCAACACCTTTTTCAATGAGAAGTCCTGCCAGTTGATGGGTAAGCTTTGATACCCCTCTAAATCTAAATCTTCCGGTATCTGTGACAATCCCTGTGTAAAGTGCGTTTGCGCCTTCAAGGGTCAATTTAAGCTCTTTTCTAAACTTATAGTAAAAGTAAGTAATCATCTGTGCACAAGATGGAAACGTCGTATCGACCCATCTTAAATCACCATAGTTATCAATTGGGATATGATGATCAATTTTAATGATTTCTTGACCTAAAGCGTATCTTGGATCACTAATGCGATCAGAAACTGCAGTATCGACCACAATGGATAATGCTCCTTGGTATGTATCATCAGTGATGACATCCATTTTTCCTATAAAGTCAACAAATTCTGATGTTTCTCCAACCACATAGACTTTCTTAGTTGGAAAAGATGAGGTAATAATATTTTTTAATCCAAATTGTGCGCCATAACAATCGCCATCAGGTCTTTTATGTCCATGGATAATAATCGTATCATATTGCTTAATCTTATTTAATATTCTTTGCATAGTCTTTTGCCCTTTCATCTAAATCTTTTAAAACGAGGTTTACTTCATCCCAGTCTTTAAGGGATGCCCCACATGCCTGGTTATGACCACCGCCACCATACTTTTTAGCGATATCGACAATGGTGATACCTCTAGCTCTAAATTCACCCACAATTAAGTTATTTTCAACATCTTCAGTAAAGTTTGCCCAAATAGGAACCTCTTTAATCCCTGCCATTTGATTGACCATACCTCTTGAGATGGCTTGAAACTCTAAGCCACTCTTTTGAATAAGGTCTTTATCGTTTTTACGATAGGCAACACCGTTTTCGGTTAACTCAAATGTTGTAAATAAATTTTTAGTTTGTCTTTTTTGAAGTGTTTCGGTGTAAATATAATCATAGAAATCCTGATAGGATGGGTTAAATCTTGTAATATAGGATGCAAGCTCAAATGTTTTACTTGCATTATTTAAATAAAGGAATCTGCCTGTATCTGTGACCATACCACCATAAAGATAGGTTGCTGCTTCAGGAGAGACCCTAAGACCAAACTCTTTAATTAAATCAATAATCATTTCTGAAGCAGACGCAAAGCTTGGGTCTTTATAAAAAATGGATACATGTTCTAAATCCGTATCATTTTGATGATGATCGATAATGATGATTTCAGATGCAAGTTTATAGCGATCATCGCTAATGAGTTTTTCAACAGAAACATCCGTGATGATGACTAAAGCATCTTTGTAAAGGTCATCTTCAATCTCATGCATTGATGCTTGGTATACCATATCATTTAAATCACCAACGACATAAATCTCTTTACTTGGATAGTTTTCAAGTAATGTTAAATACAAACCATATTGGCTACCAATCGCATCCATATCGGGTCGAACATGTCTATGGATAATAATTCGTTGATATTCCTCAATTTTTTTGATGATGTTTTTTTTGATGCTCATAGGTGTGTATTCCTTTCTTTTATGTATTATAGTAGTATATCACAAACCGAAGAAAAAAGCGATAGGTTATCGCTTTTCAACGTGCTTATCATGTAATCTTTCAATATCTGTTTTAAGACCTGGTGAAGCGATTCTTCGGCCCATCGTCTTACGTTTCACAGTGAAACTAATGATGGTGACTAGGAAAGCAATCACGACATAAATGCTTGCATTTCTAATCACGGTTGGTCTTGTATTAATCGTAATCACAGGTGCATAACCCACATCGCCAAAAGGTTCTGTTGGCGATGCGTTATCATTTTGACTTAGATATGTGCTTAGTAATGAAGAAAGCTTAAAATCATCATTTGATAAGTTTAATGGGTACTCATACAAGAGTTGGCCTGATCTTGAGATCTCTAAATTCAATATAGAAATTGTTTCATCTTCTGCCATAAAGTCTTTCATATTGTAGAAGATGCCTAAATTTTGTCCTGCAATAAATGTATAGATCGGAAGAGATGATAATCTCATCCCTACGAAGGCAACTTGAATTTCAGGATCATCTGTTGTTACAGTCCCTGTGAAGGGGATTGGAAATTCTGGTCCATCAATGAGATGAAGTATCATTTGAAATCCTTCAACAATCTCTTTTTCATTTTGAACAACTCTAATGTTTGCTGTGTTATAAACTAAAACTCTAAATGTATAGTGATCAAAACTGATCACTTCATCTTTTAATGGTTCAAGATGATAATATCTTGAAGAGACAAAATACTCTAGGTTATTGTCTTCTAGAGCAATCTTGCCGTGTTCATCAATATAAGAACTGACGACATTGGAATTGGTTAAGTCAATGGTTAAGTATAGACCTAAGGCAATGACAATCGCGTAAATGATTCGGTATAAAACCTTCATTATGACCAAATACCTCTACGCGCTGCTTTGGCTTCTTCTTCAGCACGTTGGAACCAACGGTTGAGTGAAACTCCATTAAAGACTAGTCTTGCTTGCTCATCATTATAAGGTGCTGCGCTATAACCCATACGAACGATTTCCACATTGACTAAAACACCATCTGCCCAAACTAAAGCAAGTGTTCTACCATAAGTTTCTGTATTGCCTGATGCGGGATCGTGCATGAGATAGATTGTGGTTGCATTACTTAAGAAATTTTGAAGATACTCCATTGCTTGAAGTGCATAAGGTTGTGGTGCATCCGGTTGACCTGAGACTTCAGGTGTATCGACACCTACAAAGCGTACACGTCTCCCACCTAAGAAATGGGCAATTTCAGGATCTAAAGAATAGAAGGTTGAAGTGTCGCCATCGTTGGCATAATCATAGTTAACCTGAACCATACCGCCTGGTAGATTAAATGAAATGGCTAAATTTGCTGGATCAAAGGTAAAGCTTGTTGGGAACGCAGTTGGATGAGAACCAAGCATTGCATAATTATCTTGTGCGTAAATATCCCAATCTAATGTATTAAATGTAGTTGAATTATTTGTAATATGGGCTCTTCTGACAAATGTTTCATTTCTTAAATAGAAGAAAGCGAAGCCGATGGTTCCTAATTGATCAACCATTCTGCCATTCTTAAATTTTAAGCCAATGGTATCATTACCATCAAAAGTTAACTCTGATGTCGTCATATGTGCCTTAGCTAATAATGGTGCATCTGCTAATGTATGCGTGATGACAAAAACTTGGTTTGGAGCAAGTGTTCCAGAAAGTGGAATTTCAATGGTTGGGGTCATTGAACCATTTTCAAATATCACTAACGTGTATTCTGATAAATCAACATCTTCTTGTGAACGATTTGCAAGTTCTATAGCTTTATTGTTGTTAGATCCTTCGACATATTTACTAATGATAAATTGTCTATTATAGGGTTCAGTCGCAAACTCGATTGTGATCTCTGACCATTCTGGTACATACTGACCTACTTGATAGTTACTACCATATCTAAAGAATGTGCCTTCTTCAACATCGTTTGTTTCTACTTCAACAAAGGTATAAAACAAATCCATATCCACTAAAATGCTTTCCATTTCTGAAACAGTTTTACCTGCAAGATTTGGAAGTTGAATCCCTGCCATATGTTTGACAAAGAATACTGTAATCGCAGTATTCTTTTCTACTGTTTGTCCAGCAACAAAACTTCCACTATAGTGTGAGAATATACCTTCAGGTCTAGAATTATCAATCACGTCATCAAATGAGATTTGTAGTCCTTTACCTGATAATGCGTTAATCACTTGATCTCGATTCATACCTGTAAGATTAGGTAAGGTGATTTCAGTTGGGGTTTGGGTATTATTACACCCAATGAGTAATGTGATGCTAAAAAGTAGCATAAGAGTTAATAATAGTTTTTTAATCATGAGAAACAACTCCTTGATTCATTGTATTGATATTATAACATAAAATGTTATATTCGAATATCAATATCCCTGTTTCATATATTTCACATAAAAAATTAGATAAAGGAAGTCAAGAGTAATTTGATTTTTATTGTTCTCTATTTTTGAACAGACTTAAAAAACCAGATTTGAAATCCAGCATTTTAAGTAGTATAATGAAATTGAAATTTAATTA
>JAUVXD010000025.1 GCA_030603805.1 Acholeplasmataceae bacterium
TGCCCAACCTGTCTTATCATAATCCACAGTGACTGATCCATCTGTTTCATAAGTGAAATCGTATGTGTCAGGATCGTTTTCCATCCATCCTGTATTCACATCAACGATGAGTGTTGGATCAAAATCAATTTCTTGAGCAACATAATACAATCTCGCATAATGAATGACAAATGATCCTGAAGAAGCTTGTTCTGGATCTGCTGCCATGATGATGTTTGTGAATCCTGCTTCATTAAATGAAACAAATAGTGTTGGTTCGGCACCTAAAGTAATCCATTGTTCCAAAGCATTACTATCATTAGGCTTAACTAATATTTTAGTGCCAGGTGTACCTGATAGTTTGATTACCATGGTGTTTAAACCTGCTGAATAATCATCATCAAAGGTGTTTTTGAAGAACTTCCAAGCATCATGAGTGTAACTGACTGTTACAGAACCATTCGTTTCTTTTGTGAATGTATATGTACCAGCATCAAGTGAAGACCAATCATCATTAAAGTCATAAGTGTAACTTAATGTCGCTGAAACGATGGTAAATGAGCCTGTTGCAGGTGCTTCAGGATCTGCAGCCATGATAATATTTGTAAAGCCGCCTTCAAAAACTAGATGGAAAACTGATGGTGTTTCTGTTAAAGTAATCCATTGTTCTAAAGTACCACTATCGTTTGGTTTAACGAGTAGTTTTGTGCCTGGTGTACCTGAAAGTACAAGGGTCATCGTGTTTAGCCCTTCAACATCTTGTGCATTAAAGTTTTGTCTAAAGAACTTCCAAGCATCATGTGTATAATTAACTTGAACTGAACCATCTGTGTTTGGTGTAAATGTGTAGGTTCCTTCATCTAATGGTACCCAATTACTATTAATATCAAGCATGTATGTTGGATCAAAATCGACTACAGGTTTAACATAGCTTAAAACAATAGAAATAATTTCAAAGGATCCTGTCGCAGGAGCAACACCAGCTTCACCAAAGATAACAAGCTTAGTGAATGCTTGTGCACTGACTGTGATGGTGACTGGATTATTGTCAGAGAAAGCAACATTTTGCTCAAGCGCACCACTATCATTTGGTTTTAATAATACAGATTTACCTGCAGTACCCTTAAGAGTAATCACCATGGTGTTCAATCCTTCAACTTGTTCTGGATCAAACTCTAGAATTGCTACTGACCAAGCTTGTGTTTCATTCTTGTTGTACGTAACTGTTGTTGTATCACCATAGGCGAATGTATAAACACCTGGGTCAAGTGATACCCATCCTTCTTGGATTTCAACATCTGAAGTCTTAAATGTTACAGAATGTAGTGTAAATTGACCTGAACCTATACCACCTGGAGCTGCAAATAAAACAACTTTATTGAGTTGTTGTAACTGAGCTTGAGTCATTGTAGATAAATCAAATACAAAGGTTTGACGTGTTCCATCAAATGTCTGTGGAACTTCTTTGACTCCAACTGGGGATTCAACTTTCAATAGTATTGTTTTGTTCATCTGTCCAGTAATGACAAACTCAATTTTAGAGAACTTACTAAAATCACCCTCTAAATTTGCAAACATGTAAGACCAATGGAAATTACTGTTTGGTTTATCATAATCTACTGTATATTCTGTACCAACTTTGGTAATGTCGTAGACTTCATCCCCACCATCATACCAAAAACCAATTGGGAATTCTGGATCTGTGCCATTATATTCGTTCACATCAAATACTGGTACAACGAACTCATAATCATTAGTCATGAATGCTTCGTGAATTGTAAATGATCCATTTCCAGTGCGTCCTGCATTTCCAAATACAAAAATAGATTGGATGGCATTTTTGTTTGCCAAACTCATCGATCTCAAATCGACGACAACATCTTGAATGGTGCCATCTAAAATAACTCTTGTTTCGACACCATCAGCTGCTTTTGCAATGAAGGGTTGTCCAGGTGTTCCAGAAACTTTTAGAACAACAAAGTTAAAGTTTGTGAAATTGCCTTGGACTCTAGAAAGCATGGTTGACCATTCAAATCCAGCACCTTTTTCAAATGTAACATCAAAAACATTGCCATTTTTAACAATTGTATATGTTTGCTCTGCAAAGTTTTCCCATTTGTCATTAAAGTTGAAGATTTGATCTGTTCCATTATATTCATTAACATTAGTTGGTATATTGTTAAAACCATCGTTAATGATGAATCCATCAGCAACAGCTGTCTTGAACTTTAATTCAGTGATGCTTATTTGACCAACTGATTCTGGTTTACCTGGAGCAGCAATAATAACAACTTTGTTGACTTTTGCTAAAAATGCTGAACTCGCCAAAAGGTTCCATTCATAGGTTCCTTTAATCCCTGTAACGTTTAAACCAATTTCTTTAGCTGGTGTGCCATCATTTGTTTCCAACTTAAGAAGCATAGTTCCGCTACCTTCTACAGAGACTACAAGCTTCTTAAACACGGACAAATCATCTGTGATATCAGCACTTCTAAGATAAGCATAAAGATGTTCACCTTTGTTGTAACTGAATTCAAGCTTTTGAGTTGTGTTTGTGATTAAGTTATAAACTTGATCGCCTCCATCCTGCCAGTTACCGAGCACATTGAATTCTGTGACAACGGGATCTGTAGGATCTGTTGGGTCTGTTGGCTCCTCATTATTTGGCTTACATGCTGTAATAACTAAAATCAGCGCAAGAACCAACAACCATTTTAAAAATGTAACTCTGTTTTTCATTTGTCTCCTCCTATGTTTTCTTTATAATAAAGAACATGACAAAAAACGAGCAATCGAAACGTTTCGATAAATGCGTAAAATAATATCCAGGTCATGGTCGCGTCATCTGAAATCGCTTACAAAAGCAGTAATAATCGACTTCTTTAGTTTTGGCAATGATTCTGGTGATTTTTTTAGAGGCATGTATGTTCGTTCGACTGCCATCGAAACGTTTCAATTTCATTATAATGCAACCGTTTACAGATTGCAACAAAATTGTATTTTTTTGATTGTCATCTCTATATATTTTCAAGATAATCATTGTATAATATCATTGAGTGAAACACCTTCGGGAGATCATCTATGAAACATGTTCTTCGATATTTATGGAAAGATAAAGTGTTTGTTGTTGCATGTGCATGTGCCATCATGTCCATGTTTTTTGTTATACCTTCAAGTGCTTATTTAGATTACATTAACTGGAAAGTGCTCATCATTATGTTTACTCTAATGATTGCAGTGGCTGGTTTTTATGAAACTCATTTTTTTGATTTTGTTGCAACCAAACTCGTGATTCATTTTAAAAGTATTAAGTATATTGGCCTTGTGATTATCCTAACCACGTTTTTCTTAGCAATGTTACTCACTAATGATGCGGTTTTACTCACTTTAGTACCTTTTACTATTTTTGTCACCAAACATACCAGAACTGAAAAATATGCAGTCATCATCATTATTTTACAGACGATTGCGGCGAATATGGGCAGTGCACTCACACCAATGGGCGACCCTCAAAATATTTATCTTTATGCATTTTATGATATTCCCTTTAAAGATTTTATTGTTGCAACCCTTCCAATCACGGTGATGGGCTTTATCTTAGTGACCCTGACAACCTTAGTTAAAGTTCCCAATCAAGCCTGTGAACTTAATATTATTGCACCTAAAGTCTCATGGAAAAAACTTTTTCTTTATGCTTTAATTTTGATTAATGCGCTTTTATCAGTATTGAGAATCGTTGACATTGAATATACACTCATTGTAACCTTGATCCTTGCACTCATTTATGGAAGACATTTGTTTAAAAGAGTTGATTATACATTACTTCTTACGTTTACTTCATTTTTTATATTTACTGGAAATTTAGGTCAAATGTCGGTTATTAAAGATGCCATCTCCGGATTTTTGAACTCGAATCTACATGTCTTTTTGATGGGAATTGGTGTTAGTCAGGTGATTAGTAATGTCCCTGCAGCTGTGCTTCTTTCAACATTTACTGATGCCCTTTATTGGAAAGATCTTCTTCAAGGTGTCAATATTGGGGCGATGGGCACCATCATTGGTTCTTTAGCCTCTTTAATCACATTCAAATACATGATTAGAGAATATCCCAAAGAAACAAAATCTTATTTGATAACCTATACCTTACTTTCTTTAATCTTCATTGTGGTGATCTCAACCGTCATCTTAACACTTTTCTAAACAAAAAATGCGCAGATTGCGCATTTTCTTTTTCATATCTTCTATAGCGTTTTAAGAAATTCCTTGAACACAAAGATCATATCTTCTTTAGCCCTTGGTTTTAATTCATCAAAACTTAAATTTAGATAGTTCGTTACGACAATGTGGTCAATGCCTTCTTTTTGATAATCTTGCTGATTTCCTTGCATGGAGCCTACAACAGCAATCACCTTGGCTTTTGTTTTTTTAGCACGTCTTGCAACACCAATGACAACTTTACCCCTTAGAGATTGTGCATCTAATCTACCTTCACCCGTAATAATATAATCCACATCTTGAGCAAGTTGATCAAAAGAGACAGCATCTAATACTGTTTCAATACCCATTTGGATTTTTGAATCTAAAAAGACTTTTGTTCCATAACCCATGCCGCCTGCAGCACCCGCTCCTTTGAAGTAAGGGTCGTCAAAGCCTAGGCATTCCTTGACTTTTTGAGCAAAGTGCTTCAGGTTTTGATCTAAATAGTCCACCATTTTAGGGTCAGCACCCTTTTGAGGACCAAAGATATGTGCGGCACCTTCAAGACCAAAAAGGGGATTATTAATATCGCACATGGTAATAAAATCAATATGTTTAATGGACGGGTGTAAATTGGATATGTCGATCGTATCGATAAAATTTAATGTGCCACCTGTCGGAATAAAGGATTTCTTATCTTTATTGAAAAACTTAACGCCAAGTGCAGCTGCACATCCGACACCGCCATCATTGGTTGCACTACCACCTAGACCTAAGATGATCTTTTTAACGCCTTGGCTTGCAGCATGCAAAATCAGTTCACCAACACCATAAGTTGTAGTCAGTGATGGATTTTTACGATGTTCGACTATTGGAAGACCTGCACAAGCTGCCATTTCTATCACTGCTGTTTGTCCCCCATCAATTAACCCATAGAAGGATGTCATTTCCTCGAAATATGGATTTTTGACAGTAATAAAAACCTTCTCTCCAGAAAGGCCTTCTAAAAATGCATCCACAGAGCCTTCACCACCGTCTGCCACAGGTAGTTTTTTAATGATAGCATCCGCATTGAAAGATTTAATTTCATGTTCAAGAATCTCACAGACTTCAATCGAAGAAAGTGTGCCTTTAAATGAATCTGGAATGATGAGATACTTCTTCATAGCTGCCATAAATCCTTTCTTTTATCGATGGTTTTGAAAAGAGATTACCTGGGGGGTGGTAATCTCTTCTCTTTTTAAGTGTTTGATTATAAGAAGAATATCGAAAGTAATAAGATACCTACGATTGAACCAAGACCTGAAACAAGGGTTCCGAGTGTTTGTGTCTTATAGCCTTGTTCAGGTGTCATGCCTGACATGTTTGTTACAACCCAGAAGTAAGAATCGTTTGCGTGAGATACGGTCATTGCACCTGCACCAATCGCCATCACAACTAAAGCTGCTGCAATCGGTGTTGTAAATCCTAAAGCTGTCATCATCGATGCTGGATCTGTAATTAAGCCCATCATTGCGGAAGTTGTAACGATGGCAACGGTTGATGAACCTTGAGCAATCTTAAGAATTGCAGCAATCATGAATGGGAATAAAATACCTAAAACTTTTAATACATCTGCATTGCCTTTAACATAATCAACGACACCAGCTGCGGAAATGACTCTGCCAAGTACGCCGCCCGCTGCGGTGATGAATAGAATTGGACCGACAACTTTTAAGTTTTCATTGGTGATTTCATAGAATTTATTAAGCTTGCCAGTGACATGTAGTAAAATGACACCAAAAATTAAACCTAAAGATAATGCGATAATTGGATGACCAATAAACGCGAAGATTGGGTTATTTGTTGTCCAACCTAATATGTTTGCAAAAGTACCTAATGATAGTGCTAAAATTGGAACAATAATTGGAGCAAATGATAACCAAGCATTTGGAAGTTTGCCATAGCTTGCCTTAAGTTGATCAAATGCTTCTTGAGCTGCATTCGGATTGACATCTTCTTCTTCATCTACTTCAACTTTTACTTTCTTACCAATGTAGAGTGCGAAGAAATAAGATGGAACAAGTGCGAAAATGGAAACGAGTGCACCAATACCCATCACTAAAAGCAAGTTGTCAGCTAATCCAACGTTTGCAGCAGCTGCAATCGGACCTGGTGTTGGTGGAATAAAGACGTGTGATGCATAAAGACCTAAGGATAATGCAACAGCCATACCTACTGAAGATTTCTTCGTGATTTTAGAAAGTGATTTTCTAATGGGATCTAAGATAATAAACCCACTGTCACAGAAGACTGGAATGGAGACAATCCAACCCATGATCATCATTGACAATTCTGGATTCTTTTTGCCAACAACTTTGACAACAGAATCAGCAATCGTTAAAGCAGCACCTGTTTTTTCAACAATAAAGCCGATGAGTGCCCCTAAAATGATGACAATACCAATACCCTGCATGGTTGCACCAAATCCAGCTGCAACTGTTCCTGGAATATCTTTAATCGGTAGAACAAAGAGTCCTAACAAAATCGATACCAGAAGAATTGAGATGAATGGATGAACCTTGAACTTAGAAATGAGAACAATCATCAAGACGATTGCCACAAGTAAAGCAACAAGCAACCAAATTCCAGTTAACATGGTTTTTAAACCTCCTATTTAATTTGTCATTGGAATTAAAAAATTCTATATCTATTATATCTAAGGATGTATGCGCTTGCATATGGTTCAAAAGACAAAAAAAGGCACCTTTTTATGGTACCTGTAACAAAAATTTAATGATTTTACCCCAAATTTATGGATTCAAAGATCTTGATTGCTACCATGAATAAATAGGCTTTACTCATTTTTCTTGGATCATATCCTGTGATGGTTTGAATTTTAGATAATCGATATTGAAGTGTATTTTTATGAATGAAAAGCGCTTCTGATGCAGCATTAATAGAGCCTTCACTTTGATAAAAAACTTTGAGTATATGCATAAACTCTTTTACTTCATCTAATTTGATGTTTGGAAAAAGTGTTTCAATGAAATGCATGCGGTCAGCTAAATTCATACGTGTGATATAAATATCAAAATTTAAGGTATCAAAGATATTGATACTTTGACTCGATTTAAGTGATAGTTGTAAAGCAGCATTTGCGTTTTTAAATGAGACAGTAATTGGTTTGAGTTCATTGGAATCAATGCCGATAAATATTTGACATTTAAATTGTTTTTTAACCGTAGTATCAATTTCTTCAGCTATTTTTAAGATCTCTTTATCTTCGATTTGATTAAATACACAAATAAATAATGTTGCTGTACGAAATAAGAATGCTTGTTGGATTTGCTTTAAAAAATTGCGAATACGATGTGAAATATCTGTTTGGATTTGATCATCCATCAGTTTTCCGTCACTAGTTCTTACTGAGAAAACTAAAATACGTTTTGGTGATTTGACATCAATACCTAAGGAAATTGCTCGTTGTTGAAATTCATTAGGATGGTTGGTTTCATATCTGCCAAAAATCCATTCTTCTAAAAAACGGTCTTTAGCTTTTTGTTCGATGATGTATTGTTCTCTTTTATATGTGTCTAGAAGCAAAATCTCAGTCATTTTTTTAATAATTTGCCCATATTTATAAACTTGATCGTAGTGACCTGTCATGCCGATGACACCAATAATTTCACCATTGAACTCAATTGGCAAATTAATCCCACTTTTCGCACCGATATAACTTTGATCACTATCTATCATGAGCTCAGGTAATTTTTCATCGATAATTTTTTGTGCACCACCATGATGGGTTCCAATACGTAGAGGATCCGTACTCGAGATGATCATACCTTGAATATCCATAATATTGATATGCTGTTCAACGACTTTAGATAACTGCGATACAATTTGTTCTGCAACATGCTTAGATAGCAACATCTCATGTCTCCTTTAGGTTCTTGTATTGAATAATCTTCTTAAGATATCGACTAAAATATCGGGTGTATTCTTTGAATAAACAATTTCTCTAGCCACAAGTGGTCGATCTGTGATGATGCCATCTGCATCCTTTTCGACAACATCTGAGATCGAACGTTCAGAGTTGACTGTCCAGACATAAATTTTTTTGCCTCTTTGATGGACTTTATCAATGAATTCTGGATTTCTTTGAAAGAAAAACTCAGATAAACCAAAATAATCAATATCTCTTGCTCCAACTAATGCATCAACATCACCATAAAAAGTAGAGATCAATAATAAGGTCTTAATATTGGGATTTAGTGCCTTTAATCTTCGAATCTGATCCCTTGAGAATGTGAGAAAGACGATGTCGTTTTCCATGTTATATTGATCAATTAAGTCGATGACCGATTGTTCTAAAGTCACACTATATGATTTAAATTCAAGGAAGACTTTGGTTCGACCTTTCATGATAGAAAGGGCTTCTTCTAAGGTGGGCACTTCTTCACCGATAAAGTCATCTGAAAACCATGAACCAGCATCGAGTGTCTTTATGTCAGCAAGACTTGTATGACTCACTCTTCTATTAAATGGGTCATTGGTTGTTCGTCCTAAGGTTGTATCATGCATAAGAATCGGGATACCATCTGATGTTTCTCTAATATCGATTTCAACAGCATCTGCTCCTTGAAAAATAGCAAGTTCAATAGCTGATAATGTGTTTTCAGGCGCATCCCATGATGCACCACGGTGCGCAATGATTTCTGCATAATTAAATAACTCAAGTTGAGCTCTTGGTCTAGCAACCACAGTTAAAACAGAGGATAAATTGATTCCTAAAATGACGATGCTGGCAACAATGACACCACGTTTTAAGAACTTTGTGTTGATGAGTTTATCGGTTTTTTTCTTTTTCTTAGGAATCGATGTTGGCAGTTTACCCATCTTTTCTCTTGACTCATAATAAAACGAAGTGAGCATGGCGTAATTGATTGGAATTAAAGTGATAGTTGAGATAAAACCAATCAAAAGATAGAGTGAATATAAGATAGTTAATACTAAACTTAACGCATATACTTGACCTTTAATTAATGACACAATAAAACCAATCATCAAAATTAAGAATGCATAGAAAAAGTATAATATACCATTTAAAATAACATTGATTGCTATGAAAGAAAACGCCATTTTGAGTCTTTGTTTTTTAAGCATGACTCTAGAATCTTGAAATGCTTGTTTGGTTGAAATGTTTTCGATGGTATATAAATTAATACTATATGCCGTTTCAATAAAAAGAAAGATGACACATACGACTGAAACATAAAAAATGACTTGTAACCAAAGATCTTTCTGGATTTCATTAATCAGTTCTTGAGGTAAGTTGATGGTTGATGCAATCCCTACAATATGAAAAAGCTCAATAATCATGAAAAAAACAAAGGCAGGACCGATAATTCTGAGTCGGTATTTTTTAACTACTTCATAAACCTTCTTTAAGCCTAGAATCAAAAAGTCTTTAAATAAAACATCTTTTTCATGATATCCAAAGTCATAAATCAAAGATAGAAAAATCATTTCAACAACGACATAAATCGATAAGAAAATTAGTAAAAGTATCAAAATGATGATGGTTGTTGGTTTGAGTAAATATTCAAATAAGAGTTGATTGGTGATATAGGTATAACCAGATAGTCTAATGGATAAATTAAATAAGAGCTGTGCAATCGGAAAAATCACGAGCAACCCAAGCACGCGATAAATCAGTTCGAAGTAAATCAAAGTTTTGAAGTTGTAAGTAAGACTACGGTAGGTGTCTATTAATGTCTTTTTCATATACCACACTCAACTTATATGCTTATTATAACACTTTTTGACCTTAAAACTTTGAGATGTGCAGGAAGTTTGCATTAAAAAAAGGGACTGTAACGAAATGAAGATTTAATTTTCTTCATGGACTTAACAGTCCTTTTTTCTTTCATCCATTACTCTTCTTGTGGATAAATCATCGAAAACACCCATTTTTGAACATGTTTAAAA
>JAUVXD010000032.1 GCA_030603805.1 Acholeplasmataceae bacterium
GTCTTGCCGATAAAAATGTATCTATAGATTTCTACATGCCTAAAACCAAACATAGCTTAAGTAGCGATAAGGATAATTTAGTTATAAAAGAGGTTGGAGAAACTGAAATATTTCCTTATGATCGTCCTGAGGATAAAAAACTTGCAGGCCAATTTTTTGAAAATGTTTACAGGTATAATGATCTTTTAGTTCAGAAAGTAAACGGAAAGTACGATCTTATTCATTGTCATGATTGGTTAACAATGAAAGCAGGGGTTGCACTGAAGGAAAAAATGGACATCCCTCTTGTTCTTACTGTTCATTCAACTGAGTATGATAGATCAGGTTGGCTTTACCCTAACGATTGGTTTATTAATATTGAAAAAGAAGGCATGGAAAAAGCCAATAAAATAATTGCAGTAAGCCATTTCACAAAGAGAGTTATTGTTGAAAAATACGGTATAAATCCTGATAAAATTACTGTTGTACATAATGCTGTATACCCAATTGGAGAGAGTGAAAAAAAGAACATTGTATTATTTTTGGGCAGATTAACTATCCAGAAAGGCCCAGAATTTTTCCTAAAAGCAGCTAAAAAAGTACTGGAACATGAAGATACCCGATTTGTTGTTGCTGGTACTGGTGACATGCTTCCTCGCCTGATAAATCAAGCTGTTGACCTTGGAATTTCAAATCGAGTTATCTTCACAGGCAAACTTACTGAAGAAGAGGTAAAACATATCTATCAGATTTCCAGTGTTTATGTAATGCCCTCGGTAAGTGAACCGTTTGGCATAACTGCTCTTGAAGCTATATCTGCTGGAACCCCTACAATCACCTCTAAAACAGCTGGTGTCTCTGAAGCATTTCAAAATTGCCTCCGTGTTGATTTCTGGGATACTGATGAAATGGCAAATAAGATTATATCATTATTGAGATATGAACCGTTACATAAAACGTTGGCTGAGCAAGGCAACCGCGAGATTAACTTATTTACATGGGACAGAGTTGCTGATAAAACACTTGATGTTTACAGAGGAATAACATAATGCCATCAGTTTGCTTCTATTTCGAAGTCCATCAACCTATGCGATTAAATCATTTTTCAGTATTTAATATTGGTAAAAATGATGACTCTTTATCGACATATTTTGATCGCAAGTTAAACCAAGATATATTTGAAAAAGTAGCAAAAAAATGCTATCTTCCTACTAACAGATTATTACTTGATTTAATTAATGAATTTAATGGTAAATTTAGAATATCATTTAGCCTAACGGGAACGTTTGTTGAGTACTGCGAACGTTTTATGCCTGAAGTTCTTGATAGTTTTAAAGATTTATTCAAGACGGGTGCTGTTGATTTAATTGAAGAAACATACTACCATTCTCTATCATCACTGTACGACGAACTCGATGAATTCGAAGAACAGGTGAAAATGCATCGTCAAATGATCAAGAGAATATTTAATTATGAACCAAAAGTTTTCAGAAACACAGAAGCAATTTATGACAATCGCATTGCAAAAAAAATTGAGGAATTAGGCTACAAGGGAATTGTCACAGAGGGATCAGAAAAAGTTTTAGGATGGCGTTCACCAAATTTTCTGTATAAATCAATTAATGCCGATATTAAAGTGCTCATGAGAAATTACAAACTAAGTGACGATGTTGGTTTCAGATTCTCAGTACGTGACTGGCCAGGTTTTCCTTTGACAGCAGATAAATATGCACATTGGATGTCATACTGTGAAGGTGATGTTATAAATCTGTTTATTGATTATGAAACATTTGGAGAACATCAATGGACAGAAACAGGAATTTTTGATTTTATTAAACATCTTCCCGGAGAAGTACTTAAACATAAACATCTTGACTTTGTAACTGTTAGCGAAGCAGTTGATAGATATAATGCTGTGGGAGAAATTGATGTTCCTTGGGCCATCTCATGGGCAGATGAAGATCGTGATGTATCCACTTGGCTTGGCAATGACATGCAGATTGCTTGCTTCAACGAATTAAGAGATATTGAACGAGAGATTAAAAAACAGGATGACAATGATTTACTACATGCTTGGCGCCTGTTGCAAACGTCTGATCATCTTTATTACGTTTCTACAAAAGGATTTGAGGATGGTAACGTTCATGCATATTTTAGCCCATATGATGCTCCATACGACGGATTTATTAATTATATGAATATCCTCCAAGATTTGAAGCAGAGAGTAATGTGATAGGTGAGGATACGTAGTGGACTATGA
>JAUVXD010000006.1 GCA_030603805.1 Acholeplasmataceae bacterium
ACTAGTGCGTTCGACTTGCATGTATTAGGCACGCCGCCAGCGTTCATCCTGAGCCAGGATCAAACTCTCCATAAATTTATGTTTTGTTTGTTAATAGCTCTTGTTTTGTTTTTTGTTTTTTTGTTTTGATACACTCATCATCATTCAGTTTTCAAAGACCTGCTTCGCATCGCCTTCTTTGGCGTGCTTTTTAATTTTAACACTTGGCCAACTCTTTGTCAACAGGAAAAGTAACTTTCATTTCTTTTATGCTTTTGACGTTTCGAGTTATGCTCCTTTTTGGGAGCGACCTTTATCATTCTATTACATTTAATATTTAAAGTCAATAGTTTTGATTATAAAAAAAAGAAATCTTTTAAAGGATGGTTTTAAATGATTTCTTCTGGTCTCTTATATATTATATAAAACCTCGTTTTTGTATAGAAAAGCCTCACGATACCACTCAGTAAAGAAGATAAACAGACCATAATAATAGATAAACTGAAAGATTGGTAGAATGCTCTCGGTTGCTTTAGGCATGGAATCAAACTCTGAATACGGCAATGAAGATAGGATATGTAGTGCAATCAAAAAGATTGTAATAGGGATGATGATAATACTACCTTTAATGGTGAGCAAAGGGCATTCTTTAACTTTGATACGCCACAGGAGTGAAATAATGACCAATCCTCTCAATGTTACTAACAAATTAGGTATAAACGTATAGGAATCAAAAACATTCAGTTCGACTAAGAAAAAAGGTGTTAGAGATAGGGTCGCAATCAAAAGACTGATCCATTTGATGAAGAAATCTCTTTTCACACCAATCCATAAAGCAATAAACCCAAAGCCAAAGAGAACCTCTCCATATCGAATAAAGAGTTGATTGGTTGGATATAATATGGATAAATCAAAAAATCCGACATGAACAAAATGGATGAGATAAGATAATGCACTTAAAAGAGTCGCTACTAAAATCAAGATAACGCCAATCCACTTCATATGATTCCCCCGAGGTTGATTTATCTATATTGTAGCATATTTATATAACATTTGTAATATAAAAAAAGAGGATACAACTATCCTCTAATTAATCTGACAATATCATTATAAGTCACGAATACGAAAAGTCCTAAAAGCATGAAGAACATCACATTATTAATGGTGTTTTCAAGTCTTCGATTCAGTGGCTTTCTCGTGATTGCTTCAATACCAAGAAATACGAGTCTACCACCATCTAATGCTGGAATAGGTAATAAATTGAGTAATCCAATGTTAATCGATAAAAATGCAGTAAATCCAATCAGTGCGATAATGCCTTGACTTGCTGTGTTGCTGACGAGACTAAATATACCTACTGGACCTGATAAATCACTTAGTCCAAGATTTTCTCTTGTGTCAAAGAGTAACCCAAGGGTAGCAAATACTTGTCTTGTATTTGAAACAAAGGCAACAAATGGGTATGAAAGTGAATACCATAAGTCAAAATGAGAGGTTGGCCCAATGCCTAGTTGCATCACAATACTTTGATAGCCAAGTTTTGAGAGTGCACGTTCACTAATCATGGCATAGTTTGCAACTTTTTCTAAGCCATCTCTTAAATATCTGATTTCAAGATTACCACTCGTGTTATGTCTAAAGTAAACAATCAAATCATCCCATGTTGAGATTGGTGTTGTTACACCATTTAGGGTAATTGAAATAATCTCATCACCTGATGTTAATCCTCCATCTGATTTTGCTCTTCCAAAGGCTTGTCCGATAATGGCTTGATCATGATAATACTCACGTTCTGGACTCACATTGGTAATCCCAGCCATTTGAATAATTGCAGAGACAACAATATCATTTTCTGTGTATGTTTGGTTTGCGCGCGTATAAGATAAGGATAGATAGACTGAATCTAGGTTACCCATCACTGTAGAAATGTTGGTCCATGTACCAATGGGTTGTCCATTGATTGAGGTAATTTTATCTCCTGGTTGCAGACCAATTAATCCTGAAGGGGCAGTTTCAGAAACTGCTCCAAGTTCACTCGAGAAGTTGTTTGGTTTCACTAAGAAAAATCCAACAATTAAGAATAGAAAGAGTGCTAAAATAAAGTTCATCATGGGTCCCGCAAAAATGACGATAAACCGTTGCCAAAGTGTTTTAGACTCAAAACTTTTTTCAGCTGGTGTAATCCACATATCTTTGGTTGGAGAAAGACGGTATAGTGCATCTCTTAAAACTGGATATTTTTGCTCAACTCCTGCAACATTCATTTCAATAAACAGTGGATTAAAGTTCTTGCCATATAAATCATAGCTTTTAACGATGCCTATGACATCAGAAGGTAGTTCGCTATTTAAGATGATTTGATAAACTTGTCCTTGTGAGTTAAGTTTGAGTCCAATCACTTGTTCTTTTTTGATCATGGCATCGCTGATGCTTTCTCCAGCCATGGAAACATAACCACCAATGGGGATGCTTCGAATGGAATAGATCGTTTCACCTTTTCTTTTTTGATAAAGGGCGGGTCCCATACCAATGGCAAACTCATGACATAAAATGCCTGATTTTTTCGCAAAATAAAAATGTCCGAGTTCGTGAATGACGATGATGAGTCCTAAAACGAGGACAAAGATTAGAAGATTTAATATGAACATAACTTACCTCTTTTCATACATGTTAAAGATTTCTTGTTGAATCTGTTGATCGGTTTGAATAATGAGTTGGAGAGATGGTCTTAACTGGTTTTGATATTTTTGAACATAGGTCATGACAATTTCTTCAATTTGTAAGAAAGTTATATGACCTTGAATAAATAATTTAACAGCTGCTTCATTGGCTGCATTCATCACAGTTGGAAGTAACCCTCCTTTTTGACCCACTTCATACGCTAATTTAAGGAGTGGAAAGCGTTCAAAATCCATTGGTTTAAAGGATAAGTTTGCTAAAGATAATTCTTGATCATAAGGTGATTTATCTGGATAAAACAAAGCATAAGCAATAGGAATTCTCATATCCGATGGTGAAAGACTCGCTTTGATGGTTCCATCATTAAAATACGTGATGCCATGACAAACAGATTCATCATGTAAAATGGTTTCGATTTTGTCATAAGGCAATTGAAAGAGATGATGGGCTTCAATGACTTCAAGTCCTTTATTCATCATCGTTGCACTATCAATGGTTATTTTAGCACCCATTGACCAATTGGGATGTTTGAGTGCATCGACTAACTTAATGTCTTTTAAATGATTTCTTGAAAGGTTTCTTAAAGCACCACCACTTGCAGTAATCACAATTTTTTTAACATGGTCGAGTGATTCACCTTGTAGAGTTTGCCAGATTGCTGAATGTTCTGAGTCAATTGGATAAAGTTTACCACTATATTTTTTGATTAGTCTACGAATTTGATCGCCAGCCATCACGAGTGTTTCTTTATTGGCGAGCAATATAGGTTTCCCTGATTTAATTGCCTCAACAGTAGGCATGAGTCCAGCTGAACCTGATAAGGCATTTAAAAATAGTCCTTCAATCGGATACTTTGAGACATAGATTAATCCTTGAACTCCATAGACAAATGAGATGTTTGGATATCTTTTTTGATAGGATCTGAGTTGTTCTTTATGTCTAAGTGCAACTATTTTAGGTGTTGTTTGACTTAAAATAAGATGATTTTTTTCATCATTAGAACCTAAAGACAAACCAACGATTTCAAATAAATCTGGATGTTTGTTGACGACATCTAAGGTTTGCATGCCAATTGAGCCGGCAGCCCCTAAAATATAAATGGACTTCTTCATACAATAATCGCTGGATAAATGCGATATATCAAGAGGAATACCGCTGTTAAAAACATTGCAACAAACAAGACTGAATCAAATCGATCTAAAAGTCCGCCATGACCTGGAAGGATGGTTCCAAAGTCTTTAATGTTATATGTTCTCTTAAGCCTTGATGCCACTAAATCGCCTATTTGAGCGAAAATACTGCCCAAGAAGGTGACTGGGACAATGACTAAAGCTTGTACCCATAAAGGATTATTTTCCCCTAAAGTAGAAAAGTTATCTAAGAGGGTTTGTTCTCCACCAGAGTTCACAAAATCCCCAATCCAAGTGCCAGGATAGAAAACAGAACCGTAAAAGAGTGCAAAACTTGATGCTATGATCGTTGCAAACACAGTCCCTGCAATGGCACCTTCCCATGACTTCTTAGGACTAATATGAGGGGCAAGTTTATGCTTCCCATATTTCATCCCAAAGATATAAGCAAAAATATCAGTAGCAGATGTAATGAGTAACAAATACACGATAAATCGAACACCTAAAAATCTTAAGATAACAATCGATGCTGCACCGAGTCCTACATAGTTGATGATGGTCAATGCTTTACCCACATCTTCACCATTAAAATCTCTAAACAAAACTAAGAAACTTAAAAGGATAATCGTAAAAATTGGAATGGTAATGGAAAGTGCACCATTGGCTTGAAGTGGATTGTGCTCTAAGTTACCAAGTACGCCGCCCACAGAAAAGAATGTCCCTAACGTCAATAAGACAATTCCAATTTTTAATAATCCTTGGAATTTTTTACGACTTTCATACATTCGAATCATTTCATAGGAGGCAATGATAACAAAAAGCGTCATCAAGACTTGAAACATTTCAAGAAATATTTCAATACTGACAATCGGTATTAAAATGGCTGCTAGGATGAGTCCTGTAACTAAACGATCTTTCATTTCAATCCTCCAAAACGACGGTGTCTCTTTTGATAGTTTTTAAGTGCTTTTTTTAAAGCTCTTTCGCCAAATGCTGGCCAATGAACCTTTGTAAAATAAAATTCAGCATAAGATACTTGCCAAAGTAAAAAATTAGATAGCCTTTGTTCGCCACTGGTACGAATCAATAAATCTACAGGTTCTTTGACCATTAGATGACTTTCTAAACTTTCTTTAGTCACTGGATAAGGCGTTTGATTGATTGCTGTAATCAGTTCATCATAAGCACCATAATCGATGCAGATGGTGAGTTCAAAACCTTGATGATTGGCTGTCTCTTTTTCGATGATGTCAATCACTTCAAGTAATGCTTCGCTAAAACGATCTCTTCTACCAGCAAACGTAATTTTGTAATCAATTTCCTGAATGCGATGTTTATTTTTGTGAAACAATTCAACAGGTTTTGTCATCAAATAATCGACTTCTTCTTGTGGTCTTTTCCAGTTCTCTGTACTAAAAGCATAAACAGACATCTTTTGGATGCCTAACTTTTTTGCAGCAGATGCAACTGTAAAAAGATTTCTTCCGCCCATATAATGGCCGAAGGATCGAGGTTGCCCTCGTTTTTTTGCCCACCGGCCATTACCATCTAAAATGATGGCAACATGTGCAGGTATATTTGTGTTATTCACTCATAATCACCTTAACATATTATAACCTATTTCATAGATAAATTAAACAGAAACACGGCTTTTACATATTTTTATATAAATATGTGATGCATCTACTTTTCCCCTTTTTTTTGATTAAATGATTAAAAACATATAAAAAAAACCCGATTTTCATCAGGGTTTTAATCTTTATCATTAGATCTTAAGTAATTCTTCAGACTTGATTTTAATTTCTTCGTCAACTTTCTTAATAAAGTTATCTGTGATTTCTTGGACATCTCCAAGATATCCTTTTTCATCATCTTCAGAAAGTCCTAATTTCTTAATGTGATCATTGCCATCACGACGTACATTTCTGACGCCTACTTTGGCATGTTCTCCCATTTTTTCAATTTCTTTAACAAGTTCTCTTCTTCTTTGTTCAGTCAGTGATGGTAAAATCAAACGAATGCCGATGCCATCATTTTGAGGATTGAGTCCTAAATCTGAGGCCATAATGGCAGTTTCAACTGTCTTTAAGACTGATTTATCAAAAGGTTTAATATACAGTTGATTACCTTCAACTGCTTGAATGGATGAAATTTGCTTCAGTGGTGTATCGACACCATAATACTGAATATGAATTTTATCGAGTAAAGCTGGATTAGCTCTACCTGTGCGAACACCTGCGAACTCTCTTCTTAAGACTTCGACAGTTTTACCCATATGATCTTCGACTTCCATTAAGATTAAATCTGCTTGTTCACTCATGTATTATTCCTCCCATGTGACACGTGTCCCAATTGGTTCTTGGAGCACGGCTTTTTTCATATTACCATGTTGGTTCATATTAAAGACTAAGATATCGATTTTATTTTCTCGACAGATGGATGCAGCGGTTTGATCCATCACAGCAAGTTTTTGTTTTAATACTTCTTCTTGAGATATTTCAGCATACATCACAGCATCTTGATGTTTTCTAGGATCTTTATCATAGACACCTTCAACACCATTTTTAGCCATTAAAATAATGTCCGCATTCAGTTCTGCAGCACGTAGTGCAGCAGCTGTATCGGTTGAAAAGAAGGGTGAACCCGTACCTCCAGCAAAGATTAAGACTCTACCTTTTTCAAAATGTCGCATCGCTCTTCTACGAATATAAGGTTCTGCAACTGCTGAAATTGGAAGCACTGTCATGACCCTAGATGGTACCATAACGGATTCTAGTGCATCTTGAAGGGCTAGGCTATTCATGATGGTACCAAGCATTCCCATATAGTCTGCTTGTGCACGATCCATACCAAGTTCTTCGCCTGTTTTACCGCGCCAAAGATTACCGGCGCCAACCACAATGCCCACTTGGACACCGAGTTCGTAAATCTCTTTAATTTCTGTGGCAATGCTTTTGACGGTTATGGGGTGAATCCCATACATGCCATTTCCTTTTAATGCCTCTCCACTAAGCTTTAAGATCACTCTTTGGTACATGGTGCCACACTCCTTCATTCCTGATCAATTTTTTAATTTATTTACCAACATTAGCTGCAGCTGCAACTTCTGCTGCGAAATCTTCTTCTTTCTTTTCAATACCTTCGCCTACTTCTAAGCGGATGAAGCTTAAGACAGAATTTTTCTTTGATTTAAGGAAATCAGATACTTTTTGATCCGGATCTTTAACAAACCCTTGATCTACAAGACAAATATCTTGTAAGTATTTGTTTAAACGGCCAATAACCATTTTTTCAACGATGTTCGCTGGTTTGCCTTCAGCAAGTGCTTGTTGTGTTAAGACATGTTTTTCATGTTCTAATGTTTCTTGGTTCACTTGTGAACGGTCAAGGTATTGTGGCTTTTGAGCTGCAATGTGCATTGCAATGTCTTTTGCGACTTCTTGATCATCTGCACCTAAAACTGCAAGCACAGCAATCTTACCACCCATATGCTTGTATGCGCCAAAGCCTTGTGCATCTTCTTTAACAAGACGTGATACACGGCGTAAAGAAATCTTTTCACCGATGGTTGCTGTTGCTTCTGATAGTAAAACTTCAATCGTCTTACCTGAAACAACAAGTGCTAATGCTTCTTCAGTTGTTGTCACATTAGATGCTAATAATGCTTGAGCAATGGTTTCTAATAATGCTTGGAATTTATCATTTTTTGCAACGAAGTCTGTTTCTGAGTTTAATTCGAAGATGACTGCAGTGTTGCCATCAACTGCGACATTACATAAACCTTCAGCGGCAATTCTACCAGCTTTTTTAGCTGCTTTAGCAATGCCTTTTTCTCTTAAATAATCGATGGCTGCTTCTAAGTCACCGTTTGTATGTTCTAATGCACCTTTGCAGTCCATCATGCCTGCGCCAGTTCTTTCTCTTAATTCTTTTACCATTTGTGCAGTAATTGCCATAGTCGTTAATCCTCCATAGTTTAATTTTATTATAACGTGTATTTATCTATAAATAAAGGGGATTTTTTTATCCCCTTTACATAGCATTAGTTTTTTAAGACGTCGATCAGTTCTGCTTTTTTAAGGGTTGAAAAACCGGTAACACCACGTTCTTTTGCAAGTTCACGGAGTTGAGCAACTGTCATAGCTTCTAATTCTGATGATGCTTCTTCAGTTACTGAAGCTTCTTGTACAACTTCTTCTTTTGGAGCTACTTTAGGTTCAGCAGCAACCTCTTGAGCCTTGATGGGTTCTGATGTTCTTTCTTTGTATGGTCTTTGAGCTGGTCTATCTCTTTTTGGTGGCGCTGATGTGATGGGTTCATCTTCAAACTTTTCAACGACGCCGCCTTGAGCTTCAATGACAGCATTTCCCATAACCCAAGCAATGAGTTTAACAGCGCGAATTGCGTCGTCATTTGCTGGAATGATGTGGTCAACATCATCTGGATCACAGTTGGTGTCAACAATACCAAAGACTGGGATGTTTAACTTGCGTGCTTCACGAATAGCGTTGATTTCTTTTCTTGGGTCAACAATAAAGATTGCTTCTGGAACTTTCTTCATTTCCTTGATACCACCAAGGAACTTTTCAAGTCTTTCACGTTCGTGCTTTAATTGTTGTACTTCTTTCTTAGGAAGTTTTTCGAAGATACCATCTGCTTCCATCTTGTAGAGATCTTGTAATCTCTTGATTCTACGACGGATGGTCTTGAAGTTTGTTAAGGTGCCACCTAACCATCTTTGGTCAACATAGTAATGACCTGTGCGGATAGCTTCTTCCTTGACTGCTTCCTGAGCTTGTTTCTTTGTACCGATAAACAGTACCTTGCCTCCGTCTTGCACGATGTTAAATAGTGCAGCGTAAGCCTTTTCGATTTCTTCAGCTGTTTTCTTCAAGTCAATGATATAAATACCATTTCTTGCAGTGAAGATGTAAGGTGCCATTTTAGGATTCCAACGACGTGTTGCATGTCCGAAATGTACACCAGATTCCAATAATTGTTTCATTGAAACGACTGCCATGTAATAATTCCTCTCTTTTCGTTATTTTTTCTTCTGTATCACTATAGGAAAACCCACCCGAAGGCACTAGGGAACTCGAACATGATACATGCTTATTTTCATAGCCTTAATAAATATAACATATTTATGTTTGATTTGCAAGTTTAAGTCATCTTTTTTATGAGGAAATTAGTGTCCACTACTACCAAATCCACCAAGTCTTTGTATGTTTTCAGCTTCGTCTTCTGTTGTTTTTTGATATTCGAGAAAAATACCTTGAGCAACACGCTCACCTTTTTGAATGGTGACTGGCTTTTGTGTGATATTAATCAGTGGGATCATAATATGTCCTTCATTATCTGGATTACCGTAATAATCTGCATCAATCACACCGACGCTATTCGACATCATGAGACCTTTTTTGATGGCAAGTGATGATCTTGGAAAAACAAAGAGAGCTTCCGATTTAGGCATTTGACATTTAAGTCCTGTTGGAATCAGTTTGATTTCTTGTGGATTTATGGTGACGTCCTCAATGGATGATAAATCATAACCCGCTGAACCGGAGGTCGCACGTTTGGGGATGATGGGATTTAGGTGTGCATACTTTTTAATAATTTCAAATGATCTCATAATTCATGCCCTTTCAATTTATTTAATACAAGATTTTCTCTTTGTAACACAGTTTTTAAACCTTTTTGTTGGTGAAGTTCGTTTTTTAAAACTAGGTTATTCTTAAAAATTGCCTGATCAATATCAATCCAAGTTGGCTCTAAACCATGGATGGCTTCTCTTCCCATCAGTTTTTGAGGACCAAATGTTTGAACTTCACATAGATAATAGTATGACGTTTGATGGTAGACATTGTCCGTTCCTCTAATGCAATGTCTCAGTTCTTCTGTTGTGCCACAAAGTCTGATAATATTTAAAGAAATTGCTCCAATTTCTTCTGCAAGTTCTCTTTTTAAGGCATCTTCGTGGGTTTCACCTGGTTTAACACCACCACCTGGAAAGGTGTAGTCATCAAAAGCTTTGGAATAAACCATAAGCACTTGATTGTGTTCGTTTTTGATGATACCTCTGACAGTAGATCTTTGCTTAATCTCTGTACTTTGTTTGAGTCCCTCTTCAATGATGAGTGGTCCAAATGTTGTCATTTTTTCACCATCCTCGGGTGTGTGGTCTTATATTTTTCTTTTAAAGTTTCTGATGAAACATGGGTATAAATTTGTGTTGATTTTAAGTGTTCATGACCAAGTAATTCCTGTACGACTCTTAAGTCTGCTCCATGATTTAAAAGCGTGGTCGCAAACGCATGTCTGAGCATATGAGGGTGAATTTTATAGGTTTCACCTGATTTTTTGATGATTTCTTTTAAAATGAGTTGAAGTCCTCTCACAGTAAGCGGTGTCCCTTTATAATTGATAAATACATGAAGGGTCTGTGTCATATTCCCTTTTGCAAGGAGTATCGGTCTGATATAGGTTAAATAGTATTTTAAGTCTTCAATCAGTTTTTGATGCAAAGGCACATAACGATCTTTAGACCCTTTCCCATGGATTAAGATGTGCTCTTGATCGAGTTGGATGTCTTTAATCGTGATTTCTGTGATTTCACTGGCTCTAAGGCCTGCTGAAAATAAGAGATCTAAAAGGACGTAATTTCTAAATCCCAAGGGTTTGGTTCGATCGATGGACTTAAATAAGAGTTCAATTTCTTCATCATGGATAATTTTAGGGAGTTTTTTAGGAATTTTAGGTGTCTCTAACGTAAGAAAAATATTTGTATCTATCAGTTTTTCTTTGATTAAAAACTCATAAAAAGTTCTAAGTGATGAGACTTTCCTAGCCATTGATTTTTTGGCATAGTTTTTTGTATCTAAAAAAGCTAGATAATGTCTACCCAGTCTTTCTCTTCTTACATCAAGTAAATCTTCAGCTAGTCCTTCTTTCTTGATGAATGTTTCAAAATCTAAGATGTCTTTAAGGTAGCTCTTGATGGTATGGTCTGAATAGTTTTTTTCTACCATGAGGTAGGTTTTAAACTGACTCTTGACGTCCAATCTTTAAGTCCTCCTGATATGCTTTGAGTGCTTCAAGCGCACGGAGTGCATAAAACTCTTTTCTTGATTTTTTCTTATGTTTATAGCCAAGTTCTGGAAGTAAACCAAGGTTGGCATTCATGGGTACAAACGATTTATTAGGTGTTGATATATAATGTGCCATAGCCCCCATCATCGTCTCTCTAGGTAGTGGTTTGGTAGCATCATTTTTGATATATTCTGATATTTGAATGGCAGCATTAAGCCCAGAAGCGGCACTTTCAACATACCCTTCAACACCACTAATTTGTCCTGCAAAAAAGATTTTGGGATGGCTTATTGTTTGATAGGATGCATTTAAAAGTTTAGGACTTTCAAGATAGGTATTTCGATGCATCACACCATATCTTAAAATGTTTGCATGCTCAAGTCCTGGAATCATCTGTATGACTTTCTTTTGTTCATCCCAGGTGAGATGTGTCTGAAATCCTACAATATTATACATCGTTTGAGCTGCATCATCTTGTCTGAGTTGCACGACTGCGTAGGGTCTAGGTTTCCCTTCTATTTCAAGACCAACAGGTTTCATGGGTCCAAATAAAAGTGTTTCTTTTCCTCTTTCAGCCATGACTTCAAAAGGCATACATCCTTCAAAAACGTTATGTTCAAAATCTTTAATCTCAACTCTTTTAGCGGTTATAACAGCCTCATAAAAAGCATCGTACTCTTCTTTTGTCATTGGACAGTTGATGTAGGCTGCTTCCCCTTTATCATATCGGCTTTTAAGATATGCAATCTCCATATTGATGGAGGACGCTTCAATAATCGGTGCAATCGCATCAAAAAAGTGTAAGTGTTCTTGATGAAATAGTGTACTTATCGATTGAGATAAAGATTTTGAAGCTAAGGGACCGGCTGCAATTAAAGTGAGTTCATCTGGATTAATTTCTGTAAACTCATCATAGATGACTTCAATATTTGGATGATGTTTAATTTTATCTTCGATGTAGGAAGAAAAAAGAAGTCTATCGACTGCAAGACTTGATCCTGCAGGCACAGAAGCATGATGTGCAGCTTCCATGATTAATGATCCAAAAGATTCCATTTCTCTCTTTAAAAGGCCAACAGCATTATGCATATCATTAGAACGAAGTGAGTTTGAACAAACCAGTTCAGCAAAGTGACCTGTCTGATGGGCTGGCGTCATTTTTTTAGGACGCATTTCATAAAGCTTTACTTGAATATGTTGATTCGCAAGATAATAAGCAGCTTCGCTGCCTGCTAATCCTGCGCCGATTATTTTGACCATGATATCACCATTTCTATTATACATGATATCTCTTTGTTCCAAAGAAAAAAAACTGCAAATCTTATGATCTGCAGCTTAGTTAAATTAAGTTGAAAGTTTAGAATCTGCCGATAATGACTTGAGATTCTAATAGAAGTCCAGCAGCCACTAACGCTCTTTGATAAGAGGTAGATTCTCTTGACATTCTCACGGTTGCACCTGCAATCGTGTCAAATGAATCTTGAGCTGTATTGGTTGCACCAGAAATGAGACCAAATTGGTTGTTTTCATTAATTGAACCTTGGTATTTTGGATCGTTCCAATTGACTAATGTTTTAAGCTCAGTCGCATTCTTGTTGATCAAAAATTGACGAATGCCTTCGTAGTTTCCACTCCAACCTCCAATACCTAGGTAACCATGTGTTGGTGCCATAGGTTGTGGTAAGTTACCGACAAAGGTCACACCAAATTTTTCTAACATCTGACGTATGGTTGTTGAATTGGTTACACCAGCTAGAACACCAACATCAGTTGAGACATGTGACCAAACATTGATGTTAAAGAAATGTTTCGTTGAGATTGTTTCCCAATTGGTGACATTTAAGTTTGCACCACCTGCAGTTCTAATGGTTGGTACTGCAAGACCACTTCCCACAGTGAGTGCTGAAACAGGTTGTGTAAAATCAAAGTCAGATGCAAATTTATATTCAAATTGATATCTAGTGACTGGATCAACCATAAACAGTGCAACAGTTCCGTTTTCAGAAACACCTAAGCCATAAAGACTCATGTTTTCAAGTGCGCCTTTGTTAAACATAGAAGTTCCTGCAGCATATGGGGATGCAGTTGCAGCCACTGGATCAACTTCATAATTGATTGTAATCGCACCTTCTGTAATGAGTCTAGAAACCCAGACACCATTTCTCAAAATTTCAAAATCGATATTTGCATCGACAATCTGTCCATTTTTTGCAATATACAGAGTTGTTCTAATACGTTGTGTTGCATCCTCAAACTGAACCCCTGTCGCTTCTCCTGCCCAAGAATATCCTGTAAATACGCCACTATAATCGACTTTAGGTTCACTGCTTCCGCAAGCAACAAGACCCACTAAAGCAACTAAAGCTAAGACCATCATTACTATTTTTTTCATTTTTATGTTCTCCTTAAATTACATAGTATACGAAGTGATTATACAAAATTGAAAGATTCATTTCAAATGATATTATAAGTGAAAAGCCCCTAATCAAAAAGATTATGATTAGGAGCCTTTTATCTGTAGAGATTCTAATTTTCTGGTTATTTTTTTGATGATATGATCAGAGATTGTTGACCTAAAATCATTTTAGAAACCTTGTAAATATAATATACAATATAGGATTTGATGGGAATAAGCCACATTGAACGAATGACTCTAATGAAAACACCTGCAAGATATGGGGGTGCTTGATAGAGATCTAAAACCCAAATAGGTGTAAGTAGCGTGACGACAAAAATTTCTATAAAGACTACAATAAAGATGACCCGGTCAAGTTGAATCAAGTCCTGTTCATGTTTTTTTCTAGTTAGCCAAATGGAAATGAGGAGGATGCTATAAAAGATGATAAGAGATGATATGAAAAAGATTTTGAATAAAGGTGACAATGTATGGGTAACACCATTTATGGTGAGTGTATCATTAATTAATAGATAGATGATGCCAACTGCAGTGGTAATCGAAAGTAATATAAAGTTGATGAATACAATGGGCATTTTTTTAAAACTTTCTTGTTTGATTAAATAGATGAACCCACCTGAAATAAATCCAGTGAGTGCTAGGTTGATGGTAAATCCGTAATGATAGGGTCCAAAAAGATGAGTGAAAAGTAAAAATCCTAATACATCCGTAACAATCCCAACCGATAGACCATAAATAGGCCCTAAAATGAGCCCTGCTAAAATCACAGGAAGTGCAATCAAATCAACTCTCACAGCAGGAACTCCAAATAGCATAATCATATAGGAAAATATAGGTGATGCAAGCATGACAGCAAGTGCTGTAAACATGCTTGCTAGTGTGAGTTTTTGAATATTTTTATGATTGGATTTCATGGATTATCTCCTTTAAAAAATGTTCTGCTTCTCTTAGAAAATAAAGAGACCCAGTCAGTAGATAAATGTGGTGATCATTTTTAATGATATCTTTAATCTCTGGAAGTGTTAATATTTTAAAACGATTTGAATGCATGAGTAACTCTGGATTGAGGGCACGTTCATGATGAAACTTAAATAGATAAATATGGGGGGATAACGCTTTTAATGTTTCAATCATTTGAAGATATGGTTTATCCTTTAATACACCCATCAAGATAATGATTTTTTGATTGGGGTAAGAGATTTTCATCGATGATACAAGTGCACCGATGCCTTCTATGTTATGCGCACCATCCATGATGATTCTAGGATGTTTGCAGATGATTTCAAAGCGTTTGGATAACAGATTTTTGGTTAACCCTTTGTGAACCATTTCATTTGTGATGATGACTTTTTGAGCATTAAGTTCTTTGATTGCAGTGATGACAACTGAAATATTATGGATTTGATAGGAAGCTAAGTTGGGGATCTGATAGATCTGATTTGAGTCGATGACTTCCATATGATCATCTTTGATTTGATAAGGTAGGTTTTTTGTTTGAATTAGAGGTGCGTGCATCTTGATGGTGATATCCTTAATCACTTGTTTAGCCTCTTCTTGCATAAAGTCTCCAATAATACATGGAACTTGTGATTTGATGATGCCTGCTTTAGCAGCTGCAATCATCTCAATTGTATTGCCTAAGACATCTTGATGATCTGTTCCTATATTGGTAATAATTGATAGTATGGGTGTGATGATATTGGTTGCATCATCTTTACCTCCAAGTCCAACCTCGATGACTGCATATTCACAGGCGTTTTGATAAAACCACGTGAGCGCAATCCATGTATCAATTTCAAATTCTGATAGTTTAAAATAATCAAAATCGTCTTGAAATTGTGACATCATCTCTTTAATTTCTAAATCTGTGATGAGTCTATCACCAATTTTGATATTGTCAAATCTTTTTTGATCATAAGGAGATGTGTAGATCCCTGTTTGATATTGAGTTGATAAGATGTTAAAAAGCATCGTTGAAGTGGAACCTTTGCCATTGGTACCAGCCACATGAATCATCTTGATTGAGTTAAAAAAGAAGTGGTGTTTTTCTGCTAATCTTAATATTTGATCTATCGTAAACATGAAAACACCTCCAAAAATGATAAAAAATGGATCCTAAATCGAAATCTTTAATTCATGACGACGTCCATGAAAAAAAGACCTCACATGAGGTCCACTATAATAAATTACAGCGGACGCATTAGAAAACCGCCACTTTCGTGTTCGTTCTAATCCGACATCCCATGATTAGACACTTAACGCTTTCTAATTACTCTGTATCTTTATTATACTTGATGATTTAAATATGTCTATAAAAAAAGAAATGAAAATACGAATGCGCATTTTCATATAAGTTTCCAATCGATGGGTTTTTGGCCGTGACTGTTGAGATAATCATTGGCTTTAGAAAAAGGTTTAGATCCAAAAAAACCTCGATGTGATGAAAGTGGTGATGGATGAGGTGCAAGTAAAATAAAGTGTCTGTTTGGGTTCAAATAGGTTTTAAACTGCTTTGCATGATTACCCCATAGGATAAAAACAATATGCTCTTTTTTGGCAAGTTCTTTAACGACTTCTAAGGTAAATGTTTCCCAGCCTTTTTGCTGGTGACTCATGGGTTGATGAGCTTCTACAGTGAGTACTGTATTAAGAAGTAACACACCTTGTTTTGCCCATGGGGTGAGGTTTCCTGTGTTTGGGTAAGAAATATCTAAATCATCTACTAGTTCTTTAAAAATGTTTTTAAGTGATGGTGGATAATCTCCTTGTTCAACACTAAAAGATAATCCATGTGCTTGACCAACATTATGATAAGGGTCTTGACCAATGATGACAACTTTAACCTCGTCATATGGAGTTAATTTAAAGCAAGATAATCTTTTTTCTTTTGGTGGATATATCGTTTTTTCTTTATCTTCTTTTTTAAGGAAGGCTACAAGGTCTTGAAAATAGGGCTTCTTGAGTTCTTGATTTAAGAGATCATCCCAAGTCATGAGGTCACCTCAGGTTTTTTCTTAATAAACTTCACTAAGATGATGATGATTGTAATATTAAGGATGACTAGTCCAAGTAATATTGGATTTCTAAACATGACATTGATAAATAGAACGACATAACCTAAGAATGGCACTCTAAAGAGGTAGGACCCGACAATATCTTCATCAGTTGTATGATATAAATCATCTGATGTATTATTAATCCCATAGGTGCGAAAAAGTCTGACCTCATCTTCATAGACAATTTCTCTAATAGCGTGCGTGACTACTTCATCGATACCATCACCATTTAAATCTGCATAAAATGAGATGATGTCATCTGCTTTAAGATTGTCTAAATCTGCTTTAACAATAATGATGATATCTCCAACTTTAATGATAGGTTCCATCGAAGGGGTAGCCACAGAATAACCTTTAAATCCTATGAGATCGATTGTTTTAGAAGGTGCAACCAATTCTAAAATAACAACCACCATGAGGAAGGTTGTAAAGATATAAAAGAGGATATTTAAGACTTTTTTAAGCATCAAAGTCAACTCCTTTGATAAAAATAAACCTTTTCATTTTGAAAGGTTTACTTTTTTCTTGCGATCCATAATGTATAAGTAATAAATAATTGAGAATACGACAGCATAAGTGAGTGTTAGTGAGATAAATCCTCGAATACCTGATGATACATACATAATCATGCCAAATATGCCAGTTTCTCTTAACACAATACCATCAATATCATCAAAACTATAAGTATTTCTGATAATGCCATCAAAAGTCGCATCAAGTTCTCTTTGTTCAACTCTAATTTCAACAATGTCTTCTACCCAGTAGATTTCAGTTCCAAATTTACCGTATATGGCAATTTTGGTTCCTATTTCAATTCGATTTGGATTAAAGGGTCTCATAGCAACTACAGAAGCTCTTAAATCTGTATCTAAATCTTGATTGTTTGGAACAGCTAAGACATTGACATGTCCAATGATGTTCACTGCACTTTGAGGTGCGACAAGAGGAATAAAGATATATGAAAGATGTAGAATTGCTAAGATAAGAAAAGCGAAGAATATTATTTTTTTATTAATCTTTTTCTTTTTTTTAACTGCTTTGTTATATTTGATTTTTGTATCGTTTAATTGTTTTGTTTGTTGTTTGTTGATGAGAACTAAAAGATCCTCAGTCGTTAAAAAGTCTGCCAAATTACCACATCCTATTGAGGTGCTTCAATCTTCTCTTTCTTTCCTGTCTTGACGATATAAATAATTGCGCCAATGACAATGATGTTCACTGAAATTGCTACAATGCCATATGGGCTTCTCACAAAGTTTACTAAATTACCAATCCAAGGGATTCTAAATGCATAAATACCTAAAATATCATTGTCTCTTAAAACCCAGGTATCTGGAGTTGTGGAACCATATCGATTTGTACGATATGTTCTAACACCATCTGTTTCTGTAATAGAAAAGATGTAGTGAGTTACGATTTCTTTTGTCCCATCATAGTTGATATCTGCTTCAAATGTGATGATATCTCCCACTTCAAGATTTGAAATTTTTCTATTTGTTGGGTTTACTACGATAGCCATATCATTAACATTAATTACAGGTTCCATACTGGCAGTGATGACAACATATGGTTTAAATTGAAATACTTTTACAGTTGTTTGTGGTATGAAAATTTCAAACAATATATAAAGCAATAACAATCCCGAAAGAACAAAAAACATTATGTTCCAAGTTTTTTTAAGTAGCACATGAGTTTTATTGATCTCCACGTCTATATCCCCTTCATAAAAGAATACTATATCATCAAAATTATACCACATTTTTATAGGAATGTAAAAAAACTCTAATTAAACATTCATTTAAATAAAAGCAGCTGAGTCAGCTGCTTTAAATAGGGCGATGATTATTAATTGCTAAATTATACTGTGACTGTGAAAGTTCCAGTAAATGTAATATTTTTTCCAGCAACTTGATTATACACTGCTTGTGTAGCAGGAGTACCTAGAGTAACTTTAACAAAAATAGTTACAGCGCCACCATCAGCCAAAATTTGTGTTGATCCATCTCCATTTAAAGTACCACCAGTAACTGTGCCACCGATTTGATAAGTGATGGTTACTAATCCTGCATTAGTATCTGCATCATCAATTAAAACATTGCTGGGATTGAATCCTAAAGTCCCTTGATATCCATTTGCTAAAGCTGAAGCACTTGTCCAGGTAACAGAGAACTGTAAAATTACATAATCGACTGAACCTTCTGGGCTAACTGAAACCAAACCAACTGGAACAAGTGGACCTGCGCCTGTTTGATTACCTACAACAACGGTTGTAGCAACTGCATTACCTTCACCAATAGTGATAGTACCAGTAGCATTGCTATTATTTCCTGTAACACTAGAAGCCCAAAACGCATATGTAAATCCTGAAACTACAACTGCTAACATAATTAATAAACCTAATACTAAACCTCTTTTTTTCATCTTTAAATCTCCTTTTAATTTTCCCTTTTTATTTTTTATCTTTTAGTTTTGTCTTGGTTCAACTCTAAAGCTTAATGAAAAACTTATTGTTGCACCTTTAATATCATTATAGGCTTGTCTCGAGTCTATAACGTTTACCCTACTGGAGTCTAACCCCTTCAAATCTGCTTCTGCCTGATCAATAGGCTCTAATAATCTAACAACAACTGTAACAATCACTTTCGTATTAAATAATTCATACGTGAAGCTATTCTTTTCAGTCGATATGGTGATATCAACAAGATGCGCATATGTATCTTCATCACCTATTTTTACATTAATTGCTTCTACAATGAGATTCATGCTTTGTACCAATGGTTTATCAATACTCACTTCGTATTGGAATACCACTTGATCAACTTCATTTTCGAAGTATACATAACCTTCAGGAACTAATCTTCCTACAAACTGATCATGAACTTCGACAACCTGGAGTTCAGCATCTTCTCCATCAAATCTGATGACGACATTTCCGATTTGAGAAATATCTTGCCAGTATGCGAAAGCTGCTGTTGATGTAAATCCTAATCCGATTAGGAGCATGATAATGATGACTACCGGTACTACCTGTCCACTACGCAAGTTTTCGCCTCCTTCTCAAACGATAAAAGCCAACATATCTCTACGTTGACTTTGTAAGTTCATTTAAAATAAAATGCCCTTTGTCAAGCGTAGAATGATAGCCTACTTTTGTAGACTTTCTTCTTCAATGACAACTGGCTACCTGTTTTAGGCCCTATAGCTTTGCGTCCTTAAATTTCTTTAAGTTTGCCTTTAACATTTTTAGATACTGAAGATGCTTTTTGCATTTTCCTCTATATTATATAATGAAGATACCTGTGTGTCAACAATAAAACATATGAAAAATTCTAATTTAGTAAATAATTCGTAAAAATTGCATAAGAAATAAAAAAGACGCGATTTTTTGATGATTTCACGTCTTTTTATGTCTAATTTGCTGTAATAAATTATTTAATTAAGCTTGCAAGTTTTGAAACTGTACGAATCAATTGTGCTGTATAACTCATCTCATTGTCATACCAAGCCATAACTTTAACGACTTGTCTATCACCGTAATTAACGATTTGAGTTGTATTCGCATCATAAAGTGAACCAAACTTAGATCCAATCACGTCAGATGATACAATTGGGTCAGAAACATAAGCTAAAGTTTCGTTTGCTGCCTTCTTGAATGCTGCATCAATTTCTTCTAAAGTTGTGTGCTTTTTAAGTTCAACAGTTAAGTCAACAACTGAACCAGTAATGGTTGGTACGCGAAGTGCAGTACCATCAAGTTTACCTTTAAGTTGTGGTAAAACTAAACCGATTGCTTTAGCTGCACCTGTTGATGATGGGATGATGCTTGCTGCTGCCGCTCTACCTCTTCTAGATAAGATACCCTTCTTATGAGGAACATCCATTAAAGATTGGTCATTGGTGTAAGCATGAATGGTTGTCATCATACCACCAACAATACCGAAATTGTCATCTAATACTTTAGCAATAGGTGCTAAGCAGTTGGTTGTACATGATGCTGCAGATAAAATGTTTTCTGTACCATCAAGTGTATTGTCGTTAACATTATAAACGATGGTCTTAACGTTACCTGTTGCAGGTGCAGAAATGACAACTTTCTTAGCGCCAGCTTCTAAATGCCATCCAGCTTTCACTTCGTCTGTAAATAAACCTGTACATTCTAAAACAACATCGACTCCAAGTTTACCCCATGGTAAAACTTTAGGATCTTTTTCTGCAAAAATAGGAATTTTTTTACCATCGACAATAAGATCAGATCCTTCAAATGACACGCTGTCTAGTTTGAAGTTTCCTTGTGCTGTATCATACTTTAAAAGGTATGCTAATGTCTCAGCATCTGTTAAGTCATTAATCCCAACAACATCGAATTTTGCATCATCAGACATGAGTCTGTACGCAAGACGACCGATACGTCCAAAACCGTTGATTGCTACTTTAATAGCCATAATTTAATTTCCTCCTTGGAATGTTTTATTCATCGCCTATATTTTACCATTTCAATCAAGAATTTCAAATATAATGAAACCGTGTTCATGAATGTAAACGTTTTTCCTTTATTTTAAAGGTGTATTTTGATATAATGAATACGGCATGTTGTTTTGATTAAGAACTTAGGATAGGTGACGTCTATGAACAAGAATATTGAGATTGAATTTAAAACAGAAATTACAATCGAAAAGTATCAAGAACTTCTTAGACAATTTAATCTAGAAAATAACATTTTCAAACAAGTCAATCATTATTTTGACACGGATGATTATATGCTGAACCAAAGAAAAATGGTACTTCGTATCCGTCAAAAAGGTGATACAAGATTTAAGGTTACACTCAAGAGCCAAAGTGATCAGGGTGCTTTTGAGAGTCACGTTCTACTGACTAGAGAACAAGCCTTAGATATGCTTGAAAACGGATTTGAAACCAAACAATTTTTTGATGATATTGATTATTTTGTAACCTTCAGGGTTTCTTTAGATAATTACAGAGTCAGTACACCTTATGAAGGTGGTACCTTATTTTTGGATCGATGCGAATATTGCAATGTTGTGGACTACGAAGTCGAATACGAAGTCGATAATTATCATGAAGGCGAAAAGATGTTTCAAAAGTTCTTAGAAAAATTCAATATTAAGCAAGTCCCTACGAGAAGAAAATCTGAAAGAGCATTTATTTGTAAAAGATAGCAAATCCTGCTATCTTTTTTTTAGCTTTTATTTTATAATAAAAAAGTGTTGAACTGATAGGACATAAGGAGCTTTTATGACAAAAGTGATGAAAACAATCCAACAAAACTGGCTGATTCCAACCATATTTGGTATCCTTTTTGTCATTGCATTTGCAATTGATAGCTTTCAAAACATCTTATCCGGGTTTGTTAGAATTTTAATGAGTCCAAGTATTTTAGTTTCTGATTATCTTTTAATTGGTGGACTTGCTGCAACCTTATTAAATGTTTCCTTGACTGTCATTCTCAATTTGTATTTAGTCAAACGCATTGGTTTAAAAATGACTGGTCCAATTTTTGCATGTATCTTAACGATTGCAGGATTTGCTTTCTTTGGTAAAAACTTATTTAATGCCATCCCTATGTATATTGGGATTTATCTTTATTCAAAAGCTACAAAAACAGAAATGAAGAATTATGTTTTGGTGTTATTATTATCAAGTGGTATCGCACCTATCGTGTCTTATTTAATGTTTGGTGTAGGTCTAGAACTCTACTTTGGTATGCCTCTAGGTATTATCGTCGGTATGCTTGTTGGTTTTATACTTCCTGCGTTTAATGCACATGCCATTAAGTTTCACCAAGGGTACAACTTATATAATACAGGCTTTTCAATGGGCGTCATTTCGATGATGCTCACTGCCATGATTCAAGTCTTTGTTCCGATTCAAAGACAATCTGCAGTCAATAATGAATATCATATGCCATTACTGCTTGCAACCATTATGATCTCATTAATTTTGATCATTGTTGCATTTCTTGTGGATAAAGATGTTCATATGAAATATCCCTTAATCTTAAAAAAATCAGGACGTTTAATCACTGACTTTGTTGCTGTTGCTGGTAAAGAAGCAACCATGCTCAATATAGGCATCATGGGTCTGCTTTCTGCACTCCTTGTCGTTGGGCTAAACATTAAGATTAATGGACCTGTCATGGGAGCAATCTTAACTGTTGTTGGGTTTGCAGCTTTTGGAAAACACCCATTAAATTCAATTCCTGTTGTGGTTGGTGCGATTCTTGCTGTATGGCTCACGCCATTAGAAATGGGTTTAGGTCCTATCTTAGCCATCTTCTTTGTAACAGGTCTTGCACCGTTATCCGGTGAGTTTGGACCGATTGCTGGACTCATTGCTGGATTCGTTCATTTACTGATTACACCACTTGCTCTTTCATTTCAAGGTGGTTTCGATTTATATAACAATGGATTTGCTGCTGGATTTGTTGCTGCAGTTCTTTCGTCACTCTTTATGGTCATTAAACCAAGAACGGATGAAAAACCCATTTAATGCCTCGAAACACTTGTTTTTATTGAAATAAAGCCATTATACACGATAGCACATTGACTTTATAACATATTAAACTTATAATATTATATGTAAGTATTTATCGATGGAGGAAAAGATGAAGGAACGTAGTTTACTCTATTTTGTCACAGCAGTCGTTGCAACCCTATTTTTAGTTGTTGCAATCATCATTAGATTATTCCCCTGGTTTAACCTATACGGCAACGTCGTATTACCACAGTTACATAAACTAATTATCCCTGTTGCTTTACTTTGGGTTGGCTGGTATTTTGAAAACAAATCATTCCTTTTATCATCTTCAATCATCTTCACAGTCCTTTTAGGATTTCATATGGATTATTCAGGACTTTTAAACGGTGGTATCTTCGTGGTATCAACTTATGCACCGATGGTTCGTACAGTCTATGTTTTAGGATTCTTGCTTCAACTAGCAGTCGTTGGTTTAGGATTCTACACAACATTTGAATTGGGTAAACCTCAAGCAGAATAAATTTAAAAACATCATCAAACAATAAAAAAAGGACATCGGTCCTTTTTTTAATGCTGATGTTGAACATCTTTTTTTATTTCATCAAAATAGCGACGAAGCGCTGTTTGATAGTCACAATGTTCTCCTTGTGGACAATCGATACACATGATTAATTCTCTAAGTCTCTTAGGAATAAATACACGGATCTCCTCATCATTATATCCAACTTGCATTTTATCGCCATCAATCATAATTGGGCGTTTGAGTACAGATGGATTTTGGATAATGAATTGTTTCAACTCACTCATTTTCATGTCCTCGACATCTAAAGATTCCTCTTTAAAAATCTTAGAACGGGTTGAAATGATGTCTTCGAATCCATTTTCAGCGTTTTCAAGCATACGGTCAATGTCTGCTTCTGTAATGCGCTGATTGAATAAATTCTTTTCTTCATAAGGAATCTTATGATCATCAAGCCACTTTTTCGCTTTCCGACAAGATGAACAACTTGGGGTAGTAAAAATCGTAATCATTTGTCTTCCTCCTTCTGGAGCATAGGTTTTAGCCTATAGCACTTTGTAGTCTTGCATTATGGGTTGCCCCGTTGCTTAATTATAACGTTAAATCGATGATTTTACAATAATATTTTCGTATTTTAATAGAATTTTACATATTTCGAAATCAAAATAATTTAATTATCGTCTCATACACACGTACATGCGTTATAATAAAAGAAAGAAAATGTGAAAGGACGTAACATATATCATGTCTACATGGGATTTATCGCAGTTTTATCCAAGCCTAGAAGCTTGGGAAAAAGACCTTGAACAACTTCCTATAAAAATTGAAGCTCTCGCTTCATTTCAAGGAAAACTTAAGAATTTTAATGATTTTAAAGCATTTTATCAAACTGAGGAAGAAACGAATCACTTATTATACCGTCTTTATGGATATATCCATTTGGCTAGTGATTTAAACTTAAAAGATTCCGTTAAATCTTCTAAGAATCAACAAATGATGCTTTTATTTGCAAAGCTCAACCAAAAAACTTCGTTTGTTGCACCTGAGCTCATTGAGCTTGGTGAAGAAAAGGTGATGAGCTTTGTCGATTCTGATGAATTTCTGAAACCTTATCGTTTTGAAATGCAAAAGCTTTTTATGCAACAAAAGCACGTCTTAGATCAAAATCAAGAAAAGCTTTTATCCAACTTTGGTGCAACCAGAGGCATTCCTTCTAATCTTTATCAAGCACTGGCCATTATCGATCGTCAAGATGAAAAGATAGTCTTATCCAATGGTAAAGAAGTCACTGTTTCTCAATCCAACTATCGTTCACTGATTCCAGAAGTCCCTACTGCTGAGGACAGAATGAAAGTGTTTCAGGCAGCATTTAAGCGTTATAAAGATAATAAAGCTGCGTTTGCTGCAACCTATAATTTAGTGTTGCAAAACGCATCTGCAAACTATAAATCAAGAAATTATGAATCTGCATTAGATCAAGCGCTATTTAAGAACAACATCCCAACTTCTGTTTTTCATAATTTAAAGGATGTTGCGTATGAAAATACAGCACCCATTAAACGCTATATTGCCATCAGAAAAAAACATTTAGGTCTTGAGAAATATCACACCTATGATCGTTTCTTAAAGCTTGTCAAAGATGATACCAAATATAGTTATGAAACTGCACGAACCCTCTTCTTTGAAGCAATTAAACATATGGATCCTGAGTTTGTATCTCGTCAGCATGATGCACTTAAAGATGGCTTTGTTGACGCTTATCCACAAGATGGCAAACGTACAGGAGCTTATTCATCTGGCTTCTATGGATTTCATCCTTATATCTTGCTCAATCATGATGATACCCTAGATGCAGTCTTTACACTTGCACATGAAGCAGGACATAGCGCACATACATTATTTTCTAATGAAAACCAACCGATGCCTCTTGCAGATTACACCATTTTCGTCGCAGAAATCGCATCAACCTTTAATGAACATATCTTACTCGATTACTTAATTCAAAAGGCAGAATCAAAGACTCAAAAAATTGAACTTTTAGAAAAAGCAATCGATGGTATTATGGCAACCTTCTATCGTCAAACACTGTTTGCAACCTATGAATATGAAGCAAACCTCTTGGTTGAAAAAGGATTGCCTATTACCGATCAATCGTTATCTAAGATCATGATAGATCTATATAAGCACTATTATGATTTAAACATCACTGAAGAAAACGGCAAGGAACTTGTTTGGGCTTACATTCCTCATTTATATTACACACCATTTTATGTTTATCAATATGCAACATCCTATAGTGCATCACTAAAAATTTATGCAGATGTTAAACAAAACGTAACTGGTGCTATGGATAAGTTTAAGGGACTACTCAAATCAGGTGGTAGTGATTTCCCTGTCAACCAGGCAGCTAAGGCTGGTGCTGATTTAACCAATAAAGAAACATTTATGGCTGTGATTCACCGTTTCAACAGTTTAATTGATCAATTAGAGTCAGCACTTGAAGAATAAGGGATTATCAGTTATAATAGATTTAGCAATGATTAGGAAGAGTACTTAAATCCTCAAATCTTTTAGAGAACTGGAATTGGTGAAACCCAGTGATTTGACTTTAACGAATGGGACCTATGAGCTAAAAAGCTTGTCAGCTATAATGACATGAGGGTCGAACATTGTTCGGAACTAAGGTGGCACCGCGTATCCAATACGTCCTTAGATTTTTCTAAGGACGTTTTTATTTTATTTAAGGAGGATTATTGATGCAATCTCAAAAAGAAGTTAAGAAAACAAGAACATTGGTTTCTGGTATTCAACCCACTGGAAAACTCACTTTAGGTAACTATATTGGCGCACTCAGACAATTTGTCAAGTTACAAGATGAATTAGAGGATACAGAACTCTTCATTTTTATTGCTGATTTACATGCGATTACGACCCCACAAGATCGTGTGGAACTGAGAAAAAATATCAGAAGTGTTGCTGCTCTTTATCTTGCTTGTGGATTAGATCCTGCAAAAGTTAACCTTTTTATCCAATCGGAAGTCATAGAGCACACGATGTTAAGTTATATCATGGAATCCACGGCTTATGTGGGTGAAATGGAGAGAATGACCCAATATAAAGATAAAAAGGGTAAGCAAATGGAAGGGATTAGAACCTCACTTCTGACATATCCAGCACTCATGGCCGCAGATATTTTGCTTTATGATGCACATATCGTTCCGATTGGAGATGATCAAAAACAACATCTAGAGCTCACGAGAAATCTTGCAACTCGCTTTAATTCTCTTTATGGCGAAACATTCGTAGTTCCTGAAGGATTTTATCCTGAAACTGGTGCAAGAATCAAATCTCTCACTGAGCCAGATAAAAAGATGTCTAAATCGGATGAAAACCAAAAATCATATATTTTACTGCTTGATGATCTTGCAATCATTAGAAATAAGATTAAAAGTGCGGTTACTGACTCAGATACAAAGATTAAATACGATTTAAAGAAAAAAGCAGGAATTTCCAATTTACTGACGATTTATGCCTCATTAACTGATTTATCGATTAAAGAGATCGAAAAGAAATACGAGAATTCAAACTATGCAACCTTTAAATCAGATCTTGCTGAAATTGTTGTCGATAGTATTCGCCCTATTCAAAAAAGATATTTTGAAATCATTAATGATATTAAACTCGATCAAATTTTAACTGAAGGTGCAGAACGTGCACGTTTTGTCGCTCAAAGAAAAATGCAAAAAGTCTATAAAAAGATTGGATTAGGTCGAATTAAATAATCAAAATAAAAAGGATGATTGCCTATGCAAAACATCCTTTTTTTATGGGATTAACCGTGTGCTTTCACTTTAAACTCTTGAACTGGATATTCGACATCGCCATCAAGTTGTACATAAGTCGGTTGGTCTAAACTTACAGATATCTCTTGACCTACATAAATTTTGACATACGACTTAAAGATGACATGCCATCCAAAATAAATCGTTGGAAATATGAGAATTAAAAGCCATTTTGGTATTTTTCTGACGACTACTAAGTGCAAATCACTGACACTTCTATGTGCTTGAGGTGCAATTTTCATGCCACCTCCATAATAAGCACCATGCATCATACTCACAAACCACAATTTTTTCTCATGCCATGTTTTCCCATCAATGGTGATATTTCCACTAATTGGCTTAAATTTGAAGAACCCCTCAAAGGCATGTCTAAAATAATTAAGTTTATTCTTCTTGTACTTAGAGGTATTGACTAAGTGTCCAACAAATCCATCTAAACCTGCACCTGCGCCATTTAAAAAATATCTTTTTTTATGGTTAAACTCAGCCAGTGGTAACTCTTTTAAATAGGCTGTAATTGGGACAACTTTATCTTTTGTTTTTAAGCTGCGAATAAAATCGTTTCCCGTTCCAGCTTGATACATATATAAAGATTGCTTAATCTCTAAATCATAGATCCTGTTCGCTAAATGATTGATGGTCCCATCCCCGCCGACAATAATGATCCGATCATCTTCGTGGCATTCGGAAGCGAATGCTTTAACATCATCAATCTCTAAAAGTGAATAACTGACAACAGCATGACCTTGTTTTTTAAGATCATTTGTAATCTTTTCTATAAATTTGGGATTTTTGCCATTTCTTGATAATGGGTTATAGAGTAGAATGTCCATGGTCTCTCCTATTTCCAAACAATGATTGCGTATTTTTTCTTTCCTCGTCTTAAGATGATGTATGTCTCATAGAGTGTATCTTGTTTTTTAACAACATACTCTAAATCTGTAATTTTTTGATCATTAAGTGTGACTGCACCTGATTGAATAAATTCTCTGGCTTCTCTTCTTGAGGATGCGAGCTTTGTTTCAATGAGTAAATCTATCACTTTTGTTTCTTGATGGATAGCTGCAGAATCTAAGGTTTGTTCTAACATCCCAAATCCTTTTTTGGATAGTTCAGAAAACTCACCAGAAAACAGCGCTTGTGTCACCTTTAATGCTTGATCTAAAGCATCTTTCCCATGAACAAGCATCACAATTTCAGAAGCTAAAACCTTTTGAGCTTGACGGAGCTCTGGTGCTTTTTGACTCGCTTCAACCAAAGCTTCAATTTCAGGTTTTGAAAGAAGTGTTAATTGTTTTAAGAAGTTTTCAACGTCTTGATCGGATGCATTTAAAAAATATTGGTAAAGTTCATATGGCGAAGTTAATTTTTCATCAAGCCATAAAGCACCGGATTCACTCTTACCAAATTTAGAACCATCTGCTTTAAGTAAGAGAGGTGAAGATAATCCTACAACAGATGCCTGGTCACCTTCAAGTTTTCGAATGAGTTCAAGACCTGTCGTGATATTGCCCCATTGGTCAGATCCACCAAATTGAATCTTACAATCATATGTCTTATAGAGGTGATGAAAATCAATCGCTTGAATAAGCATGTAGGAAAACTCCGTATAAGATATGCCAATTTCAAGCCTTTTTTGAACCGTATCTTTTGCAATCATATAATTGACTGAAAAATGCTTTCCATAATCTCTTAAGAAAGAGATCATATCTATTTTACCAATCCAATCATAGTTATTGACAAATATTGCTTTTTTAGGGTCTAAAAACAAAGAGAGTTGATCTTGTATTTTTTTTGCATTTTGAAGTGATTCTTCTAAAGTCAAAAGCTTTCTTTCTGCGGTTTGCTTAGGATCCCCAATGAGTCCTGTTGCGCCACCAATCAAGACAATTGGTGTGTGCCCATATTTTTCTAATAACAGCATGCGCACCACTTGGACTAAATGCCCAACAGTTAAAGATTCTCCCGTTGGATCAAAGCCACAGTAGAACTTAATTTTGTCATTATCTAAAAGCTCTTGAGCTTTTGCTTCATTGCTTACGTCTTTAATTAAGCCACGCCAGATCAGTTCATCATATAGTTTCATGTTATTCATATCCTTTCTATTTAAGAAAAAACGCCCAAAGAGATTGACTCTAAGGACGAAATCATTCGCGGTACCACCTTAGTTCCAGAAAAAAATTCTGGCACTTCATTGTTCGTGATCTCCATGAATGTATTTCAAGCCTTGTTTTCTCCTCATGTTACACCCTCATGAAGTCTCTAGGTTAGGTTTTCAAGTCTCTACTTAATTCATTTCTTCGATCGATTTAATTATTGGTTGTTTGACGTTTCACGATATAGTGTGGGAGTGTAATTCTAATGTTGTCCACATCTTTTTGATTCATCAGTTTGGTTAAAAGTCTCATAGAGACAGCACCAATATCATACACTGGAACATCAATCGATGTCAAGGTTGGACGTGAAAGTAGTGCATATTTTGTATTTTGGAAACCTGCAACAGCAAGATCTCTAGGCACAAGTCTACCATTATCTCTTGCAATATTCATAAATGATACGGCAATCGAGTCTCTAACGCCAATGGCTGCATCAATTCGTTTGTCTGAGAAAAAGGTTGAAAAATGTTGACGATTAATGTTTGTATCGCCGCTCGTTCTAAAAATCTTAGGCTCAAGCCCAGCTTCTTCCATAGCTCTGGTATATCCAGCTTCTTTTTTATCATTGACTGAATATCTTCTTGCTGTTGAAAGGAGATAGATATTTTGACGATGATCGCTAATCATAAGTTTCGTAATTTCATAGCCCGCTTTTTCATAATCAATTGAGACGGTTGGGACATCTGGATCATCTGAAACGACATTTGCAAACACAAATGGTATACCATTGGAATTAAACATGCGTTTAATGTCATCAACACGCTTTTCATTAAGTTCATCATTGAGATAAAGCACGCCATCGACTTGTTCAGCGACGATGTCATGGAGTGTATCCATCACATCCATATCTTCACGAATTGAAAAAAGCTTAATTGAGTACTTGTAATTTTGTGCAATATCACTAATACCACCAAGCATTTCAGCAACCGATGCTCTGGTAATATCAGAAATCACAACACCAACAGTCGTGGTTTTTCTGCTTGCAAGTCCTCTTGCAATGACGTTCGGGCGATAGCCAAGTTCTTTGATCACTTTCAAAACGCGTTGTCTTGTTTCTTCTTTGACCTTTTCAGGATTATTTAAGACACGTGATACTGTTGCTAGTGATACACCAGCCGCTCCAGCGACGTCATAAATGGTTGCGTTACTCAAAAAAATCACCTCAAATTTCATCTCTTATAATAAGTCATTATAACATTTTATGTAAAGGCTTTCAAGTGTTTTATGAAAATATTTTCATTCGCTTACAAAAAAATAAAGAGGCATATAGCCTCTTTACCAAACTTATCGTTTTTCTTTGATTCTTGAAGCTTTTGCAGATAGCGTACGGATATAATGCAGTTTCGCACGTCTAACCTTACCTTGACGAGATACCTCAATTTTCTCAATTGATGGTGAATGTACTGGGAAAGTACGTTCTACTCCTATACCATAGGATACTTTACGAACTGTAAATGTTTCAGAAATGCCTCCGCCTTGTCTTTTAATCACAAGACCTTCGAACAACTGAATACGTTCACGGTTGCCTTCCTTAATCTTAACGTATACCTTGACGGTATCTCCTGCGTTAAAACTAGGAACATCCTTGATATATGAGCTCGTAATAGCTTCAATTAATGCCTGACCTTTTAATCTTGACATATTCGACTCACTCTCTTTCTTCCAATGTTCATGTTCTAGTGACAGCGGACCATTGTGCTAATTTGATACGGCTTTTTAATTATAACAAAGTTATAAACAAGTTTCAAGTCATAATACACTAATTCTCATCGATTGACTCAGAATTGACGGAAACTTCGTAGTAAAATGGGTTTTCATACGCAAAGTAGTTTGAAAACATTAACATTTCAAAAAATTCGATGGTACGATAGATTTCAAGTTTCTTTTCTAAGAAAGATTCATCAGAGAGTTCACCTTGAACCACAACATCAAATTGGACCATATGAGTCAGTGATATCCAGTTGGAATGCGATGTGATGATGGGTTTATCTAGTCTGTTTTCTAAAAAGATGCTTTGTCCATGATAGAAATCTTGATAATAGGGTATGCCTAAGAGATCCATAATGGTTGGTGCAATATCATAATGGGATGATAAGGTTGAATTAATGCCTGGCTCTAAATCAGCTGAGTAAATCAAGAAAGGTAACTTATCAACTTCATAGGGTATATCGCTATTGGGTGTTTTTTCAAAAGTAATTGGTAAACTAGAGTAATTTTTGTGATCACTATAGAGAACAATCACTGTTGATGATAATAAATTCTTTTGTTCGAGATCGTCTAATAAGATGCCTAAGCCCTTATCAAAATCCATTTGGGCTGCTGTAATGGTTCTAAATTCAAGGGATTCATCGATATAATCTGGATCCAAGTCTAGTAAATCATAATATTCTTTAAGCTCATTACGATATTTATTATGTGGACCATGTGGGGTAACAGTAATTACAAAGCTATAAAATGGATCATCTTGGATAGGGACAATAAAATCTTTAAACTGATCAAACATCATAGAGTCAAGAGGCCAGTAATCACCTGGTTCAATCACCATTTCTTCAACAGCTCTAAAGGATTCAAAGCCTAAGGATTCATGCATCACATTTCTATTAAAAAATGTGCCATAGAAATTGTGGAATGAATTTGCTGTATATCCCACACGTTTAAGCATATTGGGCAGTGCCGTAGGATAGGCATTCGTTCCCCTTGAATACATGAAGTTATCTGCTTGGAAATACATCATCGATGTGAGTGACTTAAACTCAGAATCATATGTATAGTCTGTTTTTGCTGCCACATAGAAGTTATCAAAAACAACACTTTGTGATTTCAATCGATAATAATTTGGAGTGTATGTTTCAGTAAATGCATAATCTTCACACGTTTCACACATAATCATGATGACGTTTTTACCTTCAAGCAAACCAAAGAAATCAGATTGTGGTGCAAGTGTGTCAGTAACTTGTTCATTGATTTTTGAAATATAGTCCTCTCTATAAATGATTGGACGAATGGCATTTGTTGTAAACGTCACGATATCTCTCATGTGATATGTAATTGATCCAAACTTTTGAACAAACAAACTCTTGTCCGCAGCGGTATCAAAGGTGAGTGCATCGGCTTCACTGATCAATTTAGGGCTTAAAGATAATCCAATAATAGAAATACTTAAATAAATGAATTTAACTAAACGATGCTGCCCTTTTTGCTCAGGTTGTAATTTTACTACCTTATATAATGCTCTGATTGCGACAACCACAAATGTAAAAATAGCAATCCAAATAAAGATGTTGTACGCCGATAGTGGGTTATATTTAAGACCAATTCTCATGGTGTTTTTGCCTGATTCCAAAAGCATAGCAATCGACGTCACGTCCTGTTTGAACTTATAAAGTGTACTATCTGTGACAAAGAAGGTAAACATAATTAAGATGTAAATGAAATATGCAATGTAGCGTCGTTTGTTGTTATTAATGAATGAAAAAACTGATAAAACAATTGCTACATTAAAAAACGCAATCAGCCAGTGTGAAAGTGTTACACCAAAACCGTAGCGTAGGATAAAAATAAAATCAAAAGTAAGCACAATAAAAGCAACCAAAAGGAACTCAACGAGATGACTCTTTTTAGCTAATTCTTTGATGCGATTCATGATTTCCCTTCTTTCTTTTTAGTGTTCTATAGAATATAGACAATATTCCTACATGTATATCTTATACCTTTTTGCCGTAAATTGCAAGTTGCAAAACTTACGTTATTTTTACCAAACCTTGACATAGAACTGATTAAAAAGTATCCATTCCTAACTGAAAAATGGAATTAAGTTACGTAAATAAATGACCTATCTTAACAAAAAAGTAGGCCTTGCCTACCCATTTGATTTCTTTAATTGGATGATTTCATCTAAGATTTTTTTTTCTAAATCAGATAATTCAATATCCTTAATTAAGTCTGGTCTTTTTTGATAGGTCGATTGAATACTTTGAACTTTTCGCCAGGTTTCAATGGCTTGATGGTTACCTGATTTTAATACCTCTGGAACTTGATAACCTTTATAGGTTTCAGGTTTGGTATATTGTGGATATTTTAACCATCCTTTTTGAAGTGAATCCTCTGCCATAGAGTCTTCATGGATGACTTCAGGGATGAGTCTAGTCACAGCATCCGTTAGGATCATCGCTGGAATTTCTCCCCCTGTCAGCACATAATCACCAATTGAGATTTCTTCGTCAATTAATTGTTCAACTCTTGCATCAATGCCTTCATAATGGCCACATAAAAGGATTAGATGGTTTTCTTTTGATAATTCAGTTGCTTTCTTTTGGGTCAAGAGTATACCTTGAGGTGATAACATAATGACTTTTGCATCCGATGTTTTCTTAAGCTTTTTGATGACATCGTAAAAAGGTGGAAATTGCATGAGCATACCTGCACCTCCACCATAAGGTGTATCATCAACTTTTTTGTGCTTATTGTGGCTATAATCTCTAAGTTGATGCGTATTAATTTGAACTAGATTTGCCTCAAGTGCACGTTTGATGATGGATGTTTTTAAGAATGGTTCAAAAAACTCTGGAAATAGAGTCACAATGTCGATAATCATAACATACCCTCAATTGGTGTAATGATAATTTTATCTTTTTCAACCGATTTAACAAAGACTTTTAAAAATGGAATCAGTACTTTTTTACCGTCTATTTTAATGATTTCAAGCAAGTGTCCTTGAGGAACCTCAATTAAACTATTAACTGTTCCGATTTTTGTCATATCTTCTAAATAGACATCTTGATCAATTAATGATGTATAGTGATAGTCATCTTCTTCTAGCTCATTTTCAATTGACTGATCTGAGTAAAGATCTAAACCTTTATAGATCAAGATGTCATTGATGTTATCAAATCCTTTAAACTTGACAATGAGTAAATTGGCTTGTGGTCTCACACGTTCGACTACAAAAGTTTTTTTAATGCCTTGATGAAGTGTATAAACTTCAGCGCCAATGAAAAAGCGGTTAAAATCACTTAAATTGTAGATTTTAACCTCTCCCTTAATGCCGTGTGTATTTGTAATTTTACCAATGTGATACATCATGCTCATCCTTAAAATGAGTCAATATCAATTTGCACGCGCTTACCTTCTTTGGAAGCACCTGCATAGACGATGGTGCGCATTGCAGAGGCAATTTTGCCACCTTTTCCAATCACACGTCCTAAATCAGCTTCATTGACTAAAAGCTGAATGATGATGGTTTCTTCATCATTTGATAAGATTTTAACTAATACATCATCTGGGTTAACGACTAATGGCATTATCATATTTTTGATGAGTTTTTCAAAATCAACCGCCATGATAAGTTCCCCCTTTATTATTTACTTAATACGCTATACTTCTTAAATAAACTTTTAACAGTATCTGTTGGTTGTGCACCATTTCCAATCCATTTTTGTACTTTCTCAGCATCGACTGAAACTTTGCCTAAAAGTGGCTCGTAAGTTCCTAAAATGTCTAAGAATTTTCCATCTCTTGATCTGTTTGATTCACTTGCAACAATTCTGTAGTATGGTGTCTTGTGTGCACCAAAACGTTGTAAACGTAGTTTAACTGCCATGATATTATCTCTCTTTCATATTTTGTACATGTTCATTATACAGTTTTTTTTATGTCTGTCAAGTCTTTTTACTTAACAGGTTTAAAAATTTAAATTTGCATCATAAAGTTGTGACGGTCCAACAAATTTAAAACCCTTGACATCTTTAAGTTGTTTTTTCAAATTAGCTTCTATTTCTTTATCACCATAACAAACCGCATAACCTTGTTTTTCTGAAATATAAGTGATATCAACAGGTAATGATTGAAGTTTTTCTAAAACATGTTTTCCTTGAAAAAAGACAACATATTGCATTCGGTTAGCGTACATGACAACTTCCTCCTTTTTTGATAATCCCCATTTTATCTGGCGACTTAACATAGGGCGATACAGTCTCTGATATTTTAGCTAAAAAATCATTAATTTCATCTTGTAAACTTTTTTCTAGTTCAAAATAACGTTTGACTTCTTCTTTGCTGTAAAGATTTGATTTTGCTTCAGCAAATGCTTTAACTGCTTCTTTAAAATCCGGATGATAAGAACCACCTTCAGCCATGATTTGGTCATATTTGATTTTTGCACGTTGAAACACTTGAATTTCGTGTCGATATAATTCTAACATGACTTTATCAAGTCTTTTAATTTCTTGATATGTCTGTTCACTTCTGATTTCATCTAAGACTTGATAAGCCTGTAACATGATGTCAGTCATAGAGATCTTCCTTTCGTATCGGTCGACAAGCACCAGGCTCTAAATCGCCTAATGCAAGTTGTCCAATTTTTGTTCTTTTTAAATTTAACACTTGATATCCACAAGCACCAAACATGCGTTTGACTTGATGGAACTTACCTTCATCAATGACGATTATAACATGATTTCTATCTATTTTTAGATTGAGTGCTTGAGCTAGATACGTCTCGTTTTTGCCATCTTTAATCTCAACACCGGCGAGCAACTCTTTTTCATGCGAAAACTGTTGATCCAAGACAACTTCATAGGTTTTAGGTAAATGAGATTTGGGATGTGTCACTTGATGGATGAAACTCCCCTCATTCGAAAGAACTAAAAGACCTTCTGCATCTAAATCAAGTCTACCTGCAATATTTAAATCAAATCGGTTATAAGGGGATGGCACTAAATCCATCACACAAGGATGCATGGAATCATGATGCGCAGATAGATATCCTTTTGGCTTATAAATCATGAGATAAATCGAGCTTTGATAAAACACTTGCTCATCATCGACGTAGACATTTTGTTTGTTTGGGTCAACATCGTAGTCAAAATCAGAAATTAGTTCATGATCGACTCGAATACGCTTAGCTTTAATCATCTCTTTAATCTCTTTTCGAGACCCATATTTTAATTGACTTAAGAATTTATCAATACGCATAAAGACTCCTTGTGTTATAATATGAGACGAGGTGTTTGACTATGCTAACCATGAAAAATGTCATTAGAGAAGGACATAAAACTTTAGAAACTGTCGCCAAAGAAGTGAAACTGCCTTTAATACAGGCAGATAAAAAACTACTAAAAGATATGCTTGAGTACGTGATTAATTCCCAAGATGATGAGATTGCAGAAAAGTATGATTTAAGACCTGCTGTCGGTATTGCAGCACCACAAGTCAATGTATCAAAACGTATGTTTGCAGTCCATGTTACCGACTTTGATGGAACGCTTTATTCCTATGCACTGGTTAATCCCATCATCAAAGCTAAAGGTAAAGATTTGATTTATGTACCTGGTGGTGAGGGCTGTTTAAGTGTGGATCGTAAAACCGAAGGTTTAACTCCTAGATATGATTGGGTATTATTTGAAGCTTTATCTTATGACTTTCAAACTGGTGAACTTTTTCCTATTGAACTTAAAGTTGAAGGTTATGTAGGCATCGTTTTTCAGCATGAGTTTGACCATTTAAATGGCATTATGTATACCTCTAAACTCTTTCCTGAACTTCCACAAGCGAAACCAGCATTTGAGTTTGTTACCGCTCCTGAGGCAGAAACTATTTAAAAATAATCTTAACGACTTTTATCTGATTATCTAAAATGTCATCATAGGTGACATTTTTTGTTTCTTCATTGGGGAAAATCTTTTTAGATAAGTCAGACATTTGATCTTCCTTCTTTTTCTTTTCATTCGAAAATAACTTTTGAAAAAATCCTTGTTTAACAGGAACTTCATGAAATACATTTTCATAGAAATGATTATCAATATTGATAAACCCATCATAACGATCTCTCAGTAATTTTTTAAAAATGGAGATGACATCTGTTTTTCCGTATCCTAATAGTTTAGGTGCACCTTGATGATCTGAATCAATTGCAGAAATAATGCCAATCTTATGTCTTAAAAGACGGTAAGCCGTTGTTGTCGATTCATCATGTGTGACCAAATGAACTGGATCAAATGCATAACTGATATCTTTTGATTTGATTTTCTTGAAAATATATGCATAAACATTGGTCTTATATTGTGCAGATGGTTGTAAAATGATTTTTTTTGATTGACGCATCGCTGCATCAATAAAATCTTCAAGTCTTTTGATGATGGGCTCAATTTCTTCAATGACATCATTAAATTTAGGTAGCATTAAATAAAGATAGGCTGCTTTAAACTTATCTGCAAACTTAAGCATATATTTAAACTCATCAAGTGCATCTTTATGCTTTTTATCATCATATAAATCATAAGGTTCAATACCAGAATCAATGATCGATACTTTAAGCTTGGCATTCTTAAGTTCTGTGAGCATTGTTTTAATTTCTGAATCACCAAGTTCAATCAGTCTTTGTCCTTGATAAGTTCTTAAAGCAATATATTCAATACCGTGCTTCGAAGCACGATTGATTTGCTCATTAAAAGTTGTTTTTCCACTTAAATCTAGAAATCCTGTAAGTATTGGCTTCATCATACCCTCCATTGATGCATGAGAATGCCTCCTGCAACGCTGACATTGAGGCTTTCAACATGTTTTGTTTCAATTCTAACTGAGATATCTGATAATTTTTTAACGGCCTCAGAAACGCCATGACCTTCGTTACCTAAGATCAGCATCATTAAAGCGCTAACTTGGGGCATCCCTTGATCATGAGCATCTGCATATAAAATTTGGTAGCCTTGAGATTTATGTTCTAAGAGTGCTTCTTCTAAGGGTCTTCTTTCAATATAAACGTCAAAAATAGATCCTTTAGAAGCGCGAATGGTTTTTTCATTATAGATATCTGCTGATTTTAACGATAAAATCACGTGATGAAATCCAAAGGCTGCTGCACTACGAATCAGTGCACCCACATTATCAGGGTCTTGAATATCATCAAGGACTAAGATTCTTGAAGACGTTATCTTATGATTAACTTTCTTGCAAACAGCAATTAAGTCGAAATAGGTTTCTGCTTGTTGTAAGTCATCCATTAAAGCCTTGGATAGATGGGTACCTTGTTTTGACTCATCTGATGTTAAGACATGTAGTACTGCATTGGCTTCTAATGCTTTATCGACTAAATGCTTCCCATAAACTAAAAAGAGCCCATGTTGGTCACGATATTTTTTTATTTTGAGGCTTTTCCAAAGTTTGAATGATGTATTCGTCTTCGATGTAATCAACATAACTCACCCTTTTCTTTCATATATGTATCCAGTGCTTCTTTTACTGTAAATCCATAGGATGCTATTTCAATGGTTTGTGACTCACGGATATCTAGTGTGATGGTTTGTTCGAGTGCTTCTTGAATCAGTGTTTCATAGGGCAATTCTTTCTCATATTTAACTGCATAAAGCGTCATGGGTTTGGTGACTGGACTTTTAGGTACATAAATGCTGCAACAATCGTTAAAAGGTCGAATGGATATATCATACGTATCAATGATCTTGGATAAATCAACGATATCCTGTTTATCATAAGTAATGACTGGTCTTAAAATAGGCATTTTGGTCACATCTTCAACAACAGCGATGCTATTTAATGTTTGGCTTGCGACTTGACCTACAGATTCACCATTAATGAGACATAAGATTTTCTTCTTTTTGGTAAACCCTTCTGCAATTCGATACATCATGCGTCTCATGACAGTAATGATATATGGATCAAAGACTTTAGACAAAATAGCTTCATGTAATTTGGTAAATGGAACCAGATGTAATCGAATTTGTCCTGTAGGCGTAAATTTTGAAAGCTTTTTAGACAAATCAATGACTTTTTGAACAGATTCTAAAGGAGTGAGTGGTGTTGATTCAAAATGTATGAGTTCGACTTCAATGCCTTGTTTCATCGCAAGATAACATGCGACAGGGCTATCAATACCTCCACTCATCATCAGTAAACCTTTACCTTGAGTACCATAGGGGAATCCCCCAAGTCCTTTAATGCTTTTTGAATAAATATAGGCAACATCTTTTCTCAAATCAATTTCTAAAATAACATCTGGATGCTTAACATCAATGCTATATTTTCGCTCTGCTTGAGATAAAATTTTTCCTGCAATATGCTTTGTAATCTCAAGACTGGTCATTGGATATGTTTTATCTGTTCTTCTGGTTTCTATTTTAAGTGATAGTCCAGGCTTATTTAAATCTTGGTTCAGTGCTTCAATGGATTTTAAAATAATATCATCTAAATCAGGTTTTGCAACATAAGCAATTGAAAAACTATGGATGCCTTGAATTTCTTTAAGTCTCTTAATAATCTCTTGTTCATCTTCTACATCATAGTCGATAAAAATACGGTCGTGCGTGAATTGATAGCTTACATTTAAACTCTTTAACTTTTCGACAAGATGTGTTCTAACTCGTTTAATAAAATACCCAATATTTCTGCCTTTTAGCATCATGTCGCCAAAGCGGAGGAGTATGATTTTTTGCATAGTAATCACCATTAATTATTTTATCATATATGCTATAATATTGTCGGTGGTGATATCATGAATTATCAAGAAATACTTCAAGTTGCAGAAGCACTCCTTCCTGAACAACCCAATCAAATAGCATTATTAGCGAATGCATCAGCATTTTTAAATGATCATATTGATCGTCTTAACTGGGTCGGTTTTTATCTTTTTGATGGCACAAATTTAACCGTAGGTCCATTCCAAGGTAAAGTTGCCTGCTCATTGATTCCCCTTGGAAAAGGGGTTTGCGGCGAAGCAGCTGTTAAAAAACAAACGATGGTCATCAAAGATGTTCATCAACATGCCAATCATATCGCATGTGATGCCAACAGCAACTCTGAAGTTGTGGTTCCAATTTTTATTAAAGGCGAGCTTTTTGGTGTCTTAGATGTCGATAGTCCAGTCTTTAATCGTTTCGATCCAAAACTTGTCGAATTTTTAGAAGATTTTGTTAAGTTATTGGTGAAAACAATTGACAATTAGTACCCTATAGGGTAAAATTAAGAGCGTCGGTAAAAAGCAGGCGAAATTTGTTTTGAAGTGTGATCCCTACCAATAGGAGCCCTTAGTATCCTTATACTGCTTTAAGGTGAACAGAATATGCGGATACCTTTAAAATCAATACTTTGCAGTTTTTGCCTACCAAAAACTAAAAAGAGGAGGTAAAAATTATGTCACGTTACACAGGACCATCATGGAAAATATCCCGTCGTTTAGGCTATTCAATTTCTGAATCAGGAAAAGAATTGAAGAAACGCCCATATGCTCCAGGTCAACACGGTCAACGCCGTTCCAAACTATCTGACTACGGTCAACAGTTACAGGAAAAACAAAAGGTCAGATTCACTTATGGTGTTTCTGAAAAGCAATTTAGAAAGACGTTTAATGAAGCGGACAAGATGAAGGGTAAACACGGTGAAAACTTCTTACGTTTACTTGAATCTCGTTTAGACAACGTCGTCTATCGCTTAGGCCTTGCTAAGACTAGAGCACAAGCACGTCAACTTGTCAATCACGGTCATTTCCTAGTGGATGGTAAGAAGGTTGATATTCCTTCATACCGCTTAATGCCAGGCCAAAAACTACAATTGCGCGAAACATCTAAAGGCTTAAAAGTTGTCCAAGAGGCACTTGAAGGTCAATATGCATCTGTAGATTTCGTTTCTTTCGACAAAGAAACAGGCACAGGTACATTCGTTCGTTACCCTGAAAGAAATGAAATTCTTCAGGAAATCAATGAACAATTAATTGTTGAATTCTACAACAGATAAAAAATGAAGGTGAATCCTAAAGGGTTCACCTTTTTTTTACTCATTATTGCATTGCGATATTTTTTAAATGCGTTATCTTTTTCTTTTTGGTTTCATCTTCAATTAAGACATATTTAAATTGATGAATATCAATGATTTTATAGTTTGAACTGCCTTCATCTTGATCAGCCTTTTTGTATAAATAGATAGTCCTACCTTCCATGAACTCAACAAATGATTCTGGAATCTGATGACTTTTATATCCATAGGATTTGATGATTTTCCCTAATGTCGTCGATTTACACTTGAATTTACTGGGATAAGGAATGCTTGCATCATGAGAAATTAACACAACATCTTTTCCAATCAAGCTTTTTTTGAGTTTAACAATTTGACTTAGAATGGATAAGATGACAAATACTAAGAGTAGACTCGTGAGTGCACCTGGTAAAATGGATTGAACACGAGGTTCAATGATAAGATAAACTAATAAACCTGCAAGCAAGATAGATACAGTTAAGTGTGAGATCATGATTTTATTTTTCTTTTTGCAAATCGTTTCAAACAACATGATGTTCCCCCTAAGTGACACTTATATTATACGTTTTAATTACTTCAATGTCTCTTCTTATGCAACTTGATTATAACAGACGATTAATTTCTCATAGTCCTTTGTTTCGATGAGATAAAATTTATATAAATAATGCGCTAAAATTTTGCATTCATGATACTGTTGATCATGCGATGTCAAACATGGATATAGATACCCAAAATCACCTTTAATTATTTCTATGAAACTCAAGGGAATTTTCATGCCTTGATATCTGATATAAGATAAGTCAGCTTTTTGAGATGCACTGTCTATAAACACTTTTTCTGGCAACCTAAATTTTGGATTAGATGGTGTAATCAGTTTGATGGTTTTACCTATGATTCGTTTTTGAAAGTGGGTTTTGAAAATATCATAAAGATAGATAAACGATGTAATAAGCATTGTAAAAATCACCATAATATAAAGGGCATGCTCTGTATAATATGAGATTAAATAGCCATAAAGAATCGTTAATGAAATAACGATGATGATAAGGGCTGTGATAAAAATATAACTGAGTAATCGAAAACGCTTGATGTTCATTGGTTCCCCCGCCGCTGATATCTTTGTGAGATTATTGTATCAGTCAAAAAAGTAAATGTCAAACTTATCATCAAAATTGTTCTATATGAAATAATCATGAAATGATTAAAATAAAAAAGACCTCGTTTGAGGTCTTCTAACTATTTGTTCAATGCTGCACGTACAAGCGTTAAAAATGAATTTGGATCGAGTGAGGCTCCACCTACGAGAGCACCATCAATATCAGAGGTTGCAAGCAATGCTTCAACATTTTTTGTATTAACTGAACCACCATAAAGAATACGTACTTGATCAGCGACATCATGTCCATAAAGTTTTTCTAAGACACGACGAATTTCAATAATGGTTTCATTGGCTTGTTCAGGTGTTGCTGTGACACCCGTTCCAATCGCCCAGATAGGTTCATAAGCAACAACAGTCTTAAGTGCATCTTGAGCTGTAACATTCAAATAAGCTTTTTCGATTTGTTTTCTAACAACTGTGTTGGTTGTTCCTGCTTCTCTGATTTCTAAGGGTTCTCCTACACAAACAATCGGTGTAATATCTTGATTCACTGCAGCAATCAATTTCAGATTAACTGTTTCATCGGTTTCACCAAAATACTGACGACGTTCGCTGTGGCCAATCACGACATAGTCCACACCATAAGATTTAAGCATGCCCGCAGAGATTTCTCCTGTATAAGCACCTTCAGCGGCATAGTGCATATTTTGTGCACCGATTCTGACATTTTCACCTTCGCGTTTCACCAAATCACGTAAGAAAATCGCTGGAGCGCAAATGACAGACTCTACCAGTTCTTTATCGGGAACTTCCTGGTTGACTGCATAGATAAATGCAAGTGCATCATCTTTAGTCTTATACATCTTCCAGTTCCCAGCAATGAGGGGTCTTCTTTTCATAAGCTTAACCTAAAATTGATGAGACGTCTTTAATCGCTTCTTCAGCACGTGCTCCACGAGCAACAATACGTACATTTTCACCGTGTGGTACTGCAAGTGACATTAAAGCAAGAATCGATTTGAGATCGACAATCTTGTTGTGGTAATGTAGTTCAATTTCAACTGCATACTTGGATGCAGTTTGCACAACTTTTGCTGCTAGGGATGCATGCAATCCTTGTGTGCTTTTAATCATAATTTCTTTTTCCATTTTATCTCTCCTCTTAAAACATGGGTGGTGTGCTGATCCACAGCACTTTTGCGTTTTGATGACTATAGTTAATCAGATAATGCTCTTTATTCGCAGGATAATAGAAGGTTTCTCCTTTACGAATCACATATCTTTTTTTATTGAGTACCAAGGTGACTTGTCCTTCTAAGACATAGCCAAATTCCTCACCAGCATGTGGATCATCAATTTCAGATTGACCACCTGGTTCTAAATCGATGATGATAGGTTCCATTTCATATTTTAAGGCATTAGGAACAATCCAACTGATCATATGCTTGAGTTGTTCATTTTCCTTTTCATAGAAATCTTCTTTTTTATAAACGACTGTCTGTTCTTCTTCCTTGCTAAAGAATTCATGCACATCAGTCCCTAAGACTTCAAGAATTGAAAATAGGGTTTGCATGGAAGGAGAAGTTAGATTGTTTTCTAGTTGTGAAATATACCCTTTGGTTAATTCTAACCGATTGGCAAGTTCTTCTTGTGTAAGATTGTTCCCAAGACGCAGCGCTCTAATCTTTTTACCGAGGTCCATTATTTGTCGTCAACACAAGCAATACCTGGAAGTACTTTACCTTCGAGATATTCAAGTGATGCTCCACCACCGGTTGAAATATGTGTAAATCCATCAGCTAATCCAAATTGAATCACTGCTGCTGCTGAATCTCCACCACCGATAATGGTTGTTGCCTGATTTTTAATGCTTGCTGCAGCTAATGCAACACTCTTTGTGCCTTCTGCAAAACTTGGGAATTCAAAGACACCCATAGGTCCATTCCAAACAACGGTCTTTGCACTCTTTATATAAGATTTAAAGATTTCAATGGTTCTTGGTCCAATGTCTAAGCCCATTTCGTCTTGTGGAATCTCATGAATGCTTCTCACATTTTTCTCAGTATCAGCACTAAATCCCTTACCAGTATAAACATCATCGCCTAGTTCAATTTTGCCTTGAGCTTGATCTAAAAGTTCTTTTGCAAGTTCTACTTTATCTAATTCAAGTAAACTCTTTCCGACTTCATAGCCCATCGCTTTGAAGAATGTAAATGCCATACCACCGCCGATGAGTACTTTATCTGCAATCTTAAGTAGATTTTGAATAACTTCAATTTTATCTGATACTTTAGCACCACCAAGAATCGCGACAAAAGGTCTTTCTGGTTTTTCTAATGTACCACCGATAAAATTAATTTCTTTTTCAAGTAAGAATCCTGCAACGGTTTGTTTGATGTTTGCTGCAATACCTACGTTTGATGCTGCAGCACGATGTGCAGTACCAAATGCATCATTGACAAATACATCGCCTAAAGATGCCCAATAAGCACCAAGTTCAGGGTTATTTTTAGATTCTTTATTGCCTTCAATATCTTCAAATCGTGTGTTTTCAAACATGAGGACTTGACCGTTTTCTAGTGCGTTAATCGCGTCTTCAAGCGCTTTTCCTCTAGTGACAGGTACAAATACAACATCTTGCTTTAAATGAGTCCCGAGTCTTTTTGCAACCACTTCTAGACTATTTTTAGCTTTGTCTGATTCATCTTTAACTCTACCAAGGTGTGAGAAAACAATTGCTTTTCCACCGTTTTCTAAGACATAACGGATGGTAGGTAATGCTTCAACGATTCTGTTTTCGTCACTGATTTCCCCATTTTTCAGTGGGACGTTGAAGTCGACTCTAATTAATACTTTTTTGCCATGAACATCAATATCTCTAATTGTTTTTTTTGCCATCATTATTTCCTCCTTAAATGATGTTATCGTTAACTTAAAAACCGCTCTTATTATAACACTATTTCTAAACATTTTAAAGATTATTGTCAATGAAAGTGTTTTACTCGAATCTGTGCAATCTCTTTGATTTTCTTCTCATAAGCCTTAAAACTATTTAAAGATAACTTTAAATAAAGCTTGTTGCCACTTAAAAAATGAACGGTAATCCCCAAATCTTGACTTTCAAACTTTGAAATAGCTGCAAAGTTAACCCAAATGTTATCATAGTCTTTAGCACGCTTTGTTTGAATCCAAATGTTTGAATCACTGAGGAAAATTGGAATCTTATATTTGAGTCCTATCGTATGTGAGACAGCTTTTAAATATCCTTCATAAGTTATGAGGAACTGTTTGCATAAAGCTTTGATCCATGAGAGTGTGGAACATTTGGAGAATATGACTTGATTATCTTGATAAATGTATATGCCATCTTGATGGCTGATGATATAGTCAATCATAATTTGATAGAAATAAAAAAAGGCCAAGTGGCCTTTAGTTATTTAACTTCCTCTTTAGCTTTTTTAACTGGTTTTACTTCTTCTAATCTCATCACTTGTTCAGTTTCAGGATTGAAGAAATGAACTTTATTCATATCGAAAGCAAGCTTCATCTTATCACCAATGTGAACGCCAGCACGTGCATTAATGCTTGCACAAACGTTATGTCCATTAATGTTTGTATATAGGTTGGTTTCAGAACCTAAGAGTTCAGCAACATCAACAACGATATCTAACACAGCACCTGGGTAGGTTTCAAAGACAACTGCATCATCATGAATATCTTCAGGACGAATGCCAAGAACGACTTCTTTATCAACGAATCCGTTTTGCTTGATGATTTCAAACTTATCATTTGGAACTTGAATACGATGTGTACCGGCAATAAAGATTTGATTCTTGTCAACTTTACCAGAAATAAAGTTCATTGGAGGTGTACCGATGAATCCAGCAACGAACATGTTGTTTGGATGATCATAAATTTCTTTTGGTGCACCAACTTGCATGATATAACCATCTTTCATAACAACGATGCGGCTTGCCATCGTCATCGCTTCAATTTGGTCATGGGTAACATAAATCGTTGTCGTTTCAATCTTATTATGAAGTTTAATGAGTTCGCCTCTCATTTGAACGCGAAGTTTCGCATCAAGGTTTGATAGCGGTTCATCCATTAAGAAAACTTTAGCATTACGTACGATTGCTCTACCTAAAGCAACACGTTGTCTTTGTCCACCGGAAAGCGCCTTTGGTTTACGTTTCAAATATGGAGTTAAACCTAAGATTTCTGCAGCTTCATTAACTTTTTCGTTAATGATATCTTTTGGCATTTTTCTTAGTTTCAAACCAAATGCCATGTTATCATAAACCGTCATGTGTGGATAAAGTGCATAGGATTGGAAAACCATCGCAATGTTTCTATCTTTTGGTGCTTTGTCATTGACGAGTTCTTCATCAATATAAAGTTCACCAGAAGTAATTTCCTCAAGACCAGCAATCATTCTGAGTGTTGTCGATTTTCCACACCCTGAAGGTCCAACGAAAACAATAAATTCTTTGTCTCTAATATCAAGATTAAAGTCAAAAACAGCTTGAACGCCATTAGGATAGACTTTATTGATATCTTTTAATTTTAATGTAGCCATATTTTTTCTCCCTTTTTTTGATTCTAAGGCTATTATAACAAGTTATAAGCATAAAAAAAATGTGCACATTGCACACATTTTTAAATGATCAAATGATAGATAAGAAATGCATCATTGAAGAGTCTAACATCAAAACCTGTCACTTGGAAAAATTTATCAATTCTTTGAATCAATGTATTTCGATGCAGATAAAGCTTTTTAGCTGCAAGACTCATGTTTTGATTGGATTCTAAGTAGTTTTTAATACTTTCAATCATCTGATGATCTTGTTCAAATTTTTTCAAGAACATACGCTTCATTTCTGAATCAATCGTTTTTATATAGTGTCTTAAAATGATTTTATCATCCAAATACACGTATTTATTAAACGGTATATCCTTCATCTTTCTTTGAATAAACTGCTGATGAACGCTCAGTTGTTCTAAAGTATCAAATTGATGAGAAACATAGATGCGCAGATCCGTTAAAGTATCACTCATGATGTTTAAAATAATATCAGAAAACACCATGTCTGTTTCGTGATTATAGTAAAGATGAATATGATTGGAAGTTGTTTCAATGGATTCTACCTTAATGAAATCAGAAAATACAGATAAGATGACGGATTCATCGGATTTGATAGGCTTTTTTGATTCAATTGTTATGTACTTAATCACATCATCACTTCCAATCTTTTTTATGATAAATTTTTATAAGTTTCGTAGAAAGTTTGTAACTGATTATAACTGATGGCATAAAGGAAACCATCTGAGTAAAGATACTGAATACCAATCATTTGGTGTGTCATATCAATCAAGACTGCGCCATTACCGAAATCATCCGAAGGTATATTGGTTTTAAAACCGATAAGTTCTTCCGTTTCATTATAGAGATATGAGTGAAGAAGTCCCATAGTGAGCGCATTAATAATTTTTCTTTGATACCCAATCAACATAATAGGTTCGCCTTCAAATGTTGATTGTTTGGCGATACTCAGTGCTTTTAAAGTTGCACTACCTTTGGTAAATCTGATGCCTGATAAACCTAAGGATTCATCTTGGTATTTGAATGTCCCTGTGTAAATATTTCCAAGATAATCATGAATATCAATGGATATAAACTGTGATGCTTCTTTTTGAGTGAGTTTCATATCCGTCATGACATGATATTCGGTTTGTGTCACATGAAATATGACCCCTGAACCATATCTTGTTTCTAAAAGTAATCCTAAACCACTATACACGGTGACTTCAACTTTAACAGATGCAATTGAGGTTTCTAAAGTTACTGTATTGATAAATGCTTGGAAATTTTTAATATCACTAATATCATTGTTTTGGTAGTCAAAAAACTGTTCAGATAAAGCGCGATAAGCGTCTGTGTCTTCTTCAAGAATAAAGAGCGTACATCCTGTTAACATCAAAATCAAAAGTAGCGATAAAAGTCTTAGTTTTCTCATGACGTACCTCCCACTGGATGTCCAATCAGTTCAAGAAACTCTAATACTTTCGTTAAGGGAATGGCAAAAGAATATCGAGATGTATCCGAAGCATTCGAAAAATTACCTGCATAGACAATGCCAACCAGTTGGTAGGCATCATTAATGACAACACTCCCACTCGATCCTGATTTCACAGGAGCATCTGATACCATGACATCAAAGTTAACATTAATCAGTTCGGTGTTCGTGTTTTCCACTTCAATGGTTGCATATTGAATCACTGAACCAAGTGTAATCGCATTGATTTGAAATGATGGGTACCCCATCACTGCAAGTTTAGCATTTTGTTCTGGATTTGATGTTGCAAACGCCATAATATCGAGTGGATGAGCACCTTTTCTAAAGCGCATCACTGCAAGATCAAAATTCGGATTATTAGCAAGTCTTACAGCCGTATATTCATTACCTAAATAATCACTAATCGTATAATTGGCTATCGTACCTGGTGCTTGATAAACAACATGGTTATTCGTTAAAACATAATAATATAAGGTATCTTCCTTAAAAATAACGCCTGAGCCTGAAGTTGAACCAGAAATTCTGGTTCCGATCTTTTTGACGAGGACGACACTTTTAATAGACTCCGTTGAAATATGATTAAAATAGTCTATGTTTTCCTGGTAGACTGAAGCACGTTCGGTAACAAATATTTGATATTCATTTTGTAGGTCATCATAGGTCTTAATTGATACACAGGCGGATAGACTAAAGATGATTAAAACAACGAGCCATAACTTGATAATGGCTTTCATGGCAACACCCTCTTAAGGCTATTTTACGCTAAAAAGGGTAATAAAAAAAGATATTTGCGAATTTCACACAAATATCTTTAAGTCTTTTTAAAATTCGTTTATCCAATAGATCCTTCCATCTCAAGCTTAATCAACTGATTAAGTTCGATGGCATATTCCATAGGAAGTTCTTTTGCGAATGGTTCGATAAATCCCATCACAATCATTTCGGTCGCTTCTTCTTCGGTTAAACCTCTGCTCATCAAGTAGAAAAGTTGTTCTTCAGAAATCTTAGAAACGGTAGCTTCATGTTCTAGGAAAACATCGGAATTTCTGACTGAGTTGTAAGGCACTGTGTCTGAGAATGAATAATCATCAAGAATGATGGTATCACACTCAACATGGGCTTTAGCACCTTTAGCCTTTTTACCAAAGTCTACTTTTCCACGATAGTTCACTTTACCACCACCACGAGAAATCGATTTAGAGATAATCGTAGATGTCGTATTCGGTGCGACGTGAATCATCTTAGCGCCTGAATCTTGCCATTGATTTTTACCTGCAAAAGCAATCGAAATCGTTGTACCTTTAGCTCTTTCACCCAGTAAAACACATGATGGATATTTCATATTGATGCTGCTGCCAATGTTACCATCAATCCATTCCATATGGGCATTTTCATAGACAAAAGCACGCTTTGTCACTAAGTTTAAAACATTGGTTGACCAGTTTTGAATCGTTGTATATCTGCATGTAGCATCCTTCATAACAACCACTTCGACGATGGCAGCATGTAGAGAATCTTTAGAATAAACAGGTGCCGTGCATCCTTCAACATAATTAACATAAGCACCTTCATCTACAATGATCAATGTGCGTTCAAATTGGCCCATTTGGTCAGAATTAATTCTAAAATAAGATTGAAGCGGTTTAGTGACTTTGACACCTTTAGGTACATAGATAAACGATCCACCGCTCCATACAGCACTATTCAATGCCGCATATTTATTATCTGAAAATGGCACAACAGTGCCAAAGAACTTCTTAACTAAATCTGGATATTCTCTGAGTGCAGTATCTGTATCCACATAAATGACACCAAGTTCTTCTAACTCTTTAACCGTATTATGATAGACAACTTCACTTTCAAATTGTGTGGATACACCCGCAAGGAAATTTCTTTCTGCTTCAGGAATACCTAATTTTTCAAATGTGTCTTTAATCTCAACAGGAACTTCATCCCAGTTGTTTTCAGCTCTTTCACTGGACTTGATGAAATAGGTAAAATCATCAAAGTTGATGAAGGATAAATCTGGTCCCCATTTCGGATTTTTTAGTTCTAAAAACTTATGATAGCTTTTTAGACGAAAATCTAGCATCCAATCTGGCTCTTTCTTGTGTGCACTGATGGTACGAATAATATCTTCATTAATGCCTTTACCGGTTGCAAATACAGGTTTAGATTCGGTGTGGAATCCATATTGGTATTCACCAACAATGGCATCTATTTTCTTTTTATTGTCATCCATTAAGTTGATCCTCCTTGATTTTTAATATGGCTTGCTCGAAAGCTTTCCAAGCCAGTGTTGCACATTTAACACGTGCAGGAAATTGAGCAACACCTTGATAAACAATAGCATCCCCTTTAAGTATGTCTGGGTTAAAGGGATACCCTTTGATTAATTCATAAAACTCGCGTAAAACATCTGTTGCATCGTCAAGACTTTGATCTTTTAGTGTGACACTCATCACACTTGCACTTGAACAGCAAATGGAGCATCCGGTGCCTTGATGTCTGATTTCTGTAATCTTTTGTTCTTCCACCTTGACCTGTACTGTGATTTCATCTCCACATGATGGATTATTCAGGTGTACAGTCATATAGGTATTATCAGCGATGATTCCTTTATTTTTCGGATGTTTATAATGATCCATGATCACTTGTCTGTAAAGTTGTTCGATATTCATGAGTAACTCCTAAAATTGTTGAAAGAAATCTTTGGCTGCTTGAATGCTATGAACAAACGCATCACAGTCTTCTTTAGAATTATAAATATGAAATGACGCTCTTAAGGTTGAATTAACCCCTAAGAATTTAGTCACTAGCTGAGCACAATGATGTCCTGCTCGAACTGATACTTGATATTGATCTAACATTGTTGCAATATCATGAGGATGGATGTTATCGACGTTAAATGCAATGACTGGATTTTCTGCCGTTGAGTTGTAAACGGTGATGCCATCGATTTCTCGTAGTTTTTTAAGTGTATACTGATGTAGTTCATGGGTATGCTCATGAATTGCTTTAAAACCGATTTTTTGAATATATCTGATGGCTTCTGCAAGTCCTATAGCGCCACTAATCACAGGTGTTCCTGCTTCAAAGCGAAGCGGTGCTTCTTTCCAGGTTGCTTGTGTCAAATCAACTTGATCTGCCATTTCTCCACCGTACTCAAAAGGTTCGAGTTGATTTAAGAGGTGTTTTTTTCCGTAAAGGACACCAACACCTGATGGTCCAAACATTTTATGCCCCGAAAATGCAAGAAAATCGACAGCAAGGTTTGTAATATTGACAGACATGTGGGGTACAGATTGTGCGGCATCGAGGACGACCACAGCACCTTGTTGATGTGCTAATCTGGTAATCTCTTCAATGGGTGTCAAATATCCCATCACATTAGAAACATGGGTAAGAGCAACCACTTTTGTGTTTAAAGATAAAATGGATCGAAATCCTTCGATTGTAATACGTCCTTCTTTGGATAGTGGAACATATTTCAGGATTGCACCTGTTTTTTGAGCTGTAATCATCCAAGGAAGTAAGGATGAGTGATGTTCAAGTTCACTGGTGATGATTTCATCGCCTGGTTTTAAGATTTCCCGATAAGCATATGCAATCATGTTCAAACTAGAGGTCGTTCCTCTTGTAAAGATGATTTCATCGGTCTCTGCGCCGATGAAAGATGCAACTGTTGATCTTGCTTCCTCATAAAGTCTTGTAGCTTCATATGCAAGATCATAAGCACCTCTATGAACATTGACACCTAGAGTATGATAATAATGGTCGACTTGATCGATCACAGATTTGACCTTTAGCGATGAAGCCGCTGAGTCTAGATAGGTGAGTTTAGGTTGTTTTTGATAGACAGGAAAATCTTGTCTAATGCTTTGAACATCCATCATATACGTGAATTGACGATATGCGTAAATCTTTCCTTTAAGGATTCATCATCGATTTCATCAATGACAGGACGCAAGAACCCATTAATAATGAGCTTTTCTGCTTCTTGTTGTGATAACCCTCGACTCTTGAGATAATAAAGTACATCTTCTTCGATTTTGCCAATCGTTGCACCGTGTCCAGCTTTGACATCATATTCATCAATCAAAAGAATTGGATTAACTTCAACAATCGATGTATCGGAAGTGATGATACCTTTTAAGGTTTGGAAAGCATTCGCATTCTTCATCCCCTTTTCTATTTTTTCAACGCCATTTAAAACGATTTTGCCCCGCTTATTAGCGATGCCAATATTGGTCATATCACCAAAGGTATTAGGTGCTTGATGGGTGATATGAACATCAATGGTTTGATTGTTGTCATCAGATGATACAGCAACCGCACGCATTTTAACTTCTGAGCCTTCACCTTTTAACATGACATCCATTTTAGCATGAATGACATCACTGATGAAGCCTCCAATAAGATCGAGTTTTGCATCTCGTTCTGCAATAAATATATGTTCTAACAAAGCTTTTTTGCTCGATAATTCACTCACAAGCAAATACTTGACTTGACTATTAGGTTTCGCTGTTAGTGAAATTTTATAGGAATTTTCGCTTTCATCCTTTCCGGAAACCTCAAGAATGATTTTAATGCTTGTGCTTTCTTGGACAACAATCTTTAAGTCTTCATTATTGTCGTCCTCAAGTGTGATTTTTATGGGATCTTGATAATGGATATGTTTAGGTATCGTTAAAGTTGAATCCTGATAGGTGAAATCTTTGGGGAGTGCTCCAACGACTTCATGATGTTTAATGACAATTTCTTTCATTATTGGTCGCCTTCAGAAAAATCGATACCCAGTTCAGTTTTGATCCACTCATAACCATTTTGATCGATCTTTTCAATCAGTTCTTGCCCACCACTTAAAACAATCTTACCATCAATCATGATATGGACATTAGTAGGTTTGATGTGATCTAAGATACGTTGATAGTGCGTAATTAAGATACATCCAAACTCACTATTGACTAAGCTTGAAACATTTTCTCCAACGATTTTAAGTGCATCAACGTCGAGACCTGAGTCAATTTCATCTAAGATTGCAAACTTAGGTCTTAAGACCTTAAGTTGTAAAATTTCGTTTCTCTTTCTTTCTCCACCAGAAAAGCCTTCGTTTAAATAACGATGTGCCAAGTCAGGACGCATCTTAAGTTCTTCAACTGTCTTTTCATATTTGATTGCAAACTCAAAAAGACCAACTTCTTTACCCGATGTCGCACGAAGTGCTTGACGCATAAAATCACTATTGGTGACCCCTGGAACTTCAGCAGGATATTGCATCGCTAAAAACAGACCCGCACGAGCTCTTTCATCAACTTCCATTTCTAAAAGATTTAGCCCATCTAGGAAAGCTTCGCCTTCAGTAACCTCATATTTGGGATGGCCCATGAGGGCACTAGCAAGTGTTGACTTACCTGTACCATTTGGACCCATAATCGCGTGTACTTCACCGGAATTAACCACCAGGTTAACCCCTTTTAAAATTTCTTTACCTTCAATACCAACATGAAGGTTGTTAATTTCTAATTTTGCCATAAAGGACCTCCTTGATTTACCATAACTATTATATAACAAAGGGGTGTTTTTTGCTATTTATATGCTAATTTATAATGGCTGAAATAGGGGAAACGTTTTCAATGAAAATATTATGTAAATTTACATGACTTTTCATAAATCATCATTTATAATAGAAATGTAGTCAAGATAACTTTTTCTTTTTCAAAACTACACTTATGTATTTTTCTCCCAAAAATACAGCGCGACCTCGCTTTGTCTTAGCTTTTGGACTGCCATCCACAAAAGGTTATTGACATCAATGGTCAACTCCCAAATGCGGGCTTCTCTGAAGCTCGTTTTTTTATCTTTTACTCGCTTTTATGTTATAATTCATTTGTTCGAGGTGATGATATGCAATATCGTAAGAAACAAAGATTTTATTTTTATCTGCTGATTTTCAATTTCTTTTTCTTTATTGGACTTTCGATTATTTTATTAACACGTGGATTTGGTCCAGATGTAAACATGCTGATTTTAGTTATTGCATCTTTAGGACTTGCTGTAAGTTCATTTTTTATCAATGGTTTTATTATGTTTTACGCCAATAGATATCACCATATAATGCTTAGAGAAAATGCTGAGAAACCGATCTTTTGCAAACATGAACTTCTTGGGAAAAGTTTTGCCCAACACATGAACCGTTTAGGATTTTCACAACTGAAAAATCATGGGGACTATTTTACGATGCATCGCTATATCAATGATAAGACCAATCGATTTTATCGATATGGTGCACTAGAAGTGATCGTCATGATTATCAATCGAGACTTTAGTTTCAGTGATCCAAGAGTTATTCAAGGGATCAATCACATTGAGGATGAGTTTGTTTCTCAAAAACAATACATCAACCGGTATTATGTCTATAACATTAAAGATACTGATGATCTCAATGATGATCAAATATTTGAAGCCAATCAAGTGCAATTTGAAAGATTTCAAAAAAGACATATCACAACACTTAACCTTTTCTACTTGCCCAATGAAAAAAAGACTTACTTTTTACACAGTAAAAAACATACGCCAAACGCATATTATCAGCACGCTGTTGATTCGATTTACAAATGGATTCAATAATTAAAAAACCAGCATTCGAGAATGCTGGTTTTCATTTATACAATCATACTTGCTAAAACGAGCGAAGCGATAATCAGTAAGGTGCTTATCACGAGTAAATAGAAAGGTATAATCGAAACCGCTTTTTTCATTTTTTGATTATGATACTGATGATACGGTGTATGCGCACCTCTATTAAATAACCCCTTAATCGAATAACCAAACCACAAGAATAGATTTCCTGCATTCGTGATTGAGACAAGGCTAATAAAAAACATCGGAAGTGCTACATAGAAGATTGCATCAGATACTGTAAAAAGTGTATATTCAACACCATAAACTGCACGATGCATCAAAAAGATGGCAACTGCATAAAGAAGTGTTGCAATAAATAGTTTCTTAAGCATTATTTTTAGCTTTTATTTGCTTTTGATACGCTTCAAATTCTGCATTATTACAGTAAACGAAGTGATCTGGGCTAACTTCTTTTAATGATGGCTTATCTACTGAGTAATCGTGCATTCTTGGATCATATTTGATCTTTGGAGGTCTAATCTTTTCATAACGTGGATCGGGTTGTGGAATGGATGATTGAAGCGCACGTGTATATGGATGTAATGGGTGTTTGAAGAGTTCTTCCTTATCAGCTAGCTCAACAAGTTTACCATAATACATCACGCCAATACGATTACTAAAGTATTTAACGACAGATAAGTCATGGGCAATAAACATGATTGTAATTTGCTTAGAAATACGTAAGTCATTCAGTAAGTTAATAACTTGTGCTTGAATGGATACGTCAAGTGCAGAAATGGGTTCATCAGCAATGATGAAGTCAGGATTAACAACTAACGCTCTTGCAATACCGATTCTTTGACGTTGACCGCCAGAAAATTCATGGGGATAACGTGTCGCATGTTCTGGTAGAAGACCTACTGTTTCTAGGGCATCGTTAACCATTTTGATAATGACTTCTTCCTTCTTTTCACCTGCAATACGTAAACCTTCAGCAATAATTTCTTTAACTGTCATTCTAGGGTTAAGCGATGCAATCGGGTCTTGGAAGATCATTTGCATTTTCTTCATCAATTCAAAATTGTTACGCTTATTATCTAATTTTCTACCATCGATTTCTTCATTAATGGCTCTAATTTCATTGTTTAACTGTGTGTTAATCTCAAGTACTTTCTGATTTGCATCTTCTTTTGAGATTTCATTAGCAGTAACACGTGCTTGGATGTCATTAATTTTTTCTTTGGCAGTTTTACGTAACTCCGCTTTTTGAATCTTAAGTTCTCTAAAACCTGCCGCAACTCTGACACCCTTAAAGAAGACTTCGCCTTCAGTTGGATGATAAAGTTGAATAATAGTTCTACCTGTTGTTGTTTTACCGCATCCAGATTCTCCTACTAAAGAGAAAACCTCGCCTTGGTATACTTTGAAGCTAACATCATCAACTGCTTTATTATAAATCTTGTTTTTACCGACACCAGTTTTAAAGTGTTGGGAGAGTTTTTTTACCTCTAAAATAACTTCTTTATTATTTTTAGGCATTTTTCGTCATCTCCTTTACTTTAGCTTCCATGACATTGATGCGGTTTTGAATGAGTTCAGGAATTTCAACTTTAGGTGCATCTGGATGAAGTAACCAAGTTGCAGCATAATGATTATCATTAATCTTAAATAGCGGTGGTTCTTCTTTGAAGTCGATTTCCATCGCATAGGGATTTCTTTCAGCAAATGCATCACCCTTAGGTGGGAACAACATGTTTGGCGGTGTCCCTTGAATCGCTGTCAGTCTATCACTTGAGTTTAAGTCTGGCATGGATGAAAGCAGCGCCCATGTGTATGGATGTCTTGGATTATAGAAGATTTCATCTGAAGTTCCATATTCCACAATCTTGCCTGCATACATGACCGCTACGCGGTCAGAAACGTTTGCGACAACGCCTAAATCGTGGGTAATAAATATTACAGATAAGCCTCTTTGCTCTTTTAGTTTCTTAATCAAATCAAGAATTTGAGCTTGTATGGTCACGTCAAGTGCAGTCGTAGGTTCATCACAAATTAAGACTTCTGGGTCTGCGGTGAGTGCAATTGCAATAACGATTCTTTGTCTCATCCCACCAGAAAATTGGAATGGATACATCTTAAAGCGTTTCTTAGGTTCAGGAATACCTACTTCAGTCATGATTTGAATGGCACGTTCATAAGCTTCCTTGCGTGTCACTTTAACATAGCGTCTAAGTTTCTCTCTTTCCGCTTCTATCTTATGCTTAACATCTTTAATTTTAGCTTTATCTTGTGTTGCTTGAACTGCTTTGAGTTCAGTGTAAAGTCCACTTAAGATTTCAGCAGTTTTTGCTTTTTCTGCTGCATATTCTTCTTTGACTTGTTTTCTTGCAACAATACGTTTTGCGTTAATTGCTTTACGCATCGCTGGCATCGTCGCTTTAATTTCTTTAACTTTAGTTTGATACTCTTCTTTGCTCATCTGAGTCGCTTCATCTTCGTTGGTTTCATAAAGTCGTGTTAACTCTTGAATTTGAAGTTTCGCATTAAGGAGCTCCATTTTTTCAGCATGATAAAGACTCTTATAACGGTTTTTCATACGTTTACCGTTGATAATCATCCCTTCAGTAATTTGCTTACCGATTCTCATGATTGGATTTAATGCTGATAGTGGATCTTGGAAGATCATACCAATCTTATTTCCTCTGATTTTGTGGAATTCTTCTTCAGGAATTTTAGTCAAATCTTGGCCTTCATACCAAATATGACCTTTATCGATGACTGCATTACCTGCTAAAATACCAATAATTGCACGGCTGGATACAGATTTGCCGGATCCAGATTCACCAACGATCGCGAGTGTTTCACCTTTATAGAGGTCAAAACTTACGCCTCGAACAGCTCTAACCATACCTTGAGTTGTTCTAAAGGAGACAGTTAAATCTTGAACGCTGATTTCAACTTTTTTGTTCTTATTCATTATTCTGCTCCTCTCAATGATGGATTAAATGCATCTCTTAGAGCGTTACCAAACATATTGAATGTGATCATTAATATGGACACAATAATCGCTGGGAAAACCGTGAGATGTGGATAGGTATCTAAGGATTGCTGACCAGTGTTCAAAAGAACACCAAGAGAGTTACCTGTCAGTGTAAAGAGTCCTAAGTTAATGCTTTGACCTTCGCCAAGACCGAAACCTAAGAATGCTAGTGTGGATTCAGTGAAAATGACACCAGGAATTACTAGAATGCTGGCTGTAATGATGGTTCCGATTCCATTAGGTAAGATGTGTCTAAAAATGAGTCGAGCATCTTTCGCACCCAGTGTACGTGATGCAAGGACATATTCTCTACCTTTGTATCGATAGAACTGGGTTCGGGTAACTGAGGCTATCCCAATCCAGCCTGAAATAATTAAGATAAGTACCAAGGTTAAGAATCCTGGTCCTAAAAGGGCATAGAAAATCGTTAAAACAACAAGGTAAGGGATTCTTCCGACGATTTCAGAGAATCTTTCCATGAGTAAGTCAACAGTTCCGCCATAGTAACCTTCAATCGCACCAAAGACGACACCAATTGTAATATTAATCATTGAAACAATGACACCAATTAAAAGTGATGTTCTGATACCTACCCAAGTTAATGCAAACATATCTTTTCCTGTACCATCAGTACCAAAGAAGAAATAGGGAAGTGAATCATAACCTAACATTGTACCATAGCGATATTCTACGACATATGAATAGATTTGAACGCCACCAGGACCTGGGATGACTGAGCTTTTTGTAACCATCTTTGTATAAGGATATCCTTCTGGGAAGATGAGACCATTAGGGTTATCTGGATCCACAATTGCACCTTCAAGCATGCCTGGATTATCTTCTAAAACTTGATAATAAACTGCAGAGTCTACAGATGTTCTAATATTTCTTTCTAAGATTGCTTCATAGATGCGATATCTGAAAGTGACACGAATAACCATCGCATCTCTTCTGGTGTAATTGCCTTGTCCATTGATGATAATATATTGAGAAAGAGGGAATCCATCTGCAAAATATTCTGGTTCTTCAGACTCAAGATCCGAAGTCACAGTGACACTGTTTAATGATAGTGACGCTCTAGGTGCAGTTGAATTAAGTTCAATAATCACGCGATATTGACCATTAGGAACCGTATCATCAACTAAAAACTCATGGACACCTGCACTTGTTATTTCTCCAAGTGGGAAAAGTACTTGATCCGCATTACGTAAGTAAATTTTGACGTTTTCTCCACCAAGGTTTGATATTGCATTAATGTCAATGACTACATACTTGCCTTGAGAAACTGGAATAAAATCACCTGCTGAACGAATAGAAATCGAAGTCGAGTTTCCTTCCAGCTGGAGAAGATTAGTTCCACCAACATAATTGGGATCTTTTAAAGTACCATAAGTAATACTATTTGATACAGTGCTCATGACAATATATTCAGTCAAGTAATTATTCGGTAAGAATAATCCTGTTTCTTCATCAACCACCGTACCATCAGAAACCTGGTCAATGTATTTTCTTGTACCATCTAAAATACCTATTTTTTCTAAAAGAGGTACTCTTGGTGGCAAATAAGATAAAGCAGGTTCTTGCATTTCCCAGTTCTTTGATGTTGTAATTGGAACAAAAATGGCAAGTAAAATGATAGATAGCAAGATATATGCTGCAACAACGTTGACCTTATTCTTACTAAAACGAATCATTGCATCCTTAAAATAACCAATGGGTTTGGTTTCAAACTTTTTATCAAAAAGTTTTTCATCTTTTTGAACAAACTGAAATTCACTTTGATCAATATGTTTTCTTTCAGCCATTATTTTCTACCTCCCATACGAATTCTTGGGTCAACGATGCCATAGGAAAGGTCAACTAGTAGAGATGCAATCAAACCGATACTGGTATAAAAGGCACCAAGTGCTAAAAGTAAGTTATAGTCGTAGTTACCATTTTGAAGAGAATCTAGGTATAGTCTTCCAGCACCTGGAATACTATAAATTCTCTCAATAATAACTGATCCAGATAATAGACCGACAAATGAACCAATGATACTTGGAACAAGAGGAACAAGGGAGTTTCTCATCGCATGACGAATGACAGCTTGTGGTCTTGATAAACCTTTAGTTCTCGCAAGTAATACGAATTCAGAAGTTAAAACTTCACTCAACTCTGCTCTGGTTAAACGCGTTAATCCAGCAATCGAGCCGAAAGATAAACCTAAAACAGGTAAAATCATACCCGTGTAAAACCGTATACCGGTCACATCGGCGGCAGGAAACGAAAATGGAACCCAACCTAATGTGTAACCAAAAATAAGGACTAAGAATAACATCAAAACAAAGTTAGGTGTAGAGATAAAGACCATGACACCTAATGATATTGCATTATCTGTAACACTATTCTTCTTTAGAGCCGCAAGTATTCCAAAGAAAAATCCAATCGGGATATAGACAAAAAGAGCAATGAGATTGAGTCTCAGTGTCACTGGGATACGTTCACCAAGCATTTGGAAAACAGGAACATTCGGGCGAAGTCTCGTTGAGACACCCCAGTTATTTTGCAACACATTACCGACCCATTGAAAATATTGAACAGAAATTGGGACTGGTTCGTAAATTCTTAAACGTGCACCACTGAGTTCAACAACATAATATGAACCCCTTGGTAGTGAGATTTCGCCAGCTTGTATGCCAGCAATGATGAGTGGATCTGTTTCAAGGCGTTCAGTCATATAGCCATCAACAACTTGACGTGCGTAAAAAATGTCACGCTGGTCCTTGTCTGCAGGCGGAAAATTAGGTGCTAACTTAAAGATAACGAAGTTAATTGATAGCACCGTGAACAATATGATGAATACCCAAATTGCTCTGATAATAATGTACCTTAACATTTTTTTTCCTACTTTCTTGCAATTTATTTTTGTTTATTAATGCTTTTAGTCTGCTTGTCATTATAACATATTTATGTTAAAAACAATAGTTCATTGACAAACAAAAACGAATTACATTAAAATGTGTTAGCGTTTAGAGATAAACAAATAACAAGCAAACTGCAATGTTGGTAGCAGTTTGCTTGGTTATTTATTATACTGCGTTTATGATGTAACTTTGGTTAAGCTTCTGCTAAATTATTCTGCAGGAACTTCAGCACCGTCGACTAGGAAGACTTCTCCATTTAATGCCATTTGGATCGCATCGAATGACCAGAATTCAGTGACAGTTTCGCCTTGCCATTCATATGTTACTTGGATTTCAGCCTTAGAGGTATCAAAGCCCCAGTTGAATGTAAATCCACCACGGTTGTCAGATGCGTATACTTCTAGGAAGGATGATGCATCAAGAGTTGAACCGGAGATACCACCAACGACTAAGTCGAATTGACCGATTAATGCGTGTGAGTAGTAGTTATTTGGGAATGTAGCAAATAATGGAGTAATTGTAATTTTAACATGGTTGACATCATCAACAAATGTAGCTTCAAATGTTTGCTTGATGTATTCAGCAAGGTTAGCTTGACCAACTGAAGCTGCTTGAACAACGAGTGTTAAGTCAACAACGATTGGGTTTGCAGCAGTTCCGCCTAAATAGTAGCCTTCAGCTTTAGCTTGAGCAACAGCGGACTTGAAGAATGCAACAGCAGCAGCTTGTGAGTAACCATTAGTTTCTGGTGATAATCCTACGGATACGGATGCAGCTTGAGCTGATTCGCGGAAGGAGACACCTGATTCTGGGTCAACTAGATAAGCTTTAGTGAAGTGGTATTGTTGAATTTCAGAAGTCTTGAGTACTTCGTATGCAACGTGTTCTCTATCAATTGCAAAGTACATAGCCTTTTGCATATCTGGGTAGCTTAGAATTGGTTCTGGAGTCCAGTCGCCATATGTAGCTGCTGGGAACAGAGCTTCTTGAGCTGCCTTAGTCTTCAGAGCATTGACGCCCATACGGAATGTAGTTGCGCCTGGAACTCTCTTAAGTCTTGGGTCATTCTTATAGTTTTCATACTGAGCAGTTGGTACACCAACAGCATCTAAGTCACCAGCAATGAATGATTGGAATCTTAATACGTCAGTTGCAATAATTTGATAATTGTAACCTGTGTAGAAATATTCGTCTTGATCATAATAGTTAGGATTGTTAGAGTATCTCAATACTTTATCTGCTTCATAGTAGTCTAGTACAAATGGTCCACTGTAAGCAGTCTTTTCTGGAGTTGTACCATAAGTAGCACCTACACCAGCACGGTTGTATAATGAAATATTGATTGGTGAAATTGAGTTTGCTGACAGCCAGTAACGAACGTTCCAAGCTGACATATCAATTGTGAATTCATATTCAATGTATTCAACGCCATCAACAGTAACAACCTTAAGACCTACAGTACTCCAGTCTTGAGCACCAGCACCAGCAACAACAGCGTCACGGTATGCTTGAGCACCCTTAATTGGGTTTGATGGAGCCCAGAAGTGTCCACCACCAGAGATTGCACGGAACCAACCAAGGTCAAGTGCTAACTTGTATGTATTAACAAAGTCTTCAGCGGTAATATCTAAATCTAAGCCAGTTGTATCAACAGATGGGTGGAATGACCACTTGAGTCCTGTGCGAACTGGTACGCGCCAAATCTTAGAAATGGTAACGCCAGAATCAAGAACTGTTTCATTAACTGCAACTGGATCACCAGAAGCAAGTTGACCGTTTAATACATAACCAGACTTGTCATCATTGAATCTGAATGCATAGAGTGCAGCTGTGAATGGAGCAACAGCGTCTGATGTAACAGAGTCATTTGCTAACCATGGGTTGAATGTTGTTGGGTTAGAGCCTAAAGCAGCACGATATGTGTACTTGCCAGCTTGACCTGCAACACCTTCAACTGTAACTGTTGAGTCATCAGCAGTCATGGTTGACCATGCAATACCAAATCCTAATACTGGTAATGAAGTTTCGGAAACTAAAGCCATTCTATTGCTGAACATATTGAAGCCAGCATTTGAGAATAGTGGAACCCCACCGGCACCAGTGTCTAATAACCATTTTTCTGCAGCTGCGAAGAATGTATTTCTTAATTCGCTAGATGCAAACTTGAAGTTATAAGTACCTTGTGCATAACCTTCTCTTAGAGCTACAGTAACAACACGGAATGCAGTTGTTGTTTGTCCTTTGGAGTCTGTAACGCTATAGAAAATTGGTGTTTCACCTAATTGACTTGAGTCAACGGAAGTTGGCCAAACTTTGATTTGTGAAGTCAAGTTGCCATCAACAGCATCGGTAGCTGTAACGCCAGCGAGGACGTTGAATTCATCACCTAAGTTAATTACTGCATCTGTAACACCGCTTAAGATAGGTGCCAAGTCAGCTACAGGAATTTCTGTGCTTGGTGTTGTTGGAACAGGTTCTTCACCATTACAAGCAACTAAGACTAGTGCACTTGTAAGTAAAAATAAAACCAGTAAAAACTTTTTCATTTTTTCTCTCCTTTTTCCAAATATGGTTTAGAAAGAGTTTACTATAAAAGTCGCAAACAGTCAATATTTAAACGCTATTTTCCAATGAAAACGCATACTATTTCGCTTATATAGAACTATTTTAAGAATATTTACCTGTTTTCTGAAATATTTCATGTTTTTTTCTAATTGAGTGGTATTTCCATATTCAAAGTAATGACAATTTACTGAAAGCCTTACGCATGCGCATGCATTTAAAAATAAGGTTAGATGATAGAAAAAAAAGATGTGCCGACATCATCGACACATCTTGTGATTTTAATTATGCTTTGTTTTCTTGACCTTCTGGTGTGTAATCCATGGCAAGATATCTCTTATACATTGCCCATCTTCTCTTCGCATCACTTAAATTCTTATCTAAAAGTTCTGCTGCATGATCTGGATTGATTTGTGCAAGTTGAGCGTATCTTGATTCTGAAAGTAAGTAGTCATGATATTTGTCCCAAACAGGTTGTTTGGAATCAATAATAAATGGGTTCTTACCTTCTTGTTCTCTTCTTGGGTCAAATCTAAATGTTGGCCAGTAACCACATTCAGTTGCAAGTTTAGCTTGAGCAAATGAATTGGTTAATCCACCTTTAATACCATGTTCAATACATGGTGCATAAGCGATAATGATGGATGGTCCTTCAAAGCTTTCTGCTTCTTTAAATGCTCTTAAGACTTGTGCAGGTGAAGCACCGTGTGAGATTTGAGCGACATAAACGTGACCATAACTCATCGCAATCGCTGCAAGATCTTTTTTCTTAGTACCTTTACCAGCTGCTGTAAACTTCGCAATCGAACCAGTAGGAGCAGATTTTGAAGATTGACCGCCTGTATTTGAGTAAACTTCTGTATCTAAAACTAAAATGTTGACATCTTCATTGTTTGCAATAACGTGGTCGATACCACCATATCCAATATCATATGCCCAACCATCGCCACCCATAATCCATTGTGAAATCTTCACAAAGTAATCTTTGAGTGAAATAAGTTCTTTTGCATAAGGTGCATTGATTTTTTCTAGAAGGGGCGACATTTCTTTTTGTAATTTTCTAGTAATTTCTGCACTCTTTCTATTTTGGATCCATTGTTCGCCAAGTGCTTTGAGAGCTTCTGGCATTTCATTTAAATGTTCAGCAATTAAAGTTTGAACTCTATCTCTCATGGTTTCATAAGCAATTCTCATACCAAAACCAAACTCAGCATTATCTTCAAATAATGAGTTCGCCCAAGCTGGACCGAAGCCTTCAGCATTGGTAGTATAAGGTGTTGATGGGAATGATGCACCATAAATCGATGTACAACCTGTTGCATTTGCGAAAACCATATGATCTCCGTAAAGTTGAGTTAATGCCTTGATATAAGGTGTTTCACCACAACCTGCGCATGCGCCAGAGAATTCAAATAAGGGTTGATTAAAGCTTAAGTTCTTTGGATTGTCTGTGCCTAAATCTTTATAGGTTACTTCATTAAAGAAATAATCTGCTGTTTGTTGTGCACCTTTAGCAAGTTCGTCTCCAATAGGTACCATAGCAAGTGATTTCACAGGTGTTGGACATACTTGAACACAAACACCACATTCTGTGCAGTCTAATGTAGATACTTGAATGGTGAACTTATAACCTTCCATGCCTTTGCCTTTAGCTTGAAGCATCTTCGCACCTTCTGGCGCTTGGGCAGCTTCTTGTTCATCAGCAAGGAACGCACGAATTACTGCGTGTGGACATGCGAAGACGCATTGGTTACATTGGATACAGTTTTCCGATCTCCACTCTGGAACAAAGTTAGCGATACCACGTTTTTCGTATTTAGATCCACCATTTTCCATGTGTGCATCTTCATATCCTAAGAACGCAGAGACTGGGAGTGAATCTCCTTCAATCGCATTAACGATATCTGCAATCTTCTTAACGAAATCTGGACGATTAGAATCTGGTTTAACTTCATCTTCTAAAAGAGCCCATTCTGGTTTAACTTTCACTTCAACTAAGTGATCATATCCTGCATCAATGGCAGCATTGTTTAAAGCAAGAATGGCATCGCCTTTTCTTCCATATGTCTTTTCAGCATAATATTTCATATATTTGAGTGCTTCTTCTGAAGCCATCAAATGATCATTTAACTTGAAGAATGCGGATTGCATGATGGTATTAATTCTTCTGCCTAATCCAATTTCATAAGCTAAATCAACAGCATTAATGATATAGAACTTAGCTTTCTTTTGAGCAAGTTGTCTTTTAACTTTGTTTGGAAGTAGCGTATCGATTTGATCTGCAGGTGTTGTCGTATTTAGTAAGAATGTACCACCTTCTCTTAAACCTTTGAGCATATCATATTTAGTTAAGTAAGTATCAACAGAGCATGAAATGAATTGTGGATAATTGACTAAATAAGTTGAACGAATTGGCTTTTTAGAGAAACGGACGTGCATACGTGTAACCCCACCCGCTTTTTTAGAGTCATAGGACGCATAAGCTTGTGAGTATAATGTTGTATGGTCACCAATAATTTTGGTAATATTTTTGGTCGCACCAACAGTACCATCAGAACCTAAACCGAAGAATAATAGTTCGCTCGTATCTTTATCAGTTAGATCCACAGATGTGTTAATCTTTAATGATGTGTGTGTGACATCATCATTAATACCTACGGTAAAGTGGTCTTTTTGTTCGCCAAACATATTTTCATAAACAGCTAAGACGAGTTGTGGTGTCGCATCTTTTGAAGATAAACCATAACGACCACCTAAAATCTTAGGTTGTTTAGATTGTCCATAATAAACGGATTGAACATCTAAATATAGTGGATCTCCTGTAGCACCTGGTTCCAATGTTCTATCTAACACTGTGATGGTTTGAACAGTCTTAGGCATTGCATCCATAAAATACTTCGCTGAGAAAGGACGATAGAGGTGTACACTGAGTAAACCAACTTTTTTACCTTGTTCTAAGAGATAATCTACTGTTTGTTGTGCAGTTTCAATCACAGAACCCATTGCAATGACAACATCGGTTGCTTCAGGATCACCGTAATAGACAAAAGGTGCATATTTTCTTCCGGTAATCTTATTGATTTCTTTCATGTAATCATTAACGACATCAGGTACCACGTCATAATGTGAAGCTTGAAGAACTTTGGTTTGGAAGTAAACATCTTCGCCTTGAGCAGTTCCTCTAGTCACTGGATGTGCCGGGTTTAATCCTTTAGCTCTAAATTTCGCAACAGCTTCTTTATCTAAGAGGCGATCAAAATCTGCATAATCAATCACTTCAATGGATTGAACTTCGTGTGAAGTTCTAAATCCATCAAAAAAGTGTACAAAAGGTATGCTTGATTTAATTGCAGATAAATGAGCGATACCACCTAAATCCATGGATGATTGAACAGATGTTGATGCAATCATTGCCCAACCTGTTTGTCTTGCAGCCATCACGTCTTGGTGGTCACCAAAAATAGAGAGTGCTTGAGCAGCAATACTTCTAGCAGCAACATGCATAACGCCTGGTAATAATTGACCAGCAATTTTATACATGTTAGGAATCTTAAGTAAGAGACCTTGTGATGCGGTGTATGTTGTGGTTAATACACCCATTTGAAGTGATCCGTGAACAGTACCTGCAGCACCAGCTTCACTTTGCATTTCAATAACTTTAACTGGCATTCCAAATAAATTCTTCTTGCCTTCAGATGCCCATAGGTCAACATATTGTGCCATTGGGGATGATGGGGTGATTGGATAAATACCAGCTACTTCTGTGAATGCATAAGAACAATAAGCAGCTGCTTCATTTCCATCCATCGATAAAATCTTTTTCTTTTCTACCATAATACTCCCTCCTATATCCTTTAAGCCTTATTCAAAGCCTTTAATATATCTGATGCATTCTCACTAGGAGATGCTTGTTCAAAAACGTGGGTAACGATACCTGATTCATCTAGTATAAATGTTGACCGACTCATGCCCATATACTTTTTACCATACATGCTTTTTTCAACCCAAACACCAAAGATTTGAGCAACTTTCGCTTCAACATCAGAAAGCAAGATAAAGGGCAACTGATACTTCTCGATAAACTTTTTATGACTCTTTTCATCATCTTTACTAATGCCAATGACCACAATATCTGAGGATTTAAATGCATCATAGGCATCTCTAAATGCACATGCTTGAGCAGTGCATCCTGGTGTATCATCTTTGGGATAAAAATAGATGACAACTTTTTTCCCTAAATAATCCTTTATGTCGTGAAGTTTACCATATGCATCCGGTAAACTAAAATCAGCAATTTTTGTGCCTACTTGTACCATGATTATTCTCCTTAAAACATAGTTTTAGTCAACATAACCATTATACCCCAAGAATTCTGAAAAATTAAGGGCTTTTTTTTATTTTAATCTCATATTACAAACATTATAATAGAGTACATTCCAAATAAAAAAACGACGTTGTCGTTCTTTTGATAAGATTGGTGCGGGTGACAGGAGTTGAACCTGCACGCCCAAGGCGCTAGATCCTAAGTCTAGTGCGTCTGCCAGTTTCGCCACACCCGCGCAAAAGGAATTATACCCTATTTAAAGAATAGAGTCAATCCTTTCCCCAAATATTATATTTTTTTCCTTTTTGTCAAATAAAATGCAATAAAACCGAGCGTGATTGTACCAATTCCTAGTGAAACAGGTAAAATCAGTGACTGTTTTTCAACATCTTCTACATCAATTCGAATTCTAGATGTGTATTCTTCTTCACCGAGTTGATAAGATAAGTAGACATAATAACTACCACTTTCGGTCTTATGGTTTTGATACTCATTAAAGATAACGCGCACATGTGAGGCTTGATGTCCAAAGGATAAGAGCCTTGCTTTAAACCAATCAATAATATCTTCTTCTGACATATTATCCTTGATGCTTGCTTCTAAAATACTTTCATCCATCTCAAATTCAGGTCCACGATTTTCGATGACATGAATATAGACGATTTTGTTCGCAGTATTCCCTTGTTTATCGTGAGCACCCAGGTGTATTTCATATTTCCCTGATTGTGTTGTTTGTTGATAGGAATTTGTTAAGATATAAGTCGTTACAGCACCATCAACATCGTCTGTTGCATGAAATCTACTTAAGATTTGAGCGTTAGATAAAGGTGCGTCTGTTGTGTATAAATAGATGGCTTGTGGTCCATAAATAACTGGTCTTGTTTTATCTACTAACGAAATGGGTATGCTTAATGTGCTTTGGTTGCCACTCGAGTCAGTTGCCTGTACTTTGATGGTGTATGTACCAACTGTTGTTGCATCACTATAAGTGTCGCTTAAAATTTCTAGATCTTCAACAGTCAAATCATCTACATTATCAGTGACATGAATTTTCGTTTTAATTTCATCAAGACTCCATTTGCTTGCAAGTGGAATTTCGATGGGTTCAAGTAGTGTAATGATAGGATTTGCGAGGTCAAAAATTCTTACCTCTAAATAAAGTCGTTTGGTGATGTTATGTATCGATGTTTTAAACTCCATCTGATATGTTCCTGGAAGTTTATTACCAGATGAGAATTCATCTTTAATGGTATCATAAGCCATGATTTGTCCATCGGGACTTTTAGCGATGATGAGTTGTTTGATTTGTTCTAATGTCATCATGTGATCATAATCAATGGGTAGATATCCATGGTATGACATGGTTTCATCTGGGTGAATAAATGGTTCGAATCCGGAAAAATTGACGAATCTGCCTTCATAAAGCATGACGTTATGACTTTCCCAAGGCAATGGAAAGTCTTCAAAGTGAATCCACTCGCTTGTGTTCATAATAAATTCAAGATAAGCAAGTCCTCGGTTTTCATCAGACTCATAATCCAAAATTTGTGCCTCGACCGTACCATGTCCTTTGATGACTAGACTATAATTTGAAATATATTCAAAAAGTTGTCCTCCAAGATAATCAGCATCAAAAACAATCGTGTAAGTTACTGTTTTTTTAATCTGAATAGGCATATGTGTATAACCAAAACTAAGACCATCATCATAACCTCTAATATTGGATAGGTTCAGTAAATTCTTACCCTTTAAGGATGATAAAGCTTGCGCATCTGTTTGAAGCGAAAAGCAAATGGACACGCATAAAACAAGAAAGCAGGTTAAAAGTATTTTTTTCATAGTATTTCCTCCTGCTTTATGCTAGATGTTATATTCACAAATTACTTTAAAACAAAAAAAGAACCCATAAGGTTCCTTAAATGTGAATGGCAGGCCCAGCTGGATTTGAACCAACGATGAGGGAGTCAAAGTCCCTTGCCTTACCCCTTGGCTATGGGCCTATCAATTTATTAGTGGGGCGGCCGAAGGGAGTTGAACCCTCCAATGTCGGAGCCACAATCCGATGCGTTTACCGCTTCGCCACGGCCGCCAGGTGATAGCGCAATTACTATTATACAATAATATTAGAATTTGTAAAGTGAAATTATGTAATTTTTTTTGCCTGTGTTGTAAGTTGTGATGGTTTACTGTATGATAGATTGAGGAAAGGTGTGAATGTACATGTTGAAATGGATTCTCCGCTTCTTTTACTTAATGATTATTACGGTTGCGACTGTTTATGTTTATGGCAGTGCAAATTATTCAAGATTAGAAGCTTATTATAAAGACCATATGGCAGATGTCATTAATCAGCCAGAAGCGTATTTAAAAGGCATTAATACCATCATGGGACTAGATTATTATGCAAGTGAGCCTGCATACCTATTTGAGCAAAATGAAGGCAATTATCAGTTCAAACTTGCACTGTACCCAATTGGTGTTTCCTTAAATGATGTCCTTTATGATGGACTCATGGTTTATGTCTATGATGTTAAAATTATAGAGAATGGTGAGGAAATCCTTTATCCAAAAATCAAAATCACTGTCGATTTAGACCGAGAAACTTTTAAAAATGGTGATGAATTTTTTAGTAGCACATTTATCACATTCGATCCTGAAAAAGAATTTCCATATTCCTATGTTCCAAACTTGTTTCTTCTTTATTCAGATAACTATCTCAAAGTGAGTGGTGAAGATGCTTATGCAAACATCACTAAATTAACGATTGCATATTCAGATGGTGCATTAAATGATTCGAATCAATTGATTTTCAAAGAAACCATGTTATTCATTGGTTCAAATGTAATTGTGAGTGATGCTGCACACATCAAAACGGATCAATTTATTGTCAATCCCAATGATTTTCGATTAAGTCTTAATTTCCCAGATGGCAAATTATCTGAAACCGTGATTGCTGATTTTGGATTAGTTACCGATGCTGGAAATTTATCAGACTACAATGGTTTGATTTGGAGAACGATGACGATTTATGTTTTAATTGCTGGTGCATTAACATACTTCTTATTCTTCCATAAGGTTGTCATGGAAAAGATCAGAGCTAGACGCATGGATCAACCTTCAACGACATCAAAACCAGTTGTTCAAGAAGCTATATTTAAAGATATCGAATACAAGAATGAAGATGGGAAGTAATTTCCATCTTTTTTGTTATTTGGATTGCATTTCATGATTTTTGTATGCTATACTTATTTATGCGCTTAGGAGTATGGTGTCAACGGTAGCATAGCGGTCTCCAAAACCGTCGGTGCGGGTTCGAATCCTGCTACTCCTGCCATTAAAAAACAAAGGACTTGCGTCCTTTTTTTATTTCTTCAGTTTGATGGTGATGGTTGTTCCCTTAGATAAACTCGATTTTAATTGAATGGTACCTTCATACTTTAAAACGATATGTTTGACAATGGCAAGCCCTAAACCAGTTCCTCCATCTAATCTGCCTTTATCTACTCGATAAAATCTTTCAAAGACGCGTTGCTGATGTTCAGGACTAATCCCATAACCTTGATCGGCTACAATCAAGATAATCTCTTCTTCTGTCACTTTCAGTTCAATGCTCACCTTTTTATTTGGCTCGCTGTATTTAATGCTATTTTCAATTAGATTACGTAATAATTTTTGAATATCAATAGGATCGCACATCATCTTAACGGCCATCGATCTTATAGATAATAAGATATTTTTAGATTGAGCCATGGGTGATAACTGATCGACCACATCTGATAGTATGTCGCTTAAATCTGCTGAAACATACGCTTTTTCTTTTAAGTTTTCTAGTCGAGATAACATCAGCATATCTTCAACGAGTGCAGACATTGTTTCTGTTTGTTTCACGATTTGTTTTGCAGTTTGTTCAACTTCTTCTTTTGAAATCACTTGATGTTCAATGAGTTCAGCATATCCTCTTATTGCAGTCAGTGGTGATTTAAGTTCATGAGATGCATGTGCAAAAAAGTCTCTTTTAATTTGTTCCATCGCACGTTCTTGAGACACATCTTTAAGCAAGACTAAAACGGTTGCTTGAGTATGATTAAGACCTTGAGCGTGGACGTGAAATACTTTAATTTCAACGACTTTCCCATCCATTCTAATATCAAATGATGAAGATTTTAATTGTTGGTTTGATAACGTGATTGCCTCTTTAATCTGATTATCACGAATCGCATAATAACTTGGCTTCATGAAGGCATCTTGACTTAAGTTGAAAAACGATTTAGCATCATCATTAAAGTATACAAGTTCTTCATTTTGATTAAATAGCATCACGCCTTGCTTTAATCCATTTAAGATTTCATTGAGTTGAAGTTGATAGGATTCAATGCTCTTTAAGTGCTCTTGAGTTTCTAAATTAATGGTGTTTATCTCATGAAGTATTTCATTGATTTCAGGATATGGACTATTTAATGTCATGAGGTGAAATTTACCTTGACTAAGCATCAGCAAACCTTCTTTAACCTTATGCCAAGGTGAAAGAAGATTCTCATTGACTTTGAGTAGTCCAGTATAATAAATGGCGATAAATCCAGCGGATGTTAAGATTAATATCCATATGATTTGGTTGTATGCTGCAACTTGAGTTGCTCTAGGCACTGATACTCTTAAGTAATTGCCATCATCTAATAATTTAGCGATATAAAGAAGTTCAATATCTACTGTTTCTGACCTTCTTGCATATACTTCTCCTAAATTGCTGAGTTCTGGTCGATTACTTTTATCTGTGCCTAATTGATCATCATGCGTATCTGCAATCACTAAAAAATTTGTATCAAGAATCGTAATTCTACGGTTGCTTTCCAATTGGTAAGTCGTGATAAATGCCTCTGGAGTTCCTTGGAAATTGATGTACTCAAGTTCAATTTCATCGATGATAAGCCCCATCATTGATCTTTGGTTTTGTCTATCAAAATAGAAAAGTGCAATAATGACAACAATAAAAAACAAGGTAAAAGCGCTTAACAAAAGGATTAAATTGTTTCTAACTAATGATCTCTTCATTCAATTTGATATCCTATTCCTCGAACCGTATGAATGATTGCTTCTGCCTTGTGTTCCATCATTTTAGCTCGAATTGATTTGATATGCATATCTAATGTTCTGGTTTCACCAATAAAGTCTGTCTCCCAAACTTCTTTAAAAATATGTTCTTTTGAAACGACATTACCCTTTTGTTTGAGTAAAAGTTTTAAGATAGCAAACTCTTTATTGGTCATATAAACATCTTTATCAGCAATACTAATAATATGTTTCTTATCATCGAGTTTAAGATTGCCTATGCTATAAAGATATTCATCACCAATTTTTCTCACTTTTGAATAGATTCTAGAAGCAAGTTCTAATACACCAAATGGCTTAGTCATATAATCATCAGCGCCAGCATCAAGTGCAATCACTTTATCCATTTCACTTTGCAAAGCAGAAATCATCATAATTGGAATTTTTGAATCCTCTTTACGAATAAGTCTAAGCAAATCAAGACCAGACATATCTGGAAGCATGATATCGAGCAAGACCATGTCAGGTTTATGGTGTTTATATGCTTTTAAAAACTCTTCGCCTTTTTTAAAAGCTAACCCCTTAAACCCAGCATGTTCAATTGTTTTTTCAATGATGTAGGCAATCGACTGATCGTCTTCAACAAAATATATGATAGCCATGGCAAAGCCTCCTAAAATAATAATGTGTTTTTATGTGTCCCTTTAACCATAAAGATAATCCATTCTGCAATATTGACAGCATGGTCACCCACACGTTCAAAGTATTTTGCAACCATTAAAACATAGATTGCCTCATTGGGATCGAGTTTATCTTGTTTAAGCTCATTGGTCATCTTAAGGATGACTTGTTGAAAAAGATCATCGACTTCATCATCTCTTTGGATGACTTGTCTTGCTTTAGTTTCGTCAACTTTAACTAGTGCTTCAATGCTTGAGAGCACCATTTCTTCAACAATTTCGGCCATTTTAGATGTAATCGGCATCACACGTTGATTACGGTTGTCTTCTAAGTGTAATGTCATTTCAGCAATATCACTGGCATGGTCACCTATACGTTCAAGATCAGTAATCAATTTCAAAATACCTGTAACAAGTCTTAGATCGCTAGCAACTGGTTGTTCTTTCCAAATAATTTTTAAAGCTTGTTTTGCAATCTCTTCTTCGTAACGATCAACTTCTTCATCTTTATCTATCACTTGCTGAGCAAGGATAAGATCTGTCGACTTGAATGCTTTTAGTCCGTCTCTTAAATTGGATAAAGCTAAATCTGCCATCATGGCTACTTCTTTTTTAAGTAACTCGATGGATTTAAGTAATGTTTGTCTGAGTGTCATGGATTTCATCTCCTATTATATCATCTTATCCGAATCTACCGGTGATGTATTCTTCAGTTTTCTTATGTTCAGGTGTTGAAAAGACGATGTTTGTGTCCCCATATTCTATCAATTCACCCATCAAAAAGAAAGCTGTCTTATCTGAAATTCTTGCTGCTTGTTGCATATTATGTGTCACAATAATGATGGTGTAATTCTTTTTTAGTTCGACGATAAGATCTTCAATTTTTGCTGTAGCAACTGGATCTAGTGCAGAGGTTGGTTCATCCATTAAGATGACATCGGGTTTCATTGCAATCGTTCTTGCAATACAAAGTCTTTGTTGTTGGCCACCTGATAGTGATAAGGCAGATTCTTTAAGTCTATCCTTAACTTCATCCCATAAAGCCGCTTGCTTAAGCGATTCTTCGACAATTTGTTTTAACACATTTTTATCCTTAATTCCTTGGCACTTAGGTCCATAGGTGATGTTATCATAGATACTCATTGGAAATGGATTGGGCTTTTGAAAAACCATACCTACACGTTTTCTAAGTCCTATCACATCTGTAAAGGGTTCATAGATATTTTGATCATGATAAGTGATCTCACCTTCTATTTTACAACTTTCTATTAAATCATTCATCCGATTTAATGTGCGAAGAAAAGTTGACTTCCCACAACCTGAAGGACCGATCAGTGCTGTGACTTCTTTTTCAAAAATATTAAGCTCGATGTTTTTTAACGCTTGTGCCTCACCATAAAATAGATTTAATTTTGACACGTTAAAGATAATTGGATTATTTACTGTCATGCTTTTACACCATACCGTTTCATAAAGTTTTTAGAGATGAATTTAATACTGATGTTTAAAATAAGAACTATCATTAAAATGATGAGTGCTATGGTTGTCGAAAGTGCTATATTTGCAGGCTCATCGGTCATCATGGACCATATATGAACTGCAAGCGAAGTCGATTGTTGAGTTAAGATGACCTCATCTTTGATAGCCGTTCCTATGGCAAAAACCAAAGCTGCACTTTCACCAATAATTCTACCTATTGCTAGTAGCGTTGCAGTTAAAATGCCTGAAAAAGCATTTGGCAAGATGACTTTAAATGTCGTTTGCGTCTTACTTGCACCTAGTGCCAAAGAAGCATATCTAAAATCATCAGGCACAACTTTAAGACTCTCTTCTGTGGTACGAATCACGATTGGGAGTAAGATAACAGCTAGAGTCATCGCACCAGAAATGATATTTCCACCGGTTGCTGATGAAATATTGACGATAAATGGTACAAATATGGCGAGTCCCATAAGTCCATAGATGATGGATGGAACACCTGTTAAAGTTTCGATGAGAGATCTTGTTAATTTTGTAAATCTATTATTTTTCGCATATTCATTTAAATACACTGCAGCACCAATACCAATCGGTAGTGCGAAGGCTAGCGTAAATACAATCAAATAAAGTGTTGTAATAATCGATCCTCTAATACCACCACCTTCAGTTGTAAACTCAATCTCACGAAATGATGAAGCAAGATTCATTTCCGCTATCATGCGTTCAGCACCAAATCTAGAAAGCGATGATGGTGCATCATTATATGCAAATCTGATGATGCTGTAGTCTTCATCTAAGCTTAAGTTTTGTGTACTAACCCCTTTATTCACCATGTCTAAGAAGGGTGAATCTGCATGAACATAATAAACACGTACGACATTTCTACCCATTAAATCAATGTCGTCATTTAATGCAATACCCCATTTCAAGCTATAAAAAGCCGTCGAAGGTATAGTTTTTGTAGCCACACAGTTACAATAATCATCATCGTCTATCAGCTCAGCAATATAATTGACTGCTTGATAATTGTTTCTTATCAAATCCATGTTTAAAAGTTTAATACCGTTAGATGCCACATAAAAAATAATTAAGGATAACGTGAGTAAAGAAAGTAAGGATGCACCATAAGTGATGATTTGCAAAAACAAATCGCTCATTTTTCTTTTATTTAACATGGACATTACCTACCTTTCTCTTAATAAAATTTAAGGTGAGATTGGTGAGTAAGATAACAGCCATTAAAACAATGCCTACAGAAAATCTAATATTATAGTCAAGACCTTGAGACTCTTTCATGCCTTCTAACATGATCGTCGTTAAGGTTGATGTAGTATCTAAAATATCAAAAGATAATCCAGATCTTCTGCCTCCTGCGACTAAGGAAACTGCTGTTGCTTCACCTAAAGCACGGCCAACACCTAAAATTGCTGCAGTGAAAATGCCGGATTTTGCTGCTGCAAGTACCACTTTAAAATTGGTTTGAGTTGGACTTGCACCTAGTGCCAATGAACCTTCAATAAGTTTTTTGTCTACCGATCTAATTGAAACCTCGGAAACTGTTGTGATTGTCGGTATGGTCATCAATGCTAAGATTATGACCGTCGATAAAACAGAATTCCCACCTTTGGATTGATATCCTAAAATCGCACTAAAATCATAAACAAGCTTTAAAATAAAGCCTGCACCAAATAAGCCGTAGATGATTGAAGGAATTGATGCTAAAATTTCAACGACAGTTCTTAAACCTTCAGCAATTCTTTTTGGTGCAATTTTCGCAATAAAAAGGGCTGTTAAAACACCTACTGGAAATGAGACTAAGAGCGATAGAAAAACGATATACAGAGTACTGATAATAATAAATCCAACACTATATAAATTCGACTGAAATGTAGGTCCGATGAGCCATGTATTTCCAGTTAAAAAGGGAATCAATCTGACTCGACCTAGTCCAGCATTACTTGTGATAAAGGGTTCAATGCCTTTGGCAAAGATGACACCTGCAACAACAAATATAAACGACCCAGATAAGATGGCTAATCCTTTAAGTAATTGATGCACAGATAGATCAATTAATGCATTTTTCTGAAACTTCTTTCGTATGAGCGTTTGCATGTTTGTATCCTTTCTACTGAAACAAGGGACTCAAGATTGAGTCCCTTTTGATCAGATAACGATCATCTTGATTATGCGCTTGGAATATCCTTCCATGTACGATAGGTACCTTCATAGATCTTCTTTAATGTATCTGCAGTGACATTGCTGATTGGATTATTTAAGTGGACGATTGCAACAATGGCATCCCATGCAAGTTGTCCTCTTTGAGCTTCTGTCACATTTGCAAGTTCTGTTGTCGTAAATGGTCTTGATGAGAAACCAACATCTTTTCCAACAGTTTGGTCTTTCGTATCTCCATTGGTTCTTCTCCAACCATCACCTGAACCTGTGTGATCATGTTCTGCAACAAAGTTTCCTGCTTTAGCTGAGAATGCTGCAGTTAATGCTTCAGCAACTCTTTGAATGGAATCTGATCCACCAAATCTAACTGTGACTGAGCTGTTGTTTTGAAGGGTAACAGGATGCGCTGCTTTAATGGAATCCCAAGTAACTGTTGAGGGTAATGCTATAGCCCCTTGGTTGTTGATAATATCAGAAGCATCTGTGGTTCCTAAGAATGCAATAAATGCCTTAACTAGTTGTTCAACTGTTTGAGATGGGAAATCACCATCAGCTCTGACCATCCACATAAAAGGTCTTTTCAGTTGGTAAGTATTGTTAATAACGTTCGCTTCTGTAGGTGCAACACCGTTGAAATGAAGGCCTTTAATCGATGTGTTGAGTGAGGATAATGAAATGTATCCAATACCGTATTCATCAATTGACATTGCATTCATAATCGCTGTGTTGTCTCTAATCAGAAATCCTTCGACAAGTTCGGAATCACTTTTTGCAGCTGCTCCAAAACCTATACCATTCATAAAACCATCACGAGTTCCTGAAGTGGTATCTCTTGTATAAACTGTAATTGATGCATCTAAATTAAACTCTTCAGCTGGTGTACCACAAGCCGCAAGTGTTACAAGTGATGTAAGTAATAAGACGTAAAGCGCGAATTTCTTCATTTAAGTTCTCCTTATTTTTATTTTCAACATTATTCTATCGGATTTTTGTTTTTGGCGAAACCAAGAGAGTGTAAGTCTTATGTAAAGTTTAGGCAAAGAAAAAAACAACCGAAATGTTGATTCCGATTGTTTATATAAGAAGTGATCTCGTTTATTAAGATTTACCGAGTTTTTGATTCATGCGTCGATATGAGAAATAGAGGAGAACCATACCAAGAGCAAAAGATCCAAGCATGAGCCAAATCATGGAGACATCTTGACCCAAAATGCCAATTTCTCGTGTTCCATAAAAGAGAGAAACGCCATTAGCAATCTCAGGACCCGTCAGTTCAAATGGTTCTTTTAATATAATTTGCTTAAGTAATATCGTCATGTGTGTAAAAGGCACAAGTGATGCAACCTTACTCATCGCATTACCTAAGACAAAGAGTGGCATATAAATACCGCTGATAAATCCGATTAAAGTGCCTAAGACACCAGATAAAGCTCCAAATGCGTTGACAGATTTTAAAAGTGTTGTAAGAAAAATCATCAGTGTTGCAGATAAAAAAGTATAAAAGATGAGTAATCCGGAGATTTTAATGATGGTGAGTAGGGTATACCAATAACCTGCAAAAATACCAACATAAAGAATCGTTAACACCCACATCATCAAAGTGAGTGTCGCAGTGACCATGATGGATGATATATAGTAACTTAAAATAATCTTGTATCTTTTGACTGGGGTAACTAAATAAGCATCGAGCTTTCTTTGATCTAAATCTGATACTAAATTACCCATAACACCTAAGGATAGCGAAACCGTATTAATCACTAAAACACCGCCCATAATGACGCCAACTGACATGAATGTCTTAAGCTCATCAGAAAGCATCGATAAACTTTCAGAGCTGGTATATTGTCTGCCAATAAAAAGAAAATATAGAGCAAGTAAAATGATGACACTTAAGAGTGAAAAGAATACTGCAGCTTTATCTCTTAAAAACTTTAGAATATTTCTTTCAATCATACATTTGAGATCAAACATGGTGTTCACCTCCGATCACATTGATAAACACATCATCCATGGTGCCTTTTAAAACTTCAAATTGTTTAATGTTATCCTTAATGTGATCAATAACTTCTAAAGTATCCTTCGTATCAGCTACTGTAATGATATATTGGTCTGCAATTTTTTGATAAGGTTTTTGAAGGTGATCAAAAGATTCAACTAATTTCGCTTTATCAAAAGGAACAACCTTTAATCGGTCAAAACTATATTTTTCTTTAAGTGCTGCAGGTGTCCCTTCAGCAACAATTTTCCCCTTATTAATAATGACGACATGATCCGCATTTGCAGCTTCTTCCATATAATGTGTTGTTAAGAAAATGGTCATGCCTTTATGTTTTTGTAGATCTTCAATAACCTTCCAAACAATTTGTCTAGTCTCAGGATCTAATCCAGTTGTAGGTTCATCAAGTAAAAGAATTTCAGGATTTGAAAATAGTGCACGAGCAATTTCTGTTCTTCTTTTTTGTCCACCTGATAAGGTTCTATATCTTTGATTTTCAAACTCATAAAGATTTAAATACTTTGCAAGTTCGTGATATCTTTCGTGAACTTGAGTCTTGTTGTTGATGTACATGGATCCTCTAATAATCAAATTTTCTTTGACTGTCAAATCCTCATCAAGTACATTGTTTTGAAAAACAACTCCTATTTTTTGTCTTAAATAAGCATCATCAGTCTGTTCGTTTAAATAAACTTTGCCACGATTAGCATGTAGTAATGTCGTCATGACGTTAATGGTTGTTGATTTCCCGGCACCATTTGGACCTAAAAATGCGAAAAGACTCCCTCTTCTAACTGAAAAAGAAATATCATTAACTGCAACTAAATCCCCATATGTCTTAACCAGGTTTTCAACGCGGATAATCATATCCATATTAAAACCTCCTCGATTTTCACTGAATTTAGTATATCACAAGTTCAGTCGTGTTGAGAGTTAATAGATTGTAAAAAAGTAAAAAACCAGCATAGGCTGGCTTACTTTTTAAAGCGGTATTCCCCATATATACACATACAAGAAATTTAAAACAAAGTATTCAATCAAACGATACATCATTTAATGCTTGGTAAGTCCTAAAACCTGTAATACCCAATACAAAACTTACATGACAAAACTTTTAAACAAGTCTTACATTCAAATCTATATATGGGGAATACACCTTCATCTTACCACAAGTTTTTAAAAAATCAATTAAAATGGTTCAATTTCGTCCTCATACTCGGGATCATAAATCTCTCGATATTGTGGAAGCTCAGATAAGGCAAGTTCTGTAAGTTCATAATTGCCTCGATTAACCCTGTTAAACCAACCATCATAATTCTTCTGTAATATACTTGATACATTATCGATTTGTGTGAGATCTTGAAGCTCTTTGGCGTTAGCAACTCTCAACTTTGAGAGTTGATAAGCAATTTTGATGACACTTTCTTTATAGGCTGTGATCGTTTTACCTTTACTACCACCAATGTTTTTCTCGTTTTTTCTCGTCGTAAACTCTTTAATCAAGAGTTCTTTTTTCTTCTTATTTCTAGCTTTACTGATGGATAAATCATAAAATCCTGATTCAAATGCAACCTTGGCTAAGTTTTGATCAACAATAATTAAACCAATTTCTAATCTTTTGAGTAAAGTTACGAAAAATTTATAAGAATCACGATGTGCTGCGATTGCTTCCTTCGGCACACCGACGAAGACTGAATCCGCAATTTTTTGCCTTTCTATAGCTTGGTATATAAGTTTTAGTGTAATGCTTGTTTTGAGTTCAACAGCAACAGAAAAGTCTTTGCGCATCGCAAAAATATCGATGTCATTGACCTCGCCTTTGACTGAAAAGCCTTGTTCAACGAGTAGTTCTTTAATGGGTCCATATAAATCTTTTTCTTCCATATTAAATCCCCCTATTACTCTCATTATACTATAAAAGATGGGTATATCATGCACGTATATATCGAATTAGGCTTATAATAGAGACAAAGGAGACGGTAAGTCATGGAGATTAAAAAAGCAATGGCACTTGCTATTGAAGAAGCAAAAAAAACAATGAATGATGATATCGGCGGACCTTTTGGAGCAGCAATTTTAAGCCCAGAAGGGAAAATCGTTGCTGTAGCATCTAATGCAGTTTTAGATTCACATGATCCCACAGCTCATGCTGAAATTAACGTCATTAGAAAAGCGACTAAACTGATTCAAAATCACGATCTTTCTGGATACACTTTAATTACAACAGCTTATCCTTGCCCAATGTGTTTAGGTGCCATTATGTGGGCAAATATCAAGGAAGTTTATTATGGATGTAATCTAGAAGATGCAGCATCCATTGGGTTTCGAGATGACTTGATGTATCAAATAATTCATGATATCGATCAACATAAAGATATACTGAGCTTAAAATCAAGCGAAAGAGATACATGTATCAAACTTTTTGAAGAATATCATGAAAAGAATAAAACGATGTATTAAAGATTAAGACTCAAACGATGACACGCTTGAGTCTTTTATTTTGCAGTTATGCGCCGTTTAATAAGTGATTAACTTCTGTACCCAGTAAATGAATCGTGTTTAAAACTTTCTCATGGTCCATATAACCTACTGGAACATGTAAGACAAACCTATTGATTTCTAAATTTTCTACCAGATGTTTTATTTTTTTAGCAACATACTTAGGATCTCCCACATAAAGAGCGCCTTGCATACTTCTTGATTGATCATAAGTATCTTTAGTATATGTGGACCATCCACGTTCTTTGCCTATGATATTCATGGCTTGTGACATACTTGGAAAATAATCTTTAACTGCTTGTTCGTGATTAGTATCGATGTAACCATGCGAATGTATGGAGATCATCATCTGATCAATAGGATGGCCATGCTTGATATAGTGCTTCTTGTATAAGTCTATTAAAGGCTTAAACATTAAAGGATTCCCACCAATAATGGCAAGTACAAGAGGCAGTCCATAAGTTGCAGCTCGAATCACTGAAGCTGGTGTACCACCGACACCAATACTGATTGATAGCGGTTTTTCAGTTCTTGGATAAACACCTAAATGCTCAATATGAGGAGTAAATTGACCTTGATGTGTCAGATACTCATGATCTCTAATCTTGATGAGCATTTCAAGTTTTTCTGAAAAAAGTTCATCATAGTCCTCTAAATCATAGCCAAACAAAGGAAACGATTCAATAAAAGAACCTCTCCCAGCCATGATTTCAGCACGACCGTGAGATAGTGCATTTAGTGTCGCGAAATTTTGATAAACACGCACTGGATCATCACTACTTAATACTGTGACTGCACTTGCAAGTTTGATTTGTTGAGTTAAAGGTGCTGCAGCAGCCAAAATCATATGCGGCGCTGATGCTGCAAAATCCTTTCGATGATGTTCACCAACACCAAAATAATCAAGACCTACTTGATCAGCAAGCACTATTTCATCAACAACTTGTCTGATTCTTTCATCATAGGAAATCGTTTTTTGAGTGGTCGGATTGGGCATAACTTCTGCAAAAGTCGTAATACCTAGTTTGAGTTTCTCTTTCATATGTTGTATCATCTCCAAAAACAGTATAACATCTCTGATAACGTCCTGCTTTTTTAATGCAAAACATAGACTTCATTTGTTGATTCAAGTCATGTTATAATGTTTTTATCGATGTGAGGTTATCATGATGACAAATCAAGAAAAAATGCTTGGTGAAATGGATATATCCAAGGTTTTATTAAAACTGTCCATTCCAGCAACGATTGCTATGTTGGCTAATGCCTTATATAATTTAGTAGATACGCTCTTTTTGGCATGGGGTGCAGGAGAAATTGCAATTGGCGCACTTTCCATTGTCATGCCACTACAGACTTTAATTTTTGCAATTGGACTCATGATTGGTATGGGTGGTGCATCTGTTTATTCTAGAGCGTTTGGTAGAAAAGATTATGTATCTATGAAAAAAGTTGTCAATACAGCGCTCTTTTTCAATGGTTTGTTAACATCGATTTTAACGATACTTGGGTTAATCTATATCGATGAAATCTTAATCATCTTTGGTGCGACTGCATCTAATATTGAATATGCTAAAGATTATTTCTTTTATATCACGTTATCCTTAGTTCCCTTCACATCTGCTCTAGTTTTAAACAACTTAGTTCGTGCTGAAGGCCGTGCGAATGTGGCGATGATCTCGCTATTGATTGGATCATTGCTCAATATTATCTTAGATCCTATTTTCATCTTTGAATGGGGATTAAACATGGGTGTTGCAGGTGCAGCGATTGCAACACTGTTATCAAAGATTGCAATGTTCTTATATGTCCTTAAAGCAACCACATCTAAAAAATCAACACTTCAAATTGATCATACTGCATTCTATAAACTAGATTTCCAAACACTCAAAGAAATTATTGTCATTGGAGTACCGACGTTTGTACGCAATGGTTTGGTCGCATTTGTCTTTATTGCAGTGAACAATTTGATTAACCACTACGCACCAAGTGATCCAGCGATGTATATATCAGTGTTTGGTGTTGTCAATAGAATCATTACATTCTTACTTCTCCCTGGATTTGGTTTAGTTCAAGGGATGTTGCCTATTGTTGGTTTCAATTATGGGGCAAACAAATATAATCGACTCCATGATGTGATTCAGTTAAGTACAAAATTATTAATGATTTATTTCATCGTTTCGGGTGTAATCATGTGGTTATTCGCAGGTCCACTACTCTCCATATTCACAAAGAATAATGATCCTCTGTTTATGGCTATAGGTAAGGAAGCATTTACTTATATTCCGATTGGTTTTATCGTCTTAGCATTTCAGTTTATTATGTCGAGTGTCTATCAAGCAATTGGATATCCTGTGCGTGCATTCTTAATTGCTCTATCAAGACAGTTACTCATATTCTTACCTGTTTTATATCTCTTGACACCTATTTTAGGTATTTTAGGCATATGGATATCCTTCGCCATATCTGATGGGTTGTCTGGACTCATCTCATGGAAAGCATATCATTATGAGATGGGTATTTTTAGAAAAAAAATACAAGAAACCTCACCGAAACTTGTCCTTGAAGCATAAAAAAGCGTTACACAATCTGAAACATCAGAGTTGAGTAACGCCTATTTTTTTAATTTCTTTTAAACGAGTTTTTCTCGAAGCTTCGCTGAAATCATATCTACTGTGATGACTGTAATGATGATGGTAATCATAATCATACCTAGCACATTCCAGTTCGCATTTTGTCCAGCTAAAGTAATCAGTGTTCCTAAACCACCGGCGCCAACGACACCTAAGATCGTTGCTGATCTCACATTAATATCGAGTCGGTATAATGCAACCGATGAAAAATCAGCAGCAACTTGTGGAATGACCGCAAATCTAATCTTTTGAAGCAATGTCGCACCAACAGCATCCAGTGCTTCAATCGCACTACGATCCATATTATCAATCATTTCTGCAAAGAGTTTACCAATCATACCTATCGAGTGTAACCCAATAACAATAACCCCAGTAAATGCATTCATGCCAAACCCTTTAATCAAGATTAAACCGAGAATAATTTCTGGGAAGACACGAATGATGATGAGTAAGAATTCACCAATCTTTGAAACGACTTTACCTGAAATATTTCTACTTGCTAAAAATCCAAAAGGTAATGCGAGTATGGAACCTAAAAGTGTCCCTAGAAAACCAATCGCCAGTGTTTCAATCGCTAAGAAGGTAATCCCTTCACTAAATCGGTAATCGCCGTATCCTATCAAAAATTCATAGTTAATATCGGTCATTTGTCTTGCCATTTCTCGAATGGTATAACCAGCCATTTCAAAACGGGTCCAGTTGATTTGTGAGCCATTGAATGACATAACGACTAATATAAAGACAACTAAAAAGATAATGCTATTTAATATCCAAACTTTTGGTTTTTGCTTGAGCTTCATCTCTAAATGTGTCATTGTAGTTTACCTCGCACATAGTTTGAAATAAACTGAATAACAACAACCACAATCAGCATTAAGATGACCGTCGCACCAACGCGTTCATAATACTGTCCTGCGCTTTCTACAATGACTGTACCTAAACCACCGGCACCAAAATAACCGAAAATGGCTGAAGCTCTCACATTGATTTCAAAAATATAAATCAAATAACTGATGTATAATGGAAAAACCTGTGGTAGAATCGCTCGAACAACAGCTTGTGTCTTAGTTGCACCTGTTGATTCAAGTGCTTCGTAGGGACTCATATCCACTGTTTCAATGATTTCAAAAAGCATTTTGGCCATAATACCAAATGAAAATCCTGTAATAGCCATTAAACCTGGTAAAACACCTATCCCTACAAGATAAACTGCAAAGACAGCCATTAACATGACGGGAATGGTTCTAAAAAGGTTTAACATCAGCCTGACAGGCACTCTAATCCATTTAACTTTAGTAATATTTTTGGCACACAGAACAGCAACAGGAATGGCAAGTACAGAACCAATGACAGTACCGCCAAGTGCCATGGATAATGTTTCGATGAGCGGTTCTCTAAGTGTCAATATATATCCAAAATAATCACCCCAGTTTTGATTTGCACGCGGGGAGAACATCTTAACTAAAATATCGGTTAATGATGTCATATTAAAAAATGGTGTGCGTTGAAAGATAAAAAATGAAAAAAGGAATATCAAAAGAAGGAGCGTTCCTAATACGATCCAAATTTTATTAAAAGGTTTTTTAATTGTTGCCCCAGATGGCAGGTTAAATGTTTTCATCAATATCACCTAGAACCTCATCTGATTTCAATGAGCGTCCATAGATGTGGACCAACAGGTCATCTGTGATTTCGTGTGAAGGCCCATCGTAAACAATTTCGCCAGCTTTGATACCAATAATTCGAGTTGCATATTTAAGTGCAAGGTCCACATGGTGCATATTAGCGACCACAGTGATGCCAAACTCAGAATTGATGCGCTTAAAGTCATTCATAACATAAATCGTCGTAATCGGGTCTAGAGAGGCAACAGGTTCATCTGCTAAGATAATCTTAGGCTTTTGAGCAAGTGCTCGTGCGAGCGCGACTCTTTGTTGCTGACCGCCAGAAAGTTGATCTGCTCTGATAAAAGCCTTATCTAAAATACCTAATGTTTCAATCGCTTCAAGTGCTATGAGCTTGTCTTCCTTAGGAAACAACCCAAATATAGTCTTAAAGGTAGAGTGGTAAGCCACTCTACCTGCTAAGACGTTATTGTATACAGATGTGCGTTTAACAAGGTTAAAAGATTGAAAAATCATGCCAATATTTCTTCTAACTAATCTCAATTTTTTACCTGTTAAAGAAGAAACTTCAGTATCATCGATTATGATTTGGCCTTCAGTAGAATCAATCATTTTATTAATGAGTCTTAATAATGTTGATTTACCTGCACCAGATAGACCAATGATCGCCACAAACTCGCCATCCTTGATTTCTAAGTTGACATTTTTCAGAGCTTGGACACCATTCGGATAGGTCTTTGCGACATTTTGGAATTTAATCAATGTATTCAGTCCATTCTTTGTTTAATTTTTAAATATTACCCGTTTGGGAAATCATCTGGATGTAAGAACTTCCAAACTTCTCTTTCTCCATCATAATCTTCATCCTTAGCTTTGAGATAACCAGCATGTTGATAGATTTGGAGTGCAGCTGCACCAGCTTCATAGCCTAATGCTGCAATAAATGCGTTAGCAATTGCATCACGGAATGCTGCTGAAAGTGTTGAAACTGTTGTAATTGTATCGTTATAGATTTGTGGAGTTAATGCAACAACTTTAGTTTCACTAAATGGTGTTTTACCTGGATTTTTTTCAATCCATGCATTGTATGCAGTCGCATGATTTCTAGCATCTAGGAATGTAAATACAGCATCAACTTCGTTATTTAATAACGCAAGCACTGAGTTTTGGTGACCAGCAACTGTTTGAGCTCTGACTTCACCTTGTGCAGCATTTGGTGTACCACTGACAAACTTAAGTCCATTTTCTCTAAGTAACATGGTCGGATAAACATAACCAGAACCAGAAGTTGTACCTTGAGTACCTACAGTCTTACCCTTGATTTGTTCTACCCATCCGCCATCTTTCCATGCATCATAGTCAGCATTTCTAACTAATAACATTGATGGATATGATGATGTTTTAGCAGTTGGATGTAATTGTGCAGTATAGCCTGGAGCATTAACATTAGCAATCCACTGTGCATTGGATAGTTGTTCTCCATTTGTGCCAAGTTGCGCTTGATATGCACTTCTAACTGATGTTAATAATACATTAAACTTACCTGGATAAGTTAATGTAGCAAATGCATACTGCTGTGCAGTCAAGAATCCTACATGCACTGTACCTGAATCCATAGCTTCAACAACAGCTTGGTAGGTTGTGCCAATTGAAATGACGACATTAACTTCAAAACCAGCTTCTGCAAGTTCATCTTCTAAAATGGTTTCTAAGTCTCTGAGTCTTGTTAACATCGTTGTGTCAACAGCTGATGAGGGTACAAATTGAATATAAAGCGTTGTTGGATCACCTTCTTCAGGCTGACAAGCAATCAAAGCTACGGCAAATAAAACCGTCATAACAGCTAAAAACAGTTTCTTCATTCTTCTTTCCCCTTTATTTTTTTTTGATAGATACATCCAGTTGTTTGGAACATAAATATCAAGGTCATTATACGTCATTGTCGCTTTATATGTCAACGATATGTCTAAAATTCGCTGACTTACATTATCTTTTTTTCTTATTCATTTAGTTAAATGAATTAATTAACTAAATTATGCATATATTGAAATAATAAATAGCACTTATGATTGTTTTCTCGCATAAAACAAAGCACTCCAGTTGGAGTGCTTCTGTCCTATATTGAATCTCTTTTTAATTAGAAGATAAAGCTTGTTGAATAGCTTCCTTGATCTTATCTGCGTTTTGTGTATCAGCGACTCTGAGCACGACATCAGGCGTAATACCATTTTCAATTGAGAAATAGGTGTATCCATCGACTTCATTACCTACACGATAACTTAAAACATTTAAACTACTCATATGAATCATGGTACCATCAGGTAAAACAATCGGTGTGATTGAAGACGCACCACCACCTGTTTGAGTACCTAATATAGTTGCAAATCCCATATGTTGACCAATGGATGCCATCAGGTTTGCAGCACTAAATGTCACTCTGCTTGTTATAAAGAACCAATTCACATTGGTATAAGCTACAGTTGCAACATCAATGAAGTAGGTTGCATTCGATCCATCAGTTGGATTCATATAACTCATTTCAATCGGTTGCTCTGTCATATAACCTAAGACTCTTAAGAGTGCTCCAATATTACCGCCTGTATTATAACTTAAATCAATGACGATGTTTTCAACAGCAGGGTTAGCTAAAAAGATCGCATTCAGCGTATTTTTCATGAATTTATCAGAATCTTTTCCATCTGGATCTTCAACGGTTGCTGTATAAAATCCATCCAAATAAATAATGGCTGTTTTTTGATTGTCAATAAAACGATAGTCAGGCGGTGTATTACCAGGTCTTGTTGGATAAGCAGCTTTATGAACATCTTGCATTGCCCAAAGTGTATCGTACCATCCAGCAACATGATTACCTAGTTGATTAATGGAGGTTAAATTGATCTTTAAAGTCGGTTGTTCATAATAGCCAGGGAAATGGAAACTTGAATGCAGATCATCTAAACCTTTATAAACAAAGTTAAAGATACCTTGACTGAGTGATGAGGTAGTCCCTGTCATCATTTGATCTCTATAGGTTCTAAGTACTGAATAGTAGGATTCAATCTCACGATATGATTTTAATCCAAAGAGATAATCAAGGGTAAATGCTAAGAAATCATAGGTTGAAACTAACACATCTGAATCTATATTTTCCCCATTTTTAGAACTTGCTTTCATGGCATTGTATGCTCTGCCACCTTCTGTATTACCTTGAGGATCATCCTTATCTGGGAATGCGTAAATACCGAAGTATCCATCTCCATTGTAATAAACATTATAATAGGAGCTGCTTGTAAAAAGTAGATTTGCAATATGGAATGGGAATAAATAGAATACATCATCACCTTCTTCATGAATGACCAAATCAAAGCGATATGGGTTTAATTCGAAGGTCACAGAATTGCCTGCTTCACTGTAGGTTTCTAAGTAGGTGAGTCCTGCACTATAGTCTGTTGCAGTCGATTTAATATAACCTCCAAATGCATCCAGCGATTCAACGGTGATGGTATTGGCTTCAAAATCAATGGTTATGATATAATCATAAATTTCTACATCAATCACTTGATCTTGATCATCTTTTACTTCATATTCCACTTGGTAACTGATGGTCATAATGTGTCCTAAATAAGCAAACTCAAGTTCATCATAATGAAGAAGTCCATCAAGGATACTTAAAAACTGCTGAATATCGACATAAGGTAGTGCTTTATTTTGAGCATAGAATGTGAGTAGATTGCTGTTTGCAACCTCATACTCGCCCGTCATATTTGTAAAAGGTAACAACGCGCTTTCATGCATGGTAACATCCGTCTTCGCAGGTACCACTAAATCCCAAGTATACGTTTGATTCAACGGACCAAAAACAAAGCGTCCTGTAATCGTCACTGTGACATCATCTTCTCCAACTCTTGGATGGAAAACAACACCATATCGGTTAATCACTTCTGTGTTTGAAGATGTCCATAAAATGTTTGATCCATTAGGACCTTGAGCAGGAAAACTAATGGCTGATTGTGTGATTGGACCTTCTCCAAAAGAGACTGAATCCACATCAGACAGGATAAAGTTTTGAATGGCTTCTAAGTCTACTGACCATTTCGCATAGAGTCTTAAGGTCGAAGTAATCGGTGTATTCAAATTAAACGCGTTATTCAGTGCTGCATCCGTATACCAACCATCAAAAGTATATCCAATACGTGTAGGTGGCATCACATCAAGTAAATCTCCGTGATAAACGGTGATGGATTGAATCGTTGATCCACCATTGGTTGTAAAGTTAATCACATATGGATTAGGTACCCATTTGGCATAGAGTGTCGTATTTGATGTTACAGGACTAGAACTAAATACCCATACTTGATCTAAAGTTGCACCTTGATCTTGACTGGTAAACCAACCATCAAGATAATGTCCTTCTTTGGATACAACAGGCTCAGTAGCAAATCCATTCTCTAAGACTTGTTCTTGTGAAAGTTCAATTCCTTCGTTCATGAAGGTTACTGTGTATAGCGGTACTGAAACAATCCATTTAGCATAAAGTGTAATATTTGAAGTCACTGTATCTAAAGTAAATGACCACTCAGTTACAAATGTAGCTTCTTTAAACCATCCATCGAAATCATATCCATCTCGAATAGGGGTTAAGGGTTCAGTTAGTTTTGAATCTTTATCCAAAGTTATGGATTCTATAGTAGGCCCCCCGTTGGTCTCAAAAGTAACAGTCACTTGAGGTGTTTGACAAGCTATGAGTAAAAACCCAAGTGCGATTAGAAATACAAATAAAGACAATCTTTTCATCATCAATGCTCCTTCTTTGTATTTAGCACCTTATTAAAATGCTAGATAATTATTGCTATTATAACACTTGTTTTTCATATTGACTTCAAAATTTGCATGGATTATCGTAAAAAAAATGTTTAAAAAAAGAAAAAGCACCTATGGTGCGTGCTTTTGTCGACTTAATTTGAGTTGTTGATAAAGCTTACAAATCAAGACTGCAGTGATGATTCCAACCCAATCAATGAGGACATCGATTAAGGATGGTCCTCTATCTGGGACAAACATTTGAATACCCTCATCAAGTAGAGCTGTCATCAGTCCTATCATCAAAACAACAAGGATAGCATGCTTATGAGAAAGCTGACTTTTGGCAAATGTTATCATCCATAAAATACCCAAAATGAAAAACTGAGTAAAATGTGCTAGCTTTCTCATCCAAAATGATAACAGTTCAATTGGGACACTCATGTTAACTCTTTGCAGGATATTTGATGCGATTCCAACAAAAAAACCACTTTGATTACTTGAAAGTTCACCGGGAAGTAAAGAATTGGTCCATATCAATAAAGTCATGAGTAAACTTAAAGATAAGAACACAGGATTCAGTTCTTTAATGAATGCTTTTAAAGTCATGGATTCTCCTGTTTTATAGTCAAAAGATTTATTTATGACCAATTTCAGGAACGATGCAAATAAATTTTAATGGTATCGACCCTACATTTTTAAATTGATGAATCGTGTCTTGAGGTACATATGCATAAGAACCTGCAGTAATTGAGTAAAACTGATGATCAATCATTAACTCACCTTCACCTTCGATAATGTAGTTGATATGTGGCCAAGGATGTTGATGTTTAGGTGTGTATCCAGAAACTCCAACTTCTAAGACACGTAAGACATGACCTTCCCATCCTTCTTTGGGTGAAACTAATACTTTAATTGAAGCATCTTTAACCTCTGTACTATTGATATTTTTAAAAGGAATATCATTCATATGACCAACAATCATGATTTACACCTCGTGGTTCTAGATTTTCAACTTCATTGTAACATAAGAATACCCTTAATCAAGGGATTTTAAATGGTTTGTATATAACACATCATCTGCATGCTGTTCAATCCTTAGATTCTTAAAATAACGTTTCTCATTTGGAATCCATCGACTTTTGAATTTTAACCATGAAGAAAAACCGTTTCGACGTAAAATACGGATATTTTGTTTCAATCTGCTAACACCTAAAAAGATTTTATAATCATAGAGATTAATCAATTGCGGATGCATTGAAAAAGAACCTTCAATGATATTGACTGGTTTATATTTGATGATAATAGGCGTTTTAAGTTGATGTGTTTGATGATTCATACTTTGATACTTAATATGGTCTTTGTTTTTTATAGGTGTAATGATTTGATCAATCATCCTTCTAAAATCAATATTAGAACCATATTTAGAATGGGGATCATTTGGATCTATGACAGGTTTTTGGAAAAAATCATCCATATGAAAAAGATTGGCTTGAAATATTGCTTGAAGTTTTTTTGCCAGTGTTGTTTTTCCTGAAGCTGCATCACCATCGATTGCAATCATGACTTCTTTTTGATTATGTACCAAATGGTCTATCTTTGAAATCAGTTTTAAATAAGGTATCCAGGCATTTTTAATGATAACAAAGCTATGTTGATGTTGCGTGAATACCTCACTCCATTTAAGTCCTTCGATACCTTTTGAACTCATGACTTTTAAAACATTTTGATAATAGACTACATCATCCATTTCTTCATGATTCTTCTTGAGTATCTTAATCATTCTTTGAACATCTAGTTTGAGTTCTTGTAAACTTAATTCCTTTCTTTCATTGATTAACTCAGATAAGGTCTTCAAACTGATTTTGTCTGTGCCTTCTGAAGTTAACTCAATTAATGTATAAGTGTGATTAAGTCGAATGGATTGACCGATGCAATAAAAATCAAGTTTGCTTAGATGACTTAAAAAAGGCTCTTTTAAGCCATATTTTAAAATCAAACGCCACTTGAGTTCATCACTAGGCATCAAGTTTTTTAAATAGTCATTAAGTCTTTTAAACATCATTTTGATTCAACTGAAGTTGGCTAATCATCCCTGTTCTTTCTAAATATAAAATAAACAGTGGAATAAAAACAATCTGAAAAATAATGCCTGGAAGTGCAATAACAAATGCACTCTCTATAAATAGTTGAAGTGTAATCGTTCTGCCTATGAGTTTGAAAATTAAGAATGCAGAAATGCCCCAAACTATTCTACCTAAAACCATAGATGTGAGCAGCGTTAAATAGACTCTGATTCTATTTTTCTTAAATATCTTAAATGCTAAACCTGCAATCATGCCATATGTCCCAAGTTCAAAACTCATCATGATTGCAATTGGAATTAATGGGGGCATACCAAATAGAAGACTTCTTAGAAGTGGTGTTAGTATACCTACAAGAAATCCGTGCTTTGCCCCTAAAATAAAACCTGCAATGAGTACTGGAATATGCATTGGAAGCCAAATGCTCGCAAATTCAGGGTTACCAAAAGCAAGAAATGGTAATAAAATCCCTAAAGCAATAAACATGCTAGATAAACTAAGTTTTTTTAAGTTTTGAATCCTTTGTTCTGTAATACGTTGCTGTTCCATCATAACCTCTTTCATCTTTTTAAAAATAAGCATTCCATGATGTTTCCATGGAATGCATGATTGATTTAAAATCTGTTTTTGTCAATCCATAGTCCAAGTGCTGGATTAGGCACATAAAAGATTTCTTCTCCATTTGGCATGATGTTCCATCCTGCTCTCAGTTTTTCTGGATCATAAATCTTAATCATTTCATCATAAGAAGCAGCTTTAAAATAAACACTTTCAATTTCTTCTTTGGTGATTTTCTTAACTGCATAGGTCACGGAAAACCGATTATCAGATGATCCGTGGATTAAATGTGCCGTGATACCCATGTTATCTTTGAGCTCTTGGTTTGACTTAAAGAGTTCTAATACCTTAAGTCTTCCTTGATAACCATACTTTCGAATGAGTTCATCATTTTTCAAATCTTCACCAAATTTTGATACACCTGGTGCAAGAATAATGAGTTCTCCTCCGTCAGCAATCGCCATTCTAGTCCGATAAACAGCTTTATTTCCAAGCCAAGTACTTTTAAACTCTTTGGGTTCTAAATAAACAACACATTTTTTGATTGCTTTATCTAAAAAGTTTAAGTTCTTCTCTTGACATAATTCAATACCGAGTTCAAAACCTTTTCTTGACTCGCTAATATAAAGTCCATGGGTTTGTGTAACACCTTGTGGTGCCGTTGTCACTGTGAGTACAAATAATACAGGACGATGATTTAACAGATGGGTCATTGCATAGTCAAATACTTTTCTAACTGGCGTATGATCTTTACCCATCATCCTTTCCATCCCATAAACAGCACCTAACATATGAGATTGATTGATGATATTTTTGCCACCACAACCTACAAATAGATTTTTTGCATGATTGGCAATGCCTACAACTTCATGAGGCACAATCTGACCAATGGATATGACTAAATCATAGGTAGGATCCATGATGAGTTTATTGATTTGGACATCAATCGCTTGATCCCATAAACCTTCAGAAACTTCGAGTAAATAGGATTTAGGAACCTCGCCAATTGAGACCACATCTTCACGCCAATTATGGTAAATAAATGTCTCAAAAGGAATATCTCCAAACATTTCTTCACATTCTTCTTTGGTCATAGCTTCATGTGTGCCCAAAGCAGGGAGTATATCGACATGAGCAAAATCCTTTAGTAGATGGTAGTAAAGATTGGTAATGTATCCTGCATTAGAGTAAAATCTGGTGAAATCTGGGGGTACAAGAAGAACTTTTTTAAGAGATTTTCCTTCAAGAGACTGCATGATAGCTTTCTTGATTTCTTCTGGTGTTAATCCTTCTTCTCTATTGGACTTTAAAAATACCTCAGTCATATCATCACCTCATTAAACGCCAGAATAGGCTGAAAATCCACCATCAACTGGGACAACAATACCTGTAACAAACTGTGACTGTTTGGCGTCAATTAACCATAAAAGGGTTCCCACAAGTTCTTCAGGTTCTCCAAATCTTTTCATGGGAGTTCCAGCAATGATTTTATGTGATCTTGGGGTAAGTTTACCCTCTTCTGTAAAAAGAAGCGTTCTATTTTGTTCGGTTGCAAAAAAACCAGGTGCAAGTGCATTGACTCTAATACCGTGTTCCGCAAAATGGACACTCATCCATTTCGTGAAATTATTGATAGCAGCTTTTGCTGCTGAATATGCAGGGATTTTAGTCAGTGGATTAAAGGCACTCATGGAAGAAATATTTAGGATACTGCATCCAGACCGACCAATCATATCTTGAGCAAAGATTTGTGTTGGAATTAAAGTGCCTGTAAAATTGAGTCCAAATACATAATTAAAGCCTTCTAAATCTAGATTGAAGAAGTTTCGTTGATTTGGGTTATCAAATGTGTTTGGATTAAAATACTCATCAAATGTTGTGGCTTTAGGATCATTACCTCCAGCACCATTGATGAGAATATCGATAGGTCCAAAGGCTTGATTAATCACTACTTTTGCTTCTTCTATACTTGACTTATTTAATACATCTGCACTCATCGCTAATGCTTGATAACCCTCTGCTCTTATAGATTTTGCAAGCACTTCAGCTTTATCTAAAGAACGCCCTAATATAACAACTTTCCCGCCAGCTTGAGCAATGGCTTTCGAGAAATGACTCCCTAAAACACCAGCACCTCCGGTGACAACAACAACTTTATCTTTTAAATCAAAATGTAGTGGATAGTTCATAGTACCTCCTACACATTGTATGTCGTTGAAGAAGTTTTTCCTCCGCGACCTGTCCAGTTGGTGTGGAAGAATTCTCCACGACCATGGTCTGTGCGTTCATAGGTATGTGCGCCAAAATAGTCTCTTTGAGCTTGAAGTAAGTTTGCGGGTAAGTTTTCAGTTTTATAAGAATCAAAATAATTAAGTGCTGCAGACATTGCTGGTGTTGGAATACCATTTAAAACAGCTGTTGAAATAACTTTTCTCCAAGAATCCTGCATGTTTTCCATGACATCTTTAAAATATGGATCAAGCAATAAATTCGTGAGTACGCGATTTTGATCAAAGGCTTCTTTAATCTTGCTTAAGAACACCGAACGAATAATACATCCGCCACGCCACATTAAGGCAATACCACCATAATTTAAGTTCCAATTGTTGGTTTTAGCGGCTGCAGCCATAAGCGCATATCCTTGTGCATAGGAAACAATTTTTGCAGCGTAAAGTGCTTTTCTGATATCTTCAATAAAGGCTTTCTTATCCCCTTTAAAGGTGATTGGTGTTTGTTTGAAGACCTTGGATGCAACCATACGTTCATCTTTGAGTGCTGAAATGAATCTTGCATAAACTGCTTCAGTAATTAAAGTGAGTGGTACTGAGTCTTCAAGTGATGCAACTGCAGTCCATTTACCTGTTCCTTTTTGTCCTGCTGTATCTAAAATCTTATCAATTAATGGACTTCCATCTATATCTTTAAAACTTAAGATATCTCCTGTAATTTCAATTAAATAACTATCAAGTTCTGTCTTGTTCCAGGCTTTAAAGATATCAGCCATCTCATCTGCTGAAAGTTTTAAAACATTACGCATTAAATGATAGGCTTCAGTGATTAATTGGATATCACCATATTCGATGCCGTTATGAACCATTTTAACAAAGTGTCCAGCACCATCTTCTCCAACCCAATCACAGCACACATCGCCACCTTCAACTTTAGCAGCGATCGCTTGAAAAATAGGTTTAACAAATGGCCATGCTTTATTGGAGCCACCTGGCATAATGGATGGTCCTAAGAGTGCGCCTTCTTCACCACCAGAAACACCTGTGCCAATGTAATATAATCCTTTTGATTCAACATACTTCGTACGTCTTACAGTATCTGGATAATGGGAATTTCCACCATCGATAATAATATCACCAGCTTCTAAAAGTGGAATGAGTTGTTCAATCACTTGATCGACTGGATCTCCTGCTTTAATCATCATCATGACTTTTCTTGGTTTTTCAAGAGAATCCACAAGTTCTTTTAAATCAGATGTCCCGATAATGGGTAAATTTTTGGCTCTGCCATTTAAGAATTCATCGACTCGCGATTTTTGACGTGCATGAGCAGTCACTTGAAAACCTTTGGATGCCATATTGAGTACGAGGTTTTCTCCCATAACTGCTAAACCTGTTAAGCCTATATCTGATAGTTTTTTCATCATAATCTCCTTTATCTTTTCACTCTCGCATTGCCTTCCCAGATGCTCCAAACTTGTTCTTCATCTTGAGGTAATGCAAAATCTTCAATCATCGTTACAGCAAGTGCACCTGTAGCCCAGCCAAATTGTGCACATTTTTCTGATGGCCAACCTTTAAGAAAACCGTAAAGAAGTCCTCCAACAAAACCATCGCCACCACCAATACGGTCAAGTACTTGAATCGGTCTTGGTTTAATCACTGTCCACGTGTCACCATCTAAAAGGATCGCTCCCCAATGATGTTCATTGGCATTTTCAACTTCACGGAGTGTTGTTGCATAAGTAGATGCATTAGGATATGCTTTTTTGACATTCATGATTAAACCTTTGAATGATTCAATTTCATCACCGATATTTTTTCCACCAGCTTCTGGGCCTAAAATACCTAAGGCCAGTTGGAAATCTTCTTCATTTCCAATTAAGATATCGGAAACGCTAGCAATTTCTTTGAAAATTTGAGATAATTCATCTTTTCTGTTTTTCCAAAAAGATGCTCGATAGTTGAGGTCAAATGATATTTTAGTACCAAATTGTTTTGCATATCGTGCAAGTTCTAAACAAAATTGGCCTGTTTCAGGAGATAATGCAGCAATCAAACCCGACAAATGTAGGAGTTGAACACCTTCAGTGTTAAAGATTCTATTTAAGTCAAAATCTTTTAAGTTGAGGGTTCTTCCTACTTCTCCTGCACGATCATTTTGAACACGAGGTCCTCTAAGTCCATATCCAGAATCTGCGATATTGAACTGATGACGATATCCCCATGGTCCACCTTGTTCAACTTCAACACCTTCGTATTGAATATGTCTTTTCATTAAATCGTTTTTAATGATTTGAGCAATTGGACTATCTTTAACAAAGGTGGTGAGCACTTTCGTCTTTAAGCCAAGAGCTGCTGCAACACTCATCACATTGGTTTCAGCACTGCTTGCTTTTAAATGAAAGAGTTCTGATGTATGAACAGGCTGTCTATTGATTGGTGTTAACCGAACACCCATCGATGATGGAACAATCATCGCGTATTGATATTTCTCTCTAAATTTCATGAATTTGACCTCGCTTCGATTCTATTATACTAAAAAACCTTGATATAGAAGTTGAAGATGTTTACCAATGTGCTCATAGAGCATATCTGAATAAACAGATGCATTTTCTCTCCAAAGTTGATAAAGCTTGTTTTTAAAGACAAATTCCCCTTGTTCATTCTGATGGTTTAGGATAAAACCATAGGTAATATGAATCAATTGTCTTGCATCATTTTGTTTAAATAGATTGACTAATTCTTCATCCTTAAGGGTATCAATATTTGGAATTTTGTTTAAGTCTGTTGTGACATGATAAAATTTTTGAGCTTCAGGAAACATTGAAAGTGCGTATTTATGAATGGCACGATAAAGCGAAGGATTTGATGCAGCAACTGCACGCATTGCTTCAAGCCAGTTCGTTCCTGCTGTTTTGACGTGGAAATGTCCTTTTGTATATTTGCCAACTAAAGAGAAAATTGAAAATTTATCAGATCCAGAATGAATGGATAATTTGTATCCAAACTTTCTTGCAATGGCTGCATGAATCTTCAGTTCTTCTTCAAACTGTTTAACATCTCCAATGTAATCTACACCTTTTTGGAACTCACCACAAAATCTAGGTGCCATGGTATCGAGTTTAACCCCTTTTAAGGTGAGTTCATTTGCAACAAAGAAATGTTGTGTCGGAGTCGTTGGTGTTGCAGTTTCATCAATAGAGATTTCAAAATTGGCATTTGCTTTCTTTTCAATAAAATACGTTTGATAAATGGAGGCAGCAAATTCTATAGCCTTACCATAAACTAAAACATTTCTTTTAAGTTCTTCTTCATCAAATGTGACTGACATGCCTTCAATCTCGAAATTTTTATTTAAGTATCTTTCTTTTAAAACGCCTGAAAGTGTGCAGTTTTCATCAACTTCTTTTGCACTCATGTTTGAAATATCGTTACGAATATGATCACTACAGTCTAAGGTAATCATAGTAAATCCTAAGCCTAATGCATACTCAATATCTTCAGGCTTCTTTAAGTGATCGCCATCTGCACCAAATCCATCATGATAGCCTTCTTTAAATACAGCAAAACTTGCTGCATCTAAAACATCACTATAAGTTCTATTGGTTAGATTTAATTCACGAATCGATTGCTGTGCTAAAATAGGGTAAGCATCATATTCTTTAAACACTCTTAAATGTCCTGGACCTGCAATACCTAAGCGATCACCAAGACCAAAACTGCGTTCAGCTTGTAATACTGGTATCGGTTTTGTAAATGGGAAAAGTTCTCTAAGCACTTTTCCATTATGATGAGATAATGGTGCTTTAACTGCTTGTATTTGATTTGAAACAAATGCATCGCCTTCAAACTTTGAAGCATATGGACCTGCTGCAATCAAATAGTCTTGTTCTGAGCCTTGAATCATAAACACCCATGTGTCATGAGCAAAATGAATAGAGTTTTCGTATACACCGAGCTTAAGTGCGAGTTCAGTGTTTGGTAGTGATTGAATAAATTGATTCAAATTAGACATGATAAAATCTCCTTAAATTGATTTTTACAGCAAAAAAGTGTGATTATCATCAAGATGTCTCGATAATCGTTTTTGCTATACCGTACGCTATGTTGGACGGCGTCCGTATATATATAATTATAGCATATAATATATATAGGTGTCAACGCTTACATTGGGTTATATCCAGGCTCAAATTTGTTAAGTTGTAATCATTGAGTTTGTAGAGACTTTGATCTAGTCATTTTGCTTCATGTGAAGTTAAAATCACCTTATCATTCTTTATGTCAATTTTTGATACACATGTACTGATTTCAGGCGTATAATAAAAGTAAATAACACTAGAAGAAGGCAGCATGTGCAATGCTGGCCTTTTTATTAGTGGGGTGAACAAATGAAATCTTTTCTTAAAGTTCTGTTTTTCTTTATTTTTTTATACGCATTGAGTGGCTGTAATGACCCAAGTGAACAAACTTTACCCTCTGATCCAACACCACCCATTGAGCAAGTCATTGTGTATTTTGAATCTAATGGTGGTACACCGATCTTTCCCGTAACTATTACAGAATCCACCTTGACTCAAGATTTACCTTTGCCTACTAAGGAAGGTCATGCTTTTATCGGATGGTTCTTAGATTCGAGCTTGACAACACCTTCAAGTCAAATCCTGTTAATGAGTGAAACCATAACACTTTACGCGAAATGGGAAATCAAATCTTACCAAATCACCTTTGAAATGGGTGGCAACGGTCATCTAGATCCACTCATAATTCCTTTTGGAAGTATCATCGATATTGAAACGCCTGTTTACCCAGGATTTTCATTTGAAGGATGGTTTTATGATCAAGACTTTTTATTACCTTTTGAAGAAACAACCATGCCTGCACTCAATCTCACACTCTATCCTAGATGGCAATATCTTTTTCAAATGAGACTTACAAATCTTGGAGATTTAGAAGATGTGATCTCATATCATAAACCTGGAACACCTCTTGTGGAACCTGAAATTCCAGTCAGAGATCATCTGATATTCATGGGATGGTACGATGGGTTTGGTGCATAAACACCTTTTGAGTTTGGAAACATGCCCGATAAGTATCTATACTTAATCGCTGATTGGATGACACCAGGTCTTATATTTGAACTTTCGGATGATGAGTTAGGTTATGAGGTAAGTGTTGGCGATGCCATCACTGAAGATCACGTATATATTCCAAGAAATTACATGGGTAAACCAGTGATTAAGATTGCAGATTATGGGTTTAGAGATGCAAAGATGTCTCATATAGACTTGCCAACAACTTTGATTGAAATCGGAAATTTTGCATTTCTTGATGCTCATTTAATAGAACGTATTGTGATGTATTGGCGTGTCAATAAGATTGGAAACTCTGTTTTTCGTTCCTGTTACGCTTTATCTGAAATCGACATGTTTGGAAGTTCAGATAACTATTCAGCTGTTGACGGCATTCTTTATACATCCGATTATAAAACTTTGGTTCGATATCCCATAGGAAAAACTAACATCAAAGATTATGTATTACCCGATTACGTTGAAACCATTGAAGCTGATGCATTTTCTGAAGTGAGCTTTACTTCATTTACATTTGGTTCTGGAATCAAAACCATTAAAACATATGCTTTTTATCGCACAAAAGATGTTGAGCATTTAAGTATTCCTGATCATGTAACTACAATCGAGTACTATGCATTTAGAGAATTCGCAAGCCTTAAATCAATTACATTAGGTAGTGGAATCACAGAAATCAGCAGTTATGTCTTTGATTCTTGTCTTTCACTTGAATCCATCATCATCCCTTTCAACATTAATTTTATAGGTTATGGGGCTTTCTATTTCTGTTCAAATCTAACCAATGTCTATATTTTAAGAACATCAGTTGATACACTGATTGGAGGTTCACTCTTCATGTTCGCGAATACACCATCTTCCATGAAAATTAATTTTATAGATCATCAAACACTTGAACTTTATAAAGTAGCTTATCATTGGAGCAGTTACGCATCAAAAATGCAAGTTAAACCCTAAAATGAAAAAACAACTAAAAAAGGCAGTCTCATTTTATTTAAAGTGTGAGATTGCCTTTTTTATTTTATTTTAAATCGATTTCTTTTTGTTCGATCTTTTTCTTAAGTAAAAGTAGTTTTTCTTTAATCAGTTCAGCAGTCTTCATGAACTCTGACTCTGGTAGTCCAGAGGGATCATCTAATCCCCAATCCTCACGATACTGGGTTGGAATAAAAGGACATTCAACATTACAGCCCATCGTGACTAATATATCTAACTCTTGGGGTAGATCATCAATAAGTTTTGATTTTTGAGTTAAATTTATGTCTACATCATAAAGTTTTTTTATGATTTTCACTGCATCTTGATTAATCTGAGGCTTTGTTTCGGTTCCGGCACTATAGGCTTCAAAAAAATCTGAAGCTAACTTCTTTGTAATGGCTTCAGCCATTTGACTTCGACAGCTGTTATGAACACATACATAGGCAATTTTAAATTTTTTCATTTAAATCTCTCCTTGGAAACCATGATTTGGTTTTATTGGCTATTTTAACTAAGATTAACATGACAGGTACTTCGACTAAAACACCGACAATTGTTGCCAGTGCAACCCCTGGATTTAGAGGAAATAATGCAACAGCTACAGCTACAGCAAGTTCAAAGAAATTGGATGCCCCAATCATGCCTGCTGGCGCTGCAACATCGTGTGTTAGTTTAAGTGCTCTTGCTCCAAAATAGGCGATAAAGAAGATGAGGAATGTCTGGATGATAAGGGGGATGCTGATGAGTACAATATGTAGTGGATTATCTATAATCAAATCACTTTGAAGTGAAAAGATTAGGATTAATGTAAGTAATAATCCGGTGATTGTCACTTTAGCAAACTTAGGTACAAAACTTTGATTGAAGAATTCCAACCCTTTATGTTTAATCAAATAATATCTAGTCAGGGATGCTGCAACTAATGGCACTACCACAAATAAGAAGACAGATAGAAATAGTGTAGCCCAAGGCACTGCAAATCCACCAATACCTAAAAGTAGACCGACAATAGGTACAAAGAGCACTAAGATGATTAAATCGTTGGTTGCAACTTGGACCAGTGTATAAGCAGGATTGCCTCTGGTTAATGTACTCCACACAAATACCATTGCTGTACACGGTGCAGCACCAAGTAATACAGCACCCGCTAAATAATCTTGTTGCAAATTGACTGGGATGATGGCACTAAAAATGACATGAAAGAATAGATACGCAATACCAAACATTGTAAAAGGTTTAATGAGCCAATTCACAATCCATGTCAAATAGAGTCCCTTAGGTTTTTTACCGACATGTTTGACTGATGTAAAATCAACTTTAAGCATCATGGGATATATCATTACCCAAATTAATATGCCTATAGGAATGTTGACACTTGCAATTTCAAATCGGCTAAGCGTATCTGGAATGATGGGTAAGAATCTTCCTATTAAAACACCAATGGCCATGCATATGAGAACAAAAAGTGTTAAGTATTTCTCAAAAAATCCTATCTTCATTGTTTAAACTCCTTTAAGCATTGTTTTGACTTCTTCAAGTGTGGGTATGCGACCATAAGAAGCAATTTGATCATTAATGATTAAACCCGGTGTTTTCATGATGCCCGCTTGTGCAATTTCCATGATGTCAGTGATGTATAACACTTCAGCTTCAATATCTAATTCTTCAACTGCTTTATGAGTAATTTGTAGAAGTCTCTTGCAATTGGCACATCCTGAGCCGAGTACTTTGATTGTCATATCTTTTTCCTCCCTTCTATATGAGTAGATAAGCAAATGCGTTAAATAAATAACCCATCAGTAAAATACCAATTGAAACAATACCTACAAAAGTAACTAAAAGTTTCGTTTTAACAACTTTTTTAAGCATAATGATAGATGGGATGGATAGTGCTGTAACTGCCATCATAAATGCAAGTACTGTTCCAATACCAACACCTTTAAATACTAAGGCCTCAGCAATCGGAAGTGTGCCAAATATATCTGCATACATTGGAATACCGATTAATGTTGCAATCACCACAGAAAATGCATTATTTTGACCTAAAACTGTGGAGACCCATGTTTCAGGTATATAACCATGAATGATTGCGCCAATACCTACACCAATCAAAATGTATAACCAAACCCGTTTGAATATATCTCTGACTTGTTCTAATGCATATTGAGCACGTTCTTTTTTGGATAGTTTAGGTTCAATCATCTCATGATGATTTGATCCTTCTGATTTAACTTTCATGACAAAATCTTCAACATATCTTTCCATTTTGAAAAGACTTATAAGACTTCCTCCGATGATTGCAATCAGCAAGCCAACAATCACATAAGCGAGTGCGACTTTCCAATTAAATATACTTGCTAGTAAAATCACAGAAGCTAAATCTACCAGTGGTGAAGAAATTAAAAATGAAAAGGTCACACCGATGGGAAGTCCCGCCTTAGTGAAGCCTATAAATATGGGAATTGATGAACATGAACAAAATGGTGTGACAGTTCCTAGGAGTGCACCTATGGTGTTCGCGCCAGCACCTTGATGCTTTTTTAAGATGTTTCTCGTTCTTTCTGCTGAAAAATAAGATTGAAGATAAGATGCCAAAAAAATTAAGACAGCGAGTAAAATAACAATTTTAATCACATCATAGATAAAGAAAGAGATTGCTTCAAAAAGCATCGTTTCTGAGTTGATACCAATCATTTTCTCTAAAAACCAGTGGACACCTTCTTTTAACCATGTCATTCTTAAGAAAAGATCATTGATGATGCCAAAAATATTTTTTATACTTTGCATGTTGTTTCTGCTTTCTTAAGACTCTCTAAAAAATCGATGATAAAATCAAGTGCATCATAATTCACATGGTGTTTGACCCATGTTCCTTCTTTATATGCTGTGGTTAGACCTGCTTCGGTTAGAGTCTTTAAATGATATGAGAGTGTGGGTTGACTAATAGGGAGTTTATCAATCAATGTACAGCCACATGTTTCTCCTTGGATGAGAAGTTCCATAATTTTCAATCGATTTTCATCTGATAGTGCTTTAAACACGAGTGCAGGGTTCATTTTCATATGCTTACCACCTTATATATCGATATTCATCTATATTGATATCTATCTATATTATAAAAATAAAACTTTGTGATGTCAACCTTGAGTGATAAATCTGACAAATTCTTTACAATAAACACTTTAATCGCTTGATGAAAGCACTGATGAAAATATTAAAATTATGACTAAAAAATTAGCTATAAAAAACTTTTATCTTGTTTTTTGATTTTACCCATTTTTTGCCTTAACAAAGCCATTAATTTAATTAAAATCTCTATATTTTCGTCTTAAAAAATGAGATTGAAAGTGTGATGAAAAAAAACGTGAATTAAATCTATTTACATTTGCAAAAAATTTGCTATAATAATCTCATGAAAAAATTTAGAAGATGAGGTCAAATTGATGGATCAAAACAAAATCGAAGCTCCAGATGATTATGGCGGGTATGTCACAGATACACAAAAAAACAGCCCGGAAGGAAAGGCAATTGATAATTCTATCGCAGGAAAAATCAAACCACTCCTTAAAGACAAAAACTTTATTCATTACACGGTTTTAACACTCGTATTTCTGGTTATCACGCTTTTAACACCTGTGGTTTTACCAAACTTTCCACTATTTTCAGTGGTACCTGCGTTATTCCTTTTAGTTTATATCTTTTTAACAAGACGCATTTTTGAGTCTCTTGCCTTAGGTATTGTGCTTGCGTTCTTGATGGCTGTTTCTGCTGGCATGTATGTCACTCCTGAAGCAATTTATGGTTTTGAGGCTGGAGAAACTTTGAGTTTCTTTGATGCCATCAATTACTCTTTAATTATCAATGTTGCCAATGAAGATACTGCATGGCTCTTCATTGTGTGTGGTCTTATGGGTAGTTTTGTTGCACTCATTGAGCAAGCTGGTGGTGTGTATGCGTTTGGTCGTTGGGTTGCTAAAAGAGCTAAAACGAAAAAAGCAACACTACTATGGACTTGGGTGTTAGGCTTGATCATTTTCGTTGATGACTACTTAAACGCATTAACTGTTGGATCCTCAATGGCACCTTTAACAGATGAGCACAAAGTATCTAGAGAATATCTAGCTTATATCGTTGACTCAACTGCTGCACCAGACACCACACTCATTCCAGTATCCACTTGGGCTGTCTTCATTGCAGGTCTATATTCTCAAACAGTTGCAAGCTATGGTTTAGATGATGTTTATGGTGGTGGTGTACGTGTCTTTATTTCAAGTATTCCATTTAACTTTTATGGTTGGTTCTCATTACTCATTGTGCCATTAACGATTTTAGGTATCATTCCTTTATTTGGAAAACTTAAGAGAGCAGAAAAAAGAGCTCAAGAAACAGGTGTACTTGCGCCTCCAGGCTCTGATAAAATTGACATTCGTGCAGGTGAAAAGATTGAAGCAAAGCCTAATGCTAAGGTCATGAATTTCTTCTTACCGATTATCATGCTCATTGTTGCAACTCTTTATTTCGAAATTGACTTAATGTATGGTGTCATCTTTACATTAGGATTCATGTTTGTATTCTATTTAATTCAAGGCTTAACAGATGGGGAATCCTTCTTCGCTTTAGCACTTAAAGGCTTTAAGAATATGCTCACCCCTCTATTAATGGTTGTGCTCGCCTATATGTTTGCTGATGGTATTCATGCGTTAGGCTTTATGGATTATATCGTCGACGTTGTTTCTAACAATGTTCCAATTTGGATGCTTCCAGCACTGATTTTCTTAGTCTTTGGATTAACTGAATTCATTATGGGTCTATCTTGGGGTATGTATGCGATTGCGATTCCACTGGTTACTGTTTTAGCATTCACCTTAGGTATTCACCCAGGGTTACTGATTGCAGCTGTCATTTCAGCTGGTGTATGGGGTAGTCATGTATGCTTCTACTCAGATGCAACCATTCTTTCATCAAGTGCTGCAGGATGCGATAACTTCGAACATGCAACATCGCAATTACCCTATGGTATTATTGCTGCTGTGATGGCTTTAACCGGCTTCATTATCGCAGGCATTGTGATGGCTTAAAAAAGTAAAAAACAAGTAAAAAGCAGAAGAAATTCTGCTTTTTTTATTGAACACTGAAACATGTATAAAAAACACCCAACAGAGTTGAGTGTCTTTCTAAATCTTTAATCAAAACTTTTTAATCGATATAAGCTCTTGAAAAATCAACTGTACCAAGTACTGAACGACCCCAATCTTTAACATATGCTTTCACATACATGAAGTCAGAATAGTGGTATACAGGAATAATTGGCATATCTTCCATAAATAATGTTTGTGCTGCATAGAGTTTCTCAAAATGAATGGATGTCACAGTTGTTGATTGTGCATAAGAAATGAGTTGATCAAATGCAGGGTTATTATACTTAGGATCGTTATATGCATTACCGTGTGTGAAAATTGCAAGCATACCAATTGGATCCATAAAGTCAGTAAGCCATCCGCCACGTGCGATATCAAAGTTACCATTCTTACGTGTTTCTTGGAAAACAGCCCATTCTTGATTACCTAAGTTCATTTGGAATCCAAGCACTTGGTTCCATGATTCTTGAACCAATTGTGCCACTTGAGCATGAGCATCAGATGTGTTATAAAGTAAAGTTTCAGCAGCAAGCGCTGTTCTAAGTTGTGCTACTGTCATACCCATTTCTCCTGCTGCTTCAGAAAATAAGGTTTGAGCAAGTGCGAAGTTACCATCATCTGTTACAACGCCATATGTACCTGCAGTTTCAAAGAAGTCTCTACCTAAATGATCAATGAATCCTGGTGGCACAAAGCCAGCGGCAGGCACTTGACCACCTGCAAGAGCTTCAACAATTGCTTCTCTATTGATTGCATAAGATAAAGCTCTTCTTAATTTAACATTATCATAGAGATTTGCAGGATCATTGAAGTTAAATGAATAATAATACGTGCCTAAAAGTGGGAACACATAGAAGTTTGGATTTTCAGCAATCAGTCTTGTCATTTCGCTTGTTGGGACTTGAGGAATAAAATCAAGTTCCCCAGCTACATATGCATCATAGGCTGTGGATTCATTATCAATAAATTTACCTTCAATACGGTCTAATTTAACGACATCTTTATTCCAATATTGATCGTTTTTCTCAAGTACTAATCCAGCACCTAAAGTGTAAGATGTGAGCTTAAATGGTCCATTAGATACCGCAAGAGATGGTACTTTTGCCCATAAACCATCTGCACCACCTGGAGCTTCAACTGAAGCTTGTTTCACTGGGAAGAAATGATAGAAGGCCATTAAGCTGACAAAATAGCTTGTTGGGTTCACAAGATCAAATTTTAAGGTGTAATCGTTAACTGCCGTAATACCTACAGCATCCCAAAGCTCATCTGCATCATATCCAGCTTCTTCGGTATCAGCAAACACAAAATCAATTGCGCCAACAACATTTGTATATTCCCAAATCCAAGAATATTCAGAAGCTGTTGCTGGGTCCATTGCACGTCGATAGGTATAAATAAAATCCTGTGCAGTGAGCGGAGTTCCGTCACTCCAATTTGATTGACGGAGATTGAATGTAACCGTCAAACCATCTGTAGAGGTCGTCCAGGATTCTGCAATCCCTGGTTGAACAATACCATTAATTTCTCTGACCAAGCCTTCATGGGTGTTGTTGATGACATCTCCGCCATCTGAGGCACCATTAAGGGATGGGTCGAGGGTTAGTGGATCAGCACCGATGTTCCATCTGAGCACACCAGGAATGCCATGTTTTCATATTTAGAATGGATTAATTTGTTTTTACCATGAAGTTTATGAATCCAACCTTAGTAATCTTATCTGTTCAATAATCGGCGAATGCTGTGCGTTTTCTTATAGAAGTTTTATTAAATTCAAGTTATAATAATCACGTGTACATACAACAAGTGAGGTTCATTCATGTCTAATATTTTCAAAAAAATCGGATGGTTTATCAAAGAACAGTGGAAAACTTATCTGCTGATGCTTATCCTACTTTTATCCATCTCATCCATATCACTTGCACCAGCTTATGTCTTAGGTCGGGCGATTGATACCATTGTTTCTGGAGGTCTAACTGAGGCTTCTCTTTTATGGCTAGTGATTCTGCTTGCACTTCTTCCTATTGCAAGATACTTTTTAAGCTTTCTTTATAACCATCTTTCTCAAAAGACAGCTCAACTCTTATCCTTTAAACTTAGAAAAAAATACCTATCCCATCTTTTTGATATGGATTCACAGTTTTATGAGTCCTATGAAAAAGGGGATTTGATCTCTCGAGTTACTGCTGATTTAGATGCCATCACTCAAGCAGCATCTTCGATGCTTGAAGGTATCATTTTCAACGTTGGGGTCATTTTATTTGCTATTACGATTATGTCAACTTCGATCAGTTGGAAGCTTGCACTCATTTCAGTTTCGATTATGCCCATTGGGTTAACCTTATTAAATATGATTAGAAATCAAAAAAGAAAATATATTAAAAGACATCGCGAAATTTATGCGGATATGACAGAAAAAGTCTTAGAATCTGTTGAAGGGCAAAAAGCAGTTCGTGCTTATGTTCAAGAAGATAACGATTTAGAAAAACAATATGAAGCCATTGATCGAGATATCAATTCGTGGCGATATATCGTCAAATACGAAAACTGGTTTAACCCTTTATTTGAAGTTATTTATGGAATTGCTTATATCCTCGCATTTGGATTTGGAATCTTCTTTATTATGGATCAGCAAATGACATTAGGTGGTCTCATCACCTTTGTCTCCTATATTGGTTTACTCTATGGTCCTATCATCTCCATATCAACGATCTTCTCTCAAATCAATAATGCGACGATCTCTGTTGATCGTTTTGATGAGATTATGAAACAAATCCCTGATGTTAAAAACGAGAAAGACTCAAAAAATATCATTCATTTTGATGAGATTGAATTTAAAAATGTCACATTCAAATATCCCTTCGATAAACAACCTGTGATTAAAAACATTTCATTTACAATAAAAAATGGTCAAACGATTGGTATCGTTGGACCAACTGGTGCAGGAAAATCTACTTTAATTAGACAACTCCTTAGAGAATTTAATGTTACAGATGGACAAATCTTTATTGATGGTAGTCCTATTGAAACCTATAAGGTTGAAGATATTAGAAATCTTGTGGGATATGTGCCACAATCCCATATGCTTTTCAAACGCTCTGTTGAAGATAATATCATGATTGGTAACCCGAGAGCTTCTTTAGAAGCACTTGATAAGGCCGTTAAAATTGCTGATTTTGAAAAAGATCTACACTTCTTATCAGATGATATTCATACCATGGTTGGAGAAGCAGGTTCAACACTTTCAGGTGGACAAAAACAAAGACTCTCAATTGCAAGAGCTTTAATTAAAGACCCTGATATTTTGATTTTAGATGATTCTCTTTCTGCTGTTGATGCGAAAACTGAGGATACCATCATCGGTCACCTTAAAGCATTTAGAGCAGGTCGAACAAATATTATTGTTGCACACAGGTTCTCTGCAGTTAGAGATGCAGATGTTATTTTAGTGCTTGAAGGTGGACGTATTACACAACGTGGTACGCATGATGAACTGCTTCGTACTGAAGGCTGGTATAAGTCACAGTATATTGAACAGATGACGATGAGGTAGCCCGATGAAAACAATGAAAAAAGTATGGCGTTATATCGCCAAATATAAAAAACTTTTAACCATAACCTTACTCGCAATGCTTATTGTACAAGCTTTAGGGCTGATTGCACCTTTGATTGTTAAATCGATTTTAGATGACTATTTGGTTGGAATTGAGCGTCCGTGGTCTGAGGTCGGTGAAACTCAAGCAGAGGTTATCTATGATGGCAGATATTTTAGTCAATCCGATGAAGGATCTCATCAAGTATCCATCGTGATTTACCAGGGCAAGTATTATTTTATTGATCAACTTGCATTAACTGGTAACAAAACACTAGATGGATTAGAAATGACGATTACCTCTCAAGAAGGTGTCACTGAAACCTATGCTGTCATCCAACTATCTCCATCTGAGATTCGCGCTTTCTATGAGCCTTTTGTAGAACCCTTAGTCATATTAATTATCTTACTTGCTGTCCGCTTCTTCTTACAAATTCTATTTACCTATATCCAAAGAATTTCAACGGCCATGATTAACGTGAACATCGTTAGGGATGCTAGAAGAGATGCAGTTAGAGCACTTCAAAAAATGCCAATGACATATTTTGAAACAGAACCTGCAGGAAAAATAGCGAACCGAATTATCAGTGATGTCGGCGGTATGATGAATTTATTCTCAACCATTATGAATCTTCTCGTTAATGCAAGTCTTGCTGTCATTTTCGCTTATATTGGTATGTTTTACCTTGATTCAACACTTGCATTATTAACTTTCATTATATTCCCACTGGTATATGTATGGCTTAAGTTCTTTATTAAGAAACTCAATAAGATTGCAGTTAAAGTCAATGAACTTGCATCACTAATTACCGCACAACTCAATGAAATCATTAATGGCATTGGTATATTGCAAATCTTTAACTACCGTAAACAAACCGAAGAAAAATTTGAATCGATTTCTGAGGAGTTCATGTCTGAACGTATGAAGGAAAACTTCTTGCACTTATCGATTGGTTGGAACTTGATTCGATTAATCGGCGCGCTTGTAACTTCTGTTATAGTCCTTTATTTTGGAAATGGTTATTTAACGATTTCAGGTTTTGTAGTCACGGCAGGAATTATATATGCTTATAACGACTATTTAACAAGACTCATTGAACCTGTGGGGACTTTATTTAGAGAAATTGGAAACCTAGAACATGCCATGGTTAAAACTGAGCGTATCTTCAAAATCATTGATGGCGATCAAGAAGATGGATCTTTTGAAGAAATACCAAGATTTAAGGGTCATATCACGTTCGAAAACATCTGGTTCTCATATAGCGAAGGTAATCCAGTTTTAAAAGGTATTGATCTAGACATTAAGCCAGGTGAACTGATCGGTCTTGTTGGACATACAGGATCTGGCAAGAGTTCACTGATGAATTTACTGATGCGTTTTTATGATTTAAAATCTATTGATATGGGTACGATCAAAGTAGATGATATTGATATCAGTACGTATTCAAAGAGAACGTATCGAGCACATGTTGGTATTGTGCTTCAAGATCCTGCGATGTTTAAAGGGTCGATTGCAGATAATATCCGTTTTGGTCAAGACGTTTCTGATGAAACAATTGAAAGAATCGTAAGAGACATTGGTGGTTCTAAACTTTTAGATAAACTTGAACATGGCATAAACACACAGATTACACGCGGTGGTGGCAATCTATCGGTTGGTGAAAAACAAATAATTTCATTTGCCCGCGCAGTCGTTCATGATCCTGCTATACTCGTTATGGACGAAGCCACTGCAAATATCGATACAGAAACAGAAACCATGCTACAAAACGCACTTGAAAAGGTAAGAAAAAATAGAACGATGATTGTCATCGCTCATCGGTTATCTACCATTAAAAATGCTGATAAGATTGTTGTTTTAGAAAGTGGCATTAAAGTTGAAGAAGGCAAGCATAAAGAACTTCTTGCAAAGAATGGTGTTTATGCCAATATATATCGATCTCAAATTAAAGTACAAGCGGAAACCGGGTAGGTTTTCGCTTTTTTTGATTAAAGTGTACTTGATGGTTTATTTTTAATATACCAGATGACAACTAACCAAGAGCCAAGGACAGAAAAAACGTAAAGATAAATAATGGAAAGTTGCGAAATAATAATGCCTGCTAACATTGCACCAATTGGAATGAGTGCTTGACTTAAAACACTGATTACAGAACCAACTTTTCCCAATTGTCTTGGATCTACATTCCTTTGAATAATCATATTAAGTGGAATGTTAAATGCCATGGTCATAAAACCAGTCATAAAGATGGTAACAAATAATCCAATCAGTGCTAGATTAATATCAATAAGTCCTATATAGTACATGACCATGACTGATGCCATAAGTGTCGTCATTGTAATGGCAAGTGTAATCGCAATTTTCAATTGCTTTCCGTATCGTTGTTTGGTTTTTTGACTCGATAAATAGAGTGCCATGATGATTGATGAAAGTGAGAAAGCAACTGAAATGATAGAGTACCATGTCTCAATCGATAAAAAGTTCATGAAAAGATATGATGGTTCATTCCCTAAACCAAACTCAATGAAATAAGGAATGGCATTAGAAAAAAGTGGACTAAAAAAGAAATTAATACCTAAAGCCATTAAAATAGTTGCAAATATTGCTTTTTGATTGTAAAGATATTTAACACCGACTTTGATATCAGAAAACACCAATGAAAGACTCATCTTTTCATCTTCATCTGCATGTGTTTTATGATCATATGAGATGAACATCTCAGAAACTGCGCTGATCATATAGCCAAGTGCATTGATTACAAAAATCCAAAATATACCAAAGACTGCAAAGACGATGCCCCCTAAGATTAATCCAATAATATTTTGTAAATTTTGGGAGCCTTGCATATAGCCTGATGCTTGTTGAAGCTCTTCATCTTTAACAATAAATCTAAGTAGTGATGAACTTGCCGGATTAAACAATGCTGAATTGATGCTTAAGATGATGTTCATCGCAAATAAGACGTATATGATGAATGATACCTGGTCTGTAAATAGCATAACTAAAGCGACTATCCCAATAGTTATGCCTCTAATATAATCTGTGATATACATCGTTCTTACTTTATTGAACTTATCAGCTAAAACACCACCAAGAGGCATTAATATTAATAACGTGATACCTGAGATAGCAAGATATAATGCTTGAATAAGTGCAGCCCGAGATACGCCATAAGCTTCATTCGCGATTCTAAGCACATAAAGACTAATCGCAAAGTTAAAGAGTACATGTGCTATGTTAGAAACCAAAACACCTGCAAAAAGTAAACTAAAGTTTTTATTCTTAAAAATTTGTGTCTTGCTGATTTTGTCCATAATTTTCTCCCAATTGTTTAAAATGCACCATGTTCATTGATGATCGTTTGAGGAATTTCTTGACTAAAATCCCACATCTCTTCAATTTTATCTTCATTGAATCTAAATAGGTGGACCGTTGCATATGATAAATGACCATCTAAATCTACATGAGAAAAAACAGTGACATAATTTTCTTCTGCTATCACGTATTTGATGGTTAACTTTTTACTAGGATATTCAATGTTGTTCTCAATGAGTGCTTTAAGTAATAAGTCCCTGTCACCTTTGAAAAAAATATTGTGGTGAATAAAAGTTGAAGTTGTATGTTTTAAATAAACCTCTTCAGCATGATTGGTTACAATCCCCTCTAACAACATGACTGCAATTTGCTTTCTGTTATATATCATAGTCGATATTCCTTTTCTTGATAACATGATAAATTAGCACCATTTTACCACTAAAAATTAAAAACTTGCCTAAAAGACAAGTTAAATTTCATGTATTCTGTCGGGAAGACGAGATTTGAACTCGCGGCCTCCTAGTCCCGAACCAGGTGCTCTACCAAGCTGAGCCACTTCCCGGCAGGATACATGAGTTACTTCTTTATTATACGAGTATAAACCCCAGTACGATAGCACTAAATACAATGAGAGGTGCTGGTACTTTTTTAGTTAAGAGTAAGAGAATCGTCACACCTAACACGATGATGTTATCTAGAGTAAATCCAGTGGATTGCATTAATCTAATCGCAGCAACTGCAATTAAGCCTCCTGCTACAGCTGTAACTCCTGATAGTGATACCTTGATGCCTTTGATGGATTTTAGTCTTTCCCAGATGGGATAGATGAAAAAGATTAAAAGCGTTCCTGGTAAGAAAATTCCGATACCCGCAACGAGAGCACCTGCTACTTGAAATATCTGAGTACCCTCACGTGCCGCAAGTCCTCCAGCATACGCACTAAAACTAAACATGGGTCCAGGCATACCTTGAACAATACCAAATCCAGTTAAAAACTCTTGTGCTGTCATATACTGGTAAACATCGACCAAATCTGTATACATATATGGAATAACGACTTGTCCGCCACCAATAACTAAATACCCGTAGCGATAAAAACTCTCTAAAAGATAAAGGAGTTGATGATCTACAACAATGTTCAAAACAAAAAGTCCGATTGCTAAGCTTAGAAAAATGACAAAATATCGCCATGGAGGATTGAGTTTCACATGATACCAAAGATCTTTTTCGTTCGATTTTAGAACAGCAACTATCCCCCCGATAATGAGTACTAAAGGGAAAACCCAAAATGATCTAAAAAAATAGGTGATGATACCTGCTCCTATAAATAAGGCAAGTGTCCAATGATTTTTTATGACTTTAAGTCCGATTTTATAACCAGCAACTGCAATAAATCCTACAGCCATCGGTCCAATATATCTCAGTCCCTGTGCATCTAAATTGAAATTGCTCAAAAATCGATAAATAAAAGATAAGATGGTCATTACAAGGATAGCAGGCATCGCCCATACCAAGAGTGTTAAAAAAGCAAGCACAGGCCCACCAATCTTATAACCAATTGCAGTGATGGTTTGCGTGCTTGAAGGTCCTGGTAATATTCCAGTTAAGGCAATTAATTCCACAAGTTCAGCTTCATCTAGATAATTTTTCTTCGTAACCATTTGATCAGTAAAAACGCCATAATGTGCTTCTGGCCCACCATAAGCACCCAGTGAACATATCATGACATCTTTTAAGAATGTTTTCCATTTAACTTGATGATGACTCAACGATAAACACACCCTTCTTTTAAGTCTTTATGGTATTCACCTTATTTAGTTTACCATATAAGAAAAGGCAAATCAGTGCAATAGACTCCATTATAATAGTAAAGAAAACAATATAAAGTGTATTGATTTCGTATAGTAGACCAATGACTAAAGAACCTAAAAACCAAGCCGAACCAAATACTGTATAAAAAATACCGTACGCTGTTGCACGTTTATCTTTTGAAACCAGTGATGACACAACAGCCTTTAAAATAGATTCTTGTGCACCCATTGAAATCCCCCAAAGTAATATACCCATAATAATTGCATAATTTGCATCCAATAAAAAGATAACTGGGGCGATAAAAATGGACAATAGAACCGCAAGTTTTAATGAAACGATACCCTTTTTATCATAAAGATATCCAAAGAAAAGTGCAGAAAGTGCATCGATGCCCATCGCGAGTGCATAAAGAAGTGGAATATAGATGACATCTATCGTTGATGTTTGAGTGATATGAAAAGCTAAGACAGGATAATCGATAAAGCCCAGAGCAATAAATGAGATGGCAACCATGTACATGATAAATGATGGATTACTTTTAAATCCTTTAACTAAAGTTTTTGTTTCAAATTGATCAGGGTTTGGATATTTAACTTTTGCAATCACTAAAATGATTAATGTCATAATGGCAAAAATACCCAACAATCCAAAGGCTAATTGATATCCATCTAGTTCGGACCCTTGATTGAGATTAAGGACAAGAAAGACAAACATGGGTCCTAAAAATGCACCAAATTGATCCATAGCTTCTTGAATGGCAAAAGCTTTACCTGCACCAAAGTGCTCGGTCGTAAAGGAAGTGAGTGCACTTTTGGCTGGCGCACGAATACCTTTACCAACGCGTTCTAATAAGATTAAAACAATAGCAACTTCCCATATGGATGCATCAACAAACATCAGCATAGGAATAACAAGTAAATTGATTGAATACCCTAAAATCATCATCAGCCAATATTTCTTTGTCTTGTCGGCGATTATTCCCGTAACTATTCTAAGTGCTTGTCCAATGAATTCACCTAATCCTGCAGTCAGTGCAATTACAAAGGCAGATGCGCCAATTAAGCCTAAATAAGGCCCATAAATACTTCTTGCACCTTCATGTGTGAAATCAGAAAGCAAACTGATTAGTCCTAATAATAACAGAAAAATAAAAGCTTGTTTTTTTGTTTGTCTCTTTTCCAATGGAATCACCTATAGTGTGTTGATTTTTCTATATGAAAACTTAATTCATACATCTTTTTGCTTAATAAACTCTTGATAAATATTGAGTGTATCTTCAACTGCTTTAGGACTCACGTGTTCAAGTGTATCAAAAGGCGTATGATAAACATGACTTCTAGAACTATTCGTCCATGGCATGCCAATCATAGTTGTTGCTTTAACGCCTTTTTTGGCAAGCTCTGCAGCATCCGTTCCACCTGTTAGAAACGATAATTTTTGAGTTTTTGTTGGTATGCCTAAAGATGCTCCAACTTCCTTTAAATGATTAGCTAAAGATTCATCAAGTGGTACAAAATCATTCAAATCAGAGGTTAAAAAGAAAAGTTCTTTTTCATCATAGATACAATCAATGTTTAACAGGTAAGTCTCTATCTCTTTAAATTCATGTTCATGCTTTTTCGCATAGGCTCTAGCACCTCTAAGACCTTCTTCTTCAGCATCGAAACTCATCAAAATCAAGCGAGTAGATTTCAATCCTTCACCTTTCTCTTTTAAATGAAAGAAATGTTTACCTAAAGTCCATGCGATTGAGGATGCAATAAGATTATCTCCTGCCCCAGGAGATACTTTGTTAGAACTGAAAAACCACATTTGACCAACGAGTAAAGTACCCAATGTGTTTACAATTTGAATACCTAAAGTTAACCATGGTACTTGATTCAAAAATACCAAGACAAGTGACGTAATCGTAAGCATAATCACTAAAGCTATTGAGCCTGTTGTTCTTAAGTTATAAAGCTTAGGTTGATGAATAAAGAAATTAAACACATGTGAGCTATCATGATGTCCACTCACAATAATTTGTCTTTTTGCAGGTTCAAGTGGTTCTATAACACCATAAATATTTCTGCCCTGCTTCCTAGGATAAAAGCGATCTAGTAGCGGTAAATAAAGGAAAAATTGAAGTGCTAGAACAACGATAGAAAGCAATGCCAATAAAAAGGATATGATGGGATAATTCAACCATAAGCCTAAAATACCTAATAGATAACAAAGTACTAAGAGTCTAATCCAACCTAGAAAAGCTCCTTGATGTAGAAAAAAATCTTCTTTGTGTACATGATCAGAAAAGTTACTCATTTCTTCATACAAAGCATCTGCAGTATCCAAAGATGCCATAGATCCTGCAAGTCTAGGTCCAAATTTTTGGATTAGTTTCTCAGTTCTATCGAAAACTTCCTTTTGCATGGTTTTACTATTCATGATTGGTTTCTCCATCTTTTGGATCGTTTCCTGCAAAATGATAGGTGTTCTTGCCTTTTCTTTTTGCATCATATAAAGCTTCATCGGCATCATTAAGTAAATTTTGTAACGTATAAATTTGTTTTTCATGATATATCGCTATGCCAATACTTGCAGAAAGTTTCGTTTCTTTAATATCAAATTGCCATCCTTGCATCAGATTAACCAACCTCTTTGCATACTTAGATAACTCTTGATTATCTGTTTGATTTGGAATATGGACAATAAACTCATCTCCACCTAATCTTACAGCATACGCGTCTTCTAAAAGATTCAAGAAGTCCTTTAACTTATGCCCCGCTTCTTTTAAAATGCGATCACCAATATCATGACCAAAACGGTCGTTAATTTGCTTAAAGCCATCTAAATCTATGTAAAAAAATGCTCCTTGTTGTGGTTTGCTTTTAAAGAAAAATTTATAGAGATACTGTCTGTTGTAAAGACCTGTTAATAAATCTTTATAGGCAAGATGTTCAATTTCAAGATAGTAAGAAAACATTTTTGCAATTTTTTGAAGAAGTTCTATGCTTTTTTGATCAAATGTAGAAGGCTCATGGTGGACAGCACATAATGTGCCAAACCTTTCTCCTGACTCCAATGCGATTGGAATTCCTAAATAAGCATTAACATTCGCATTTTTAAGTGTGATTTGCAAATGATCCAGTGTTGTGATCTTGCTGATATCTTCATAAACCAAAGGTGTTCCCCTTTCAAAATCGACTCTTTGGCAAAGACCTTGTTCTAAATCAATGGTCATACCTTCGTGAATTTGAATTAACGGATTTTTATTAAATATCTTGAGCGTCACTTGTTTTGAATCACTTAATGAATTGATATAAATAAACTTATCCGGTAATATTTCACTGGCCAATAAAAGCACATCAGCAGCTAGTTCATCAAATTTATCATATGTTTTGATTTCATCAATATGTATACTCATGAAACAACCTCCTTAAAATCAATTTCTACTTTAATCTTAACATGATTATGATATGTAGAGCGTTATCATCTAGAAAAAACACTTTAAAAATTTGTGTCTATTTTGATCTACATAGATTGAGATAACCTGAATACTCTAAAAAAACACCTCCAACTTTATATCAAAATTTGGAGGTTGGTGCGTAGGAAAATATATGTTTATACTTATGAGTGACTTACTTCATGAATGTTTGCTTCTACTGTTTTCGTTTGAATTATCTCTTGCTTTTGCTTTTTGATATATAAGTGTATAAAATACAAGTAAGGAATACCTAAGTTCGTCTCTAATAGTGAATTGACAATCAGTGGTTGAAAACCCATAGGTCTAATACCAGAAATTAAGAGTACAAATTTCCATGAAAACTGCACAATAATGCCAATAAAGAGAAGTTTTAATACCGGGATTCTTTCGTTTTTTTCATCAAATAAGTTTTTGATAATAACAAATAAGTAACCTATAATAAGCATGATTGCCATAGCACCATGATAACCTGATGTCCCTCTTGAAATCGATATGAGCGGAAAAGAACCTCCATAGGCTTGAGCAATCATTGCAATTGAAAACCATCCAATGATAATCAATAATGACCATTCGATAATTTTCTTATCTTTATCTAAAAATAGCCAAATCCATAAAAAATTAGTAAACCCATAACTCATCGATAACCATAAAAGAAAAGTTAATGGATTTGCGCCATGAACCTGTCTTGTACCAAGGAGTAAATAAAAGATGCCATAATCTACAATAAAATAGATAATTCCTCCTGCAAGACCAAAAAAGAATGCTGTTTTCTTCTTCAGTTTGAGCAACACCAATCCTAAAAGCAGAAGAAACATAATGTCTAATAAAATATAAAGTGTATTTAACTCTCTTGCTACTAAATAATCCATGTTTTTCCAACTTTCTTGCGTTTAATCAAATTTTAACATGTTTATCCTTAGAATTTCAATCGTAGATAATCTCTAAAAAACATAATACTTTAAACTATCTTGGTATGTTACAAAAAAATGGATACTCATCCATTTCTTCTTAACTTGGTTATAAAATATGCTTAGGTTTTTGACTTAATCGATTTCTTATGCTCGTAGAGGAGTTGATCTGCTTTACGCATCAGTTTGGTGATATCAAATTCATGATTGATTTCACACTCATTAAAGGAAACAATGCCATATGATATCGAAGCTATTGGTGATAAATTTCCAAATAACTCTGAAATATCTTTCATGTAGCGATGTGCGACTTTTTCTTGCGTGTTGTTAAAGATGATAACAAACTCATCACCACCAATTCGAAATATTTCACCAATTTGAGTGAGCATCTTTTGTGTTAAACTCACAAATTCTATAAGCAATCTATCTCCTGCATCGTGTCCTAATTGATCATTAACTTCCTTGAAAGCATTAAAATCAATTAGTGAAAGACTGTGAGTTTGATCTTTTAAAGAGACCAAATAATGTTCTTTAACATATTCGTTAAAATATCTGCGATTGAAACAGCCGGTCAGCGAGTCTTCTCTCGCCATTTGACTTAAAAGAGCATTGTAGCGATTAAGTTCAGCGTTTTGTTTTTCTATGAGTCTTTTTGAATTGACTAAATCGCTGTTCAATTTACTTATTTCCTCATATACTTTAAAATCTTGATTTTGAACTCTTTTCTGTAAATCTCGAATTTGATTAACTTGTTGTGAGTTCATGATCATCATTTTTTTCATGATTTCGATGTCTGTAGATTGGTTAAATAAAATGAATAGATAGATGAATTGTCCATCTTTGATGCCATTATATTGGCAAGTGTAAACTGTATCTTCTAATCTTATCATAAGACTTTGATTAATGACCACCTGTTTTTCATCAACAAGCGGATTAAACCGCTTATCTAGATGTTCTTTATCCTTTATGATTAAAGATGAGAAATCACAATCCAAATATTTTGAAAAAATAGATTCAGAAGGTAATACTTGTGAGATTCTATTGTTTGAATCTATGACAACAACACAATCATTAAGTTGAGTATTAATCATTTGTATCACCTAACAAAGACAAGCCTAATCGGACTGCATGTTCTGCATTATCTGCAAACCCATCTGCACCTATTTTCTTCCATAAATCGGGTGTTTCATTAAAAATCTTTCCACCTACTATGATTTTTATTTGATGTGTTCTAGGTTCTTTTTTTACAGATTCAATCAGTTGTTTAACCTCAACTAGATGCATCGGTGTAGTTGCAGAAACAGCAAGTAAGTCTGTTGGTTTTTCAATTAAATGATTTAAAACGACCTTAATTGGAATATTAGAACCTAAATAATATGAATCAAACTTAGACATTTCAAAAAAGTCGGCAACCATGCGCATTCCGATTTCATGCAACTCATCACCAGCACAAACAGCTGTAACCGAATATTTGGCTTTAGCTTTGTTTTCAAAAAGCTTGCCATAGAGTTTGCCAATCATGGTTTGGATTGCTGCTGTAATGTAATGCTCTTTGGCAACAGAAATGATTTGTTGATGCCATAAATCCCCTACTTTGATGAGTGTGGGTTGGAGTAGATCTAAGTAAATGTCTTTAATCGTCGCCCCTTGATTTATAAGAATCATTATGTGTTCATAAGCAGCGTCAATGTTCATATTGATTAAGTGGTTTAAGAAAATGTCTAGTTCTATTTTCTTCGTGTGTGCCAAGTGAAAGGCTGAAATAAAACGATTGATTCCTAATTTGTAAAAATGAAGTGCTTCTTCCTTCAATTGCTTATCCAACATATCGTTAAAAACACTTATGGTATTTTCAAAGTGCATTTCCATACTTTTTAGATTAAATGATAAATGGTATGCCAAAGAACCAAACCAGTCCATATAATTCGTAAAAATGCTTAATTCTTTGAACTCTAAGGATGAAGATAAATATCCCAAGGTATATTTTGTATCTTGAAGGTACTTATTTTTGATAAGTGCAATGTCTTCTCTTTGCTCTAGATCTCTTTGGTATATCTCTATGGCGACTTGCTCAATTTCGTTTAAAAAAGTTTCATTCGAGTTAATTTTACGCATAAGAACCTCCTTATTAAATGGGCATTTAATGAATAAAAAACATTTTTAGTCATCGATATTTCAATACATATGAAACTATCTTATGCCCATAATTTTATAGACATCATGACTACTTTAACTATAACATAATATCTTATATTAAATTCTTACGATTATATTAAATACGGTTTCGTATACTAGTATTCTACTTATAAGACAATCTTTTTAAACAATTTGCTATTTTTGCATTAAAATAGACCTGACTTTTGCATCTTCAATAGAGTAAAACCGACCTTACAGCCTCATTGAGCCGTTGGATCGGTTTTTATTATGTAGTGAATAGATTAAATTAGTTTTTTTATTTCCTTTTTAAACTTTTCAACT
>JAUVXD010000038.1 GCA_030603805.1 Acholeplasmataceae bacterium
GGATGTCAAAATCAGCAAGGTAGGCAATCTTTCTCATTTCTAAAATAAAATGAATGCCATCGCCTTCATTGACTTCAAATTTATACCAATCATATGCATCGTTCATATCAAGGTATCCGCAATACTCGCCTGGTGTAATGAGAGTTGCATCTGCAAAGCTGTCTCCTGCATCACCTGCGGTACCTGCATCGTTTTGTCCAATAAGCGTTACATCAAATGAGTATTGACCTTCATCAGTACCACCTACATAATAGATGCGCATGAACCATTTGCCAGTATAATCTGCAGTAAATGTTAAGGATTCTTGTGCATTACCTGCATTTGAAGAGCTTGCTCGTACAACTTTGTCGTCATCCACAAGATCAAGATCGTAATCAAAACCAGTAGGTGGAGTCATTTCAATATTGATTTCTTGACCCTCGCAAACAGTGAAGAAATACCAGTCTTCATGATCATCAGCAGTTGAATCTAATTTACCTGTCCTTGCCCGCCCAGGCGAATTATCAATGATCTCACCGGGATAAATTGCGGTTGCACGTGATTTTTTGTTTCCTGCATCTCTTCTAGTTCCTGCATCATCGTAGTCATCTGGATCAAGTGACGCGGGATTTGGATCAGGGAAATCATAGTTTCTATCGAGCATAAAAGAGATCAGATTTCCTTCTTCATCATAAACATTTCCTTCTTCATCATAAACATTTCCTTCTTCATCATAAACATCAGTATCACGATAAGTAGTTCTTAAGAGAACATTTGAGTTTTTTTCTTCATGTGTCGCAAAAGAACTTGCTGGAGCCAGAAACATTGCTCCCAATAGAATGATGGTTAAAACAACAGCCTCTATTCTCGCTTTTTTATAATTCATATTTTTACCCCCGTTTTTGACGTTAATTCATTATATGTAACTCTGATATATATATGTTTCGTATGCTTGGGATTGTTCTCGGAAGATACAAATCGTCGATATCCTCTCCATAAAGGTTTATTGTCCCCATTTAATTTGTAGTTCTCAATACTTATGTTATATGTTTAGTTAACAGTTGTGAAATAGATAATATGTTATATTTTATCCATCTATTTTAATAGATTTGAATAAGGCAGCAAAAGAGAAGAATTGTTTTGTCACTAAATTTATAAACAATTGATCTATCCAAAAGATTGCCATGTCTGATGTATCTGTATTAACTCAATTGGGTCATTTCCTTTTAATTATTACTCTACCCACATTAGCTTTTTATATTGGATATTTAATTATAACCAAAGCATTTAATGATATGGGTTTTTCTTCACTTGAGGCAATCATTATTGTCTTTGTTTCGTTCATACTTGGAGCAGGTATAGTTGATGAATATGTTGGAATCAGCTTTGCAAATATTCATCTTTTCACATATGGTAATTGGCTTGTCGGCATAAACACTGGCGGTGCAATAATTCCCATCATTTTAAGCATCTATCTCGCTATAAAAAACAAACTGCAGGTAAAAAAGGTTTTTTTAGGGATAA
>JAUVXD010000012.1 GCA_030603805.1 Acholeplasmataceae bacterium
GCAAGGAGAAAGAGCGGATTATTCTGGTTATATCTTGACTTAATTATAACACCAGGGCTTCAAACTTATAAAACATGATATGTAGCTAGGTCTTACCTAAATCTACACTACATATTATACGAGGAGATAGCACAATGGATTTACGAATTGTAGAGTTTTTTCAAAGTTTTTCTAATGGATTTTTAGATATCTTTTTCAAATTTTTCAATGAGTTTGGTGATGAACTAGTTTTTCTCATTATTGCTTCAATTTTATGGTGGCTCATCAATAAAGAATATGCCTACCGCTTTATGATGATCTTTTTAACCTCGGTTGCAATAAATGATATTTTCAAAAACATCGTTGCACGTCCTAGACCCTATACTTTTGACTCTGTTGTTTCCGTGACAGAACCTACTTATGGCTATTCATTTCCTTCAGGTCATGCTCAAAATTCGATGGCTATGGCACTGGTCCTAAATGAGCGATATGGTAAATTAAAGTCTTGGGTAACCCCAATACTCTTTACCATTGTTGGTCTGGTCATGATTGCAAGAATCTATCTTGGACAACACTATCTCACCGATGTTCTCGCTGGAGCAATCGTTGCAGTAGGTGTCTATTATGCCATTCTTAAGATTTCGCCATATGTGAAAATTAAGACAAATCGAGTGGTCTATTATTCAATACCCTTACTTATATTCATCGGTTTTTTTATTGTGGATAAAAACTATTACGTTGCTGCAGCATCTATCTTAGGATTAACGTTAGGTTATGATCTTGAACTCAAATATATTAAGTATAATGTGAAAGCACCTTTAAAAATACAAATCATTAAGTACATCATTGGACTTAGTATTGCACTTATTCTTAAAGAAGGTCTCAAATTCGTCTTTCCTTACAGCGGAAATGATGATTTAAACTTAACTCAATTTGATTTAGTATTAGATGGGCTGAGATATTTTATATTAACCCTATGGCTTTCATTAGGTGCTATGGCACTCTTTAAGAAACTCTTCGGCAAATACGAGACTTTATCCCTATAGTTTTACTTTACATTTTAGATGAACCATGCTAAAATAAAATCGCGATGAACAAAAGGAGTAGTAAGTCTTCATGTCGTAGAGACTTCGTGGATGGTGAAAACGAAGCATGGACCTTATGAACGCTGTTTGGGAGCACAAGGTATGTCGGCCTTAACGACTTTTGAGTGCTAGATTTATTCTAGAACTAAGGTGGTACCGCGTAGATTATACGTCCTTAGAGATTTTCTCTTTGGACGTTTTATTTTTGATTTTTAGGAGGATATGCGTATGAAGTTTATGACAGCTGCAGAAATTAGAGACACTTGGTTAAAATTTTTTGAATCCAAGAAACACAAAGTAGAAGCATCCGCTTCTTTAGTCCCACAAAATGATCCAACGCTCTTATGGATTAATGCTGGGGTTGCTCCACTTAAAAAATATTTTGATGGGAGCGAAAAACCAACGAATCCTAGAATTACCAATGTTCAAAAGTGCATCCGCACCAATGACATTGATAATGTCGGAAAAACAGCCAGACACCATACATTTTTTGAAATGCTTGGTAATTTTTCAATTGGAGATTATTTTAAGACTGAAGCGATTGCTTGGGGCTTAGAAATACTCTCAGATCCTAAATGGTTTGGATTTCCTAAAGAAAAACTTTATATGACCTATTATCCTGATGACTTTGAAGCAAGAGATACATGGATTAAACTTGGTGTTGATCCAACGCATCTCATTCCAAGAGCAGATAATTTCTGGGAAATTGGCTCTGGTCCATGTGGTCCTGACACTGAAATCTATTTTGATCGTGGGGAATCCTATGACTCTAGAGGCAAGATTTTAATTGAAGAAGATATTGAAAATGAACGTTTTATTGAAATTTGGAATATCGTTTTTTCTCAATACAATTCAAAGCCAGGTTTAAAAAGAGATGAATATCCTGAACTACCATCTAAAAATATTGATACCGGTGCAGGCCTTGAACGATTTGCGTGTGTCATTCAACAAACAAAAACGAATTTTGAAACTGATTTATTTTTCCCCATTATTTGTCACGCAGAAAAATTATCTCATATCAAATATGAAGGACAAATGGCATTTAAAGTCATTGCAGATCATATAAAAGCATTAACTTTTGCTATCAGTGATGGTGCGATTTTATCTAATGAAGGTCGAGGCTATGTCTTAAGAAGATTACTAAGACGTGCAGTTAAATATGGTAGAAAACTTGGACTTCATGAGCCATTTTTATATCTTTTAGTTGATGATGTCGTTGAAACCATGGGCGTTTTCTATCAAAATCTTCATGAAACCAAAGATATTGTTAAAAAACTCGTTTTAAAAGAAGAGCAGAAATTTTTAGAAACGATTAACGAAGGCGAAAAGCATTTACTTGAAGCCATTGATAAAGAAGGTAAACTCATATCAGGTGATACAGCATTTAAACTTTATGATACGTATGGGTTTCCCATTGAACTCACTTTAGAATATGCAGAAGAACATGGTGTAGAGATTAACATCAATCAGTTTCATGAAGCATTAGAAAAACAAAAAGAGCGTTCAAGAAGTGCAAGAACAACCAAGGGTTCGATGAAGGCACAAGAAGAAGCTTATTTATCATTTACTGAACCCTCAAAGTTCATCGGTTATGATTTTCTCCAATCAGAATCTAAAGTGATTAAAGTCTTTGAAGAAGGTATTGTTTTAGACCAAACGCCTTTTTATGCAACTTCTGGCGGTCAAGTTGCTGACCTTGGAACCATTAATGGTTTAGAAGTCACCGAAGTTTCTAAACTACCTAACGGACAATTTTTACATAAAATTGAAGGTGGCATTGAAGAAGGCGATGAAGTCTTAGCCATCGTTGATGCGAAAGCAAGACTTAAAACCATTAGAAACCATAGTGCAGCCCATCTATTCCATCAAGCCATTAAAGATATTTTTGGTAAACATTGTAATCAACAAGGCTCTCAGGTTGCACCTAAGAGTTGGAGATTTGACTTTAATCATTTTGAAACAGAACATGATGAAAAGATTCTAGAAGTTGAAAAACTTGTTAATCACTACATTAAAAAAACACCACTGGATGTCATCATCAGACAAATGCCATTAGAAGAAGCTAGAAAAATCGGAGCAATGGCACTCTTTGGTGAAAAATATGGTGATATCGTTCGTGTCGTGGATATGGGTTGGAGCAAAGAACTATGTGGCGGTACACATGTTAAAAATACGAAAGAAATCATCGATTTTGCTATTTGCTCTTATGAATCGATTGGTTCAGGGATTTACCGTATGGAAGGTGTGACGGGATCAGATACAAAACAACAAATCATGCACTATCTAGAGCCTTACATGTTAGAAGTTCAATCATTAAACGACAAGTTAAATAGACTTTCAGAATCCACCAATCCTCCTAAACTTCCAGAAATCCAAGGTTCTTATCAAGATATCATCAACATGAGAAGTTATCTTCAAACCTATAAAGAATTTATTAAAGATGTTGAAAAAAACATTCATAGAGAAAAACAACAAGATGTCTTAACACGTCTGGATGATTTTATAAAGGATCATTCAAAAAAACGTCAAGTCATTCTCACGGAAGATATTGATTCTAAGGTGATCAAGCAACTGATGGATGCACTTTATGATAAAATAAAGGCTGAAGTGCTCTTCTTAATTAATGTTTCTGAAGGTAAAACGACCTTTCTTTGCAAGAGTGAACTTGGAAACGCAAACGATTTAGTCAGATTTGCTGCTCAGTTTACCAATGGTTCAGGTGGCGGAAAGCCCAATCTTGCACAAGGTGGAACTCAAGAAATTTCAAAGATTGAGGCACTCAAACAAATGATTGAAGAGATGCTATGAAGACATATTTAGGATTAGATTTAGGCAGTAAAACTTGTGGAATTGCAATCTCTAGCTCAGGGATTATTGCAGAGACCTATGACACACTCAGATTTAGAGAAAATGATTATGATGAGGCACTATCTCAGGTTATCCTCGTCATTAAACAAACCAATGCATCTGTTGTTGTTTTAGGCATGCCTAAACATATGAATAATGATATTGGCATTCGTGGTAAAATTAGTGAGTCATTCAAGGCATCGCTTGAACAAGCTTATCCCGTCGAAGTGATTTTATGGGATGAAAGACTATCGACTAGAACTGCGATGCAAGCTATGAGTAAAGTATCAGAAAAAAACAAAACAAAGAAAGCGAAGAAAGATGAACTCGCTGCAGTGGTCATTCTTCAAAATTATCTTAATTATAAAGGAGTTAGTCTATGTTAAAAGAAAACCAAATGGTTGTAACCAACGACCAAGGCGAGGAAGCTGTTTGCGACATTTTATTTACACATGAACATGAAGGAAAAAACTATGTTGTCTTCGAATTTGTTGAAAGCGGAGAAGTCAGTGCTGCGCGCTACGAAGCAGGTGTTACTGATGAAGAAGGCACATTCTTTGATATTGAAACTGAAGCAGAATGGGAAATGCTTGACCGCGTTCTTCAATCCTACTATGATGAATTAGAGGCAGAAGACGAAGAGGATGAAGCTGAAGAAGCCTAATGCTTGAACAGTTAAAAAAAGAAGCCTTAAAAAATCATGTGCCAATTATTTGTGATGAAGGGTTATCGTTTTTAAAACAAGTGATTGAAAAACATAAAGTCAAAGATGTTTTAGAGATTGGTACTGCCATTGGCTATAGCGCAATCGCTATGGCTTCTTTTGGTTGCAAGGTCGATACCTTAGAACGTCATGAACTTATGATTGAAGAAGCGAAGAAAAATATTGAGTACTTTCATATGGAAAATCAAATCCAATTGATTGCTGAAGATGCGATTACCTACAAGGGTCCTTTAAGAACTTACGATTTAATCTTTTTGGATGCAGCAAAATCACAATACAAAAGATTTTTTGAAAAATATTCACCACACTTAAAACCTGGTGGCGTTGTGATATGTGATAACCTATCCTTTCATCACTTAGATCCTACGAAAGTTAATCGTCATACGAGACAACTTCTAAGAAAACTTAAAGAATTTAAAGCTTATTTAAAAGAACATCCTGATTTTGAAACCACCTTTCATGATGAAGGTGATGGCATGAGTATCAGTTGGAGACGCATATGAAAATTATTTCTACACTTTATGAACTCAACAATTTAAAACAGGTGTTAAATTTGGTTGATGGCATCATTGTTGGAAATAAAGAAATTGGCACCAGGCTAACACATAGTTTTACGATAGATGAAATCATAGAAATCACGAAAACATCTCAAAAAATGAAAAAGGAAGTTTTTATTTCTGCCAATCAAATTTTTAATGATGATCAGTTAAATCATTTTGAAAAAATCATTAAACAACTCCCCTTAAAGGATGTATCAGGTATTGTGGTTGCAGATTTAGGAGCTTACCGCAAACTTAAATCTTTAGGATATGCACATAAAACTATTTATAATCCAGAAACTTTGCTTGCCAATGTTTATGACTTTAATTTTTTATCAAGTTTCGATTTAAAAGGCGTCTACATTGCTAAGGAAATTACATTAGAAGATGTGATAGCCATCGGAAAACAAAAAAAATACGAAATGTTTATGGTCGGACATGGACATTTAAATATGTTTTACTCCAAAAGACAACTCATTGATAACTTCATGCATTACCAAGAACAAGATAATATCTATCACGAACGCCAAGATATGAAAATTATTGAAGAAAACAGACCAGATGATCCCTATCCAATCTTAGAAGATGATGCAGGGACACATGTTTTTAGAAGTCAAGTTTTCTCATCACTTGAGTATCTTTTTGAACTCAAAGAAGTCGTTGATTATCTCATCATTGATACACTCTTTAAAGATGATCAGTATCTTTATCGCATAGGACCACTTTATAAAGATGAAAACATTGATTTAAATGTGATAACAGATATCCAAAAGACCTATCAAGAAGTATGGGATGACGGATTTTTCCATAAAAAAACAATCTATAAGAGTAAAGGAAACCTATGATTGAACTACTCGCTCCAGCAGGAGATTTAGAAAAATTAAAAATTGCACTGCTTTATGGTGCTGATGCTGTCTTTATCGGAGGACAGAATTTTTCACTTCGTGCAAGAGCGTCCAATTTCACATTAGAGGATATTTTAGAAGCCACCACGTTTGCCCATGAACGTGGAAAAAAAGTATATGTGACAACCAATATCATTCCACATAATGAAGATATGCATGATTTAATCGAATATCTTAAAGCTTTAGAAGAAAGATCAGTTGATGCCATCATTTCTGCGTCGCCTTATATTATTGATATGGCATTAAAACACACAAAACTTGAAGTTCATCTATCCACTCAACAATCGGCATCGAATGCTGAAACAGTTAATTTTTGGTATGAACACGGTATTAAACGTATTGTCTTAGCAAGAGAACTGGATAAACACCAAATAAAAAAACTTAAAAGTCAAACAAAAGCTGATATTGAAGTTTTTATTCATGGTGGGATGTGTATGAGCTATTCTGGTCGGTGTTCACTTTCCAATAATATGACCGATAGAGATGCCAATCGCGGGGGATGTGCACATTCATGTCGTTGGTCATATGAACTGATTCAAGATGATAACGAAATGAAACATGATGCTTTTTCAATGTCATCTAAAGATTTAGAAGCACTTGAGCAAATTCCTTTTTTAATCGATGCTCAAGTTTCATCTTTAAAAATTGAAGGCAGAATGAAATCCTTGCATTATATTGCAACAGTGGTATCGACATATCGAAAACTTATTGATACCTATCTTAAAGAAGGCATGATTGAAGATTTCAAACCCTATCTCACTGAACTTGAAAAAGCTGAAAATAGACTTGCATCACATGGTTATCTTGAAGGACTACCCGGTGTTGAACAGCAACTTTATCAGATGAGAAGTGAAAAACCTACCCAACTTTTTATTGGCCTTGTGAAAGCATATGACCCAAATACAGGATTAACAACAATTGAACAAAGGAACTATTTTGAACTTGGTGATGAAGTTGAAATGATGCTTCCAGATGGCTCAATCAAGCCTTTTAAGGTAGATTATATGACAAACTTAGATGGTGATCTCACCCCTATTGCAAGACACCCCAAAGAACTTTTAATCATTAAAGTTCCCTTTGAGGTTGAACCTTACGCTATGATGAGAAAACGCTCATGAGAACTTTTGAAAAAAACGGTAAAGTCTTACCTTATATGATTTCTTATAAAGCCATTAAAAATACATATTTTAGAATCAAAGAAGGCATTCTCTATATCACAACCAATTTCTATGTTAAAGAATCAGTGATTCATGCATTGATCGATCAGAAATTTGACAAATTTTATCATAAAGCAAGTGAGCAAAAAAGGATAGAATCTGACGATCACATAGAACTATGGGGACGACCCTATCAAATCATGAGGACCCAAGGGAAGTTTAAGTATCATATGGATGAGGAAAACATCTATCTTGAGACACAAATGAAAGATATAGTATCCATCAAGAAAAAGATCTATCATTTAGAACTCGAAAAAATGCTTCATATGCTCCTTCCGCAAATTCATCTGGTTTTAGCAAAAAAAAGTATCTATCCACTACCGATTAAACTCAAATATTTGAAATCCAAATTCGGTAGTTATCATAGAAAAAACAAAGAAATTACATTAAACACTTTCCTAGCACGACTCAATCCCATCTATCTAACCTATGTCATTTACCATGAGTACGCTCATGTAAAAGTCTTTAATCACTCAAAAGATTTTTATAATCTTTTATCTGAACTGATGCCAAATCACAAGCTTTATCAAAAAGACTTGAAAAAAATGGCAATAATCTAAAAAATGTTGTATAATAAATTAGAATTTAAGGAGGTACACCATGGCAGTTAGCAAACCACTTTTCCAACTTACCCAAGAAGGTGTCGAAAATCTAAAACTTGAGCTTACCCATTTAAAGGATGTTAAGCGCGGAGAAAATCTTGAGGCGCTTAAAGAAGCAAGAGCTCAAGGCGATTTATCTGAAAACGCAGATTATGATGCTGCAAGAAACGAACAAGCAAGAATTGAAGCCAGAATTGCAGAAATCGAAAATATTCTAAAAAATGTCAAAATCATTAAAACGACAAACGAAGATATCGTCAATATCGGTAAAACCGTTCAAGTACGTTTCCAAGAAACTAATGAAGTTAAAGAGTTTTATTTGGTTGGTAGCATTGAAGCGGATCCAAGACTTAGAAAAATTTCTGTTGAATCACCGATTGGAAAAGCAATGATGAACAAACAAGAAGGCGACATTGTTGAAGTCAAAACTGAAACAGGACGCATTTTTCAAATCGAAATTTTGGACATTAAGTAATGAAGATTTACCAAAAATGCATACCAGATGCTTATCATGCATCCATTTTTGAAATCGATTATCCAACACTGAAAAAACAAGGTATAAATTCCTTGTTTTTTGACTTGGATAACACCATCATCGGATATGATGAAATGGTCTTAAATCATGACCAAGTTCAATTGCTTAAAAAACTATCAGAGGATTTTAAGGTCTTAATCATTTCAAATACCAACTATAAACGTGTTTCAAAAGCATTAGAAAATCTCGATCTTCCCTTTATCTATCATGCTAAAAAACCACTCAAGTGTGGCTTTAAAAGAGCTTTAAAAATCACAGGCATGAAAAAAGAAGAAACACTACTCATTGGTGATCAACTCATGACCGATGTTTTTGGTGCCAATCGTTTTGGCATGCGCGCGATTTTAGTGCGTTCAGTGAAAAGAAAATCGGATCGAAAGATCACGCAGTTTAATCGAAAAATTGAAAAAATTATGCTTAGAAAAATAGAAAAAAACATGCCTAGTCTCTATAACGATAGGCTCAAACAATATGTCCAAGATCACTAAATGTCAAGGATGCGGTGCCATCCTTCAAACTGAAAATCAATCTCATGTCGGTTATGTCGATGACTTAAGCTTTGACTATTGTCAAGCGTGTTTTAAGTTGCTTCATTATGGGGATGCACCTGCTCATTTTCATCCAGAAGATTTACCACAACTCCCAGAAGGAGCCCTCATTTTCATGGTCTCCTCAGTACTTCATTTGGATTTGCTTTTTAGTTATCCAGTGCACAGATATCAGCCTTTAGCACATTTTGTCTACATCATCAATCAAATTGATTTACTTCCTGCCAGCACAAATTTAGATCTTTTAGTTGAAAAGATTACAGAAAAAGCAAAACATATGATGATACCTTATGTAGATATCATTTTAATGAGTTCGAAAAATCATTACGATCTTGAACAACTTAAAACCTATATTGATGAATTTCATGCAACACACATTTATTTACTTGGTGTACAAAATGCTGGAAAGACCACCATTTTTAAAGCACTCACAGAAAACAATAAAGCACTTGCCTTTAAAAAGGCAGGTTTGACACAAGAAGCACTCACGGGGACCTATAAAGACAAAATCATCTATGATATGCCAGGACTTTATCAGGCAGGATACTTGCATCAATTATTGCCCTATAAAACCTATAAAAAATTGATTCCAGATCAAAGAATCAAACCTAGAGTTTATCAACTTAAAAAAAATCAAGCCATCATGATTGAAGGACTGATTGCTATAAGCTTTTTGGGAGATTTAACCAATGTCGTCTTGTATTTAAGTCCTGAGGTTCACATTCATAAAACCAATCAGGATCGAATCAAACCTTTGCTAGAGTCTAAAGAAGAACATTTTAAAATCACAGTTGAAAATTACGAAGAAAAATCATTTAAAGTTACAAAAGGAAAACATCAGTTAACCTTCGCTGATATGGGATTCATGCATGTCACAGGCCCACTGACCATCAAACTTACCTTAGCCAAAGGACTACATATCACATTGACGGAGGCACTCTTTCAATGATTGAACAACTTAAAAGTCGTGTAACTGAAAAATTAAAGGATCATCCAAAACGTTTGCAACATGTATTTGGTGTTTATGAAACAGCATGCAAGCTTGCGATCATCCATGGTGTTGATCAAGAAAAAGCAGCGATTGCTGCACTTTATCATGATTATGCAAAATATGACACCATTGAAGAGCAAATTCAACATATCGAATTAAAACTGATCAAACAATATGCAGAATATCCTGTCATCTATCATGCACTTGCTGCAGCTATCTCATTAGAACAAGAGTTCATGATTAAAGATCAAGATATCTTAAATGCTATTAGACATCATGTGTGGGGAAGACCTAAGATGAGTGATTTAGAAAAAATCATTTTCATTAGTGATTCTTGTGAACCAAACAGAAAGTTTGATGATGCATCACTCATTTTTGAAACAGCAACCAAAGATTTAAACCATGCTGTTTTACTTGCAATGAAAGCAAGTATCGATTATTTATACCAAAAAGGCCTTTTACCAAGTCAAGAGCAATTGGAAGCCTACACATACTATCAGGAGGTAAATCGTGGAGAAATTAAATAAAATCATTCAAACATTAGAAGATCTTAAGGTCAAAGACTTAGCCGTCTATGACTTTGAAAAGACATCCCCATTTTATGACTATTTTGTGATTGCAACAACCAATGAACGCCAAGGCAGTGCTGCAATCAATTATGTAAAAAAAGCATTACTCGCAGAAGAGATTAAACATATCGAAGGTAAAGGTGGCACTTGGGTCTTAATTGATTGCCATGACGTCATTATTCATTTGTTTAGAGAAGATGACCGCAAGTTCTATGGCTTTGATCAAAGACTTCTAGGCATTAAGCGAGTTAAATAATGTTTGCCAAAGTCTATGATTTATTAATGTCTGATGTGGACTATGAGCAAATCTACGATTTCCTAAAACCTTATTTAAAGCCTTATGATTTCATCTGTGATGCAGGCTGTGGTTCAGGATATCTTCTTTTGGAACTTATCCAACGCAAACACCATGCCGTTGGTATTGACTTATCCTCAGAGATGCTCGCCATTGCACGGGAAAAGCTTAAGTCACATGGGGTTTCTGCAATGCTCTATGAGCATGACTTAAGAAAGCCTATGGCTGCTGAGTTTGATTGTATCTTGGCCATGTTTGATGTCATCAACTATTTTAAGGGTGCAAAACAAGTATTAAAAAATTTATACCACGCCTTAGATGATCAAGGTATTCTCATTTTCGATTTATACAAAAGAGATGAGATGCTTGCCTATCATCACTATCAAGAAAAGGAAATAGATCCTATTGCCTATACATGGACAATCGATGTCAATTTACCCGTTGTCAAACATCAAGTTGAAGTTAATCACCATATCGATATCATTAAGCAGTATGTTTATCCACTAGAGTATTATTTAGATATCTTAAATGATCTTGGATTTAAAACTAAAATCTTAAATGGTCCTGATATTAGAAAACACTATATAGTCGCTCAAAAATAGCGACTTTTTTCTTTCTTAAAAGTAATCCCAATTCATACGCTCTATCATAGTGTAGAGGTGATATGATATGAAACAAGCATTATGGATGACAGTGATACTCATCATAATTGGATGGGTCATCTTTTTTCCAAGACATGATGACATACCCATTGTGGATTCAGCTCATGTAAAAATTCCTTACTATGATGTTGAAGTTAGAGGAGAAGTAGCCATCCCTTCAAAGGTCAGGCTTTTTGAACCGATAACCATCCATGATTTAATCATCATGTGTGGTGGGTTAACTGAAGATGCTGACCTTTCTAGAATTAATTTATCAGAAGTGATTACATCCAATAGACAAATCACCATTGATACAATACATCAAGATGAGGTCAATCCACAACTTATGGTCAATATCAATCAAGCAAGCTTTAAGGAATTATTATCGATTCCTGGTATTACAGAAACTCGGGCAGCATCGATTATCATCTACCGTGAAGCCCATGGGAGTTTCAAACATATCGATGAGTTGATTCTTGTTAAAAACATAGGACCTGCAACCCTTGAAAAGATTAAACCTTATATCAAGATTGGATGAACTTCATATAGAAGGGTATGCTGTTTTCTTTTTTCTGATTGGGCTTATTCAACCCTTGGTTTGGGGTATTTTGATTGTTTATTTATGGAAACTTAAACATCGCATCAAATGGCTCGTTTTTTTATCTGTATCGATGATTCTTTCGATATGTTTCTTTTTATTGAATCCTCAACAAGATATCCTTGATATCAATAGCGAAGTTAAAGTTATTGAAATCCAAGAATCACTTTATCATGATATCCTCACTGTCAAATATCATCATCAAAAGTATCATATTAAAACAGCAAAAGGGGTTTATCAGTTAGGTAATCACTTGATGATTCAAGGAGATATTGTTCCTTATCGAGAGCAAACAATCCCGTTTGGTTTTAATGAAAAGGTGTATTATTTATCTCAAGGTGTTTATGGCATCATTGAGGTTAGAGATATTGAGTTCATCAAGAAAGGATTTTCTCTTTTATCTTTTAGGTCCCATTTGTTAAACCAAGTGCATGATTTATCTACCGCATCCTATATCAAATCGTTGATCTTTGGTGAAAAATCATTACCCCATGAACAACAAACACTTTTTAGAGATCTTGGTATTAGTTATCTTCTAACCGCTTCAGGACTCCACATTTATGTTTTATTGTCAGTGCTTAAACATGTGTTTTTTAACTTAAGCATCAAAGAAGACAAGGTAGAAATCATCATCTTATTATTCTTAGGCTTTCTCGCATTTTTAAGTTATCAATCCTTAGGTGTTACAAGACTATTAATCATGCACACACTGCTCATATGTAATCGAAGACTGAGCTTAGATTTATCAAGGCTTGATTTAATCCAAGTTACATTTTTAATCATGATCATCTTTAATATACATCTGATCTATCATCAAGGATTACTGATCACATATCTTATTTTAAATGTGATTTATTTAATGGAATTTAGATATAGAGGATTTAGCAATTATCTTAAAAAACTTTATTTGACACTCCTGATTCAGCTTGTCATGATCCCTTATACACTTAAGATATCAATCATAGTGGTTTTACTGATGCCAGCCATCATATTTTTCGTGACCACTTTTCTTTATACAGGAGCGTTTTTGGTCTTTGTGATGCCTTTTCTCGATGATTACTATCTAAAACTTACTCAAGCTTTTGAAGTCATCATGGGGGTTATTGAGATGAAAAAAAGCACGTTATTTTTACCAGCACTTTATCCATGGCAGATGATGGTTTATTATCTTTTCGTGATGATACTTTTAAGATACAAAACCTTGATGGACCTTATTTTAAGAGTGTTGATTATATCTTCATTATTCCTATCGATTGTCTTTTTTCGAAATCAACAAGAAGAAGTCATCTTTATTGATGTTGGACAAGGAGACTCAGTTTTGATGATATCTGATGGATGTCACATCTTAATTGATAACTTTAGAAACGTCAACGCTTATTTAAAAAATAGAGGTGTTTATGAGCTTGACTTTCTCATTTTAACCCATAGTCATCAAGATCATATTCGAGAAACACACCAAATCATCGATGACATCAAGGTTCAACAAATCATCTTATCCGCTTATGATCAAGGCTATCCGTATTACAATATAGCAACTCAAAAAGTAAAGTCGGGTGATCAACTCACTTGCCAATCACTTAAACTCAATATTTTAGGACCTATACAAGACTATGCTTCGACGAATAATCAATCGATCGTGATTCAAACAAAGATTGCTCATCAAACCTTTCTTTTCACAGGAGATATTGAAATTGAAGCAGAAAAAGATTTAGTCAACAGGTATCAACATCAACTCAAAAGTGATGTTCTTAAAGTTTCTCATCACGGCTCAAAAACCTCTTCATCAGATCTTTTTCTCTCGTATGTACAACCTGAAGTCGTCATCATCTCTTTAGGGATGGCGAATAAATACTTATTTCCACACGAAGAAGCATTGATCAATCTAATGAAATATACCCATCAAATTTATCGTACTGACCTCCATGGAAGCATCCAATTTCTTCCTTCTAGAAAGAAGGAAAAGTGGCAGTTCAATCTACCATTTTAGAAAGACTTTTAGTATAATAAGAATATAGTCAGGGGGCATCCACATGTCAGAGTCGATTTACTTATTTCACAGTACTAATGAATTTTTACTCAATCTTGCCATCGAGAACAAAATTAAGGAACTCAATGTTGACCCTTTTAATATCATCAAATATGATTTGCTCGAAAATCCAAGTGATGATATCTTAGAAGATTTACAGACAGTTTCCTTTTTTGCTGAAAAGAAAGTGATTGTCATTCGAAATATTGAAGAAATGGAAAAAGAAGATGCCTACGTTATTCAACAATGGGTAACTTATCTTGAAAAACCAAATCCAGATGTTATCTTAATCATTTCAGTCCCTGAACTCTTAAAAGAAACCACACCTTTGGGGTCTGCACTTTTTAAATATGCTTTTATCGAAAAAGTCAAGGAAATGGAAAAATCTGACTATCCAGACTTTATTAAAAACATGTTTAAGAAATTTCAATATACCATTACAGATGCAGCAGTTGAAGCGCTCTTAGAGAGAACTAATCTAGATTTTAATTTGATTAATCAAGAAGCAGAAAAACTGATGCTTTATGCCTATGATACTAAGGAGATTAATGAAAAAGCTGTTTTACTTTTAGTCAGTAGAAACCTTGAAGAAAACATCTTTGAACTGACCAATGCACTGTTATCCAAAAACCAAACAAAAACCATTGAAATCTTTTATGATCTTGTTGCAAGAAACGAAGACCCATTAAGAATATTAAATAATATTGTCGGTAAAGTTCGTGAACTCATGCATACCAAACTCCTCTTAGAAAAAGGGTACAGACAAGATCAAATTGCAGAGCATTTTCATATGAAAAGTGGTCGTGCTTATTATCTAGTTAAAAATGCTCAAAGCATTCAATTTTCAGCACTTGAAACACACCTTAAAAAATTATCCAAGCTTGACTACGATATCAAGAGTGGGAAAATCGATAAAAAGTTGGGCTTAGAGCTTTACTTGTTAGGAGCATAACATGGTTAAACACCAACACATTTTGCTATTCGACTTTGAAACAACAGGACTGAATGCAAACTTTGAACAAATCATTGAAGTTGGGGCACTCCTTTTAGAAAAAAAAGGCGACGTTTATGTCACCAAAGAAGAACTCTCACTCCTCGTTCAAGCAGATAAACCACTCCCTGCAATCATCACCAATATTACCAATATCACCGATGAAATGTTACTTAGAGATGGTGTGACACAGCAAGAGGCATTCGAAAAACTTTATCACTTAATGAATCAAAAAGATACATTACTGGTTGCATATAATATATTATTTGATTTGTCTTTTTTGAATGCATGGATGAAAAAATTCGTTCAACCCAAAGCAATCATTACACATGATGTCTTAGATGTTATGGCCATTTATCGTGATCGCTACCCATATCCTCATAAACTAGATAGTGCTGTGTTAAAATACAACATTGAAATTCCTAATACACATCGTGCTTTAGATGATATTAAAGCAACCTATGAAGTCTTAAAATGCATGTATAATGAAAAGCAAAATATTAGTAAGTACGTCAATGTGATCGGATTCAATCCTAAATATCCTGTCTTTTCAAAGATGGCTCACGTAAAATATGTTGCTCAACGTGGTGGATATCTTGAAATCGAAAAAAGTTAGAAAAAAAAAGACACGCAGTGTCCTTATTTTTTAAAGTGTATTGACGAGATTTGATGTGCCTGACTTATGTCTAGCGACGAAGTTCTTATGATAAATGCCTTTTGCAAGTCCCTTGTCAAGCTTCTTATGAGCGAAAGACAATAATTCAACTGCTTTTTCTTTATCTTTAGCAGCAACAGCCTTTTCTACAGCTTTAATTGCAGTTTTCACAGATGATTTAAAAGAAGCGTTTGTTAAACGACGTTTTTCATTGGTTTTATTACGTTTAATTTGTTGTTTGATATTAGCCACGATTTCACCTCCAATATGCGCATACCTATTGTATCAAAACACATTTAAAAATGCAACAGTAAACACATAAATATGGTAAAATAGTCTTAGACCAGTAAAGGATAGAAACCTAATGACCACAGCAAATAAATTGACTCTGCTTCGCGTACTCTTAATCCCAATCATGATCGTTTTCATGTATATCGAATCCATGAAAAGCCAAACTGGCTTTTTTGGTATGACACTTGATCGATTATGGATTGCTATTTTATTCATCATCGCTTCCTTCACGGATTTTTTAGATGGATATATTGCAAGAAAATATAACCAAATCACAACATTCGGAAAATTTCTAGATCCGATTGCAGATAAAGTATTGGTCATGGTTGCATTTCTCTATTTGATGCAAATCATGCCTGATCGTGTACCTTTATGGGCAGTGATGATTGTCATTATTAGAGAATTCGCAGTCACAGGGATTAGACTTCTCGCAGTTGAAAAAGGTAAAGTGATTGCAGCATCTCCCTATGGGAAACTAAAAACAGCAACCACAATGCTCGCCCTCATTATTTTATTATTTAACGATTTTGGATTACCTGTGATTATTGGTGATATTCTCTTCTATGCAGCCATCCTATTTACAGTAATTTCAGGATTGGATTATCTATTTAAAAATAAACATATCGTATTAGAAAGCATTTAAAGTAAACTCAATCAAAATCAACTACCATAAGACGGAGGTGCACATATGGAAAAAGATAAAAGAGCACTGGCCCTTGAGGCCGCAATGAAACAAATTGAAAAGCAATATGGCAAAGGCGCAGTGATGCGTTTAGGCGATGAGGCTGAAAGAAATATCGAAGCGACACCTACTGGATCGCTCGGACTAGATATCGCACTTGGTATTGGCGGTTATCCTAAAGGTCGAATCATTGAAATTTATGGACCAGAAAGTTCAGGGAAAACAACGCTTGCGTTGCATGCGATTGCTGAAGTTCAAAAAGCAGGTGGTTTTGTTGCCTTCATTGATGCTGAACATGCCCTAGATCCCAAATACGCAAAAGCGCTTGGTGTTGATGTCGACAATTTGATTTTGTCTCAACCAGATACCGGTGAACAGGCTCTTGAAATTGCAGAAGCTTTAATTCGCTCAGGTTCTGTAGATTGTATCGTGATTGACTCTGTAGCTGCTTTAGTTCCTGAAGCGGAAATCAACGGTGAAATGGGTGATTCTCATGTAGGTCTTCAAGCAAGACTCATGAGCCAAGCCATGAGAAAACTTTCAGGTGTTATCTCAAAAGCAAACTCAACAGCCATTTTCATTAACCAAATTCGCGAAAAAGTCGGAGTGATGTTTGGGAACCCTGAAACAACACCAGGCGGACGTGCATTAAAGTTTTATGCATCTGTTAGATTAGAAATTAGACGCGGAGAGCAAATTAAAAATGCAACCGATATTATTGGGAATAAAGCAAACATCAAAGTCGTTAAAAACAAGGTTGCACCCCCATTTAAAGCGGTATCTGTCGATATCATTTATGGTGAGGGCATATCAAAAGCCGGTGAACTTGTAGATTTAGCAGCAGATCTTGATTTAATTGGTAAGAGTGGTGCATGGTTTTCATATAATGGAGAAAAAATTGGTCAAGGTAGAGAAAATGCAAAACAATACTTAATTGACCACCCACAAATCTTTAAAGAGATTTTCCAAAAAGTTTTAGATCACCACAAAATCACTTATAAAAAGTAACATTACAAAAGGCATGAGGCACTTCATGCTTTTTCTTCTTAAAAAGCATTTTACACACAAAAGAAATTAAAATAGTTATAATTAAAGAGATGAATAAACCTAAAGGGGGATTATGATGCATCACACTTATTATGAAAAATTTATGACATATCTTGAAAAAGAGGATAAAGATCAAGCAGTAAAATATGCAATATCTTTATTAAGTGAGAAGAAAATAGATATTGAAACACTCTATTTAGAGTTACTAAGACCATCACTTTCTCATTTTTCTTGCAAAGAAGAGGATGCGGATATTTGTATTTGGAAAGAGCACTTAAGAACCAGTATCATTCGCACCATTTTGGAAATCAGTTATTTGTACATATTAAACGAAAGAAAACCAAAAAAAGCATCTAAACCAAAAATCGTTGTCTTAACACCTGCTTTTGAACTCCATGAAATTGGAGCCATCATGAGCACGCATTTTATGATGCTTGAAGGACTTAACGCAAGTTATATTGGCGCAAACACACCCAAGAATGAAATACTCAATGCTATTCGTGCTTATCATCCTGACATGATTGCTTTATCTGTTACAAACCCTTATAACTTGATTGTTACAAAGCAAACCACAGATGAAATCAGACGTTTCTTTCCGGAGGTAAAAATCATTCTTGGTGGACAAGCATTTAGTGATCCAAACCATTTAAGAACGTTACAATATGATTATCATATCCAATCATTTGCAGACTTAAAGACATTTGCGAAGGCGGTGAAACAATGAAACTCGCTTTTCAAATTGCCTGGAGATTTTTATCTTCTGCAAAAAAACAGACCTTAATTATTATTTTAGGCATTTCAGTAGGTGTTTCTGTACAAGTCTTTATTGGATCTTTAATTGGAGGCTTGCAAAATAGTTTGGTGGATGCAACGATTGGATCAGCATCTCACATAACGTTATTAGCATCAGAACAAACAGAAGATTTATTAGATTATTCAAGCATCATTACTTCACTAGAAAATGATTTTCCAGAGATTAAAGTCTCTAATCCTACATTTGATATAGGAGGCACCTTAGAGAAAGATTTACTGAGAAAAGAAGTGCTTCTAAGAGGCTTTGATTTTAATTATGCGAATGCCATCTATGGTTTTGATTTAAAACTAACTGAAGGTAGCAGATTACCACAAAGTCCATTCGAAGTTGTCTTAGGTCAAACACTTGGGGCTTCTAATCAATTAGATTTATCGATTGGTGATTCTATTGAGTTTTTCTTTGCAGGAAACTATCATACATTAGAAGTGGTTGGATTTTTCGATTTTAATGTTGCAATCATCAACAGAACATGGGCAATTACTCTCCTTGAAACCCAACAAGCCATCACTGGATCAGAAGGTATTTCTGCCATTGAGTTTCAAATCACAGATGTTTTTCAAGCTGAAGAACTTGCCATCATAATTCCAACAAAACTTGTTGATAGCGAACGTTTTACAATAACCAATTGGATGAGTGAGAATCAAGAACTCTTAAGCGGGCTTCAAGGACAAAGTACGTCTTCTTTAATGATTCAAGTCTTTGTTATTATTTCTGTAGTTTTAGGTATTTCTTCAACACTTGCCATCACTGTCCTTCAAAAATCTAAGCAAATTGGTATTTTAAAAGCAATGGGCATTAAAGATAGTGATGCCTCCAAAGTATTTTTGTTTGAAGGATTTATTTTAGGTGTTTTTGGTGCACTGGGTGGTGTCTTACTTGGCTTGGGACTTTCTTATGCATTTACGACATTTGCCCTAAATCCAGATGGAACACCGGTTGTACCACTCTTAATTGATACCAATTTCATCATCTTATCTGCAGTGATTGCCCTAATCGCATCCACGTTTGCAGCACTTACACCAGCCATTAAGTCATCTAAAATGACAGTCATTGAGGTGATCCGGAATGCCTAAAATTGTCGAACTCAAGCACATTAATAAAATATATGGTGAGAAAACACCAAATCCCACCCAAGTCATCTTCGATTTAAACTTATCCTTTGAAGAAAAATCATTCAACTCGATCATAGGACAATCAGGTAGTGGAAAAAGTACACTTTTAAACATCTTAGGAACCTTAGATAAAGCAACTTCAGGTGAGGTTTTCATCAATGGGAAGAATACTCAAACCATGAAGAAAAATGAGGTATCAAAACTAAGAAACGAAACGATAGGTTTTATTTTCCAGTTTCATTACTTACTACCTGAATTTACAGCATTAGAAAATGTTTTAATGCCTTATCGTATATCTAAGAAACCAATCACTGACGAAGTGATGAAAAGAGCACATGAACTTTTAGATATTGTAGGATTAACTAAGGTAAAAAACAATCTTGCAGTGAATATGTCTGGTGGGCAACAACAAAGAGTTGCCATCGCAAGATCTTTAATCAATCAACCCAAAATCATCTTAGCAGATGAACCTACAGGAAATCTAGATAGTGACACAACAGAACAAGTCTATGAACTCTTAAGAGAAATTAACAAACGCTATGAAACAACATTTATCATCATTACACATGATCGTCACATTGCTGAAAAAGCTGATCGAATAATTGAGATTAAAGATGGTAGAATTCATATTGATATTTCGGTTCAAAATAACTAAATTTATCAGCTCCAAATCCCCTAATAAGATGTAAAAATCTTGCGAGGGGATTTTCATTTATTACAAATATATTAAGTTCATAGATATGAGTTGATAATCCCTATATACTTGTATATAATACGCTTATGAAGTAACCTAGAAAGGAGTGTCCAAATGACCATTCTCCATTGGATTTTATTTTTTACATTTGCAGTCATCTCATTTATTCCTGTCATCAAGCTAGAACAGGTCAAGAGTCATCCGAAGTATAGGTTACTCTGGTTTTTAAGTATTGCAGTTTTCTCGTGGTCTGTCTTCACAGGCTTAAAAATGATTGTTAGTGAACCTTTTTTTATCTATTACTTCTCGATGATCACTTATCCAATTGTTTTTTTAATCTCATTTTATATTTATAGAACTTTTATGAGTTATATGAATATGCAATCTAAGCCATGGTTTATATGGTTTGGTGTTATTTTCTTTATCATCAACATAACGCTTTCGTTAACCAATCCATTCCATCAATTAGTCTTAAGAATTCCTTATAGCACATCGATCACGATTGAAGATTTTGCTTCTGTTTCACGAGGAATATTCTTTCTCATTCATTCTGTTATTTGCTACACCATGCTTCTTATCGGTTTTTTCAAAATGATGATTTATTTGTATCAAAAGAAATCTACTAATGAGAATGATGTTTTTCCGTTTCATCTCATCCTCATCAGCTTAATTGTTGGCATCTTACTTAATCTTGTTCATCTTTATGTATACCATTTTACCTTAGATCCAACCTATCTCTTTGTTGTGATTATCACATTTTCTTTATACACCATCATTTATCGAAGAGATTTTAACATCAACTTATTATCGACTTCCAAGCAGTATTTATTAGAAATGATGCGTGAAATGTATGTCATTTCAGACACCAAAGGGGAAATCATTGAAATATCTAAAAATTTATTGGATAAGTTTAAGATTAGAGCACAAGATTATCCAACGTTAGAACATTTTTTAGAAGCTCTTAAAAAGCAAGCGGTCATTTATACTGATTTAATGGCAATCAGTCAGCAAGAGTTCGAACAAGGCAAAATATATCTTTCTCTAAAACAGGAATCATTTCATATTCAAAAGTTTAAGACCAAAGGATTTTTAACCCTACTTTATGATGAAACAACAGATGTCAGATTACTTAGAGAAATTAATTACATCAAATCACACGACTTGATGACTGGTATTTATAATCGAAATCACTTTGAAGTGTTACGTCCTGAATTTGAAGAACAATATCCGAATTTAGGCATCATTTTAATTGATGTTGATGGACTCAAGCAGCATAATGATTATCTCGGTCATCCAGCTGGTGACGAACTGATCCAAAAATTTGCATCAGTACTCAAAAAACTTGATCGTGTTTATCATGATGCATGGACTTTCAGATTTGGCGGAGATGAATTTTTGATTGTCATTGAGAATGCTACACCAGAGAAGCTCAAATTGATGGTTAAGTTTATCGAGGAAAGAACGCATCACCAAGAAACGCTGTTAAATATTAGCTTTTCATATGGCACAGCGATTAAACATCATAGGCATGAGAGCATTGTCAATCTATTAAAACAAGCAGATATCAAGCTTTATCAAAAGAAGTCTTCTAAAGAAAAAGAAAAAGAGCGCTTAATCGAAGCACTCAAAAAAGAATCAAAATTAATTAACGAGAGCATCAATTAAAGGATGCTCTTATTTTTTTACATAGAGGAATACATGCAATACCAAAGCTAATACAATGATCAGAGAAAAAATTGTTGTACTATAGATGAGTGGGAAACTTCGATTAAACTCGTTTTCTGATAGATGTCTGATAAGGATCCCTGCGTATGCCCAAAGGATAACAATACCATAAAAGAGAAGTTGTGTTTTTAATAAAACGAACGCTGTAATTAATACGCCGATGATTAAGATAATTGAAGTCAAAACAATCGAAAATTTTATATCATGGAAGACACCTATCTTAACAAGCCATATTGTGATATTTGCAATGGTTGCAACTGTAATCCATCCGAAATAAATGCCAAATGCTGCTTGTGATAATCTTCCAGTATCTTTAACCGGGATTGCAATCAGTGTAAGCAAAACAAGAAGTACAATCATGAAAATAACAGATAAGCCAATTCGATCGTAATGCCATGCAAATAACCAAAGAACATTGATAATTGAAGTTAGTGCAAACAAGTAATTTAGCTTAATCAAAATAGATGAATTTATCGCAGATATCGAGCTTAAGGATGTAATTTGTGATACAAGAAAAATACCAAGGAGTAGATAAATGATGCCCCAAATTGAAAAAGTTGCCCCAGTGGGTTGGAACAAGTTAGGATATTTATCTGAAACAGCCCCTGTTGTTATACCTCCTATAGGTAGTGTATTTGCAAGGACATTCATTAAAATCATAATCACAAAGAAAAAAGTAGCGAGAACTAATGAAACTAAATATGGATGTTGTGGCATAAAAACCTCCTTGAATATGAAAAAAGGATAATCGACAGATTATCCTACAACAGGCTTGGGTGTAATATCAATTAAGTCGTACTGAACATAAACTGTCTTCGTAATGCTGTTTGATGCAGACGTATACGTATAGGTCACCTTCAGATAAAGAGAGGCTTCCTCAACTTCAACAAACCACAAAGGTCTGACAGGAAGTTCAAAATTAAAAGGAATACGCATATTATAATTGACAGGCATTGTTTGAGGGACACTGATAGGATTTCCTAATGAACGTATATTGGTCCATCCGGTTTGAAGTACAGGTGTCGCTTGAACAGAAGTTAATGTGTATCCCGTTTTTGGCGTGTAATAAACCTTAAAATCATAATATCCATTGACTAATTTTCCTTCATCATTGGTATCAGGACTTCTCAGTGCTGTCCAAGTAATGTTTAAAGTTAAAGCATCAATTTCATCACTTTTTATGAAATCTTTAATAAAAATCGTTTCAGCAGTTTGTTCTGCATCAAAATGGACCTTATTATTCGAAGAATAAGCGCCATAATAAGCGGTAAAGATTAATGCAAGTGGAATCACAGTTAAAAAGGTATAAAGAACAATTTTCGTACGGTTTTTATGCAGCCATTTCCAAAAATTAGGTTTGACTTGTTGTGTTTTTGTGGGTTTCATAAAATCATGAGGTCTCCTTCACTTTGTATTCACATCTTATTATACATGAAATTGATCAAAATGAAAGCCAAATCACCAAACTCTATATCGTTTCTTCATTGACTTAAGGTGTGTTTTTAGGTTATAATGATATGGTACATGATGTATATGACAATTTGATTTTATCAGTTGTTCAAAATAAACTAAATGGAGGTGTTAGAATGCTATTTATCATAGCACTCAATGCTGTTGAAGCAATCATCTCCGGTTTGCTAATTGCAATCGCACTTGTCGTTGGATATTTCGTTCGTGTTTGGCAGCACGAAAAGAATATGAAGACATCACGCGCATTGGCAGAAAAAATTGTTGAAGACGGAAAAAAAGAAGCTGAAAAGGCAAAACGAGAAAGTGTTTTAGAAGCAAAACAAGAAATTTTTGCGTTACGCAAAGAGTTTGATAATGACATGCGTGATCGCAGACAGGTTGTCGTAACCTTAGAAAACAAGGTTGCCCAACGAGAAGACACACTCAACAAACGCTCGCTCCATTTGGACAAGCGTGAAGAAACGTTAGCTCTTCGTGAAGAAAAACTTGACGAGAAAAGAGAGCAACTCGAACAATTAAATAGCAAAGCGGAAGAAGTCTTAAAACAGCAAGAAGAAAAATTGATTGAAATTTCTGGATTCAGTGTCGAACAAGCCAGAGAAATCATCATGGCAAGAATTAGAGAAAGCCTCTCTGATGAAATTGCGACGTACATTAAAGATGAAGAAGAAAAGGCTAAAAACGAAGTTCAAGCAAGATCGAAGCAGTTGCTTGCACTTGCGATACAGAAGTATGCAAGTGAAACAACCACAGAGCGTACTGTCTCTGTTGTCGATTTGCCAAATGATGAAATGAAGGGTAGAATAATTGGTCGTGAAGGACGTAATATTCGCACCATAGAGGCATTAACAGGTGTTGATCTCATTATTGACGATACCCCTGAAGCTGTTGTCCTCAGCGGATTTGATCCGATTAGAAGAGAAATTGCCAAACGCGCATTAAGCACGTTAGTATCTGATGGTCGTATTCATCCAGGACGTATTGAAGAAGTCGTAGAAAAAGCACGAGTTGAAGTGGATATGTTTATTCGCGAAGCTGGTGAAGATGCAGTATTTAAAACAGGTGTTGGACGAATTCATCCAGATTTAGTTAAGCTTTTAGGACGTTTAAGCTTTAGAACAAGCTATGGACAAAATGTATTAAAACATTCCATAGAAGCAGCTTTCCTTGCAGGTAAGCTTGCTGCAGAAATTGGTGAAGATGAAATTCTTGCAAGACGTGCAGGATTACTTCACGACATTGGCAAAGCCGTCGACCACGAAGTCGAAGGTGGGCACGTTGAAATTGGTGTCAATATTGTCAATCGCTATAAAGAACCTAAAGAAGTTGTTGATGCCATTGCATCGCATCATGGGGATAAAGAACCACAATCGATTATTGCTGTCTTGGTTGCAGCCGCAGATGCATTATCTGCAGCACGTCCAGGTGCACGCTCAGAATCGATGGAAAACTATATCAAGCGTCTAGAACAATTAGAAGCCATTTCCAATGAAATCCCAGGTGTTGATAAATCTTATGCGATTCAAGCAGGCCGTGAAATTAGAGTCATTGTCAAAGCAGATCAAGTCGATGATTTATCAACTTTCAAGGTAGCTCGTGAAATTAAGGAACAAATTGAAGAAAAGATGACCTATCCAGGTACCATTAAGGTCACTGTCATCAGAGAAACACGAGCAACAGACATTGCAAAATAAGAGGCTTGATGCCTCTTTTTGTTAGAAAGAAGATGTGATTATGAAAATCTTGTTTATTGGTGATATTTATGGCAAGCCAGGTCTTGACATGCTCATCAACTATTTGCCAGAATTAAAGTCAACTTACCGCCCAAATGTCATCATCGCAAATGCAGAAAATGCTGCACATGGTCGTGGCATCAATTTAAAGATTTATAAGGAACTCATGAGTTTAGGGATTCATATGCTAACCATGGGTAATTGGGTTTGGGGAAATAAAGAACTTTTCGAATTTATTAATGAAGCCAATATTGTGCGTCCATTTAATTTTAGAGAAGCCCCAGGAAGAGGTGCTTTAACAGTCAATTATAACGGAAAAATTCTTTTAGTCATCAATGCTTTAGGTAGAACCTTTATGAATGCCAACATGAATGATCCTTTTACAGGTATTGATGCCATCTTAACAAGTATCCCACATGATTATGTGCTAATCGACATGCACGCTGAAGCAACTTCTGAAAAAGTAGCTTTAGGACATTATTTAGATGGTCGAGTCGATGCTGTTGTTGGTACACATACACACATTCCCACCGCAGATGAAAGAAAGCTTCCAAATGGGACACTCTATATTACCGATGTCGGAATGACAGGTCCACTCAACGGTGTTATTGGTGTGACAAAAGAAATTGTTATCGATCGTTTTTTAAACGGCTTTTCGATTCCAAATGAGGTTGCACCAGGTCCAAAACAACTCAATGCAGTCATCATGGATCTCGAGAAAAAGACCATAGAAAGAATACATATCGAAAGCGAAACAGTATAAACCATACTGTTTTTTGCTGTATAATGTTTTTAGGTGATTAAAATGAACAACATAGATTTAGACAAATACTTCAAACCAGACTTAAACAAAGCTCGAAAAAGAAGTAAAAAAGAAATAGAAGAACTCAAATTTCAGCTCTCTGATGCCCATTCAAAGATCGGCATCAATAAAACCTACCAAATTCACACATATGGTTGCCAAGGTAATGAGGCAGATAGTGAAACCATGGCAGGTATTTTAGAGTTAATGGGCTTTACACATACCGATTCTGAGGAAAATAGTGATGTGATCATCATTAACACCTGTGCCATTCGTGAAAATGCTGAAAATAGAATTTGGGGCGAACTCGGTAGACTTAAAGCCTATAAAAAACAAAATCCAAACTTAATCCTAGGACTTGCTGGCTGTATGTCACAAGAAGAAAATGTTGTTGATCGTGTCTTAAAAAAATACCAACATGTTGACATTGTTTTTGGCACACATAACATTTATAAACTGCCTGAATATATTGAAACGGCCATGTTTGCTAAAGAACGTGTCATTGAAGTCTATTCTCAAGAAGGCGAAATCGTTGAAAACTTACCGAAGGTGAGAAATCATCAGTTTAAAGCATGGGTCAATATCATGTTTGGCTGTGATGAGTTTTGTACATATTGTATCGTGCCTTATACAAGGGGTAAGGAAAGATCTAGATCAAAGGAAGAAGTGATTGCTGAGGTAAAGGACCTTGTAAAACAAGGCTATAAAGAGGTCACGCTTCTTGGGCAAAATGTTAATGCTTATGGCAAGGATTTTAAAGATCAAAATTATACTTTTGGTGATCTTTTAAGAGACCTTGATCAAACCGGAATTGCACGAATTAGATTTACAACCAGTCATCCACACGATTTGGACTTAAAGACGATGGAAGCGATGCGTGATAGTTCACATGTGATGCCTTATTTCCACTTACCTGTGCAATCAGGTGCTAATCCAGTGCTTAAGAAAATGAATCGTCATTACACAAAAGAATCCTATCTTAACGTGTTAAATGAACTCAAAAAACATGTCCCAGGCATTTCAGTGACAACCGATATTATCGTCGGATTTCCTGGTGAAACTGAAGCTGATTTTCTTGAGACCATGGATTTAGTTGAAAAAGCTGATTTTGAAGGGGCATTTACTTTTGTATTCTCAAAAAGAGAAGGTACCCCTGCTGCAACCTTCGAAGATCTAACACCAGAAGAGACGAAAAAAGAAAGACTTTATATACTAAATGATCGAATTAATGCAGGCTATTTAAAAGGCAATCAAAGATTTTTAGGTGAGACAGTTAAAGTTTTAGTTGATGGTGTCTCTAAATATGATGAATCCGTCCTAGCAGGATATTCAGAACATAATAAACTTGTCAACTTTAAAGGTGATAAGTCATTAATTGGACAAATTGTCGATGTCAAAATCACTCAAGCAAAAACATGGTTTTTAATGGGTGAATCTCTATGAGTGAAAAAGAAAAACTGATATCGATGCTTAAAGAAAATGAAGATATCAAAAGATATCAAAGACTTGAAAAACTCATCAATAGCAACAAAGAACTTAAATCAAAAATGGGTGAGCTCAAATCCATTCAAAAACAACTAGTGAATGCCAAACACATTGGTAAAACGCAAGCGATAGAATCATTTCAAAACCGTTATGATGAGCTCTATCAATCGCTATTAGATTATCCCCTCATGTCAGATTATATGGCATTACAAAGCGATATCAATGAATTACTTCAAAGTATCGTTTCAATCATTGAAGAGGGGATTGAAAAGGATTTTGAATAAAAAGGCCTAAACGAGGCCCTTTTCTTTTAAAAGAAGTGAAAAAACTTGTAAAAATCGCTAAATCATTGTATTATGAATACAAAGAGTTATAATGGAGGTTCAAGTATGCCTAGATTGACAAAAGAAAGTATTATTACTGTTGGAACCAAGGAATACAAAATTGAAGATCTACTCAAGACGATCATTTATTTACCTGCAGCCCAAGTCAAGTCTTTCTTTGTAGAAATAGGATTAACCATTCCTCGTGAACTTCGTATGTTTGTCCTAAGAGAAACCTTAAGAGAAAAAGTGATTGAGACAAGAAAATCAAGACTAACCCTTGCTGACGAGCTCAATTATCGTCTGTCTTGGTTTACTGAGTTTACAGAAACACAACTTGAGAATTTACTCATCTTTTTTGATGACCCCAAACTTTATAAGGATTTCCTTGAGGAGTTTTGGACAGATTTGCTCAATTATATGGTCGACAAACAAGTACCTCCTAAAGATCTAAAAAAACTCTTGGATCAATCGATAGCATATGTGAAGCAAGTTGGATTAGAATTGCCTAATATGAAGGTCTATAACCGCGAAATCAAAAATTTATTCTTTGATTCCTTAGGTAGAATTGATGGTTTAGCACCAGCAAAATTTAGACCTGTACTTTATAAAAGTTCAACCTTAAATGAAATTCGCGATCTTGGTGCTAAGTATGATGTCGATGTTCCAAGACGTTTAAAGAAATCAGAACTTGCTGATATCATTATTCATGAACTTAAAGATCGTGGTCAGCATTCCGATGAGCTTGAAACACAAGTGAGAGCGATGTCTGTGCTTGTGATGCAAAGATTTGCCATTGATCATGACATTAAGGCTTCTACTGAACTGAAAAAAGAAGAAATTATTGAATATATCTTAGCAAATGCTAAAGAAACTAAGGAAACTTATTTTGTTCCAGATTCGCCTCATGTTTATGAAAAAGAGGTCGAAGAAGTTTCACAAGTTGTTGAAACCAAACAACCTGTTGTTGAAGAACAATTTGTTGAAGAAGTTCAACAACCTGAAGAAGTCATTGAAACTGAAGAAGTTATAGAAGAAACACCAAAGGTCGAAGAAGAAGTTTCAGAAGTAGAAACTGTGGTTGAAGAAGTTTATACACCACAACCTAAAGGCGAAAAAGTCTATGCAGCAGCAGCTATTCAATTTGACTCAAAGGAACTCGTTGAAGAAATTAGAAAATTAAGACTTGCTGTTGAACATATTTATGAAGAACAGCATATCACCAATCAAGTTGAAATGCCACGAGAAAAAGAAGTTGTAGAGCCTGTTGTTCTTAATTCTGCAGAATTTTATGGACAGCCTAAATCTCTTAAGAAAATCATTAAGAGCGATGAAGCAGATGAAAGAGAACGCTTCATTGAAGAAAAGAAGGCACAATCTTCGATTGGTACTGGCAAAACTGAAGATGATGATAATAAAGCTCCAGGTGAGCTCAGATTCTTTGGAAAAGTCTTTAAAGCCCTTGGTAAATTCCTGTGGAAACTCTTTAAAGTCTTATTCAAGATTGCAGTCATTTTACTTGTGATCGCTGTTGTTTTATTTATCCTCTTTGCAGTATTGACTCACTTTGTTAATATTTCATTCTTAGATGGACTTTCTAACACCATTAATGGTCTATTTAACTTGAACTTACTTGATCGTGCTCACGCCATCCTTGAATCACTTCTTGGACCAGGTGCATAGAAAATAAGTTTTATTTAGAGGGGGTCAACCATGGATCGACAACAATATACCCCAATGATGCAACAATATCTTGAAATTAAAGAAGACTACGCAGACGCGATAGTCTTTTTTAGATTAGGTGATTTCTATGAAATGTTCTTTGATGATGCGATTTTAGCATCCAAAGTTTTAGAAATTGCACTGACCTCTAGAGAAGCAGGTGCGAAGGTTCCTATGTGTGGCGTTCCTTTTCATTCTGTCAAACCCTATATTCAAAAGCTCATTGAAAAGGGATTCAAGATTGCCATCGTTGAACAAGTTTCAGAACCTGGAAAAGGACTTGTCAAAAGAGAGGTCGTTAGACTGATTACACCAGGTACTGTGTTTGAAGAAGGTATTTTAGATGCAAGTAGCAATAATTTCATTGGGAGTGTTTTATTAACAGAAAAAGGGTACGCACTCACTTATGTGGATATTTCAACTGGAGAATCTTTTTTAACTGATCAACTCGATAAAGCTCAAGCGATTGATTTGATTTTATCGTTAGACATTAGAGAAATTGTTTTACCGCCACATTTTGATCAAGCATTTATTAAAACACTTCATGAGAGTGAACGACTCGTTTCAGTTTCTGATCACTATCAAATGGTCGAACAAAAGGCAACCCTTCATTTAGAAAGAGAACAAAAAAGAGCCGTATCTCATTTACTGAATTATCTACAAAACACACAAAAACAAATGATGCTTCATTTGATGCCCTTTAAGATTATCAAACATCTTGGACATATGCATATAGATTATCGCGTTAAAAAGCATTTAGAAATCGATACATCACTGGTCGGTCATAAAGAATCCACTTTGCTGTATTGGCTCAATCAAACATCAACAGCTATGGGATCTAGACTTTTAAAATCGATTTTAAACCATCCACTTTATGACATTCATGCTTTAAATCATCGCTATCAAATGATTGAAGCCTTGATGCCCTATCCACCGAGAGAACGTGTGATATCTCATCTTAAATACATCTACGATATCAACAGAATTGTGGGAAGAATTGCTTTTGGGACAGTCAATGCAAGGGATTTAGATCAACTTAAGGAAACTTTAAAACAAATACCTGATTTAAAAGAAGCACTTTTAGGGTATCAAAATCCAATCATCAATCACATGGTGGAAACGATGGATGAACACCAAGAACTTGTTTCTTATTTAGAGCGTGCAATACATCCCGAACCACCGATTTCTGTTAAAGAAGGCGGCATCATTAAACCAGGATTTAACGAGAAATTAGATGAACTTAGAAATATTGATTTACACGGCCAAGCTTGGCTATCTGAATTTGAGGCATCAGAAAGAGAAAAAACAGGCATTAAAAACTTAAAAGTTGGCTATAATAGAGTCTTTGGCTACTATATTGAAATTTCTAAAGGGAATGCACTTTCTGTCAAAGAAGAGTTTGGCTATGAACGTAGACAAACCTTATCGAATTCAGAACGTTTTATTACGCCTGTTCTTAAAGAAAAAGAAGATGATTTATTGCATGCGAAAGAGCGGAGTATGGCACTCGAGTATGATCTTTTTAAAGAGATTAGAACCTTCTCAGAAAATTATACGTTTTCTTTGCAAGAACTTTCTACCAAGGTTGCAGAAATCGATGTCTACTTAAGTTTAGCCATCGTATCTGAAAAATATAAGTTTATTAAACCGAAACTTCATGTGGGTAAAGATGTTCTAGTCATTAAAGGCAGACATCCCGTTGTTGAAAGATTCACAACCTTTGTCGAAAACGATATTTTGATGAAAGAAGGAGAAATCTTTTTAATCACAGGGCCTAACATGAGTGGCAAATCTACTTACATGCGGATGTTTGCAGTCATTGTTTATATGGCTCAAATAGGATGTTTTGTACCTGCTCGAGAAGCGTATCTACCCCTTTATGACGCGATTTTTACTCGCATTGGATCATCTGATGATCTTGCAGGTGGGAAGTCGACATTTATGGTTGAAATGGTAGAATCGAATGAAGCACTCACGAAAGCAACCAAAAATAGCTTAATCCTCTTCGATGAAATTGGCAGAGGAACAGCAACCTATGATGGGATGGCACTTGCTCAAGGTATGATTGAATACATTCATGAAAAAATTAAGGCACAAACCTTGTTTTCTACTCACTATCATGAACTCACCGTTTTAGAGCAAAGTCTACCCAGATTAACTAATCTTTGTGTCAAAGCTAAAGAAGAAAAAGATACCATGGTTTTTCTCCACCATGTTGAAAAAGGAACTACCGATAAATCTTATGGTATTCAAGTAGCATCACTTGCACATCTACCGAAGAGTTTGATTGCCAGAAGTAAGCAAATCTTAGAAAAGTTAGAGAAAAAAGAAAATAAAGTCGCACTTGATCTATTCAATTATGAGAAATTCGAAAGTGAGCAAACTGAAATTTTAGATCAAGAAGATCTCATGATATTAGAAGATATTGAATCTCAAAATACAGATCAAATGACACCCATTGACGCACTCCTTTTGATTAAACATTATCAAAATCAATTAAAGAAGAAAAAATAAAAGTTTTAACGAGGACCAACATGTCAATCATTAAGCTCATGGACGCAAAACTTGCCAATATGATTGCAGCAGGTGAAGTTGTTGACCGACCAGCGTCGGTTATCAAGGAACTTGTAGAAAATGCAATCGATGCTAAAGCTACACAAATCCGTGTAGAGTCTTTTGACATGGGCATGAAAAAAATTGTTGTCACTGATGATGGTATTGGCATGGATTTAGTTGACGCACACATGGCATTTAGCAGACATGCCACATCAAAAATCACAGATGAACAAGACTTAAATCATATACATACTTTGGGTTTTAGAGGTGAAGCACTCGCTGCGATAGCATCCGTATCAAAAGTCATCCTAAAGACCAGACAAAAAAATCATGAAGGCATTCAAGTGACTTATCATGGGGGCCATTTCATCAGTGAAGGTGTCGCATCACTCAATCAAGGAACGATTGTTGAAGTGTCAGATCTTTTTTACAATACACCGGCTCGGTTTAAATACATCAAATCTGATTTTGCAGAAAAAACAGCCATGATTGATATTTTTGATCGACTTGCACTCGCCAACCCAGAGATTAGATTGAGCCTTTATATGGATGGGAAACTCATTAAACAAACTTTTGGTAATCGTGACTTCCACTCGCTTATTGACCAAATCTATGGATCTAAGATTACTGAAGGTATGACAGTTTTTGAACATACGGTTTCAAAAATACACATGAGAGGATTCTTAGTTTCACCTTTAGTTTCTAGATCAAGAAAAAAAGATATTTCCATTTTTGTGAATGGTCGCTATATCAAAAATTATGCACTGATTCAAGCAGTGATTGAAGGATATCACAGCATGCTGATGGTGGGCAAATATCCGATTGCATTGATTTATCTTCAGATGGACCCATCCTTGTTAGATGTGAATGTACACCCACAAAAATATGAAGTTAAGTTTGTCAATGAATCCATGTTAGCTTATCACATTGAGCTTTTTGTCAAAGAGTCATTGCTCAAAAAAACACATGCTATTCCAGAAACACTTAAAGAGATTAAAAAGACATTTAAAGAAACCTACACACCAACTTCAATCGATTTTACTGAGATTCGTGAAGAAAGCATTCGTGAAACAGAACTTGCGCTGCCTAAGATTCCAGATTTAGAATATATTGGCGTTTTTTCAGGCACGTATCTTTTGTTTCAAAACGATCAAGGACTTTATTTGATGGATCAACATGCTGCAGCAGAGCGCATTCGTTATGAACATTACTACAAAGCACTTGCACAGCCTAGTCAAGCGATTAAAAATTTATTAGTCCCACATGAACTGACACTAACAAAAGAGGATTTAGATGTTCTTAATCATTATCTTTCTACATTTGAGTCATATGGATTTGGGTTTGACTCTAGTCTCAATTTAACGCATTTACCCATTTGGTTAGAACACCAAGAAATTGAGATTGCTTTAGAATCGATGCTCACCATGTTAAGCAAATCTCAAAAAATTGATCTTGCAACACTCAGAGATAGTTTAGCTAAAGATATTAGTTGTAAAGGCGCGATTAAGGCCAATAAAGCACTCAGTCATAATGAAATTAAAGCACTGATGATAGGACTTAGAACATGTGAAAATCCATACACATGCCCACATGGTAGACCGACATTAATCAAACTCTCTCATTATGATATCGAACGAATGTTTAAGCGGGTGGTCTCATGAAGAAAGTCATTGTGATTGTAGGTCCAACAGGATCAGGAAAAACAGGACTTTCCATCAAACTCGCACAAGCTTTTTCAGCTGAAATTATTAATGGGGATTCTGTTCAGGTTTATGAAGGTCTAGATATTGGGTCTGCTAAAATTAAAGCATCTGAACAAGAAGGTGTCCCACATCATCTTTTTGATGTCGCTAAGCCTAAAGATGCGTATAGTGTCTATCATTTTCAACGAGATGCTAGACAACTCATCGACCATATTGAGCGACCCATGATTGTAGGAGGCACAGGGTTGTATATTAAAGCAGCCTTATATGATTATGAGTTTGTTGAAAAAAAGCGTGATCATCTCTTTGATGAAATGTATCATAGTCTTTCTAATGCGGAACTTTATAGGCTATTAATGCAATTTGATCCAGAGGTTATTGTTGATCAAAATAATCGAAGACGGATTTTAAGAGCTTTAGAACAAGCACTTCATGGAGAACTAAGATCACAAAAAAAGAAAAAAGATGAACTTCTTTATGAGCCTCTCATTTTATATTTAGATTTAGATCGAACCATTTTAGAATCAAGATTAAGAAAAAGACTCGAAGCTCAGCTTGAGGCTGGATTTATACAAGAAGTGATTGGATTATTTGAGAAAAACATCAAAGTTAATGCGATTGGTTACAGAGAGCTTGCACACTACCTTGAAGGCACATTAACCTTAGAAGAAGCCAAAGAAGAAATTATTCGAGCATCTAAAAAGCTCGCTAAAAAGCAGAAAACATTTTTTAAAAATCAAATGCACCCCATCATTTTGGATGCTTTATCACCCACACTCTATGAAGATGCAAAAAAACTTATAGAAAGATTTTTAGGTGATCAACATGAGACTACCAAGAATGGTTGAACTTTTTGGGGAAAATCCCAAAAAAGGTGATTTGATCTTGATTATTGGATTTTCTATCGTTTCAACACTTCACTTAATCTTAATCCTTTACAATGAGATTGCAGCAATCTCATTGATTGGTCAAGTGCTCATTGTTTTGCTATGTATTGATATCAGCGGTGGTGTGATTGCAAATCTTACAAAATCAACGAAATCCTATTATATCAAACGACCTAAACTAGAGAAAATATTTATTGCGATTCATATACAACCACTCATTTTGGGTCTGATCATTTCTGGTCAAATGGCTTTTGGAACATTCATTTATCTTTATGCAGCCCTTTCAACACTCTTTGTTTTAAAGATGAGACATCACACATGGCATAAAACATTAGCCATGTCACTTTTAATGATGGGCATCATTTTATCATTTTTGGTCTTTTTGGATTCTTCGAGACTGATGATGCTATTATCAATTTTATTTTTGACCAAATTGATTTATGCCTTTGGTGTCAATCATTTGGATTAAGGAGATCAAATGAGAATTTTTTTAATTGGTATGCCTGGTTCTGGTAAATCAACCATTGCAAGAAAACTTGCAACAAAACTTGACTATCAAGCCATAGATTTAGATGCTATGATTGAAAAAGATGCCAAAATGTTTATAGAAGACATCTTTGATAAATATGGCGAAAAAAAATTTAGAGAACTTGAAACCGAAGCTTTGACAAAACTTCCAAAAGAACGTATTGTTGTTGCTTGTGGTGGCGGCATTGTGACGGTTAAATCGAATAAAGAACTGATGGAAGGCATTAAATTCTACTTAGATACAGATTTAGATGTCATCAAGAAAAGACTTGAAACGGATTATCAAAGACCACTTTTGAAACAAAAAACACTGGAGCAGCTCTTTGATGAACGTTACTTCAAATATCAAGATTTTGCAGACCGTATTGTCTCCAATAATTTTGATATAGATACCACCGTCAAAGTGATCATAAATTACTTAAAGAGTGAGGAAAATTTATGAATTTACTCATCATACATGGTCCCAATTTAAATATGCTTGGCAGAAGAAAACAAGAGCATTACGGAACCTTCACACAAGATGAACTTTTCCAAAAATTGATTGATGCATTTCCAAATATAAACTTTACTTTTTACCAATCAAATGTTGAAGGTGAACTCATTGAGATTATTCATCATGCCATGGATGGGGATTATGATGCCCTCATCATTAATCCAGGCGCACTCACACATACGTCAGTTGCACTAAGAGATGCTTTAGAAATGATTGATCTTCCAAAAGTAGAAGTTCATCTATCAGATATTCATCAAAGAGAAGATTTTAGAAAAATAGATTATATCTTTGATGTTTGCAATCAAAGGTTTATGGGCAAGAAAATAGAAAGTTATATAGACGCCATCACTTACCTCCTCAATCATCAAAATTGAACAAATAAACCGTGCTTTTTGCATAAAAAATGAGATAAAAGGTTATTTTTGGTTGCAGGCAACAATCCTTTCATGTATAATAAAAACGGCAAAAACCACAAAGGAGTACCAAATATATGATTAGTACAAATGATTTTAAAACAGGGCAAACCATCCTACATGAAGGTAATATTTATTCAGTCATTGAATTTATGCATGTTAAGCCAGGTAAAGGCGGCGCATTCGTTAGAACGAAACTCAGAAACTTAAGAACTGGTGCAGTCACCGATTACACATTTAATGCAGGCACAAAAATTGAACGTGCACAAATTGATAAACACATGATGCAATATCTTTATGCTGATGGCGATAAACATGTCTTTATGAATGGTGAAACATTCGAACAAATCGAAATTCCAGCACAACAAATCGAATATGAACTTAAATATATCTATGAAGGCTTTTCAGTCGAAGTCATGTTCTATAACAATTCTGAAATCTTAGGGGTATCTCTACCAGATAAGATGGTTCTAGAAGTCAAAGAAACAGTGCCTGGTGTCAAAGGCGATACCAAGACGAACGCGATGAAAGATGCGATTATGCAAACAGGTCTTTTAGTTAAAGTTCCAATGTTCATTGAAGAAGGCGAAAAAATCATTGTCAATACTAATGATGCGTCTTACGTATCAAGAGACAAGTAAGACTTTAAATGTCCCTTTGGGGACTTTTTTTATATCCAAACCTTTTCCTACACTATTTCTAATATTTTGTAAAAATATGCTATAATGATTGAGGTGGTAAATAAATGGAAAGATTGCAAAAAATATTAGCTCAAGCTAACATCGCTTCAAGACGTAAATCTGAAGAAATTATTTTAGAAGGTCGTGTCAAAGTTAACGGTGTTATCGTTAAAGAGCTTGGATTTAAGGTGAGTAAATCAGATCAAATTGAAGTTGATGGTAAAGCGATTGAGCGTGCTGAACATCTCTATTTTTTGCTCAACAAACCGACTGGATATGTGTCAACAACATCGGATGAGAAAAATAGAAAAACTGTCCTGGATCTTTTAACTGAAGCCGATCGACAAACTAGACTTTATCCTGTTGGACGTTTAGATTTTGATACAGCCGGACTCCTTTTATTGACCAATGATGGAGATTTTACCAAACGAATGACTCATCCTGAGCATGAAGTTGAAAAAGAGTATCTTGCACGATTAGAAGGTATTGTTATCCGTAAGAAAATCGTGCAACTCAGAAAAGGTGTCATCATCGATAAAGACTATCTCGCAGTTCCAAAAGAAGTCAGATTGCTTGAACTCGATAAAGCCCATCAATCAACCTTGATTTCAATCACGCTTGCTGAAGGCAAAAACAAACAAGTTAGAAAAATGTGTGAAGCCATTGGTCATCCTGTCAAGAAGTTGACACGTGTCCGTTATGACTTTCTCACACTTGAAGGTGTAGAGCGAGGAACCTATCGTCCTTTAAAGATTCACGAAGTCAAAAAACTCTATGCGAATTCAGCCCCAAAAAATTAGAAAACATCCTTAACAATAGATAAATCTATGTTATAATGAGTCATGTATGGAGGAAAATCATGCCAGGTTATAAATTAGCCATTGACGGACCCGCTGGATCAGGAAAAAGTACAATCAGTGCCCTCATTGCTAAAAGAATGGGTTGGACACATATCGATACGGGTGCGATGTATCGTGCAGTCACACTCCAAGCCATTGAGCTTGGTATCGATTTAAATGAAGAATCAGCCTATCGTTTTTTAGAATCCTCCAAAATTCATTACGATTTCGATAAGATTTACATTAATGATCGCGATGTCACAGAAGCGATTCGATCAGAAAGTGTTACCAATCATGTATCTTTAGTTTCAAGCTTTCCTTATGTGAGAAAAAAGTTGGTTGACCTCCAAAAACATGCTGCTGAATATGGCAACATCGTGATGGATGGTAGAGACATTGGCACCGTTGTACTCCCTCATGCAAACTTAAAAGTTTTCTTGACTGCAAATGTTGAAGAACGTGCAAAAAGAAGATATAAGGAAAACTTAAAAAAAGGAAAAGTCACCCAAATTGAAAAAGTGATTGAAGATATTTCCACAAGAGATCAAAAAGATTCTACAAGAAAAGAATCACCCCTTAAGATGGCAGATGATGCCATCATCTTAGACACAACTCATTTAACCATTGATCAGGTGGTTAATAAGATTATAGAATTAACCGGACAAAAGGAGAAAGAACATGGAGTTTAATTTATTGAAGGTTGGCCAGATCGTAGAAGGCGTTGTCATCAAGGTCGAAGAAAATACGATTTACTTGGACATCCAAGACAGAACCGAAGGTAAGATTCATTTGGACAATTACGATCGTCCAGCACCTGAATCATTTTTCGGATTGGTCAAAATAGGTCAAAAGGTGAAAGCGAAAGTGCAGAAAATCACAGATGAACCTGCACAAATTCTTTTATCCAGATTACCGCTTTTGATTGAAGAAAAGTTTGAAAAAATTCAAGGCCTTGTTGAATCAGGTGAAACTGTGAAGGCAAGAGTCAAACAAATACTTGATAAAGGTTTAGTTTTGAACTACATGGATAATGAAGTGTTCCTACCTTTTAGTCTTTTAGACTTTGATTTAGTCAAAGAAAAAGATACACTTAAAGGAAAGACCATTGAAGTTCAGATTATTGAAGCTTCACAAAAAGGACGCTCTAAGCGTATTGTGGCTTCAAGAAAAGCGATTTTCGAGAAAGAAAGACAACAAGCTTATGAATCTCGTATTCAAGCAAGACAAGCTGAACTTGATCAAATCAATACAGGTGATGTCTTAAAAGGTGTTGTCGACAAAATTGAAGTCCATGCAGCAACCATTCGTTTCGAACATGTGGTTGGTCTTTTAAGAATTTCTCAAGTTTCACACTATCGTATCGATAAAATTGAAGATGTTTTAACTGTAGGTCAAGAAATTGATGTTAAAGTCATTAAAAAAGAAGGCAATCGTTTAGATCTTTCCATGAAAGCTTTAATTAAGACACCTTATGAAATCTTTTATGAAACACATAAAGTTGGGTCAACAGTGACAGGTAAAGTTTTCCAAAAACTTCCCTTTGGTATTATTGTTGAAGTTGCTAAAGATGTGAGAGGTCTACTCCATAAGAATGAATTCTCATGGAATCCAAATGATAATTTTGAAAATTATGTCAAAATTGGTGATGAAATTACACTTTCTATCATACAACTTGACCAAAAGAAAGAAAGAATTGCACTTTCTAAAAAAGCACTCATGGATAATCCTTGGAAAAATGTGACCATTAAACGTGGTGATATTGTTGCTGCTAAAATCGTTTCAGTTTCTAAAGATGGCATTAAAGTTGAAGTCCAAGGTGTTGAAGGTGAAATTCCAGCCAATGAACTTTCGAATGAAAAGATTGGTAAGCCTGAAGATTTCTTCGCTGTTGGCGATGAAGTTCAAGCATTAGTGACAGAAGCAAGCAAAGAAACATGGAGCCTCAAGCTTTCGATTAGACGTATTTTAGAAAAAGCGGAACGTGCATCCTTTGAGCAATATCTTGAAGATGGTGAAAAGAATGAAACGACAACGTTAGGTGATCTTTTCGAACACGAACTCAAGAAACCAAGTAAAAAAAAGTAAACAAGTAAAGTAGGTTTTATTATGCCTTATAAGGTAGCAATTGTTGGCCGTCCCAATGTCGGCAAGTCAAGTCTATTCAACAGACTCGTTGGATCTAGACTGTCGATTACAGATGATCAACCTGGCGTTACACGCGATCGCATCTATGCCAGAGCCGAATGGCTGACGAAGAACTTTAGGGTCATAGACACAGGGGGCATCGATATCGGCGATGCCCCTTTTTTAAATCAAATCAAAGCACAAGCACAAGTTGCGATGGATGAAGCAGATACCATCATTTTTGTCGTTGATGGCAAGGTTGGACTTGTTGATAGTGATTATTACATCGCAAAACTTTTGTATAAAACAGAAAAACCTGTTATTCTTGCAGTAAACAAGATTGATGATGTCAATCAAGTTCAAAATGCTTATGAATTTTACAGTTTAGGTTTTGGTGATCCCATCGCTATATCTTCAATCCACGGGATTGGTATTGGAGATCTTTTAGACCAAGTGATTGGCCATATGGTTGAGGAAGATAAAGTCTATGATGAAGAAATCTTAAAATTTTGTATCGTAGGTCGTCCTAATGTTGGTAAGTCTTCATTGACCAACGCCATTTTAGGAGAAGAACGTGTCATTGTCTCTGAAATTTCAGGAACAACCACAGATGCCATAGACACGCAGTTTAGAAAAGATAAAAAAGATTATGTTGTCATTGATACCGCAGGGATTAAAAAGCGGGGTAAGGTTTACGAAAACACAGATAAGTATAGTGTCCTACGTGCCCTTCAAGCGCTTGAACGTAGTGATATTGCCCTTTTAGTCATTGATGGTGAAGAAGGAGTCATTGAACAAGATAAACACGTTGCAGGCTATATTTCAGACTATGGCAAGGGTGTTGTTATTGTTGTCAATAAATGGGATGCCATTGAAAAAGATGACAAAACCATGAAAAAGATGGAAGAAAAGATTAAAGATGAATTTAAGTTTTTAGATTATGCTCAAGTCGTCTTTGTCTCTGCAAAGTATAATTCAAGAGTTCATACATTATTTCCAGCGATTAATTTAGCGTTTGAAAACTATCAAAAACAAGTTCAAACCTCGATTTTAAATGACCTCATCCATGATGCAGTCGCGATGAATCCAACACCCATTTTCAATCACGGAAAGGCACAATTTAATTATGCGACTCAAGTCGCAATCAAGCCCCCAACGTTTATTCTTTTTGTGAATAACCCAGATTATGTACATTTTTCTTATATGAGATATTTAAATAATCAAATGAGAGATCATATTGATTTTACAGGAACACCGATTAAACTGATCTTAAGAAAGAAGGAATAGCCATGAAGATGACCATCATCGGTGGTGGTGCTTGGGGTGCAACCCTAGGACAAACACTTATTGATAACGGACATGAAGTCCTCATTTATGATTTAAATCCTTTAGCTGTTGAAAAAATCAATCAACACAGACATCCCTTTTTTGATACCATACTTCCAGAGACTGAAATAGCAACAACCAATCTTAAAGAAGCGATATCATTTTCTAATTACTACATCTTATCTGTTCCAACAAAAGTCGTGAGAACTGTCTTAAAATCTATGAATCCTTTAATCAAACAAGATTCAGTCTTTATTAATGTCTCAAAAGGTATTGAACCTGATACCTTAAAACGTGTATCTGAAGTCGTCGAAGAAGAAATAGAAAAGCTGAAAGGTTTTGTTGTATTAACGGGACCTTCACATGCTGAAGAAGTCATTGTTAGAAAACTGACCCTTTTAGTTTCTGCATCGAAAGATGAAGCACTTGCTAAAGAAGTACAGCAAATTTTTTCTAATGATAAATATTTAAGAGTCTACACATCTTCTGACTTGATCGGTTGTGAAGTCGGTGGTGCAGTTAAAAACGCGATTGCTGTGATTTCTGGTGTTTGTACAGGTCTTGGACTTGGCGAAAATGCCCGTGCAGCAGTCATCACTCGTGGTATTGTTGAGATCATTAGAGTTGTTGAAATTATGGGTGGTAAAAAAGAAACAGCCTTTGGTCTAACAGGGATTGGTGATTTAATCGTTACAGCATCATCAGAAAATTCAAGAAATTTTACTGCAGGTAAAAAAATTGGTCAAGGGGTGCCTCTAGACCAAATTTATCAAGAGCAAAAACAAACCATCGAAGGCATCAGAACCATCGAAGCGATGCATCATTTATCAGAAGTTGAAGGTATTGAACTTCCGATGATTAATGTTGCTTATGATATCATCTTCAATGGGGTCTCAGTGGAAGAGGGTCTTCAAAAGTTGTTATCTAGAGACTTAAAATCTGAGGATTTTTAATCATTTGCTTTATAAAGCCATCAAATCGGTATGAAATGCGAACTTATGTTTGCATAATTGATAAATATTTGATAAAATGAAATCACTTTAAGGAGGAAATCTAATGAACAAAACAGAATTGATCGCAGTCATTGCCAACCGTGCTCAGGTGACTCAGAAGGTTGCAGAAGAGGTTTTAGAAGCTTTTACAGCAACCGTATCTGAAACTTTAGGCAGACGTGGAGAAAAAGTTGTTGTGACAGGATTTGGTACTTTTGAAGTCAGAAATCGCGTAAAGAGAACAGGCAAAAACCCAAGAACTGGCGAACTGATCACTGTTCCAGAACAAAAATCACCCGCATTTAGAGCAGGCAAATTACTTAAAGAAGCAGTTAAATAAAGTGAAAGAAGATGTCTATCTGCGTATAGACGTTTTTTTTTCATGTATAATAGACTTAAGAAAAGGAGCGTGAACCTGATGGAATCTTTGACCCAAATTTTGATTGAACATAACAAGCGTTATCCAGGCATGCATATTGAAGATTTTATCAAACTCATTCATCAAAGTACCTTTGGACCTGCTCATTTTTCTAAAAAGCCTAATAAAAAGAAATTACTTAAGTTTCTCAAAAAAGAAAATGAAAATTTTGAGTTTTATCATCACACACCGATGATTGAATCCATAGGTAATGATTATGTACGGGTTTCTTTACTTTCTGTTTTAAAAAAGGAAATCTCTGAAAATGAATTGATGAATGCTTTTTTTATCAGTATGAAGGAAAGTCCTAAACCTGATAATGCTTTGAAACTATTATTTGTTGAAAAACTATCCATTCTTTTAGGGCTGATTAAAGATCGCGTGATTAAACTAGATTATGTCCTCTCTAAAGCTTATATTGAAAATTATCTCAAAGAAGGGATGCAACCGATGCATCATAGTGATTTTTATCGAACGCATTATCACCCACACTATCGTGTTGTCAAAAAAGTATATTTAAACCTATAGTGCCTTACAAATTGTCTACCTAGTGTAGACTTTTTTTAATGAATTCAGTAAAATGGATATAACACAGAAGGTAGTGTCAAAAGTTTAATGGAAGATATGAATGAACATGATTAAGCGACATATCGAACTCGTTCAAATAGAGTTGTTGTATAATCCATGATTTTGAGCCACTGATTAGGCATAAGATCATCAGA
>JAUVXD010000027.1 GCA_030603805.1 Acholeplasmataceae bacterium
GCTTGAAGTATCTAGCATACTTTGATCAGTTGATACATCTAATACAAGAACGCCATATCGTGCAGATGCACCTGGATCTTGATAATTTGAACCCACTTCGATGGTATCAACAGATGAATTCAATGTCATTTGAATGAGGTTAGGATTGGGTTCAACGCATCCTGATAAGAGAAAGAGAAAACCGATTAGAATGAGTAATTTCTTCATATACTCCACACCTCTTTTCGAGGGGGTAGTGCTAAGATGACTGTTGAGATGAATGCTTCTTTGGTAAGTACATAAACAAACTTAGTTAAGCGAACTTCATAGGTTTCATAAGTAATGATATAAGTGAGTTGGTAAACACCAGCAACTTGACTATTGACACTACCTAAAGTCTCGACAGAGCCAAGATTTTTAATCACACCAGGATCAACATATGAGGATCCAACCTCAATAGTCGTTACATCTGGTTTAAGTGATGCAACGATTGGATTTGTTTGAGTCACTGTCACAAAGCGTATGACTTGATCAATCACTTCTTGTTCAAAAATGATTTGGTATATCACTTGGTATAGCGTTTGACTCAGTTTAGTCATCTCTTTTTCATAAGATAATTGTGGATCTAAAATGATTAAGCCTCCATCAATCCAATCAAATAGATTAGAAACAGTATCGATACCTTGATTTAGTCTCACTGAGTACTTAATATAAGTCATTTCATAAAGTGGATAAATGGATAAATCTGAATCAATTTCATCGATATTTTGGCTCCATCCAATGAATGTGTATGAAAATGAGGGTGTGTTTGGTTTTAATGGTGGAAGCGGTGTTAAAACCTGTTCACCAAACCTAATGCTTTGCACATTTAAAATTGTTGTTAAGTCATAATCATAAAAGATGATTTGATATGTTCCATCGTTAAACTTTGCATAAAGTGAAAAACTTGAGGTCACTGGGGTTACTTCATATACATCTTTAAATCCTAGATCGAAATACCAATTAACAAAGGGATATTCGGATTCTGGAATATAGAGGTCTAATAGACTTCCATGATTCACATCTATGCTTCGATCGAGGACTTGATTGACAAAAAATGAAATGGTGTAGATTTTAATCTCAAATTTCGCATATAGGATTAAATCCTGCTGAGTTTGAGTCTGATTCAATGGAGTTTCAAATGTGTCATCTAAAAACCATCCAATAAAATCGTATCCCTCTTTTTCACTTATAGGTAGTTCAAAGGTATCAAAGTAAGTAACCTGAAGCGGATTTATTGGTGCTCCATCTGTAATAAAAGTTATGGTGTAAGTTTCTACTAAAAACTTCGCGTAAAGTGTTTTATTTTCTAATAACGTATCTTCACCAACTAAAAATGGTTGTGTTAAGTTTAAATCTTGATACCAACCATTGAACTCATATCCAGTTTTTTCTGGATCATCAATGAGAAATGGCATACCCTTAATCACTTCAACAGAAGGTATTTGAGTGCCTCCAAAGGTTTCGAAAGAAATCGTAATATATTGCACTGCCAGTGCATCTGATGCATTGATAATGCCATGGCCATAATAGATATCATAGCCTGGTGAACCTTGATCCATAGCTGCATGAATGAGTTGTGCGATAATCATTTGATCTGTATCGTTACTAAAATAAGCAAGCATTAAAGCTATAACACCTGTAACTTGAGGTGCAGCAAGTGAAGTTCCAGTTGCACTACCATAGCCATTTCCTGTGAAAGTTGTCACAATACCAACACCAGGTGCAACAACATCAATCGCATCGTTAAAATTAGAGTTTTCCCATATGGTTTTTGTTGAATCCACAGCACCAACAGAGATGACCCCTTCAAAGGATGCTGGATAAAATTTCTCATTTTTACCATCGTTACCTGCTGCAGCAACAACAATCACACCTTGACTTCTCGCGTAATCAATGGCATCTTTGGTTAAAGGATTCGCACTACTACTACCTAAACTTAAGTTAATCACATCTGCACCTTGATTGGTTGCGTAATAAATCGCTTCAATAATCGATGCATCATCAAAAAACTTTGATTCATCTTCTGTTGTATTTGGATTATCAAGACGATTGGCTTTAATAATTAAAAGTGGACTATGTTGAACAATCCCTGCAATGCCTTTAGAATTATCCTTGTTTGCTCCAATCACACCGGCAACCATTGTACCGTGTCCATTATCGTCAACGACTGCTGATAAACCGACTTGTTTTGTTCTAGAATTATAGGATAAATGAGATATGCGATTGGTAAACTCTTCATGATTGATATCGATGCCTGTATCTACAATGGCAATTAAAACAGTTGAACTGCCCGTGGTTTGAGTCCAAGCTTGATGAACATCCATCATGTTTAAAGCATACTGATCACCAATATATGGATCTGTTGTTGTTTTAGGTGGCAAAATCCATGGTCTAGCAATGCTTGATTGGTGATTTAAAACAAATCCATTTGAAATCAACAATTCTCTTTGATTCTCGAGAGCCTTGAAGGTCGATATACCATGTACTGAATAACTGATGAGCTCGATGTCAAGTTCTGTTGTGAGTTTTAATGCTTCTTCATAATTTTCAACCTTATAAATCACTTCAATAATCTCAAGTGATTCATCTCTTGGCTGAATATGGCTAAATACAAAAAAGGAAGCCCATAGCAACAAAATTACTGTAATGAATGTTTTATGTAGTAAGTGCATAGTCATCCTCCTTTGTCATATATACAAATATCATACCTAATTTATTGGTGAAAGTGCAAAAAAACACCCCAAATGATGGGGTATTTGATTTAAACTTTAGTTTCCTTCTTAGTTTGCTTCTCAGGTTCTGGCTTAACTTCTTCTGCTGCATCTACTTTTTGAGTGCCTAAATACTTAGGAAGTTCCATACCTGCCATGTCAAAGAGTTCTCTCATTGGTGGAATGGATTTAAATAAGTTTTGTGCAAAATTTGCAGTCGATGTTGAACCATCTTTTCCATTGCCTGAATCCCAAACTGTAATCTTATCAAACTTAATATTCTTAATTGCTTCAACTTGGATTTGAACAAGTTTTTCAAGCTTATCTGCAATCAGTAACTTAACTGCTGCATCTGGGTTCTTACCAGCAGATTCAACAATTGCTTTAAAACCTTCTGCTTGTTTCGATAGAATCTCAAAGCTACCACGCGCTTCAGCTTCGAGTTTCGCATATATCGCATCTGCTTCCCCTTTGGCTTTTCTTCTAATTTCTTCAGCCATTGCTTCAGCTTCAATAACTTTCTTTTGCTTATCAATTTCTGATTTAACAATGACATCTGCTTCAAGCGATGCTTTTTCTCTTTGAGCACGTGCTTGTTCAGCACTTTGTTCAGCAACATACGATTCTTCTAAAGCTTTTGCTGCTGCAATTTTTTCTGCAGCTGTTGCCCTTCTTAGTGCTTCCGCCTCAATTTCACGACGGGTTGCATTTGATTTAGAGACATCTCCTAAAGATTTATTTTCTCCTTCGATTGCAGTTGCATTTGCAGTCGCAACACTAATTCTTTGGTCACGAAGCGCATTAGCTTCACCAATAGAACCATCTCTATTTTTTTCAGCAACGCTCTTTTTCGCATCGTTGATTGCTTTAGCTGCTGCTTCTTTACCTAATGCTTCAATATATCCAGACTCATCGTTAATGTCTGTAACGTTAACGTTAATTAGACGTAAACCAATTTTCTTAAGTTCTGTTTCGACGTTATCGGATACTGCTTCAAGGAATTTGTCGCGGTTGGTATTAATTTCTTCGATATCCATGGTTGCAATAACTAAACGGAGCTGACCAAAGATAATATCTTTAGCAAGTTCTTGGATTTCAACAAGCTTAAGACCGAGTAGACGTTCTGCTGCATTTTGCATGACACTACCTTCTGTAGAAATACCTACGGTAAATCTTGAAGGTACATCAATACGAATGTTTTGTCTAGAAAGTGCTTTGGTTAAGTCAACACTAATGGAAAGTGGGGTTAAATCAAGAAATTGGTATGCTTGAATAAACGGCCAAACAAATTTAGCACCCCCGTGAATACAGGTTGCTGATTTGTTACTACCATCTAAATTGTTACCTACTTTACCATAGATGACTAAGATTTTATCTGATGGACATTTTTTGATTCTAGAGACGATAAAAACTAAAATCGAAAATAAAATAATGATAATCGTTATAATTGGACCAATTAGGTCTGCAAGACTTAAAAATACATTCATGTGTTTTTTTCTCCTTTAACTAGTTTTTCTTTTTAACAATCAGTGTCGTTGAATTTTCTAACCCAACAACTTCAACTAATGATTTGGGCATAATGTCTGATGCTTCATCAGTCACTGCATCAATTTCTGCATAGCGTTCTTGTATAACAAGCGTGATTTTTCCTCGTCCGGTTTTAGATTTGGGAATGCGCATATAGACCGTCCCTGTTTTTCCAATCGCATTATTATAATCTAAATTCCCAACTGATTCCAATTTCATCATCGATCGAAATGCAAGTGCCTGTAAAAAGGCTGCAATAAAACCAATGACGATTGCAATCAAAATGACAAAAACGATGTGCAAGACACCAAAAAGTAGATAAGCTGCCCAAGCACCAAGCGACAGAAAGACCAAGACCCCGCGTATGGTAAAGATCTTTAATCCAGCGATGCCACTGAGTGGCTCATCATTTAGAAAATCGACACTACCCGCATCACCTGCACCATCATAATCAGCCCCATCCATTCCAATGAGACTCAATATGAGAAAGATGAGCATGATTGCAGTTGAGCTAACTGCGACAACAAACATAACTTGTTGAAAAGAACTCAAAGATTCCCACCACATATGAATACCCCCTATTCGTGATTTGAGATTATTTTATCATAGATTTAGAGATTTGGTATATATTTTTAAATATATATGTGTAAATATGTTTTTACAATTTGATCAATATTTCTTAACTTTGATGTGTATCAAACCATGATGTGATTTCATTTAAGCGTTTAAGCCTTGCTTGAGGTTTCCCACTTCGAGATAGCTCATGATTTTCACCTTTAAACCAAACAAATTTTGTTTCAACACCTTTTTCCTTGAGTATCGTAAAAAGTTGCATTGCTTGCTCGATAGGACATCTATAATCTTGATCTGAGTGGATGATAAGAAGTGGTGTTTTGATGTTTTCTACATATTTAATAGGTGATGCTTGCCAAAGTTTTTCAGTGTCATCAATTGGATGTCCTGCAGTTTGATCTTTAGAGAAATAAAAACCAATATCTGATGTGCCATGAAAAGAAAGCCAATTGGTGATACTTCTTTGAGTTACAGCTGCCTTAAATCGATCCGTATGTCCAATGATCCAATTGGTCATAAATCCACCGTATGAACCTCCAGTAACAAACAATTTGGATTCATCAATCTCAGGAGTTTTTTTGATCACTTCGTTCATGAAGCTCATGATGTCTTGATAATCAATGGTTCCATATTGACCTCTGATATCTGCGAAATGATTGCCTTTACCGTCACTACCTCTGGGGTTACAAAAGCATACGAAATATCCTTGATTTGCCCAATATTGCATTTCATGGTAGTAAACTTTACCATAAACTGTCTTGGGTCCACCATGAATATTTAAGATGAGCGGATACTTCTTCGTACTCTTAAAGTCTTTAGGGTATAACACAAATCCTTTTACGACATGGGTGTTATATCTAACGTAGACCGTTTTAGGAAGTGCGACATATTTGTTTTTTAGAACTAATTGGTTCACCTGACTTTTGCATCTTCAATAGAGTAAAACCGACCTTACAGCCTCATTGAGCCGTTGGATCGGTTTTTATTATGTAGTGAATAGATTAAATTAGTTTTTTTATTTCCTTTTTAAACTTTTCAA
>JAUVXD010000010.1 GCA_030603805.1 Acholeplasmataceae bacterium
AAAGGTATACAAGTTTTTACGAACTCGAGGTTCAAATCATTTAACTACGCCTTCGCTCTTATTTTACTACCATTCATATAAATATAAAAGACTAAGAGAATAGCTCCTAGCCTTAGTATACGAAAAAGCCATTCGAGAAGACTCGAGATGGCTTTATTTAAACAATTAAGTTATCTTAATCCGTAAATCTTAACACCGTCGATGTATAGTCTTGAAGTTGCTGATGGTGCAGTATCAAATGTGATTTGGAACTTAACTCTCAAGTTACCTGTTTGTTGTTCTGTTGCAACATTATATGTATATTCAGTAGATGTTGTGGTAAGAATGAATGTTTCTGGGTTAATCCAAGTTGTTCCGCCATCGGTTGAAATGGTTACAATAACATTAATGCCTGCAGTATTTGCAGCTGAGAAAACAATTTTTGATACTTTATCAGTATCGAAGTTTGTGAAGGTATAACCTAAATTACCTACTGCAGATGTATACCATCTCATTTGAGCGGATTGAAGGCCAATAATTGGAGCCGTAGTTGATGAGGTACCATAGTAGAACCCCCATTGATTGCCGACTGGACCTTGATAAACAACAGTTGTATTATTATATACTTGACCAGCTGTAAATCCTTCAGCTGCTTCAAATCCTGTTTCATAAACTAATGTTTCTGTTAAGGCGGGTGCTTCAGGATCCATTGTGCCATTTAGAATTAATTCGGTTGCAACATATGCTTCACCAACAAGTTCTTTAATGACAACATTGTCTAAAACAAAGAACTGTGGTACTGCTTTGCCAGCAAAAAGTAAGCCCATTTCAAGTTTGAATTGTGCAGGAGTTGTGAAGTTGCCTTCAGCAGGTAATGTAAAGTCAACAGTAATGGTTTGCATTTCTGTTGTTACAGCGATATCACTCTTAACAAAGTAAGGTACCCATCCTGAGGCTCCATGACCAATAGCAAGTGTAATATCTCCAGCTACTGATGCTCTCGCATCAAACATAACGCGATAAGATTTACCAGCAACTAGTTGCATATGTCCAACATTATCCGCACCAGTTCCTAAAGAGAAAGCATCTTGGATAATTTGAATCTTCCAATTATCTGCTCCAATTGAATTAATAGCAGTAAGTGTTAAAACAAGTTCTCCTTCAACACCTTTAATTGTACCCGCAGTACCTTCCCAATCATTAACGAAAGCGCGATATTCAGGTAGATTATACTCTAAAATCACTTTGTCTGCCTTAAGAACAGTGTATTCAACGGTACCTGTACCGTATTCAGTAGTACCAATCTTAAGTGAATAAGTCATTACGACAGTTGCATCGCCATCTTCAAACACTGGACGTGTTACCACACCAGCATTTGTAATCACTGCTGGATCACTTGATGTCCAAGTAACCACTGAACCAAATAATCCAGTTGCTGGAAGTGTTATGTCTGCAACAACTTCTGCATTAGCTGCTGGCTTCACGAAAAGTGCAGCTGCAACAGCGCCAAGTTCTGCTTCAGATCCAACAGCGCCAACTGTAACAAGGTTTGCTTGGAATAACATGACTTGATAGTTTGCGTTATTTCTTTGTGCGCCACCAAGAACAGTAACCTGTGCGCCAACTTCTGCTGCAACGAGTAATTGTTGAACAGCATCTCTATTTAATGCAATTTGGTCTGAACCACTGACTAATCTTAAGTTATAAGTGCCAGCTGTTGTCACTAAATGGAAATCAGATGGAGTACCTGTATAATCTTGACGTAAGTAACCTGTAACAGAAACATGTTTACCTTGATTGTCAACAAGTTCTGCTGGTGAAGTTAATACCGTTGGAGTCACTGCAACGCCAGTTTCTATTACAGTAACTGCTGTAATATTGATGATTTGTGGAGATAAACCAAACTCACCACGCGCACCAACGATTTTCACTCTATTGCCAACCACTAAGGAATCCTTAAATGATGCAGCAACTTTATAAACATAGATACCTGCAGTATTGTCTTCTAAGAAGAATACAGCACGATCTGAACCATCAAATGCGATGGACGTAATTAAACCTTCGATTGTAACAATCGTTGTGTTTGCTGCAGCTCTTGCATAAGCAACCGTTCTAATGATTTCTCCAACTGTTACATCAAAAGTTTTCACAAATTCAGCAGTACCAACAACAACAGTTGCTGTTAATGTTACAACAACATTACCTGTTTCTGGTAATACGACTGCGCCAGTTTCTGGATTAATGATGGCTGGATGGCTAGATGTCCAAGTAATGGTTGATCCATGTGCACCAGTTGTTGGAAGTGTAATTGCAGTTGCAGATTCTCTTTCTTCTGGAATTTGGATTAAGCCTGCTGCTTGTTCAGCTTTGCCAGCATCATCTAATTCAACATAACCACCAACAACGATATCCGCTGCAGTGTAGATCATAATTCTTGGGCCATTATTCCATCCAAGAGGACCAAATACTGAGAACGTGTCGCCAGCTTCCATGCCTTCTAAGACAGCAATGAGTGCATTACGTACGGCAACATCAGCATAATCACCAGGATGTGGTACGTTAATTTGAACTTCTTTATCACCTACAACAATGATTGCAGCATTGGATGCAGCAGTTGTAGAGATCGTAACCTTAGCTTTTAATGTACCTGTGAAGTAGACATATTCGCTCTTAAAGGTTGCAAAATCATCAGTAGCTTCAACTTTTTCTGCAACAAATGGGTTACCTGAAGAAATAATTTCAATATTTTCCCATGGTGATGCAAGTTGTTCAAGGCCATTAAACGCAGTTCTAACACCAATTAGTCTAATCTTATCGCCGACTTTGATGTTTTGAACACCTGTGCCAGCAAGTCTAAATAAGAAGATACCTGCAGTGTCATCTTGGATAAAGACTGCTGCATTGCTAAAGCTTGATGAGTAAATGAAGTATGTGACTGTACCTTCAATCCACACTTTAGTACCTGCTGCTTTAGTGAGTGCATTTGCGATAGTAGTCAGTTCTAGTTGACCGACATTAATCTTAATGGTTGCTACTTTAGATGCTTCACCCTTAGTAATGGTTGCTGTTAAAGTAACTTCAGTTTGACCTTCAGCTGGGAGTGTCACTGCACCAGTCGTTGAATTGATCAATGTTTCATTGCTTGATGTCCATGCAATGGTTGCACCAAGTAATGTGGTTGGAAGTGAAACAGTACCTGCTTCAGTAAATGCCTTAGGTGTTTGACCAATCAGTGTAGATTCAACAAGATTGACAGTACCTTGATCATCAAGTGATGTTTGAATGTCATCAATTGTACCTAAGAACAGTGAATAGAACACATAACGGTCATTTCTATAACCATACATAATTAAGTTGAATGTAACTACTTGATCATGAAGGTTATTAAATGCTGCTTTGTTTGAATGGTAATAGACAACAACGCCATCCATAGTATGTGGGCTATTGGCTGCTGTTGGGATGTCTGGTCCAGTATAATCTGGGTTAACAAAGACTGTACCATAGTTGTCTGTTGGATTTTGGACTCTAACTTTTGCAGTTAAGCGGTAGTATTGAATCACAAAGTTTGGATTTTCAGTGGATGGAACCACATGATTTGCAAGCATTGCTGATACGTTTTCAGCAACGATTGGTGTTGGAACATAAGGTGCTTCTTCAGATGCAAAGAACATAATAGGTTCAGATGCAGAGAAGGATAATTGCCATGTGTTATTGAAGCGTGTTGCAATACCTCTAACGGTATAAACACCATTCTTAACAACAGGTTCACCTGTTTGAGTCACTTTATTGCTTGCTGTTGGAATATACATGAAGAGGTATCCAGATTCATCCATGATGACTAGACCATCTCCTGTAATACCTAAAACAGTCACGTTATTAATTTGAACATATGTGTTAACGACGTTACCAGTGACTGGGTTTTGAGCAATTTCAATCGCTTCAGCAATGTTAGAAACAACAACGTATGAAGTTGCAGCTAAGACAACAACTTCAAATTCCTTAGTTACTGATGCTGTACCTAAAGTTAAGGTTGCAGTTAAGATAATCGTTACATTGTTTTCACCACGAACAACCACACCTGTATTTGAAATCACAGCTGTATTGCTGGATGACCAAGTGACTGTAACGCCTTCAGTACCTACAACGCTAGGTAATGATAAGTTTGCACTCACACCATCACTAACGCCTGATAGGAGTAGCGCATCACTTGCTTCTTGTAAGATCAAAGACGCTGGTTTTTCAGTAATTGCAGGAACAACCATGTTGAATTCTCTTTCAACATTGTTAATGGATGCAATCAAGGTAACGTTAGCATTTGGTTGCCCATATGCTGGACGTACAACAACACCAGTTGCTGAAATCACTGCAGGAATAGTTGATTCCCAAGTGACTGCAAGACCGTTCGCTGTTGTTGGTAATGTAATGTTTCCATTCACAGTATAAATTTGAGTGGTTGCATTATAAGTTAATGCACCAGTAATGTTAATGGCATTCAGTGCTGCTTGCACATCATGACCTTTAACAATCAATGTAAACTGTTTGGTTGCAGTTGCATCACCAACCGTTGCGGTTGCTGTTAAAATGACAGTAACATCATTAAATCCTCTAGTTACTGTACCATTATTTGCGATAACGCTTGTGTTATTAGATGACCATGTAATCGCAACATCACCAACTGTGGTTGGTAAATTAAGATTTTGAGTCACGGAATTGGCATTATCACCAGATGCAAAGATAATAGCTACGCTATCAGCTGCTTCATCAGCAAGCTCTTGATTATTATTACCACACGCAATCAGCGTGAAGGTAAGAATGAGAGCCATGAATACAGTCAATAAGCTTCTTGTAAAGCTAAATTTCTTACTCATTTGTTTCCTCCATTTTATTTTTTAAAACGACTTTCTATAGTTTGTTGCCTGGTGCAACCAGAGATTGCACCAGACAAAGAAAAACCTTTAAAAACTATCCACCTAAGTTTGCTTCATTAAACGCATCGGTGAGTGCTTGTTGGATGTTACCATCACCAAGCATAATACGTTCTAAGGCAAGACCTACTTGAGTTCTAGCTCTTGATGAGCCTACGAATGCTGGATCATAGAAGAAATATCCTGATTGTTGATATGCTGCAAGTGCAGTAATCGCAATCGCATTGTTTGGTTGATTTAAGAATGCTGTATACGTTGGGTGTGTATAAGCACTGGTTCTCACTGGGAGGTAACCGGTGTTAATAGCCCAGTCCATCGTATTTTCAGTGTTAATTAAATGCTTTAAGAATAACCATGAAGCCAGTTGTTCTTGTGATGTACCCTTCGTTAATAAGGAAATATTCGTACCTTGTTGAATGACAGCACGATCATTTGGACGATCTGCGTTGTATGGAATCGGTGCAACTCCAATTTGGAAGGTTGTTCCTAAAGATGGGTTTGCTGCATTAAATCCACCAGGAATGTTATATCTAACACCTGCTGATGAACCGAATGTTACATACACTTGACCATTAACAAATGGCGTTGATGCATATTGTTGATCCCAGAAGTCTGGTAAAGTGATGATGCTATTATTATCCTTTAAGAATTGCATTGCTGCAAACGTATTTTGGTTGGTGTGCCACAAATATTGGCCTCTCATGTTGGTGAAGTTGATTGCTGTGTATTGTCCACCAAATTGACGCGTAAATGTAATGAATGCATTACCATTTGAGTCATATGCAGCAGGTCTAAACGATGTTGGTGTTTGACCATTTGCATACGCATGGTTTCTTAAGGTTGGTGCCATTGCAATTAGTTCTTGCCATGTAGTTGGTGCAGTAAGACCAAGTGCATCAAAGACAGTCTTGTTATAAATCATAACTTCAGTTGATTTATTGAATGGTAGTGAATAGAAAGTACCTGCTAAGTCATATTGGCTGTTTTCTTCGCGATATGCTTGAATAATATCATCAAACGCATCAGCACCATGAAGACCCCAAATGTCGCTATGAATATATGGGTTTAAGTTGACAACAACTTTACCATTTAAATATTCAGCCACATGGTCTGGATACCCTTGAACAAGGTTTGGATACGTCCCTGCGGTAATTGCATTGATCATATTTGATCTTAGAGTGTTATAGTTACCAGCACTTTCAGCAATCACAACAGTAATGTTAGCACCATGTTCAGTAGCCATCTTTTGTTCGAATGAACGCGCATACTTGTTTAACAGAGCAGTGTTATCTTGGCCCATCGCATGCCATAACGTAATTGTCATAGGTGCTGTAGATAACGTAAATGGTACTGGACTTTCAGTGACTGTTAAAATGATGGTCACTGTAGTACGTCCACCTGCACTATTAGTTGCACGTAAACGAATGGTGTAAGTACCTGGAACTTCAAGATTGTAGTTTCCAAGAACTTCAAGTGTTAAATCATCATCAATAGGGTCAGTGACTGTGACACCTTGTGTTGGGTTATAGGTACCAGAACCAATATAAAACGTTGGTGTTGGATTGAACCCTGTAATCACCGGAACCGGTGCATCACCTGCCACGGTTAAATTGATGGTTACACGTGTGGTTTCACCTGCACTATCTGTAACAGATAAAATGATTTCATAATTTCCTGGGAAATTTTCATCACCTTGTTCCCATCCTGAAACCGTAATTTGATCGGTTAGATTCCCATCTTCGCGATCTTTTGCTTCTACCCCATCAAGTGGGTTAAATGCTTGTCCAACCTCAATGGTTGGTGTTAAATTGACGCCTTCGAAATACGGTGCTTGATTTCTACGTGTTGCACACGCAGAGAGCACAAGTATTGCAAGCGCTACTAATACAACTGAAAATATTTTCTTCATTGTTTCCTCCTTATACAATGTTGTTTCTATTTATATAATCAACGCTGTAAACAGCTGATTATCCTTTAGTACCGCTTCTTCCAACACCTGACATAATATATTTTTTCAGGGAGAAGAATACGATGAGCAGTGGCACAGTGACCAATGCTGTTGCAGCAAGCTGCAGGTTATAAACGGGTCTTGCATCTGATCCAGATCCAAGAGTAAAGCTTGTACCTCTAAGTGCAACTGAAATTAACCAGTTTTGTCTAGAAGGTGTAACGAGTTGTGGCCAAATATAAGCATCCCATGCACCAATCGCACTTAAAATGGTAATGGTAATGATGGTTGGTCTTGCAATTGGAATCATGACTCTTGTTAAATATTTAAAGTCTCCACAACCATCAACTTGTGCTGCACGATAGAGCGAATCTGGAATTTGCTTAAATGTTTGACGTAAGAAGAATATATAGAACACGGATGTCATAAATGGGAAGATTAACGCATAGAATGTGTCATACCATGAAAGCTTAGTGACGGTAATAAAGTTTGTAATGGTATAAAGTTCACCTGGAATCATCATGGTCATTAGGAGCACTGAGAAGATAAAATCTCTACCCTTAAATTCAAGCCTTGAGAATGCAAATGCTGCAAGTACTGTGGTAATGATGGTTCCTATTGTTGATGTAATCCCAACAAAGATGGTGTTTCTAATATAGAGTGTAAAGTCAAATCTAGTTAATGCAACCTTGAAGTTAACCCATTGCATCTCAGATAATCCAATAAAGAATCTTGGGTTAAGTGCTGTGGTTAATTCATCATAGGTTTTAAGAGCTGTAATCATCATCCAGTAGAATGGAATAAAGATGAAGAGTGCGAGTAATGTTAGGAATGAATAGGTGACAACCAGTCTAATGACTGTTTTCCCAAACTCAATCTTAGTCACTCTTTCTAAATCTTGTTGACTATCAGACATGCCTTTTCTTAAAGCGCGTTTTGCTTTACGCTTCTCTCTCACTTCAGGATCAAATAGTCCAGCAATGCTACGTCCGAGATCTTTCATGGTTAGAGCAAAACCTTTACCATCGTAAATGACTTTAATTTGAATACCGACTAAGTATCTTAAAACTGCTGATGGGAGATTAAACGTGAAGAAGCTCATAAACATGTAAAGGAATTGTGTGCGATATGTCCATTCATCAATATCCACCAAATCCTTACTTCTCAAACGCTTGGTGTTAACAAAAGCTGTTGGTACAAATACAACCAAATAGAAAATCAGTAAGCTGATGGTCAAATTGACTTCCGGTGTAGAAAGTGTAAATCCAAAGACTTCATAATCTCTAATGATGACATCACTAATGACTGAAGGTACTTGTAAAATGGTAAATAGACGAGACAAAATGATAATGGCAATTAAAATATAGGTCCAATCGAGAAGTGTTGCGATAATGTCTAATAATTTGACTTGTTTTGGAATTCTTTTCATGTCGCTTCCCTCCTAGTAGTGTACACGTCGTTTGCCGACATAAAGCTGAACCATGGTAAACATTAAGATAATAATGAATAAGATGATCGCAGCTGCAGATGCATAAGACATCATGCCATTAATTCCTGCCATACCGATAAAGTCATAAACATAGAACACAATGGTTTTTAAGTTGATTAGACCCGAGGCACCTGTTGTGATAATACCTTCGGTATTGATAATCGCAACAACCGATGTATAGGTTTTAAATCCACCAATGACTGATGTAATTAAGATATAGAAAATCATGGGTGATATTAAAGGTACTGTAATGCGTCTTAATGCTTTAGATTTACTTGCGCCATCGATTTGAGCTGCTTGATAATATTGTTTATCAATGCCTTGAATGCCAGATAGGAAGACAATAATTTTAAATGCGAGTCCATTCCAAATGGTATAGATTAAAATAACTGACATCGCTGACCAATAGGTCGCGCCTCTTATACCTTCAGCAATGTTACCCGTACCAAGCCAGATGATGGGTCTTGCACCAAACCATACCAAGATTTGATTGACCAAACCTAAGGTTGTGTTAATGGTATTAGCGTTTCCGCTGAACATAAATGCAAAGACTAAACCAATCGCGATCGTATTCGTGATATAAGGTAAGAAGAATACCGTTTGATAGAAACCTTTAAGTGGTTTGATGGAAGCAAGTGCAACAGCAATGAATAAGCTGATTAATACAGTTGCTGGTACAGTAATTGCAACAATCAATGCTGTATTAATGACTGCTTGTCTAAACCCAGTTGCTTCTAAGATGATGTAACGATAGTTTCCAATCAGTGTATAATCATCAAACTCTCCTGTTTGAATGTTATAGCCTTCTAGGAATGAAATTAAAAACGAGTTGATAATTGGATAAAATGTGAAGACTGCAAGGAGCAGGAGTGCTGGAGCAAGATAGAAGATTGCTTTCAGCCAACCTGGCCAATGCACAACAAACCCTAAGCGTTTTCTTTCTAAAAATGCAGTGAATCGACTGGTGTACTTTCGAATGTAGTTTCTTTTCTTCCAGTTAAACTCACTGAGTGCTAGTCTCAGTTTCTTGATCATACGACGACGCTTCCATCTTCAGGATTAAATAAGTGAATCTTATTTTTCTTTACGCTTAGTTTATGATGATGTGAGCCATCATCAACTGCATCTGAATCGACAAGTGCTCTAATTTGGACATCACCTACATTAAATCTGATCATGGTGTCGCGGCCGATATGCTCAGTATCAATGGCTTCAATTTCAAATCCATTAGGATCTGCCTTGAAATCTTCTGGACGCACACCAACAACATAGTTACCATCTTTAGCCTTAGTTGAACCAACAACAAATGTTTCTCCAATAAAGACTTTGCCATCTTTAACTTTGCCATCTAAGATATTAATCGGTGGATTACCAAGGAATTTTGCAACAAATAAATTCTTTGGCTTATTATACATTTCTTGAGGTGCAGCCATTTGTTGCTCAAGCCCAAAGTTTAAGACGACCATTTGGTCACTAATGCTCATTGCTTCTTCTTGGTCATGCGTGACGAAAATGGTTGTAATTCCGGTTTCTCTTTGAATACGCTTAATTTCTTCTCTTGTTTGTAGACGTAGTCTAGCATCAAGGTTAGAAAGTGGTTCATCAAGTAATAAAACTCTTGGTTTTTTAACTAGAGCGCGTGCAATCGCGACTCTTTGTTGTTGTCCGCCAGATAATTGTGCTGGCTTTTTGTCTAATTGGTCTTCAATCCCAACCAGTTTAGCCATTTCATCAACAAGTTCTAACGCCTCTTGACGTTTGATGTTAATGTTTTCTAGTGGAAACATAATGTTTTGACGAACAGTCATGTGTGGATAAAGTGCATAGTTTTGGAAAACAAGTCCAATGCCTCTTTTCTCAGGTGCAAGACGTGTGACATCATCTTCGCCAAAGAAAATTTTCCCTCCTGATGGTTTGTGTAAGCCTGCAATCATAAAAAGTGTTGTGGATTTTCCACATCCAGAAGGACCAAGAAGTCCGACCAATTTCCCTGAGGGGATTGTGATGGATAGGTTATCAACGGCAACAGTTTCCTTGCCAGTTTTGTCGGTAAAGATTTTCGTTAAACCCTCTAATCTAATCTCCATGTTTTTGTATATTCTCCTTTAGTAAAGATCTATTTTGTTTTATTTTTTATATAAAAATAAAGCACTTCTGTTATCCCAAAAGCACCTTAAGCTACCGATATGAAAAAAACGACGAATCTCGTTTTTGTTTGATTTGTTTGAATAGCATTTTGTTCCATTAACATCGACTACTCACCTCAACAACTGTATTATATAATAATACGGTGTGAAATTCAATTGAAGCGGGCACTTAAAAGAACATAATTTACATGTTTTTTTCAAACAAAAAACGTGAAAGCGCTTTTAGGGGTAATCATATTATAATATGAAGGATACACTTTGTCAACGAAATACGCACTTTAAAGCGGGGATAAAGAAAAAACACCAGACTCGGTGTTTTTACTAAAGTTTTATAAATCTCTTAACGCGTTTTTGACGTAATTGGGTAATGCAAATGATCCCACGTGTAGCTCCTTGTTATAATACTTAGTTTGATACCCGATGGATTGAATAAGTGGTGTCTTCATATCTAAAATGGGATGATAGACCTTAGATGCAAACCCAAATAACCAGTGCCCAGAAGGATAAGTCGGTATAAATGCTTGATAGACTTCAACAATCGGGAAAATAGATTTAATTTTTTTATGTGCACGTTTCATTTCTGTTGATTCTTTTTCGAAATATGGACTTTCGTGTTGATTAATCAAAATGCCATCTTTGGATAAGATGCGATAACAGTTTTCATAGAAAGCCATTGAAAATAAACCTTCACCTGGGCCAACTGGATCTGTTGAATCCACAACAATCAAATCATAAGTTTTTTTAGTGTTTTTGACATAAGCAAGTCCATCTTCAAACATTAAGGTAACTCTTGGGTCATGAAGACCTGTTGTAGTGATTTCGAAATATGTTTGACAAGCTCTTACAACACGCTCATCAATTTCAACCATATCAATGGATTTGATGGATGGATATCTGACAAGTTCTCTCACTGAACCCCCATCTCCTCCACCAATGACCAAAACGTGTTCTATTTGAGGATTGACTGACATCGGGGTATGAATCATCATCTCATGATAGATGAATTCATCTTTTTCATTGGCCATCATGATACCATCTAGTGTAAAAAATCTACCCAATTCAAAGGAATCGTAGATTTCGAGTTGTTGAAAAGGTGTTGTTTCACTGTATAGATGTTCTTTAATTTTAACGGAAAACTTAATGTGTGGTGTCCACGCTTCTGTAAACCAGCTCATGAAATACCTCCTACTTCATTTGTGGTATATTCATACCATAAAAAATCTCTGCGATTTCTTTATTAATCTCAGACTTGATTTGAATTTTTTCTGCTTCGGTTAAGTCATTGGAAGTAATGTTAAAGATATAATTATCTAGATTAAACTGATTGAGCATCATTTTGGTGTGAAAAATATTGGAATGATCTAAATTAATGTCAATGGATGTGTATTTACTCAGTGTATCTTTAGCAATATAATCTTGAATCGATGTGATGTTGTGATCCATATAGTGCTTGTTGCCTTCTAAATCTCTTGTAAATCCACGAATGCGATAATCCATGATGATGACATCAGAATCGAATGAACCGATGAGATAATCGAGTGCCTTAATTGGGGATATTTTCCCACAGGTTGAAACATCAATATCGACTCTAAATGTTGAGATGTTTTGATCCGGATGAGATTCGGGATATGTATGAACTGTCACATGACTTTTATCTAGATGAGCAACAACAGAATCTTTGCATAAAGTCTCGCCATTGCACGAAGGATCTCTAACCTCATCAGGTACTTTTTCTTCTGCGATGAGTAATGTGACACTAGCACCTTGTGGATTATAATCTTGTCTTGCAATATTTAGAATATTGGCATCGATGATATGTGTGACATCCGCTAGTATTTTAGTGAGTCTTTCAGAATTATATTGCTCGTCAATATATTCGATATAAGCTTTGCGTTCAGCTTCAGTCCTTGTATAACAAACATCATAGATGTTAAAACTGAGTGTTTTAGTGAGATTGTTAAAGCCATAAAGTTTGATTTTTTCCATGAAAATCAGCCTCCAGTTTAGTAATTATAAACTATAAGTTTAATTATCTCTAACAATTTTAACATATATCTATGATAATGCAAGACAAAAAATAGAAATAAGAAAAGGTGAACGTCCCTTTGGGAAATTCACCTTTCTTGACTACCTACAAAAAGGCAGATAGTTGTTTATTTATTCACTCATTTTTTTGATTGCATATTCAAGTCCAAATGCGATGATAATAAGCATGATTGTCCATGCGAATACGAGGTCATAATTCAAATTCACTCGTGCAAGATAGAGTGCATTACCAATAGAGTTTGGTGTTTGTGCAAGATACTCTGCCATAATTAAAACTTTAATGCCTAAACTAAAGGATTGCATAAATGATAATATGATGTTTTTCTTAAGCATCGGATAATATACGAGTTTAATCCCTAGCCATAAATCTGTTTTCTCAAGATGATAGACATCAATCAATTCTAAATCTAAATGTCTTACACCTTCGAGAGATGCTTGATAGATGATTGGAAAAATCATTAGCCATGTGATTGCAAATGGGGCAAGCTGATACCCAAGCATAATGAGTAAAATAACAATGATTGAAATGACTGGTATTGTTCTTAAAATAGTGATGTAAGGCGCTATTAGAAATGATGTTTTAGGATGAAAGCCTGAATAAACACCAAAGATAACGCCTGTGATAGCTGCAATACCCAAAATTAAAATGAGTCTACCTATCGTTGATGTGAGTGCTCTAAGCCAAATCGGTGTTGAAATGATTTTAGTTAATCCATTTAAAACATCTAAAGGGCTTGGCATAATGAGTGCATGATCAATCCATAGATATAAGATTATCCAAAGAATCAGTAAAACAAAGGCTGCTTGAATGCCACTTATGTATTTTTTCATGGGAGTACCTTCAAATAAAAATCATCTGCGGGTAGAATACCACCAATTTGTGAGGGTTGATTTGCCAAGATTAATGAAAAATAGAAAGTGATTGCATCTTTTGAATCTTTTCCTTCGATAAACATGATATGTTGATCACATAGTGATAAGATGGCTGCACTTAAGTTAAAAACTGGATTTTGTTCAATCATGTAAGCCAAAGATTGTTCTGGATTCTCATATAAGGTATTAATAGAGGCTTTTAAATCTTGTGCAATCTTTATTTTTAAGCTTTGTGATAAGGCTCTTTTAACAAAGACACCAGCTTGAGGGATACGTTCTATCCCAGTAATCTCAAAATATGCTTGTTGAATGGATAAGGATTTCAAATTTGAATGTGTTAACTTAAGCATGGAATAATTGGGTTCAGCAACCAAAACAATCTTTTGAGGATCTATGCTGAACTCAGCTGTTGCAGAGGATAAACTGTCGACATAATTGATAGATACGTTTAAATTGAGTTCAGAAAACAAATAATTGATGATGATATCAGCAGTTTGATTTCTACCGAATAATACAACAGATTTCCCCTCTAAATCTTCAAAACTTAAAATATCTTGTCTGTTTGTTACAAAGTAAAAGTTTCCCCAAATGACTGTAGCTAGCAACTCATAATCAGGTTTTGTCTCATACATCTTTGCACCTAAAGTAAGCGGTGCAAAAATAACATCATGTGATCTTGAACCAAAGGCTGCGATTAAAGGATCTGCCCCTTGAATGACATCTACTTGATAAGATAATGTATCTTTTTCTAAAAGATGCTGACTCATTTGGGTGCTACCAAAAGGAACTATCACTTTGATTGTTTCAGTCTTTTGACATGCTGATAGCACCAAGATGAAGATCAGTAGGTAACATAACTTCTTCATGAAACTCCTTATAAGGACTTAATTTTGGAATAAGATGATCGTTTTTGATAATGTGTATGTAGTAATTCGTGAGACAAATGACTGTTAGGCTTGCCTAAAAATTCTTGATATAGTTCTTGGACATACTTATTTTGATGTGATTTTCTAAACTCACTACTTTGATCAAGTTGGTATAATACTGAAGCTCTTAGAGATCTCACATCAAGTTTTTCACTACGTTTCGCATCAACAACAGGTTGTCCGCCACCATTAATACATCCGCCAGTGCATCCCATAATTTCAACAAAATGATACTTTTTGTCATGCTTGTTCATTTCATCAATAAATGCACCAATTGCTTTACCCCCATGAACAACAGCCACATGAACTGGTTTTCCTTGAATCATATAGGTTGCTTCTTTAATGTCTGAATTTCCTCTAAGTTCAGTAAAATCAATGGGTGTCGATTGTCCTTCAAGAATTTCAGTAACCGTTCTAAGTGCTGCTTCCATCACGCCACCCGTTGCACCAAAAATAGTGCCGGCACCTGTGTAACTCGAAAGCATACCAAAAGGTTTAATTGGCCATAAATTTTTAAAGTCTATCTTTTTTCTTTTAATCAGTCTTGCGAGTTCTCTTGTTGTTAAAACGATATCGACATCACGGTAACCCTCACGGCCCATATCTGGTCTTCTGGCTTCCTCTTTCTTAGCAATACAAGGCATAATTGAAACTGAAACGATATCTTTTGGATCGAAATTTAGTTTCTTAGCATAATGTGTTTTAATGAGTGCGCCAGCCATTTGTTGAGGTGATTTACATGTCGATAAATTAGGAATTAACTCCGGATGATAAAGTTCTAAATAATTGACCCACCCTGGAGAACAAGACGTAAACATAGGAAATGGACCACCATTTTCTAAGCGATGAATAAATTCAGTCCCCTCTTCTAAAATCGTTAGATCAGCAGTAAAATTCGTATCCATAATTTCATCAAATCCAATGGCCTTGAGGGCTGCAAACATTTGACCTTCAACGTTGGTTCCAATCGGATAGCCAAACTCTTCGCCAAGTGTTGCACGAACCGATGGGGCAACCTGAACGATCACTTTTTTACTTGGATTACGCAGTGCATATTCCACTGCTCGAATATCATCTTTTTCAGATAAAGCACCCGTTGGACACGCTTGAATACACTTGCCACAATAGATACACCCTGCATCTTCTAAACTATGGAAAAGTGCTGGTCCAATATAAGTTTCTGAACCTCGTTCATTGTAGTTTAAAATACCAAGTCCTGTGAACTTTTCACATGCTGAAACACATCTGCCACACAAGATACATTTGCTCGAATCAATGGTCATCACACCAGAAGAATCTGAAACATAAATGGGAACTCCATGAGGTCCATAAAGATGGGTAAGTTCGTTTTCAATTGAGTATCTTCTCAGTAAATCTAAGAATTCACAACTATCTTCTCTCGAGCAATTAAAGCATTCAAAATGGTGTTTATGAGAAAGAAGTTGTAAGTTCATGGTGACTGTTTGGTAAACATCAATATCATCTGTAACAACTTTCATACCTTCATCACATAGGGTTCTACATGCAGGTTTTAATGACTTTTGGTTATTAATTTTAACTGAACAAACCCGACAATTTCCCTCTTCATGAATGCCTTCAAAATAACATAATCTTGGGATATAAATACCATTGGCTTCAGCGGCTTTTAAAATGGTTTGATTTGATTTTGCGATGATCGTCTGACCATTAATTTCTATCTTAACATCTTTGATCATAAGAAGGCCTCCTCTTGATGAATAGGTACACTAATGATAGACTTCACAGGGCATGCTGTCTTACAAGCGCCACAACGAATACATGTCTCTAAATTAATTTCATGTTTGTCTTTAATCCAACCGGTAATTGCGTTTACTGGGCAGTTTCTCGCACATTTACCGCACCCAATACATGTGTCATCAATCACGAAATTCGTGAGTTCTCGACACACGCCTGCTTTACAAACACGTTGTTCAACATGGTCTAAATATTCTTGTCTAAAATGCTTTAAAGTTGATAAAACTGGATTTGGTGCTGTTTGACCTAAACCACATAAAGACGTATCCTTAATCATATGAGCAAGCTTTTCAAGTTCGTCAATATCTTTGAGTGTGCCATACCCTTCACAGATGCGATCTAAAATATCTTTCATTTGCTTTGTACCTTCCCTACAGGGTGTACATTTGCCACAAGATTCATCGACCGTGAAGTCTAAATAAAATCTTGCTACATCGACCATACAGTTGTCTTCATCCATAATGATCATCCCGCCAGATCCCATCATAGATCCAAGTGCGGTTAAATTTTCAAAGTCAATAGGTGTGTCTAAATCTTTTTCTGTGATACATCCACCAGAAGGTCCACCAGTTTGAACAGCTTTAAACTTTCTCTTATTTGGAATACCGCCACCAATATCATAAATCACTTCTCTCAGTGTTGTGCCCATAGGGACTTCAACAAGTCCTGTATTCATGATTTTTCCACCTAATGCAAACACTTTAGTGCCACTTGATTTTTCAGTTCCAATCGCTTTAAACCACTCAGGTCCTTTAAGAAATATGACTGGAATATTGGCTAATGTTTCAACGTTATTCACATTGGTTGGTCTTCCCCATAAACCTTTGATTGCAGGAAAAGGTGGCTTTAATCTTGGCATGCCACGTTCGCCTTCAATGGACGCAATGAGTGCAGTTTCTTCACCACATACGAAGGCACCCGCTCCAAGCCTAATATCAATATCAAAATTGAAATCAGTTCCAAAAAGATTCTTTCCAAGTAGACCATAATGACGTGCTTGATCGATGGCAATATGAAGTCTTTCAACAGCAACTGGATACTCAGCACGCACATAAATAAACCCTTGATCTGCGCCAATAGCGTATCCACAAATCGCCATCGCTTCTAAAACCGAATGCGGATCTCCTTCTAAAATAGCACGGTCCATAAATGCACCTGGGTCCCCTTCATCGGCATTACAAATCACATATTTTCGATCGGATGCTGAGTCATGTGCAAACTGCCATTTTCTACCTGTTAAGAATCCCCCACCACCGCGACCTCGAAGACCTGAATGAATCATGTCATCAATGACTTGTTGTGGTGTTTTATTGATTAAAATTTCACCGAGTGCACGGTATCCTTCTTTAGCAATATACTCATTGATATCCATCGGATTGATATTGCCACAATTTCTTAAGGCTATTCTCTTTTGCTTAGAGTAGAACTTAAGCTGATTAATATTTTTAATTTGTGTTTTGTCCAAAGGATTTTTCATCATCAATCTTTTAACTGGTCTACCTTTTAAAAGGTGTTCTGTACAAATTTCTTTAACATCTTCTAAGGTGACGTGCGTATAAAAAGTTTCATCTGGATAAACGATGACGACTGGCCCTTTTTCACATAAACCAAAACAACCTGTCAGAACTAAACCAACTTCGTTTTGTAAATCTATAGCTTTTAACTCTTCTGTAAATAAGTCTTTAATTTGCTTGGATTTAGAGGATAGACATCCTGTGCCCCCACAAATCAGTACTTGAATTCTTTCTAACATAAGTGGTCCCTATCCCTTTCTAGTCGTCAGTAAATGACGCTCTAATGGTTGATGATTGACCAGATGTTTTTCAACAATCTCTTTAACGATAGGCACAGTGAGACTACAATAGACAAAAGATTGTCCTGACTCATCAATGATTTCAGCCATGGGTTCATAAGCACATTCCCCCATACATCCTACTTGAGTCACACTGACATTGGATAACTCTTTTTCACTAATCGCTTCTAAGAATGCTGCAAGTATAGGCCTTGCACCTGATGCAATTCCACAAGTTCCCATGCCGACTTGGATTCTAAATCCGTCCTTTAAATAGCGAACATTCATTTTTTTAAGGGATTCATCTCTTAATTTCTTTAAATCTTCTAATGATTTCATACTGCACCTCGCACTTGATTAATTTCTTGATTCATGTATTCGATTAAAGCTTGAATGACAGGATAATCGAAAAGTGTTTCTTTAAATATTTCTGTTAATTTAGACTTTTTAAATGTGACTTTTTTTTCTTTAACCTTATAGACAAAAATGAACTCTTTGACATCTTGATGAATGATAATCGTATAGATGAGTTCTCCGAGGTTTCCGATTAAGGGCATATCAATCGATAAGGGGTTAAAGTTAAGTGTCAATGATGTGCCATAACCAAGCTTGGACTCAATCAAAAAGGAGCCATCGGTTTGTTCGGTTAGCATTTTAATCAAAGGTAGACCTAAGCCGACCTTTCTTGTGGTTCTTGTTGTATAAAATGGAGAATCTACTAAGGCAAGTAATTCTTTACTCATGCCCTTGCCGTTATCTTTAATCACAACTTTAAGCATCTGATCGAGCTCGATAGATAGCGTGATCAGTTTAGCCTCAGCTCGAATTGAATTCTGGATTAAATCGAGTAAATAGTCAGCTAGATTATCCATGTTTAACATAGTTAAAGAAAGCTTCTATCGATAAACTTTCAAGTTCAATTTTATTTTTTTCGGTTCTTTCTAGCATCTCTGTAATGGTATGAGCATCCGAATTGTGAAACTTGATTTGAGACGCAATTTCTTTTTCTAATATAAGATTGGGATTGACGTGTAAAGAAAACTCAATGCCATCAAGTGGTTTTTCTTTAACATAAGGCATCGCCCCATGTTTTTTGCGATCTGCGTGTGCATAAACAAGGATATGATCATAGGAGGATAGACTCAAAACCAAGTCATCGATCGAAAGGTCAACAAAAGGAGAGAGGTCAAACGGATAGATGTCAATCACTTCATCATAGATGTTTGTGATTTCTTGGTCTTTGTATAAACTTTTGTCATATCCCTGTTTATGGATAAACGATTCTAAATAGGTATCATAACTCAGTGCATCTTCAACATGCTTGAAGTAAACAAGCACATGACAGCCTTCTTTGACAGATATTTCAACACCAGGGATAAATAAGATATCGTAACTTTCAGAAATTTCCTTGCAAACTTTTATTTGCTTTAAGGAATTATGATCTGTGATTGCGATGATATCAAGTCCCTTAAGTTTTGCCATATTAAAGATATTATGAGGTGTCATGAGTTCATCTGCACATGGTGAAAGCACCGTATGAATGTGCAAATCATAGTAATAAATCATAGGAGTCCTCGTTGATAAAGATCAATAATCACTTCATGACTTTTTAAATGGGTAGAGATTAAAGCGATGTTTTCTTGATTCGCACGATCAATCATATCTTTAAAGACTTTTCTATCTTCAGTGATAATAATGCCTGGAAGATCAATCATCATGGCGAGTGCAACTGTATTTAAAGAAGAAATGATAGTAATCAGCATGTTCCCCACATCAGCACTTTTAATTGCTGCACTCAGTAAATCTGTTTGATAACATCCTTTAAACGATAAATCTGATGTATGTTGATTTGTTAAGAGTTGATAGTCTTTCGTTAAAATATCATGGATTTTCATGAAATTCCCTCCAAGAAAAACATGATAATTAAATGTGTGCCTTCAGGACTTGTTCGAATCTCTAAATGATCCGCAGTTCGTTTAATATTAGGTAAACCCATGCCAGCACCAAAGCCATTGGCATGGTCTAGTTCATTTGCCGTTGAATATCCTTCAGTCATGGCAAGATCAAGATTCATAATGCCTGGACCATCATCCATAAATTCTAAAACAATTTTTTCATGGTCCATGTGAAACGTGGCGTATCCCCCAACTGAATGAATCACCACATTAATCTCTGCTTCATATGAAGCTGCGCAAACACGTTTCAAAAGAAGAGGTGATAAATTCATTGTTTTGAGCGTTCTTTTGATATCACTGGAGGCTCTACCAGCCAAATCATAGTTCTTTGCTATGATTTGATATTCTTTGTCTACCATTGGTGATTATATAAAATCCCTTTAATGCCCTCTTGAAACATCAGACCACTCATATTAAACATCGTATGTTCAGTTGAAAAGAGCATCACGCCAGATTCCAAAGCTAAATCAACAACTTTGAGCGAAGGGATTTTTCCGCGTACTAAAAGGACAACATCTACATCAAGCATTTCAGCAGTTCGAACTGATTGATTGGTTGCAAGTCCAGTAATTAACATACTTTCTTTCAAAATTCTTTCATCTTTCACAGAATTTAAAATCATCAAGGCATCACTCATCAAATCCGAACAAAAAGCGAAATTGACATCTTTATCTTTAAAATTTTCAGGGGTGTAATTTTTAAAGTTATACTTTGAAATGAGATCACTGAGTTTCATTGTGGACCGCTTCCTTCATTTCTTTGATGACTTGTTTCGACTTTTGAACACTTGCATTGCCAATGATTTGATCATCAATGGCAAAAACAGGTGCAAGCCCACAAGCACCAATACATCTTGTAGCAACCAAAGTGAACTCACCATCTTTGGTTGTTCCCCCCGATTTGACTTTAAGCATGTCTTCTAAAGTATCCATGATGTTTTGCGATCCTTTAACGTAACATGCTGTTCCCAAACAGACCCCAACTGTCTTTTTACCTTTAGGCGTCACTGAAAAATTGCCATAAAAAGTCACGACACCATTAATCTTAGCAATACTTTCGTTAAGTTCTTCAGAAATGATTTTCTGAATAGAAAGTGGGATATAACCAAAGATGGTTTGTGCGTCATGAAGCGTTGGCATTAAAGGTCCTGGAAGCTTCTTGTTTTGCTCGATTCGAGCGTGAAAAAGAGCGAGCTTATCGCTAGTAATCCGCGAATGTCCGTGCATAGTATTCTCCTCATATTGTCATCGTTAATTTCGCCTTCATTATAACACTTATTGATTAAAAATATAGATGTCTTTTTGTAAAAATTGATTCTCATATGATGATAACGTTTTCTTTTAAATGAATGAATCAAATTCTTATTTATAAATGCCTTAATTAAGAATAAAAAACAAAAAGCCAGACACATGGTCCGACTTCATAAGTCTTTTAAAACTCGCAATTTTTCGGTGTTCTTGGGAATGGAATAACATCTCTAATGTTTTCAACACCTGAAAGGTACATGATCAAACGCTCAAATCCCATACCAAATCCTGAATGTACACATCCACCATATCGTCTTAAATCAATATACCAATCTAAGTCTTCTTTGGGAACTCCCATTTGATCCATGCGTCTTAGCAAGAAATCGAGTCTTTCTTCTCTTTGTGATCCGCCAATCAGTTCACCACTACCGGGAACAAGTAAGTCCATGGCTGCAACCGTTTGTTGGTCATCGTTGAGTCTCATGTAAAATGCTTTAATATCTTTGGGCCAATCGGTGACAAAGACAGGGCTTTGGAAATAGCGATCGGTTAAGAATTTTTCATGTTCTGTGTTGATGTCTTCTCCATGCTTGGGTGTGTTTTCAAACTTAACACCGCTATTTAATAAAATATCAATAGCTTCTTTATGGGTTACACGTGCGAAAGGTGAGACTAAAACCTTAAGTAGGCGATCTGTAAGCCCTGGTTCAACAAACTTATCAAAGAAAACCATCTCTTCTGGGCACTTTTCAAAAACATATTTGATGATAAACTTCACCATATCTTCAGCAACCTTCATGTTTTGGTTTAGATCGGCAAATGCCATTTCAGGTTCAATCATCCAAAACTCAGATGCATGGCGTTGTGTATTCGAGTTTTCTGCTCTAAAGGTTGGTCCAAAGGTGTAAACATCTCTAAAGGCTAACGCGAATGTTTCTGCTTCAAGCTGACCTGTTACGGTCAAGTTAGTTCTCTTACCAAAGAAGTCTTTTTTAAAATCGATAGTTTTATCATCATTGAGTGGTATTTTATCTAAAGGTAGCGTTGTGACACTAAACATTTGACCCGCACCTTCGCCGTCATTGCCTGTAATGATTGGTGTATGTGTATAAATAAAGCCTTTAGATTGAAAAAATTCATGAACTGCCATGGCTGCAACACTTCTTAATCTAAAGACAGCATGAAAAAGGTTTGTTCTTGGGCGTAGATGTGCGACCTCTCTTAAGAACTCTCTGGAATGTCTTTTAGGTTGAATCGGATAATCTTCAGGAGAATCTCCTAAAAGTTCAATGGTGTTTGCTTTCACTTCAAAGGGTTGTTTCGCATCCGGTGTTAAAATGAGCTCCCCTTTAACTAAAATTGCAGATCCTACACGAATCTTTTGAATATCCTTAAAATTATCTAGCTTCGATTCTTCGTAGACTACTTGAAGCGTCTCGAAAAACGTGCCATCGTGAAAATTGATGAACCCAAATTCCTTTTGTGCACGATTATTACGTACCCAACCTTGTAAAACGAGCTCTTTACCGAGTTGATCTTCTGTTTTTCTATATATTTTTTTAACTGTTGTTTCCATAAGAAACCTCCTTTGGCCTGTCACCATTAAAAAATAAAAACGTCCATAGATTGCTCTAAGGACGTCAATGTAACGCGGTACCACCTTAGTTCTAGAAAGATTCTAGCCCTTTAAACCTTTAACGCAGGCAACGTACAGTTCTATTTTCCTTAAAGGATTTCTTCTGTCTCTTCCGAGTGTTTAGATCATTTCATTTTAATCAGGCTTCCACCATCCCTGAATCGCTTTATAAAATGGCGAAATCATCTGTCTCGTTCATCGATTTACAACTTATTATAACCTTTATAAAGCGCTTTGTCAATCTGGATTGCTTTCGTTATCTTCTTCAAGTAAGTTAGAATTCTCGGTTTCAATTAAGTCAAATTTAGCTTCTGAAATGTGCTTAAACTTCTTACCGATTTTTTCAGAAGTGACACTGACAAGTTCTGCATTTTTAGATACAGATTCAATAGATTTTTTAAGCTTATCCCATCGTTCTGTATATCTTCTAAATTCTTCACCTAATTTTTTGAGCTCTTCAATAATGACTTTGGCTTGTTGATCTCTTTCCATATTTTTAACGACCATTTGAATCATCGTTAATGTTGAAATGAGTGTCGTAGGTGAGACTAACCAAACTTGATTAGTATTCGCATAATTGATGATATCTTCATGATATGCGGTGATTTCTGCAAAAATAGCTTCAGCAGGCACAAACATGAAGGCTTGTTCTCCGGTTTCTCCTAGAATGATATATTTAGTCTTAATATCTGTAATATGTTTTTTGACATCGCTTTTAAAGTCTTTTTCTGCTTGTTTGCGGTCTGCATCCCCTAAATTGCGATCGACCATACGTTTATAGTTGTCTAAAGGAAACTTAGAGTCGATTGCAACCATCCCAACAGGGTCTGGTGCATGAACAACGGCATCTGCAATTAAACCGTTTGAAAGTGTCTTTTGTTTCTCATAAAGTGCTTTATTATCACCTAAAACTGCAGTCAGCAACTGATATAACTGAACTTCACCAAAAATACCTCTTGTTTTCTTATCTGTTAATAAATCATTGAGTGAAATCACTTCGGTAGATAAGGATTCAATTTTCTTTTGAGCTTCATCAATTCTTGATAGTCTTTCAATGACGTTCGTAAAGGTTTTGTTTGTATCTTCAAATCCTTTGCCTAATCGTTCCTCAACTTTGTCATTAATGGCTTTTAATTGTCGATCAATATGAAGCATCATGTTGTCTTTAAACTGATTCAAATCAGATTGACTCGTCTTATTGGATTCATTAAAGAGTTTGCCCATCTCAAACTTGAGTTCTCCATATTCCTTTTGAAAATAGAGTTTGAGCTCATTTTGAGTTGCAATAATATCTGAAATGACATCAAACGGTTCACTTTGGTTTTTCTTATGAGCGATTATTTGATATAGAACAAGCCCAATTAAGATAACAAGTAATCCTATAGCAATATAAACTTCAATCATATTTAACCCCTCCTAAACAATATCTTCTAAATAATAAATATGAGCAACCTCATCTATAAACTCCACATAAAAAATCATATAGGTCTCTTTGGATAGCATTAAGTCATTGACAGAAGTAATAAACCGGTCATCATTTAACGCTCTTGAGTAATTTCTTTGTTTGGAGGGCTCGACCATGACAGATTGATAGGCTCTACTCACTAAATCCGTGCAGTAATACTTATATTCCATATTCAAGAAGAACAAAAAGTTATAAAGAGCTTGATCAACTTTATCTTGTGCATACGCGACCACGCCATCTAATTGTTCATCTGTGATGCCTTTAACTCTAAGTCCTACAAAGTTATTTCTATATCTAGTTCCATAATAAGGATATTCTCTATCAAACTCTGTGCGATAAGTTGGATTCAACCAGTAATTCGATCCACTCCTAGAAACCGTAACGCTTAGATCGTGCGGGATATTTCCTGGATGTAAGATGATATCAAGTAACGTTTCATCCTCATCAGGAAAACCAACTGCTTCAATAAAACGATTGTTTCCGTTATTAATTGCAGCATGACCTCCAAAATAATAGGAGATAAACAAATGAATCAAAGGGAGATTGGCAAATGGAGAATCATGGGTTGCGAAGATGTCTCCCTTTTGACCAAGGAATTTTCTGGTGGGATCATAGAATACACTGCGTGTATCTTCGAGTTCGAATGATGTTTCACGTGAAACTCGGTAATATTTTCTGGTTTGAAAAACACCTGGGTGATATTGAATCGTTTCTTCATATTCAAAGGTTCCTCTGGCTTTAAAATCTTCAATCATACGTTTAGAACGCACGTTCTCAGAAACAGCAACTCCAAAAGAATAAAGGATGCCCATCAAGATTAAAACCAAAAGAACTCTCAAAACTCGAGTAATTCTAAATTTTCTTTTCTTAAAGGTTTTTACTTTCTTAATCTGTTTTTTTGCCATCATTTCACCTGCTTGTGATTGTTATCATTATACCATTAGAGCGTATATAAATGAAGTGAAAACCAATCAAAAAAAAGTAGTCCGAAGACTACCTTTTAGGTTTAATCACAAGTGCTCTTTCTTCGCCTTCACCTTCAGATTCGGTAATGACGTCTCTCCATTCAGAAAGCTTTGTGTGTATGATACGACGATCAAAGGCATTCATAGGATCTAATTTAACAGCAATTCTTGTTTGAGCAACTTCTTTAGCTGTTTTAGTTGCAAGAATCTCAAGTTGTTTTCTTCTATTTTCGTGATAATTACCAATATCTAGTGAAATGATTAAATGATCATCTACAAATACATTTAAGTAATTGCGTAACATAAATTGAAGTGCTAATAAGGTTCTACCTTCACGTCCAATTAAAAGTGCGTTTTCATTGCTGTCTACATGAAAATGAATTTCAGTACCCTCAGAAAGTGTTCTGACTTCCATTCTTGAAGTTACACCCATAGTTTTTAAGATATTTTCTAGATAGACTTTACCTTCAGTTGCAAGATTGACATTTGGTGTTGCTTCATAAAAAGCAGAAGCGCCGATTCCAAACATACCTTTCTTTTCCTTGAGTACAGTTAACTTGATCTTTTCTTTTTGTATTTTTAGCTGTTCAACTGCTAACTTTTCAGCTTCTTGCAGTGATTTAGCTTCGAACTCTATTTTTTTTAACATTGAAATCACCCCATTAATTGTTTTTGCTTCAACGTTGCATGTTTCTTCTCGTTTAATTTTCTATTGACCATTGTTTGACCTAAAGAGTAAATGTTACCAAAGATCCAGTAAAGTGCAAGCGCATTACTTTGATAAGAGGCAAAAGCCATCATAATGACCATAAAATATGAGACAAACTTCATGGTTTTTTCAGTTTGTTCAGCTTGTGGGTTTGGATTGTGTTTTGCAGTATTCTTAGCATAACTTGGCTTCTTCATTGAAATCTTTTGAAGTAAGAACATCGTCCCACCAACAATACCTGCTAAAACCATACCGATGATACCATCTTGTGTATTTGCAAGGTTGATACCAAAGAAATTCGTGTTGGATACACCACCTGAATACATACCACCTTCAAGTGTAATACGTCTAACGACGCCATACATTGCGATAAAGATAGGCATTTGTAAAAATGGGAAGAGACATCCAAGGACATTGATGCCATGTTTTTTATACACTTGCATCATTTCCATTTGCATTTGCTGTTGCGATTGTGGGTCTTTTCTGGTTGCATATTTCGCTTGAACACGTTGCATATCTGGTTGTGCTAAATTCATCTTAATGGACATATCATTACTCTTCGCATAAATTGGCCATGCAAGTGTTCTTACAACAATAGTTGTAAAGAGAATCCCAACAGCAAAGTTATTGCCAAAAAGTGCTGAAAAGAAGTTCATTAAGAATGCGACAGGAATGACTAAAATCCAATCAAAGAATGTTGCATCCTTTGTTGTAATAGGTCTTTCACCACCAGCAAGATATACTGTAAATGGTTCTGCTTCAAATCCATCATATGTGAAGGTTACTTCATAAGATACTTGATCTTTGAACTTGCCATCACCCATAGGATCGAATCCGCCATCATTAAAATGATCACTGACATCTTTACCATCTAAAACTGTGACACTACCATCACGGTAGACCACATAAACTGTAATACCATCAGCTCTAAAGGTTTGTCCCTTTTGATAAAGAATGCTTTCTTTTTCAAAACGGAAAGCAATCATCACGATATCATCAGCTTCACCAACTAAGGTATCAGGCTTCACATAGATTTGAAAAGATCCTTCAAGGTTGCTGACGCTATACGTGTAGGTACGCACGCCATCGCTATTTGTTGTATAATTGACATTCAGTGAATCAGTTGCTGCAAGTTCAGTCAGTTGTGCTGCGCCTGCTTTTTGAAGCACCCAGTAGGAAAGTCCATTATCGCCTTTATAAACGATGTTTCCTGCTTGAGCTTCTGTATAGACGAGTTTATCATAGGTGTTTGTTGTTGTGTTTAAACTGCCTATTGGGTTGTTTGTAACAATGACCATGGGTGTATTATCAGGTCTTTGACATGCAGCAAGCGTCAAGACAAGAAACAGCACCATCGCCATAAAGAAAATTCTTTTACTCATGCGCGTTCTCCGTTAGTTTTGTTTTTTTTAATAGAACGGTTAATTTAGTTCTCATGTCTTCAAATGAAAGTTCAGAAACGGTGGGTTTTACCACAACTACAAACAACTTATTTTTAAGAATCGTCGTATGGAGTTCTTGAATAATCATTCTCAGTCTTCTCTTTGCCAGATTTCTGGCAACTGCATTGCCGTATTTCCTACCGATGGAAAGGGCAAATCTAAAGTGCTCTGCCTGTTCATCTGTTTTATGATAAACTGCAAAGTAACTGTCACCTTTGACGTTTTTTTCCTTAAAGATCGCATCGATTTCGCTACTTTTCTTTATGCGATATCTTTTTTTCATAAGGTTTATATTCTAAAAAAAGAAGGATTACTCAAAAAATAACATATCGTTATTATTTTAATCGAGTAATCCAAGTGTTTTTAAAATAATGATCAAATTATACAGTTAATTCTGCGCGGCCTTTCAATCTGCGACGAGCAAGTACGCGACGACCGCCAGCAGTTGCCATTCTAGCTCTGAATCCATGAGTCTTGATGCGCTTTAGCTTACTTGGTTGATAAGTTCTTTTCACAAATAAAACCACCTTTCTTGCGAAACCATGCTTTTTCATTATATTAAAAGACCCATTTTTTGTCAACCATAAACAATCTTTTTGATATAAAAAATCAATGTTTTTTCGTTTGGCTTCTTAAACGCTATTTTTCCTTAGTTTTCAACTGTAAATTTTTGTGATCGAATGTGGATAACTTACACACATTTTTGGGGATTTGTGGATAACTTGGAAAAATCGAAGAATGGCTTAATAAAGACGTAAGAATTGTAGGGTTTTCCACAAGTTTCCCACTTATCCACTAGGTAGTTAGAAAAGTTTTCCACAAATAGTGTTGATAACTTTTTCGTGCTAAATGCTTGTATTATGATATCATATTCATAAATTATTAAAGGGGTACCTAACAATGAATACTTACAACCTCCTATGGCAGAGAATTCTTGCTGAACTTGAACTCACCTTTAGCGAAGAAACGTTTAGCGAAGTGTTCTCTCAACTTTCAACTGTGCATAAGTTTGCTAATGACCATGTTTATGTCTTAGCACCAAGCGAATTCATTAAAAACCGAATCAGCCGCCTCTATCTATCAAAAATTAACGATTTGGCACTCAAACTCCACGGATCTCCTATCCGTTTTAAGTTTGTTACCGAAAGTGAAATCGTTCCTGAAGAGACCTTGATTAGCCCTGAAAGAAACTTATCTTTAAAATATCGTCCAGGTAACTTAAATGCAACTTATACCTTTGACAATTTTGTTGTTGGTAAGAGTAATATGTTTGCCTTTAGAATGGCGATGAAAGTTGCCGATCAACCAGGGGCAGTTGCTAATCCCTTATACATTTTTGGTGATGTTGGATTAGGAAAAACTCACTTAATGCAAGCCATTGGTAACTATATTTTAGATCAAGACATCAATAAAAAAGTACTTTATGTTAAAGCTGATGGATTCATTGAAGATTTTGCGAATCTATTAAAGCGTGAACAAATGGATGATTTTAATGCAAAATACCGTGATATTGATATTCTCCTTGTCGATGATATCCAAATCATGGGTGGTGCTACAAAAACCCAAATGGAGTTCTTTAAACTTTTCGATGTTTTATATGGACAAAATAAGCAAATCGTTATAACTAGTGATAAACCTGCATCAGAGCTAAAAAACATTATGACCCGTCTAACTTCGAGATTTGAAGTGGGTCTGACTGTTGATATCCAAGTACCTGACTTAGAACATCGTATTGAAATATTAAAGAGAAAACTTCAATCTGAGTCTTCAGATATTCATGATATCCCCAATGAAGTTTTAGATTTTATTGCATCATCCTTTGTAACCAATATTAGAGAACTCGAAGGTGCTTTAAAACGTGTTTTATTCTATTGCTTAACCAATAATTTAGATATGACCATTGAATCTGCAAATGAAGCATTAGAGCCTTTATTAAAGACTAAAAGGAAGAGTGATTCTCTTAATGAGAATAACTACGATAAAATACAAAGTATTGTCAGTGATTTTTATCAAATTACACTTGAAGATTTGATTGGTAAAAAAAGACATTCAAAATATATTTTACCGAGACATATTGCAATGTATATTATTAAAACGAAATATAATATTCCTTATAAAACAATAGGTAGTTTGTTTGGAGATCGAGATCATTCAACGGTTTTAGCTGCTTGTGAGAAAATCGACAACGATTTAAAACAAGATCCTTCATTAAGACTTGCTGTCGATACAATCAATAAAAAAATAGACACATTTAACAAAAAGTAAGTGTTTATAAAATGTTGGAAATATGATATAATAAAAGCAGTATAAAGCCATTATCGGATTTATCCACAAACCCACATTTATAACAACAATAATTTAAAGATTAAATAAGAAAATAAAAGGAGCCTATTATGATTTTCAGTGTCGATCGAGATGTTTTATTAAACCAATTATTAATCGTTCAAAAAGGACTTCCTTCAAAAACACCACTGCCCATTTTGTATGCTGTGAAATTTGAAGTTAACGAAGATCACATTTTATTAACTTCCAGCAATACAGATGTTGCAATACAAGTGCTACTTGATGACCATAGCTTAAAAATTAGTGAACCTGGAAAAGTTGCTATTCCTGGTCGTTATTTAATAGAAATTATTAGAAAAGTCGTTTCTCAAAAAGTTGAGTTCGCCTTAATTGAAGATAAACTCATTGTAATTAAAGCAGATCGTTCAGAGTTTAAATTAAGACTGATGGATGTTGAAGATTATCCAGATATCGATTTTCTTGATTTAGATGATCCTATCGTGTTAGATAGTCAACTCATTAAGCAAATTATTAAAGAAACCAATTACGCAACAGCAACCAGTGAAAAGAGACCTATTTTAACAGGTGTTAATTTTAAATATCACGACAATCACTTATATTGTGTTGCAACTGACTCTTATCGCTTATCTCAAAAAAATGTCAAACTCAGAACACATAGCAAGCATTTTGATATCGTTATTCCAAATAAGAGTTTAGATGAATTAAATAAGATCTTAGATACTTATCATGACGATGTAGAACTTTTTATTAATCCAAATAAAGTACTCTTTAAAATGAATAAGATTTTATTTCAAACAAGATTACTTGAAGGTACTTATCCTGATACTTTAAGAATTATTCCAACAGAATTTCCAGTCATTATTCCATTTAACAAAGAAGAGTTACTAGCTGCTGTTGAACGTGTATCATTACTCTCACCAAGAGACCGTGAAACCAACTACAATATCATTAAGATGAATTTAAGAGCAGATAAAGTTGTTGAAATTAGTTCAACCAATAATGAAGTCGGGGATGCAAATGAAGAAATTATTCCTTCATCTGATGTCACAGGACCCGTTATTAAAATTGCATTTTCTTCGAGATATTTAGTTGAAGCATTAAAATCATTTAGTTCACAAGAAGTCTTCATTCAATTTGCTGGCGAAGTCAAGCCTTTCGTCATGAAAGGAAACTTAGATCAAGACCTCTTGCATCTGATTCTTCCAGTTCGAATCGATTAAGACCTTCACCACTTAAGAACGCACAAAAAGCCTTAATTTCAAATCTAAGGCTTTTTTTTGTACCTATTCGACACAACGACTTTAAGCACAAAAAAAAACTTAAAAAGGGATGTTTTTTTGCTTATATTATGATATAATATAAAAGGGTAAAGAGGATAAACTTATGAAAAAATTTAAAATCACAACAGAATTTATGACACTCGGGCAATTTTTGAAAGCGACAGATCATATTGGTTCAGGTGGAGAAGCCAAGTTTTTTTTATTTGAAAACGAGGTCTTAGTTAATAATGAACGACGCACTGAACGTGGAAAAAAACTCTATCCTGGGGATCAAGTTGTTGTAGAAAAAGTAGTTTATCACATCGTTTATGATCAAAAAAATCAGTCTTAAACAGTTTAGAAATCATCAGGAACTGGAGCTAAAATTTGACCAGCCCTTTGTTTATATTTATGGAAACAATGGTTCAGGGAAAACCAGTATCCTAGAAAGTATCTATTTTTGTGCGACAACAAAATCTCATCGATCCTCTGATGAAAAAGAGTTGATCAAACATGGAGAGCCTTTTGCACAAATCAAAGTGTGGACCGAGGAAGATAAATATGAACTTATTTTATCCAAAACAGGTAAAAGAGCATCCATTAATTCGGTTGAAAAAAGAAAAATTAGTGATTTCATTGGACACTTGCGTGTGGTCATGTTTGCTCCAGAAGATTTAGATCTTGTTAAAGGCTCTCCTCTAACTAGACGACAGTTTATGGACATGGAATGGATGCAAATCAATAAAACGTATCTAAGACACTTAAACACCTATAAACATGTATTAAAGCAAAGAAACAGTTTATTAAAAAAAATCTCTATTGAAGATGATTACACATTTTTAAATATACTTGGAGATCAACTCTACGATGTTGGCATTGAGATTATCAAAGAAAGACGCATCTTTATGGATGAACTTAATCAACACTTAAATCAAATATATCCAAGATTTTCAAATCACCAGATTAAACTCATCTATAAACCAGATGTTGACGAAAAAGGATTTAGAACTTACTTAAATAAGAACCAAAAACAAGATATTTTGTATCAAGCGACACTAGCAGGACCACACAGAGATGATTTTTATATCGATTTTAACGGTTTTGACGCGAAGACCTATGCATCACAAGGACAACAGCGTCTCATGGTTGTAGCGTTGAAATTAGCGCTTCTAAAATTGATTGAATCACACACAAACAAACAAGTTGTCTTACTACTTGATGATGTTTTAAGTGAACTTGATCAAGAAAGACAAAAACTTTTCTTAGAATTTTTACCAAAAGAACACCAAATTATCATGAATAGCGCACATCCAATCGAAGGAAAGCACATTCACATGATCGAACTTACAAAGGAGTAAACACATATGTCAGGTTATGATGCATCGAATATTCAAATACTAGAAGGCTTAGAAGCTGTTAGAAAACGTCCAGGGATGTATATCGGAAGTACAGGATCCAGAGGGTTGCACCACCTGGTCTGGGAAATTATCGATAACTCGATTGACGAAGCTTTAGGAGGCTATGCGACTAATATCAAACTGGAACTCTTAAAAGATGAAATCATCCGAGTTACAGATGATGGACGTGGTATTCCAGTTGACCTTCATCCAAAAACGAAACGTCCCGCTGTCGAGACGATTTTGACATCGCTGCACTCCGGCGGTAAGTTTGATGGCAAATCATATAAAGTATCCGGCGGACTCCATGGGGTTGGTGCTTCTGTTGTTAATGCGCTTTCTGAATGGTTTTTAGTTGAAATTCACAGAAACAATAAAAGTTATCAACAAAAATTTGAAAGAGGCGTTCCGGTTACGGATGTTGAAATTATTGGAGAATCAGAACATACAGGGACCATCGTTACTTTCAAAGCAGACCATTTAGTATTTACTGAAACGGTTGTCTATGATTACGAAGTTTTAAGAAATAGAGTTCAACAGCTCGCATTTTTAAATAAAGGAATTAAAATCACGATCTCTGATCAAAGAGGCGAAACAGTAAATGAACATACCTATCATTACGAAGGTGGGATTGTTGAATATGTAACCTTCCTTAATGGTAATAAAGGTCGCGTTAACCAAGATATTATTTACATGGATCAAGAAGTGAGTGGCATCACATTAGAAATTGCGATGCAATATAACGATTCATATGCAACCAATCTTTATTCATTTACCAATAACATTCCAACCCATGAAGGTGGGATGCATGAAGATGGATTTAAGCTTGCACTAACGCGTATTTTGAATAAATATGCAAGTGAAAATAATATGCTTAAAAAAGATGACTCTTTCTTAGGTGAAGATACAAGAGAAGGATTAACGGCTATCGTTTCTGTCAAGCATCCAAATCCTCAATTTGAAGGTCAGACTAAAACCAAACTAGGAAACCCTGAAGTCAGACAAATTACCTCACAAGTCGTAGGTGAAGGCTTGGAAAGATATTTACTTGAAAATCCTAATGATGCTAAAGGCATTGTTGAGAAATGTCTAATGGCAGCTCGTGCAAGAATTGCAGCGAAAAAGGCAAGAGAAGCAACGCGTAGAAAGTCGCCACTCGATGCACTTGGTTTTGCGTCTAAGCTTGCAGATTGCAGAAGTAAAGATCCAGCAATTTCAGAAATTTATATCGTCGAAGGTGATTCAGCCGGTGGTTCAGCAAAACAAGGCAGAGAATCAGAATATCAAGCGATTCTACCACTACGTGGTAAGGTCCTAAACGTTGAGAAAGCAAGACTGGATAAAATTTTAAATAACAAAGAAATTTTATCTTTAATTCAAGCACTTGGCACAGGCATTGGTGAAGAATTTGAAGCTGAAAAATCAAGATATCATAAAGTGGTCATCATGACCGATGCGGATATCGATGGTGCGCATATTCGGACACTTCTTCTAACCTTCTTCTTTAGATATATGAAACCGCTCATTGACCTAGGCTATGTTTATATTGCTCAACCTCCACTATATAAGGTTCAATCCGGTAAAAAGGTTGAATATTGTTACTCAGATGAACAGTTAAATAAGATTTTAGAAGAAATGGGCGGTCGTCCAGGTATCCAACGTTACAAGGGTTTAGGAGAAATGAATCCGGAACAACTTTGGGAAACAACGATGGATCCTGAAAATCGCACACTACTTCAAGTATCCTTAAAGGATGCGATGGATGCAGATGCAGTCTTCTCTATGTTAATGGGTGAAGAAGTCGATCCGAGAAAACAATTTATTCAAGAAAACGCAATTTATGCGAACAATATTGATGCATAGGAAGGAGAGCCTGTATGGATCAACCAATCAATAACAACACAAATAACGGACCAACATCCAAAACAACAGAAGGCTATGTCAAAGAGATTAATATCTCAACAGAAATGAAGACCTCATTCCTAAACTATGCCATGAGTGTTATCGTCTCTCGTGCACTCCCAGATATTAGAGACGGACTTAAACCAGTTCAACGACGTATTTTGTATGCCATGAATGATTTAGGCATGACCGCAGACAAAGCACATAAAAAATCAGCGAGAATCGTCGGGGAAGTTATCGGTAAATATCACCCACACGGAGATTCCTCTGTTTATGATGCCATGGTTCGTATGGCACAACCTTTCTCTTACATGATGCCCTTAATTGATGGACACGGTAACTTTGGTTCTGTGGATGGTGATGGCGCAGCTGCGATGCGTTACACCGAAGCACGTATGTCAAAAATTGCAGGAGAACTTGTTAGAGATTTAGAAAAAAACACAGTCGATTTTGTCGATAATTATGATGGTTCAGAACATGAACCTAGTGTTTTACCTGCAAGATATCCAAATTTCTTAGTCAATGGTTCAACCGGAATTGCTGTTGGGATGGCAACCAATGTGCCACCACACAATTTAAAAGAAGTCATTGATGGCCTATTCGCTTACATGGATAACGAAGAAATTACAACCGCAGAATTGATGGAACATATTAAAGGTCCAGATTTTCCAACAGGTGGACAAATCTTAGGACTGACAGGATTACGTAGTGCTTATGAAAACGGAAAAGGCATCATTGCAGTTCGTGCAACAGCTGAAATCGTTTCTCATAAAAATAAGAATTCCATCATCGTCACTGCTATTCCTTATCAAGTCAATAAAACAACCTTGATTGAGCGTATCGCTGAAATCGCGAAAGAAAAGATTGTTGAAGGCATTACTGATTTGAGAGATGAATCTAACCGTAAAGGTATGCGTATCGTCATTGAACTCAGAAGAGATGTCAATCCACACGTCATGCTCAATAATCTTTATAAGTTTACACAACTTCAAAGTTCATTTGGGATTAATATGATTGCTCTTGTTAAGGGACAACCACAAATGGTGACCTTAAAAAATGCCTTAAAATATTATTTAGAACACCAAGTTGAAGTTGTACAACGCAGAACAATTTATGATTTAGAAAAAGCTGAAGCTAGACAACATATCTTAGATGGCTTAACCATTGCACTTCATGATATCGATCGTGCGATTGAAATCATCAAACAGTCTAAGACAGGTGATGAAGCTAAAGAAGCTTTAATCTTTGAATACAAGCTTACCGAAATTCAAGCAAGAGCGATTCTTGATATGAGATTACAAAGACTGACCGGTCTTGAAATCGAAAAGATTGAAAGTGAACTTGCAGATATTGTGGTTCGTATTGCAGACTACAAAGAAATCATTTCAAGTCATGATCGCAAGATTTCAATCATTAGAGAAGAACTTGCACAAATTCAAGCACAATACGGTGCACCACGTCAATCAGAAATTAATTTACATGAAGATCTCTCGATTGAAAACGAAGACTTAATTCCTGTAGAAGATGTTATTGTGACGGTCACGAATAATGGATATATTAAGCGTATGAAGGTGGATAACTATAAGACGCAAAATCGCGGTGGTGTCGGTATGTCTGGCATTAAGGTTCATGAAGATGATTATGTTGAACACATTTTAATGACCTCAACACACGACTATCATCTATTCTTTACAAACAAAGGTAGAGTTTATAAGATTAAAGGTTATCAAATTCCTGAAGGATCTAGACAATCTAAAGGACTACCCATCGTCAACCTTCTTGAGTTTGATAAAGATGAAAAACTGGCTTCATTTACCAATGTGAAAAACTTTGAATCAGATACAGATTTCTTAACCTTTGTCACAAAGAAAGGCATCATCAAACGTACGGCCATTAACGAGTATCAAAACATTAGAACCAACGGCATTAACGCGATTAATTTAAGAGAAGATGATGAACTCTTAAGTGTTGCATTGACCAATGGAACTAAAGATATTATCTTAGGAGCATCCAACGGTAAAGCGATTAGATTTGATGAAAATGATGCCCGTGCGATGGGTAGAACAACATCAGGTGTTCGTGCAATGAGCATCGGTGCTCATGATGAAGTTGTTGGTGTTGCTATTGTTGATAATGACCAAGAAGAAATCCTTGTAGTCACGGAAAAAGGCTTTGGTAAGCGAACAATCGTTGAAGAGTACAGACGACAAATTCGTGGGGGTAAGGGTGTTAAAACCGTGAATGTTACTGAGAAAAATGGAAAACTTTCAACACTTAGAACTGTTTCGGATGACCAAGACCTTATCGTGGTATCAGATAAAGGCGTTGTCATTCGTACCCATATTGATCAGATTTCTCAAACCAAGAGAGCAACTCAAGGGGTCAGAATTATTAGACTAAGACCTGATCATAAAGTATCAACAATTGCACTCGTTCCAAGACAAGATGAACTCGAAGAAAATCTAACCGATGAAGTACAATTTGTTCAAGAATCTTTAGCAGTTAATGACCAAAAGAAAGTCTTAGCCGTTGCTGATCTTGCACCAGATGAAATCGAAGAAAAAGAAAAAGAAGTCATCACAGCGGATAGCTTATTTGATGAATAAGATTCACATAAATTGCCATATTGAACTTCAATATGGCTTTTTTTAATGCCTTGGAATAAAATATTGTATAATGAATCAAAAGGAGGGCATATATGAAAAATAAGAATCCATGGCAAATTTATTTTTTCTATATCTTCGCCTTTTTTATCTTAAACATCTTAAACACTTATGTGTTAACCATCCAAGAACTCAATCGATATATTGCACCCTTTAGACATACTTTTTTAGGCGAAATCAACGCCTTTTTAGGTAACTTTTCGATTTTATTCTTAGTAAATACCGTCTTTTTTATATTCATCAAAAAAGCTAAATCCAGAATGTTTTTTCTGATGATGTTTACACTTCTACTCAACATATTCATCTATTTTATGGGTGTTTTTAATCTCTTTTTTGGTACAGCATTTTCCATTCCAGCAAGTACCATTTTTAAAAATCCTGCCGAAGGTTTCGCATCTGGAACGATGATTGAAGCACTCCTTGAACTCATCACTTATGGCAGAATTTTAGTATTCCTACCTTTTTTTACACTCCTTACTGTCTATTTTATGTCTGATCGAAAAGAACTTGCAGTCATGTATTTTAGAGTCACACCCAAAAAAGTTTTATCGGCTACTTTGATTGTAGTTATTACACTATTTACATCCATTTTTTCATATTATCAACAATTTCAAGCAACACTGCCACTCAATGCAGTAAAATCAACATTCGCAATCCAGCATCTTGGGGTTTACCCTTATTATGCTGGAGAGTTTTTAGGCCAACCCTTTGACTTAGATCTTCAAGGCTTTCTCAAACTAAATACGGATGAAAAGATTGCAGAAGCATATCAAGCATATAATAAAAATCAAAGTTCATACCTCAACTTTTTTGATGGGAATACGTATAGCAATCGACTAAATGTGACTCAAGCAGTGAGTAATCTTCATGTGGATGAATCACTTTATGATGGGTATAGTTTACACGGTATTTTAGAAGGTAAAAACCTTGTTTTAGTTCATCTTGAATCGATAAATCAGTTTCTTCTAGAAATGGATCAAACCAATGAGCGCCTCGTATTTCTCAATAGACTTTTAGAACAAAGCTTCGTTTTCAATAATTTCTATAATAATGTGGGTATGGGTGTTAGCTCAGATGGAGAACTTTCTGTGCTTACAGGACTTTATCCAATGGGAGATCGTACCCTCTATTGGGAATTTGAAAACATACCATATGTTTTGGACTCAATCCCGAATTACATGAATCAAATCGGATATTATACGGAAGCTATTCACGGGGATAACGAAAAATTTTATAATCGAGACCAAGTCTATCCCGATCTTTTTGGATTTGACAACTTCTATTCACTTGAAGATTATGTGAGAGATGGATATCAAGTGAGTCAAGGATATCGATTCAATCAGGCTGAAAATTTATATCATCACAGTCCTTGGATTAGTGATTACCATTTAGCAGATACCACGATTTCATTTGGCAAAGCACTGAACTCACAAAGCCAACCCTTTATGCTTTTTTCAATTATGATGATGCCGCATACACCTTTTGATTATGATCCCTATGGATATCGTGAACATATGTTCCCAGATTTTGCGGGGCGTATCAGGAGAATTACGATGAAGTATTTGAATTATGTCGACTATTTAGATGAAGTCATCATGCGGTTTTTCTTAAATGAAAACTTAGAGGATCAAACACTCGATAATACAGTCTACATCTTTTATAGTGATCACGGTTCTGGTATTAAAAATGGTGACTTAAGCATTTTATTAAACCGTGATTTATCGGTGATTGAAACAAGAAAGATCTTGCAACAAGTGCCTGCTTGGATTTATGTACCAGGCGAAAATTATGTGGATTATGGTGATTATCAAATAAGAGAAGGGTTACTCAAAGGCGAACAAAACTTAGTCAGAAGTCAAGTAGATTTATATCGAACCATGATTGAACTTTTTAATCTACCTGTTCAAAACGATCCTTATTTTGGTGTTCATGGATTAAGTGTTGAGCCTACATTTGCACTGGATAACAGATTAATGGATGTTGTTTTCGACTCAACATTTTATTCCATGAGAAATCGTAGACATACGGTTCCACATAATACGCTGATTCCTAATCATTACTTTGACTATATCCTACGGTTTAAACAACTTTCAGATATTATGATTTCAAAGGGATCGATGCAACAAGAAATTAAAGAAGCACTCAATTTAGTTTACGGAGACTGATGATGAAGCTAATCAAGCATCCTTACAACATCATCTATATGATTTATGTCTTTGTTTCATTTGTTTTAGGCGTTATTTTAGGCAATGGTCTCATCATTTTTTTAGGTTGGAACATGACACTTGCATACTTTGTTTATATCCTTTCGAAAGGATATCCTTGGTTTAAGTGTCGTTTCCCGAAATGGATGCTACCATTTTACTTAAGCTTTTATATTCTCTTTTTTCCAAATACGATTTATATTTTGACCGATTTCATTCATTTTCAAGAATCACTTTTTTTCCAACATTATCCTAATGTATATCACTTTATCATTTCTGAATGGCTCATTTTTGCACATATTGTCATCGGAGCATTGTTTTCAGCTAAGCTTGGAATGGAATCCATCCACCACATGGTGAGTCATCTATCGATTACAAAGATTAAGATAAAATACATACTGTTAACATTACTATTTTTGTTATCAAGTTTAGGGATTTTTATCGGAAGATTTCTAAGATTTAACTCATGGCAGTTTATGCAAATCTTTCAAATCATTTCTGAAGTATTAAATCACTTTGCATTTGCGTTTTCATTTGTCCTAATATTTACCTTAATTCATTACGTCACGTATTTCATCTTTTCATTTAATGATAAAAAACATATAATATAGATAGTTTAGTCTTAAGGAGGCTCTCATGCGTGTACTTGTGGTTGGTGGTGCAGGTTATATTGGTTCACACACCGTGTATGAATTGATTAAAGATCAACAAGAAGTTATTATTTTAGATAATTTATCTTCAGGATATATGGAACTTGTTCATCCTGAAGCAAAGTTTTATCATGGAGACATTCGAAATAAATCAGATATCGAGAACGTTTTTAAGCAAGAAAAAATTGATGTGGTCATGCATTTCGCTGCCAAGATTATTGTTCCTGAAAGTGTGAAAGAGCCTTTAGAATATTATTATAATAATGTTGAAGGTGTTAGAATATTACTTGAAGTCATGAATGATTTTGGGTGTAAAAAAATCGTCTTTTCCTCAACAGCTGCAGTCTATGGTGAGGCGAGTGGCATATGTAAAGAAGATATGCCGACTAAACCTATTAACCCATATGGGGAAACTAAACTTGCTACTGAAAAAATGATTCAGTGGGTTGCAAACGCATACGGATTTCACTATGTCATCTTTAGATATTTTAATGTTGCAGGTGCGGATAAATCATTAAAAATTGGTCTGATGAAAGACCAATTGACTCACCTGATTCCGGTTGCGATTCAAGGCATTTTAGGAATTAGAGACCACTTAACGATATATGGTAATGATTATCCGACGAAGGATGGAACATGCATTAGAGATTATATTCATGTCAGTGATTTAGCTTATGCACATGTCTTAGGTGCACACTATCTCTTAAACGGCGGATCATCTGAAATTATGAATTTAGGCTCAAATAGCGGCTTTACAGTTTTAGAAGTTGCACAAGCCGTCAATGAGATTGCACCACTCAAATATGTGATAGGCGACAGAAGAGACGGCGATCCAGCAGAACTGATTGCATCAAATGAAAAAGCACGCCAAATTTTAAATTGGGTGCCTAAGTATACACTAAAAGATATTGTCTTATCTGATTATCAATACCGTAAAAAAATCTCAAAAAAATAAGCCGAAATCTCGGCTTTTTTAATTTTTTAAAAATGAAGAATGATTGCAAATATACCGACCAATAAACAGTAGATAGAAAAATAAATTAAGTTTTTCACTTTAACATAGTGGTATAAGAATCTAACGGAGACTAAGCTAAAAACAAAGCTCATGACAAAAGCTAATGCATAACCTACATAGTTCATATCTTCAGTCGCGGTAAAGGCTCTATAAAGCCCTAATACGGAAACAGGTACTGAGATGATAATGTAACTTAGAAAGGAAAATCTTAAAACTTTCTTGAGCTCTATTTTTTGAACCAAGCCACCAGTTACAGTAATACCGCTTCTTGAAATACCCGGGAAAACTGCAAACATTTGGAACGCACCAATGACTAAAGCATTCTTCCAAGTTAGTTCATTTTTCCATTGAATATCTCTTTGTTTGTAAACATAAAATAAGAGCGCACTTGTCAGGATTAATGCGAACCCAACGGTGAGTAAATCGTTAGGTAAATAGTGTTCAAAAAGTAGACCAAATATACCAATGGGAATAATGGCGATAATGAGTTTAATGACATAAATGAAATCATCTTTGCTGGTTTCTTCTTTATATACTAAATAGCGCCAAGTGCCTTTAATTAGTTGACCCACATCACGCTTGAAAAAGTAGAGTAACGCTAAGAACGATCCTGTATTTGTAATCATTAAAAAAATGGTCAATGTCGATAAATCAATTGATAATAATCTACTGAAAATAGTTAAATGTCCACTGCTTGAAACAGGGAATATTTCAGTGACCCCTTGGATGATTCCTAGGAGGATATATTTTAAGATTTCTATGAATTCAGTCATTGTATCACCCACTTCATTATAACACAACAAACGATTCCTAAAATATGTTAAAATATAGACAGTCGATAAAGATTAGAAATCATTAAGAAAACAATTTTTGATATTCTATATCTCACACGAAGGAGCATCTATGAAATCTCTAATTAAAATCATCAAAGGGAGCTTTGTCGGTATGGGGAGCATCCTACCAGGTATTAGTGGGTCGATGATTGCAGCTATTCTAAATATTTATTCTGATTTAATAACTGCACTCAATCAATTCACGAGAACACCACTCAAGGCAATTCTTCTAATCTGGCAATATTTAGCAGGCATTCTATTAGGGTTTGGCATTGGGTTTGTTTTCATTAATCTATTTTTAGATATTTTTCCAATTCCAATGACTTTACTTTTTATTGGGTTTATTTTAGGGGCCATTCCAACGATTTTGAAAGAGATTCGAGTTAAAAAATATCAGTATCACCATTTTTTAGTGATGGGTCTTTCTATGGTGATGATGGTTTTATTTCTCTTTATACAAGAAGGACAAGCATCAACAGATTCTTGGACATATTATATCATCGTTTTCTTTATTGGTGCCATCACTGCAGCGGCACTCATTACCCCAGGTTTATCAGGGGCAACCCTACTGATGGCACTTGGCTATTTTCAAATATTACTTGAACTCGGCAATGATACCATCGAAGCTTTAGTTACGTTTAATTTTTCTGAAATTGCGCCGATGATTCCCATGCTTCTCATTTTACTTTTAGGTGTTTTTTTAGGACTAATTTTCATGGGTAAATTGATGTATCGTGTTTTAAAGTCATATAAAGTCCATTTCTATTTTGCAGTTTTAGGTATTGTCTTAGTTTCACCGTTTAATATTCTGTTCACCCTTCAGTCCAATACATCAGATAATGTGTTCCAAGCAGCATGGTATGTATGGGTGATTGGCTTTATCTTATTTGGATTAGGTATCTATCTCACACACATCATTACAAAAAAAGGTCAACAAACGGAGGCATTATCATGATTAAAAAAGCAGTGATTCCAGCAGCAGGTTATGGCACAAGATTTCTACCCATTACAAAAGCATTACCCAAAGAGTTGCTCCCCATCATTGATCGTCCAACGATTGAGTATATCGTCAATGAAGCGATAGAAGCAGGTATTACCGATATCTTACTCATCGTTAGTTCGAATAAAAATGCGATTATCGATTATTTTGATTACAATATTGAACTCGAATCCATTCTTTTATCAAAAAATAAAGTAGAAGAATATAAACTTGTCAGAAATATTGCACAAAATGTCAATATTCACTATATCAGACAAAGGGAACAACTCGGCCTTGGTCATGCCGTATTACAAGCAGAAGCGTTTGTTGGAAATGAACCTTTTGCTGTCCTTTTAGGGGATGACATGTATGTAGGTAAAGATCAACCAGCCATTAAGCAACTTATGGATGCTTATGATGTGGTCCAATCCTCCGTGCTTGGAACGATGGAAGTTGAACTCAAAAATACATCCAAATATGGCATTTGTACACCAAAAAGTGATGCTGTCAAACCTTATGTGGAACTTAAAGGTGTTGTTGAAAAACCTAAAGTTGAAGAAGCGCCTTCAAGAAGCGCTATTGGTGGTAGATACATTCTCACCCCTGGCATTTTCAAACTTTTAAAGAATCAAGAGCGTGGTGCAGGCAATGAAATTCAACTCACCGATGCGATTTTAAGACTGATGGCAACAGAAAAAGTCTATGCCTATGATATTATAGGCAAACGCTATGATGTTGGCAATAAAGTAGATTACATTGAAGCGATCTTAGACTTTGGACTAAAAAAAGATGAAATTAAAGAAGATCTTCAAAAACTCATTAACCGTAAGGCGAAATAATTGGCTTTGTTAGGCTTTACAATCCTCATAAAAAAACATATAATGAAGATAACACGTTAAAGAACATAGTACTTCAAGGGCTAGTTTAGAGAGATCACGGTTGGTGCAAGTGATTCAATGCCATGAAGGAATCCACTCTTTTTAGTGATGCTAATCCCATCCGTATGCCTGCGTTAAAGGTCTAAAGTGCTAGAATATTTTCTAGAACTAAGGTGGTACCGCGTTATATTGACGTCCTTAGAGTTTTCTTTGGGCGTTTTTTTTTTTTAAAAACAAGGAGGTTTTCATATGTTAGATTTAAAGTTTGTCACAGAGAATTTTGAAGAAGTTATGCAAAGATTATCCACAAGAAATGGTGATTTTTCGTACTTAAGAGAAGTGATTTCGCTTCAAAATGAGCGTAAAGAAATCATTTTAAATGTTGAAGCTAAAAAACAGGTTCGAAACGAGCAATCTAAAAAGATTGGTGAACTCAAAAGAAATAAACAAGATGTAACCCATATCTTAGATGAAGTCGCTCACTTAGGTGACGAGATTAAAGCACTCGATCAAAGACTTTCAGAAATCGAAGAAAAAATATTTAACATTTTAGCAGTGACTCCTAATCTACCTCATATCTCAGTACCTGTTGGAAAAGATGATACAAGCAATGTTGAGGTTCGAAAAGTTGGAACACCTAGAGCATTTGATTTCAAAATTAAAGATCACATCGAACTTGGAGAATCCTTAAATATTCTTGATTTTGAGCGTGCAGCAAAAATTACAGGCACTAGATTTGTCATTGACAAAGGCTTAGGCGCACGCTTAGAACGTTCATTAATTCAATTTATGATGGATCTTCATGCGCATGAGTTTGGATACACTGAAATTATTCCACCATTCATCGTCAATGAAAAGAGTATGTTTGCAACCGGTCAATTTCCTAAATTTAAGGAAGATGCATTTAAAGTAGGTAGTGAAGATACCGCTTGGTATTTAAACCCAACAGCCGAGGTTCCTACCATCAATATGTATCGTGATGAAATTTTAGACGGTTCTTTGTTACCTCTTAAGTATTGTGCATTTACCACGGCATTTAGATCAGAAGCAGGTTCTGCAGGTAGAGATACAAGAGGCATTTTAAGACAACATCAATTTAACAAAGTTGAACTTATCAAATTTGCTAAGCCTGAAGAATCGTATCAGGAACTTGATCAAATGCTATTAAATTCTGAAGAAGTACTCAAACGTTTGGGACTACCTTATCGCGTGGTGACTTTATGTACTGGAGATATGGGATTTGGTATGGCGAAGACTTATGATATTGAAGTATGGTTACCTGGGCAAAATATGTACCGTGAAATTGGGTCTATTTCAAATGCTGAGGACTATCAAGCAAGACGTGCTAATATCCGTTTCAAACGTACGAAAGAAAGTAAGACTGAGTATGTTCATACACTCAATGGCTCAGGTCTTGCGGTAGGTAGAACCATCATCGCGATTATGGAAAACTACCAAAATGCTGATGGTACCATCACAATTCCCGAAGTTTTAGTACCTTACATGAGAACCAATCTCATCAAATAACATAATTTCACACCAAAAAAACATAGACATCCCATAGTGTTTTGATAAGATTAAGGTACTTCATTTTTCTCTTTAAATATGTTCAATATGGTATAATAAGTGTGCTGATGCGCACTTATTTTCCTTAAAAAGGTAGGTTAACCATGAAGGTTTATTACGTCGAAGACGAAAAAGATTTATCAGAAATCATTCGAAAGTATCTCACACGCGAAGGATATGAAACCTCCGTTTTTTATGATGGAGAAACAGCAATGAAACATATCGATGATCCTGTGGATTTATGGATACTCGATATTATGTTGACAGGAGAAGTCAGCGGTTATGACTTAATTAAGGCACTTAAGGAAAGACAAAATCCCGCTGCAGTCATCTTTACATCGGCAAGAGATCAAGATTTAGACAAAATCATGGGCCTTGAACTTGGCAGCGATGATTATCTCGCTAAACCCTATTCTCCAAGAGAACTCATCTTAAGGGTTAAGGCAGTTTTAAAAAGACATCTAAATTATCAAGCATCAGAAGTTGTACAATATGCAAGCTATGAAATTAATGTAACCAGAAGAGAAATTAAACATCCTGATCAAATCATAGATTTAACCAATAAAGAATTTGAACTACTTCTTTTCTTCTTAAAAAACATGAACGTTGCTTTTGGAAGAGAAGAGATTTTAAAGCATGTTTGGGGAGATAACTATTATGGTAGTGATCGCGTGGTGGATGACTTACTCAGACGTCTAAGACACAAAATGCCTGATTTAAAAATTGAAACGATTTATGGTTTTGGATATCGACTATTATGAAAGAAATCAAGTTAACGACACAATTAGCTTTGATTTTTTCGATTGTGACACTGTTAACCAGTCTCATTTTTATTGTTGCTTTAAACCGAGTTTTTACTGCATTTAGAGAAGAACAAAACGAAGTTCAGTTATCTGCCTATCTTAATGATATTAGATTAAACTTAAACAACCCGCCAATTAGCGAATATAACGGTTATATCATTATTGAAGATGGCGTCATTACAAAAACACATCATTTAGAAATCTTAAATGGCAATTATACGGCATCACAACTCGCTTCGATGATGATTATATGGCCAGGTGCAACCAGAGAAGAAACCATCAACGGTGTAACTTATCTTTACCGAATTGACCGAAGACAAGGCAATAACTTTATCATTGTCTTTACAGCAGAAGATTATTTACATGCTGCAGGTAATTCATTTACAACACTCATGAGAATATCATTCATCGCACTGGTCCTCTTAGGAAACTTTATCATTCTCATGTGGTCTAGAATCACAGTGGACCGCGTTAAGCGATTACAAGGTGAGGTTTCTGTTTTAAGCAGAAATGATTACCGTGTGCCTATCGAAATTGATGGTAATGATGAAATCACAGATCTTGCTAAAACAATTGAGAAGATGAGACAAGAAATTGAGTATAGTGAAAAATCTAAACAAGAAATGCTTCAAAATATTTCACATGATTTTAAGACACCAATTGCGGTGATTCAATCTTATGCTGAGGCGATTGCAGATGGTATCTCCGATCCAAGTGAAGCTGAAGTCATCACAAAACAAGCGGATATGCTCAATCAAAAAGTTAAACAGTTACTTGAATTAAATAAACTAGAATATTTAAAAACACAAGATGAATTTGAACCAGTTAGAATCAAAGATATCATTACCAATATCGTTAATAATCAAAAATATCGAACAACGATTGAAATCGTCACGGATTTAGATGATTCGACGTATTTTGGAGTTAAAGAAAATTTCTATACGGCATTTTCTAATATCATTGATAACGCACTCAGATACGCAAAAACGAAAATCATCATCACCTTAAAAAATAAAAAACTCACCTTCTTTAATGATGGTGAGCCAATTAGCGAAAAATTTATCGAACAACTCTTTAGACCTTACGAAAAGGGAAATAATGGCCAGTTTGGACTGGGCATGAGCATTGTTCAAAAAACCTGTGCACATTTCAACCTTGTCCTCAAAGTTGACAATGTTTCCAAGGGTGTTATGTTTACGATAGAGCCTCTTTAATTTTTTGGGCTCTTTCTTTATATTCATCGAAAGTCACACTGCCCATGTTATTTGGGAGTTGGAAGGATAAATCGCCTTTAGCATATCTTGGAATCAAGTGGATATGAAAGTGGAAAACCGATTGTCCAGCCGTTTCACCATTGTTACTTAAGATATTTAGACCACTCACATGAAAAGCTTTTTGAATCGCAACCGATAGTTTTTGAGCAACCATGAACAAATGAGATGCTGTTTCAGGTTTGAGTTCAAAAATATCTTTACTAAGTTCCTTTGAGACCACCAGTGTGTGGCCTTTTGTTGCTTGTGAAATATCAAGAAAAGCGATCACGAGATCATCCTCATAAACGATATGTGCAGGGATCTCTCTATTAATAATTTTCGCGAAAATTGTTGGCATGGCAACACCTCTTTCTTTGGGTCTATTCTATCATAAATCATGTTGAAAACAACCCTAAAAAATGATATAATCATTGCGTATGTAGGAGGCTATTCATATATGAAAAAATTACCAGTAGGCATTTCAGGTCGTCATCTTCACCTGACGCAAGAACATTTAGAAATCCTTTTTGGAAAGGGTTATCAACTCACCATCATGAAGGAACTCACTCAACCAGGTCAATATGCTTGTGAAGAAAAAGTCGACGTGATGAGCCCAGCAGGCAAGTTATTGGCGGGGGTACGCATTTTAGGTCCAGTGCGTCCAGCATCACAAGTCGAAATTTCAAAAAGTGATGCGATTCGATTTAAATTTGAAGCACCTGTTAGATCATCAGGCGATGTGAAGGGTTCAGGGGCAGCAACTTTAATTGGTCCTAAGGGAGAAGTTAAGATTGAAGAAGGTGTGATTATTGCAGATCGCCATATTCATTTTTCACCCGAAGAAGCGATTGAATTTGGGGTTAAAGATCGCGATGTGGTTGCCATTAGAGTTGGAGGTATTAAAGCAGGCATTTTAGAAAATGTGTTATGTCGTGTACATCCACAATTTCGCTTGGACTGTCACTTAGATACAGATGATGGTGCAGCCTTTATGTTAAACACTGGCGATCTCGTTGAACTGATTAAATCTTATACCATTCAAGAATAGTGCCTGTTTGGCACTTTTTTGCCATTTAGGTCGATATGTTAAACGTATATAGCGGAGGTTTTTCTATGAAAGAACAACTTAAAATCACGGATCAAAAGATTGTTAAGTCTTGCTTTGTTCAAAGAGAAATTGAATATGTTTGGCATTTATGGACAACAAAGGAAGGTATTCAATCCTTTTTAGGTATTGATTCTTGGATTGAACTTCAACCCTTTGGGCGATATGAACTTTATTTTGATCAAGATGCTCAAATTGGACAAAGAGGAAGTGAAACATGTCAAGTGCTTTCCTTCATCAAAGATGAGTTTCTCTCATTTACATGGAATGCGCCACCCTCTCTACCAGAGGTTAGAAATCACACCTATAAAACATGGGTAGTGGTAAACTTCAATCGAATCAGTGATAAGCAAACCCTTGTAAAACTCACACACTTGGGATGGCCATCAGGATCTTCATGGGATGAGGCTTATCGATATTTTGATAAAGCTTGGGGTTATGTCTTAAACAGATTAGAAAAAATGTAGTATAACAAAGATAGATGTGTCAAACAAACGATTACATCAAAGGAGTAAACATGAAACGATTAGCAAAACAACAAGTCTTTAAAGATCCACTTTATGGCTTTATTCATGTGGATTATGAGCTCATTAAAAAATTAATCGATTGTTCGCTTTTTCAAAGGCTTAGAAGAATTAGACAACTGAGTGGCGTTCAAATGGTATTTCATGGGGCTGAACATTCGAGATTTTCACATAGTCTTGGTGTCTATGAAATTGCCAATCGTTTTTTATCTGTACCAGATATTGATCAAGCCTTAAATGAAAGAGAAAAACTTATCTTTTTAGCAGCCGCACTTTTACATGACATCGGACATGGGGCTTATTCTCATGCATTTGAAGATATTTTTGGAGTCAATCATGAAAAAATTGGCGCGGCGTTAATCTTAGAAAACAAAGAACTTAGATCTATTTTAGATACCATTGATTCTACATTTGCAGAAGATATCTCCTCAGTGCTTCAAAAAAAGAAGAAATTCCCGTTAATTGAGCAACTCATTTCTTCACAACTGGATGTAGACCGCTTAGATTATCTTGAAAGAGATGCTTATTTTACAGGTGCAGCCTATGGACATATCGATGTAGACCGGTTGATTAGAGTTCTATATATTAAAAATGGACAAGTTGTATTTAAAGTGACGGGCATTCACGCGATTGAAAATTATTTAATTGCAAGATATCATATGTACTGGCAAGTATATTATCATCCTGTTTCACGTGCTCACGAGGTTGTCTTAGAAAAAATATATCGTCGCGTCAGAGACTTACTCTTAGAAGATTTTGAGTTTAACACAAATGTTACACCTTTAAAAACAATCATAGAAAATCCCAATCAGTTAGATGCATATATTGAAATCGATGATTATTATATTAACGGTTTAATCGCGAGTTTCACGAAATCCTCTGATCAAATTCTTAAGACTTTAGCCAATGATTTTATGAATCGAAAACTTTGGGGTTATTTGAATGATATTCCTGAAAATCAAGAAAAAATCAGTGAAATCAAAGCTAAGTTTTCAGTTCTTGAAAGACCTTATTATACGTCACATCGCACTGTTAAAAATTCTACCTATATGGATGATGGCGAAGGTTTTGGAGATAAAATTTATATTGTTTTAGAAAATGGCAAGATTTCTACACTTAAAGATCAATCAAAAATTATTGAGAGTCTGATGCTCAGCGGCACCAAAACTGATCCGAAGTTCTTCTATAGAAAACGATGAGACCTAAAGTGTTCGTCGTTGAAGGTAGAAATGACGCTTCAAGACTTAAAAAAATATTTACAGACATTCAAGTGATTACAACCAATGGGAGTGCCATTGATCCAGAATCACTTCAAACACTCATCAGATTAGACGAGACCCATGATATTGTGTTATTTCTAGACCCTGATCATGCAGGCGAACGTATTCGAAGATTACTATCTAAATCACTGACACATGTGTACCATGCTTTTTTAGATAAAGAAGTTGCCTATAGTAAAAATAAGAAAAAAATAGGCATCGAACATGCAGCTGATGACGATATCAAAGAAGCACTTAAGGACATTAAAATGGTTTATCGACAATCTCAAAGTGATATTACACACGCCTTTTTATTTGAGTGTGGGTTAACAGGTCAAAAAGATAGTAAAGAGAAAAGAGAAAAATTAACCCAAAGTTTAAAAATTGGATATGTCAATGGAAAGACGCTTTACCACAGATTACATATGTTTCAAATCATGAAAAAAGATATTATTGAGGTACTTGAGTGAGTCATCAAGCAAAGAAAAAATTCGGACAAAATTTTTTAAGAGATAAAAATTTACTTCAAAAAATTGTTCGAGAATCACATATTGAAGATAAACATGTCATCGAAATCGGACCAGGTCAAGGCGCATTGACTGGCTTTTTGGCATCATCAGCAAAAGCAGTGATTGCCTTTGAAATCGATACCTCACTTAAACCTATACTAGATAACTTTGAACGAATTTATCCCAATTTGAAAGTCATCTATGGAGATTTCTTAGACTATGATTTATCCCTTTTCAATGAAGAAATGCACGTGGTTGCTAATGTCCCTTATTACATTACGACCCCTATTTTGTTCAAACTTTTAGAGTCTAATCAAATCAAATCAGCATCACTGATGATTCAAAGAGAAGTTTGTGATCGTCTGCTTGCAACACCATCAAGCAAGCAATATAACGCATTATCCATCATCTTACAATACCATGCAGAAGTCCATAAAATGATGGATGTCAAACGTCATATGTTTCAACCTAAGCCCAATGTTGATAGTGCGGTGATTCGCATTGTAAAGAGAAATCAAGCATTATTAGATAACAATAATGAAATCAAGTTTTTACGCATGGTAAAAGAAGCTTTCAGACAAAAAAGAAAGACACTCACCAATAATTGGCATCAAGCATTCCAAGTTTCAAAAACTGAGATTGAATCCTTTTTAGTCTCACAAGGATTTCATAAAGATGTAAGAGCTGAGAGTTTAACCAAAGAAGATTTTATGAAACTGGCAGGTGCATGGCTTTATGATTAAAGAACGTGCTTACGCAAAAATCAATCTTGCTCTTGATGTTGTTAAAAAAAGAGAAGATGGTTATCACGAACTTCAAATGATTATGATTCCTATTGAGTTACACGACACACTCTTGTTTGAGAAGTCAGATGAGCTTTTGGTTGATTCATCCATACCGATTGAAAACAACTCAGTCCTTAAGACAGCTGAGCGTATGAAGGAAAAATATAATATCCAACAAGGGGCCAGAATCAAATTAGAAAAACACATTCCCATTGGTGCAGGTCTTGGTGGTGGTTCTGCAGATATCGCAGCAACCCTTAGAGGATTAAACAGACTTTGGGAACTCAATCTTTCAATAGAGGATCTTGAAGAGCTCGCTTTAAGTTTAGGTTCTGATACACTGTTTTGTCTCTATAATAAACCTGCTTATGTTTTTGGTCGAGGCGAAAACTTACTCTATATTGATGTGCCAAAAATAAAAGATATTTATCTAGTAACTCCACAAATCTTATGCTCAACAGCACACATCTTTAAACATCATCAAATCCATTATAAGAAGCATAAATTTGAAAAACTCTTTATGGATTATCTCAATGAAAAATTCGACAACTTCTTCAAAAAAAGCTACAATAGCCTCTTAAAAACTGCACTACAATGCTATCCTCAACTTAAGGATGTCTATAAGAAAGTTAAAAAAATAGACAAGTATGCAGCAATGTCAGGTAGCGGCTCAACCTTCTTTATGCTCAGTTTTGAGAAAAAAGATGACGACCTTGAAGAAAAGATTATGAAATCAGGCTTGACCTACATCAAAACAAAACCAAAAAACTAAAAAAACTTTAATATATGAACGTATTATGCTATAATTTATCTATAACCAGGACTTCTTGGAGGGCAAAATGAAGATTACTGATGTAAGAGTAAAGCTTGTTAGCAGCGAAAGCAGACTTAGAGGAGTAGCAACAATCACTTTCGATGAAAGTTTTGTTGTTCACGACATTCGTATCATTGAAGGCGAAAATGGCATCTTCGTGGCGATGCCAAGCAAAAAGACACCAAATGGCACATTCAGAGATATTGCTCACCCAATTCATGGCGAAATGCGTAAACTTATTGAAGATGCAATTGTAGTTGCTTACAACGAAGCATTGGCTAACCCATCTTCAGTTGTTGATGAAGAATAGTATTATCTAATGTAGAGATTGAACAAAAATCTTTTTTGCATGAACGTGCAAAAAGATTTTTTTTTGGAGAAATCAAGGAAAATCAGAGTCGTTTCATGTATAATGAAACCGACAAGAATCGAAGGAGTCGAATACAAACATGTCTATCGTAGATGGAAAGAAAATTAAATTATTTGCATTAAGCTCAAACAAATCACTTGCTGAAGAAATATCTAAAGCTGCACATATTGAAATTAGTCCAGCTGATGTTGTTCGTTTTTCTGACGGAGAAATTTCAATTAACATTGAAGATAGCGTCAGAGGACACGACGTGTTTATCATTCAATCCACATCAGCACCAGCCAATGAACATTTAATGGAATTACTGATTACTGTCGATGCACTCAAAAGAGCTTCTGCAAAAACAATTACTGTGTTGATGCCTTATTATGGGTATTCAAGACAAGACCGTAAGTCAAAATCAAGACAACCCATTACTGCGAAATTGATTGCTGATATGCTCCAAGTTGCAGGTGTAGACCGTGTGATTTGTATTGATTTACACGCAGCTCAAATTCAAGGTTTCTTCAATATTCCAATTGATAATTTCCCCGCATCACCGCTACTTGCAGACTATTTCTTATATACAAAAAAATTAGAAAATGTTGTTGTTGTTTCCCCGGATCATGGTGGCGTGACACGAGCAAGAATATTTGCACGTATCTTAGATGCGCCTCTTGCGATTATTGATAAGAGACGCCCAGAGCCCAATCGTGCTGAAGTTCAAAACATTATTGGGGATGTTGCAGGTAAAGTTGCGATTATGGTTGATGATATTATAGATACCGCAGGAACTTTAGTTGCAGGAGCTCAAGCACTCATTGATGCTGGAGCAACCAAAGTATATGCTGCCGCAACCCATGCAGTCTTTTCAGGACCAGCAGTTGAGCGTATCAATGATTCTGTGATTTCTGAAGTGATTGTCACAGATACAATTGCGCTTCCAGAAGATAGAAAATCATCCAAAATTACCCAACTTTCAATTGGACCACTTCTAGGCCAATCCATTCTTCATATTGTCAAAGATGAACCCATAAGCCAAATATTTGATAAGATTACACATAACGAGAAAACACCTGTATGAAGCTGATTATCGGCCTCGGCAATCCTGGCTCAAAATATCAGAAGACAAGACATAATGTAGGCTTTATGGTCATTGATGAAGTGTTAAGAAGATTGGGTTTACAAGTCAAGTTTGATCCGAAATTTAATGCTGAAGTTGCTTTAGGACTAGTAAGTGGGAAAAAATTCATTTTAGCCAAACCATCAACTTATATGAATCTATCTGGAGAAGCAGTTTTAAAACTGATGAAATATTATGATATCGATATCGAAGACATATTGGTGATTGTCGATGATATTAATTTAGCTACTGGTAAACTAAGACTTCGAGAAACAGGTGGACATGGCGGACATAACGGATTAAGAAACATTATCGGTCTGCTCCATCAAGAAACATTCAAGAGAGTTAGAATTGGCATTGATAACAATCCAGTCATGCCGCTTGATCACTATGTTCTTGGTCAATTTAGTGAAGATGAACTGATTAAACTAAACCAACCCATTCAATTTTCGGCAGATTTAATCGAACAATTTATTCTAGATGTTCCTTATAAGGATATTATGACAAAATACAATACCCAAACGTAGGTTTGGGTTTTACTCTCTAAGGAGACACACGTGATTTCATATTTGAGTCATTTTCCACAAATGAAAGAAATCATATCAAAGACATCAAATCATGTCTTTTTTAAGTCTTCTAATGATGCCTTTAATGCCTATCTTGCAGCCGCACACTTCCTTGAGTCTAAAGAAACGATTTTTGTTGTTACACCCAATCTTTATGAGGCACAAAAATATTATGATCTTTTGAGTCAATTGATAGATTCTGAGGATGTCTTATTTTATCCAGCAGATCAAACGTTGACTTCTATTATGGCACTTGGATCTCCAGAGTTTAAAAGTGAAAGAATCTATACACTCAAACAATTAATGACTCAAAAACCGTATCTTGTTGTCACTACACTTCAAGGATTATGTCAAAGACAACTCACCCCGAAAGATTATGAACAAAGTGTTAAAAAACTCGATAAAAATCAAACATATGATCTTGAAAAACTTGTTCAGTTTTTAGTATATAGTGGGTATAGTCGAACCTATACGGTTGAAAAACCAGGCGAATTTTCACTTAGAGGACACATTTTAGATGTGTTTACCTTAAACAACAATCAACCTTATCGGTTTGATTTTTTTGACGATGTATTAGATCAAATTAAAATATTCGACGTTGAAACACAAAGGTCATTTGCGTCGATTGATCATGTCGAAATTTCTCCAATGAATGAACTATTTTACACCGATCAGATGAAAATGGATGCGATCAGGGATATTCGCAAATTTTTTAGTACGATGACACTTTCCGAAAGAGAACAAGAAAAACTCAACCAGGATTTAGAAAATCTTGATCAAAGACAAAAAATCGATGGTCTATCCATTTACATGCCATTCTTTAATACACATGAAACAACACTTTTAGACTTTTCAAATCAAAAGAAGATCTATATGATTGATGTTGCAAAGATGAAGATTAACGAAGAATCCACGTTAAGTGATTTATCTACTTACGCAACGACAATGAATGGCGATCACTTTTTAAAAATTCCTTTTCGAGTTAGATTAAGTGAGCAACTCAAGAAAAAACATATCGAAATCGATAATTATGGCATTTCTAGCCCTAATGATGCCGTCGATTTGAGAGTGAACTCACTCAACCAATATCAAGGGAACTTACCACTTTTCTATCTTGATGTTAAGGATTTTATTGGACAATATCAACTCATCATTTCAGTAACATCCGAGCACTTTCATGAGGAAATTGAACAATTCTTTAAGGATAAAAATATCAAGTTTTCATCTGAGTTAAGTCCAGACAATCAAGTTATTCTAACTCATCAGCCAACCTTTGGTTCTTTTATATCTCATGCTATGAAAACAATAGTCATCGATGAATCATGCTTGTTTACATACAAAATTAGACCAGCCATTCGATATCGAAGTGTTCTTAATCAAGCGACAAAAATCAGAAGAATTGAAGACCTTTCTGTGGGTGATTTTGTAGTTCATTATGATTATGGCATTGGTCAATATGTTGGTTTAAAAACCATGGAACTTTCCGGAGATAAAAGGGATTATCTTCATATCATCTATGCTGGTGAAGAAGCACTCTATGTCCCTATGGATCAAATTGATATGGTACTTAAGTACAGCAGTCATGACGGTATCCATCCTAAATTATCAAAATTAGGTGGCAAACAGTGGTCTAAAACTAAAGCCAGTGTCCGAATGAGAATTAAGGATTTAAGTGATCGACTCATTGCACTTTACGCACAAAGACAACAAGCTGAAGGCTATGCATTTGAAATAGATAATGAGATGCAAAAAGCCTTCGAAAGAGACTTCATGTATGAAACAACGAAGGATCAGGAAAAAGCCATCTTAGATACAAAGCATGATATGCAAAGTAAACGTCCGATGGATAGACTCATTTGTGGAGATGTAGGATTTGGAAAAACCGAAGTTGCTCTTCGAGCTGCATTTAAAGCAGTACTTTCTGCAAAACAGGTTTTATATTTAGTTCCTACAACTGTTTTAGCACGTCAACATTATTATACATTTAAAGAAAGATTCGAAAAATATGGTGCGAATGTCGCCCTATTAAGCCGTTTCGTTACACCTAAGAAACAAAAGGATACCCTACTTAAACTCAGTAAAGGGTATGTCGATGTTATCATAGGCACACACAGACTCTTATCACAAGATGTAAAGTTCAAAGATTTGGGGTTACTCATTATTGATGAAGAACAACGCTTTGGTGTTGAGCATAAAGAAAAAATTAGAGAACTCAAAGTTAATGTAGATACTTTAGTGCTTTCTGCAACACCAATACCAAGAACCTTGCAGATGTCCATGATGGGATTAAAAGATTTATCCATGATTGAAACACCACCAAGAAACAGATATCCCGTTCAAACTTATGTTGTTGAAAGACATGAAGCATTAGTCAAAGAAGCTATCACAAGAGAACTCGCTCGTGGTGGGCAAGTGTTTTATCTATTCAATACAGTTCAAGGTATAGAAGGTATGGTCTATAAGCTACAAAAACTTGTTCCAGAAGCGAGAATTGCCTATGCGCATGGACAAATGAACCGGGACCAACTTGAAAATGTATTGAGTGACTTTATTGATCATGAGTATGATGTTTTAGTTTCAACAACCATTATAGAAACAGGTGTAGATATTCCAAATACCAATACACTCATTATTCATGATGCAGATAAACTTGGATTATCTCAACTTTATCAAATTCGAGGACGTGTCGGTAGAAGTGATCGCATCGCGTATGCGTATCTACTTTATGACCAGTTTAAAAATATTAATGATGAGGCTAAAAAAAGACTTTCAGCCATTCAAGATTTTACCGCTTTAGGTAGTGGTTTTAAAATCGCGATGAGAGATTTATCGATTCGTGGTGCTGGAGATATTTTAGGTAGCGAACAATCAGGATTTATTGATTCTGTCGGTATAGAACTTTACATGAAACTTCTAGAAGAGGCTGTGACAGGGATTTCTTTAGATAAACCTAAGGATACAGCAATTGATGAAGTGTTTGCACCAAGGCATGTTGACCCGAGTTATGTTTCACAAGATAGTGTACGTATTGAAATTCACAAACGTATTGCTGAACTCAATCGTATTAAAGATATAGAAGACTTAAAACAAGAACTGACAGATCGTTTTGGACAACTTGATGCTGATTTACTGCTTTACATGTATGAAAAGTTATTTAAGAAACTATCCTCAAAAATTGGTGGGCAAAAAACACTGGTTGAAACCAATCAAGTGACACTCATTTTATCAATGGAGGCTTCTCAAAAAGTTGATGGTAAGAAACTATTTGAGAAGGCGAGTGCATCAGAGTCTATGGTGAGACTCGGATATATCAAAGGTCATGTCCATATCACGATTGTGACCAAACATGAAAAGCAGCACTGGCTCTATTTGTTTAGTTTGTTTTTAGAAGATATGCTTTATAATTGAAAATAGAGGTGATCGATGTGGCAGTAGATATTTTAAAAATATCAAAGGATGCGATTGAGGCAGCAAAACATCACAATGATGTCATCAACGCATCGATAGGCATGTTTTATGATGAAGATAAGAAAATTGGCGGCATGCCCACTGTATCAAATGCAATTAAAGGATTAACAGATGATGAATTACTTCCTTATCCAGCCGTAGACGGCGGACCAGCATTTAGAAAAAACGTGATTTCATGGGTATTAGGGAAATACGAAAAAGAAATCACAGAGAAGATGTTTGTAAGTGCATGTGCAACACCCGGTGGCAGCGGGGCGATTGCATCAACATTCTCAGTTTGTGCAACTCCAGGAGACAGCATTTTTGTTTCAGACATTAGATGGCAGTATGAACGCTTTGCAGATCGTGCAAAACTGAATGTCTTTGAACACCATTTATTTAAAGGTGATGGTTTTGATTTAGATTCATTCAAATCTAGATTAGAATCCTTAGGCAAAACACAGAAGAGAATCATTGTGATTATCAACGATCCATGTCACAATCCAACAGGTTTTACATTAAGTGAGACAGAATTTAAATCAATTTTGAGTATTTTGAATGAGCAAAGAAATAACGAAATTATCTTTCTTTATGATCTAGCGTATCTCGAATATTCACATGAAACAGACAACCGTAAAAAAATCAGCTATCTCCCGCTTTTAGAATCCCATGTTACAACAATCATTGCATTTAGTGGTTCTAAAACATTTGGTGTTTATGGCATGAGACTTGGGGCAGCAATCATCTTAAGTCAAAGCGAATCAAGAACCAAAGAACTTCACTTACGCTATGTCAATGAAGCGAGAGGCTCATGGTCAGCAACCCCAACACCTTCCATTGAGTTATTCAATAAGTTTGCTGAGGAAAAACATAGACAAGACTTCTTAAAAGATCTTGAAAAAATTAATGCGATTGTTCAAGCTAGAAGTGCATCATTTGTGAGTCAAGCTAGAGAAATTGGTCTAAAGACACATCCCTTTAGAAGCGGATTCTATACAGTTGTTTTAACGAAAAATCCAGATCAAGATTATCTCAAACTTGCAGAACACCGTATTTTCGCTGTTCCAATGAACGGTGGCGTCAGGTTTGCACTATGCAGTTTATCTCAAAAAGAGATTCTTGGATTACCACAGAAAATTAAAAAAATCCTTAATTTATAGAACCCACACTGTGGGTTTTATTTATTTTATAAACAAAGAAATCATCAAAACGTTTTCATTCTTGTGCAAAACGTTTTCAAAAAAAACTGTGCGTTATACAAGGTATAATGAAAGTAAAGATTACCGGCAAAATTTAATCGCATAAGGAGGATTTTTTTATGTCTGCTTGGAAGCATTTTAACGAAGGGTCATGGATGACAACTGTCAATGTTCGTGACTTCATGAATCAAAATTATAAAGAATATTTAGGGGATTCTTCCTTTTTACAAGGTCCCACGACACATACACTTAAACTTAACCAAATGTTTTTGAATTTTCTTGAGGAAGAAAAACAAAAAGGTGGTGTGATTGAACTCGATACCCACGTGGTTGCATCGATTACTTCACATGGTCCTGGATATATGGATCAATCGATTGAAAGAATTGTAGGTCTTCAAACAGATAAGCCTTTTAAACGTGCATTTCATCCTTACGGTGGTATTCAAGTCGCTGTGAAAGCTGCAGAAGCCTATGGATATCACATCGATGATCAACTGCAGCATGTATTTAGTGAATACCGTAAGACACACAATCAAGGTGTTTTTGATGTTTATAGTGGAGATATTAGAAAGGCACGTCGTTCTGGTATCATTACTGGATTACCTGATGGCTATGGCCGTGGTAGAATCATTGGAGATTACCGCAGAGTTGCCCTTTATGGCGTTGATTTTTTAATTCAGGAAAAGAAAAAAGAAAAAACTTTATTTGCTTTTCCAATGAATGAGAAAAATATTAGACTTCGCGAAGAAATTCAAGAGCAAATCAGAGCTTTAGAGTTACTTAAAGATATGGGAAAATCTTATGGGTTTGACATATCAAAACCAGCAGCCAATGCACACGAAGCTATTCAATGGTTGTATTTCGCATATCTTGCAGCAGTTAAAGAGCAAAATGGTGCTGCTATGAGTTTAGGAAGAACTGCAACTTTCTTAGACATTTATATCGAAAGAGATTTAAATGAAGGCATTTTAACAGAGGTTGAAGCTCAAGAATTAATCGATCATTTTATTATGAAACTTAGAATGGTTCGATTTGCTAGGACACCTGAATATAATGAACTGTTTACTGGAGATCCAACTTGGGTGACTGAATCACTTGCAGGTATGAATCAAGATGGACGTTCATGGGTGACTAAAAACACATATCGCTATCTTCAAACACTTTACAATCTAGGAACATCTGCAGAACCAAACTTAACCGTTTTATGGCATGAAAATTTACCTGAGAACTTCAAGAAATTTTGCGGGAAAGTTTCTATTGATACATCGTCAATCCAGTATGAAAATGATGATCAAATGAGACCGAATCATGGAGATGATTACGCAATTGCTTGTTGCGTTTCTCCAATGACGCTTGGTAAAGAAATGCAATTTTTTGGTGCACGTGCCAATTTAGGTAAAGTATTACTCTACGCCATGAATGGTGGTAAAGATGAACTTACTGGAGATCAAGTAGCTCCAATGACTTCTGTGATTCAAACAGAATATTTAGAATTTGATGATGTGATGCATAGATTAGATGAGATGTTTGACTGGCTTGCAAAAACATATGTCAGTGCACTCAACACCATTCACTATATGCATGATAAATATGCTTATGAAAGACTACAAATGGCACTTCATGATGCAGAAGTAAAGAGAAATTTTGCAACAGGGATTGCAGGTTTATCTGTGGTTGCAGATTCTCTATCAGCGATTAAATATGCAAAAGTCAAACCAATATATGATGAAAGAGGACTTATTACAGATTTTATAACTGAAGGAAACTTCCCTTATTATGGTAACAACGATGATCGAGTCGATCAACTGGCGGTTACCATCGTAAAGATGTTTATGGATAAGATTAGAGCTCAGTATACCTATAGAGAATCTGTACCCACAATGAGTGTACTAACCATTACTTCAAATGTTGTTTATGGCAAAAAAACAGGGAACACACCAGATGGTAGAAGAAAAGGTGAAGCTTTTGCACCAGGGGCAAACCCGATGCATGGTAGAGATCAATCAGGGGCATTGAAATCATTAATGTCTGTATCTAAGATACCTTGCGAAAGTTGCCAAGACGGTATCTCTAACACATTCACACTTGTACCACTCGCACTTGGAAAAGACATGATTGATTCTGTTGAAGGTTATGTATTAGAAACAGATCTAAAAGTAGAAAACCTTGTTGATATTCTTGATGGTTATTTTACAAGTGGGGGATATCATTTAAATGTGAATATCTTTAATAGAGACATGCTTATTGATGCATACAATCATCCAGAAAAGTATCCGAATTTAACAATTAGAGTTTCTGGTTATGCAGTAAACTTCTCGAATTTGACAAATGAGCAAAAACAAGAAGTGATTTCAAGAACATTCCATGACACATTCTAATGAGCGCTATGCCAATGTGCATTCCATTGAAACATTGGGTGCATTTGATGGACCTGGCATCAGATATGTACTTTTCTTGCAAGGGTGTCCCTTTCAATGTCAATATTGTCATAATCGAGACACTTGGAGCACTAAAAAAAATAAACTCATGACCGTTTCGGATGTTTTAGAAGACTATTCAAAGTATCAAAAGTTTTATAAAAAAGGCGGATTGACAGTAAGCGGCGGAGAACCATTGTTGCAACTTGATTTTCTCATTGACTTGTTTAAAGAAGCTAAGCATCGAGGTATTCATACCTGTTTAGATACATCTGCTGCGTGTTATGATCCAAGGAAAAATGAAAGATTTTTGGAATTAATTCAGTATACAGATTTAATCTTACTAGATATCAAACATATCGATGATGACAAGCACAAAATACTCACTGGTAGTTCCAATCACCAAGTGCTTGATTTTGCAAGATATCTTGATGAAGTTAATCAAAAAATGATTGTCAGACACGTGCTGGTACCAACACTCACTGATGATGAAAATGATTTAAGAAAACTCAGATCATTTCTAGATACATTAACGAATATTGTTGGGATTGATGTTCTACCTTATCATCAAAAAGGCATTGTTAAATGGCAACAACTTGGACTGAAATACCCCTTGAAAGATATTTTAGAGCCCACGGAATTACAGGTTAAAAAAGCGGAGCTTATCTTAAAAGATAAATATGTTTTTCACAAATAAATAGTATGTTATAATGAAAGTATCTTTAATTAGATACTTTTTATTTAGGTAGTGTCAAAAGTTTAATGGAAGATATGAATGAACATGATTAAGCGACATATCGAACTCGTTCAAATAGAGTTGTTGTATAATCCATGATTTTGAGCCACTGATTAGGCATAAGATCATCAGAA
>JAUVXD010000028.1 GCA_030603805.1 Acholeplasmataceae bacterium
ATTTAAACTCAGGAGTATAGTTTTCTCGAGTTTTTCTAGATTTTATGAAAGTATCTTCTTGATGACTAAGTCTGGATTTTAACTCGTCGTTCTTTAGCCAGTTATAAAGAGTTTGTTTACTTGGATAACCTAGTTGGATCATCGTAGCTGTTATTAAACCCAGTTGCTTGTATGTCTTAATGGCTTTCGAGATTTCTTCTTGTGTGTACATAAGGACTCCTTTATTTTAGATGTCCAACTTTATGTCCGCACCCCCATGTGAACTGATACCATTTTCCTGTACTTTTTGTTTTGTGGTTATTATATCATATTTGCTGGTTCATAAGTCTAAATTGTATAGGCGAGTATCCACCTACTATCACTATCGCGTCATTACAACTAATTGCTTCAGTGGTAATGAGAAAGGGCACGTGGAGCGAAGTGTCGAGATTATCCGTAAAGAAGCCTTTTCAAAGCAAGTAATCTTTAAAGACATTGAGGCGGCACGTCATCACTTAAGTGAATGTCTAATGAAATTAAATCAAAAGAGTCGTATTCATGAGGAAAAGCAACACCTATCCCCAGCATTCCCACGATTTGAACTAGCTCAGTATCAACTGGCCTCAGTCGACAAATATAGTTGCATTAGCTTACAAGGAAATCACTATTCAGTCCCTGAATATTTAGTGGGAAAGAAGGTGTCGATCAAAATCTATCACGAGGAATTGATGATTTATGCGAACCACACTTTTGTCTGCACACATAAAAAGGAAGATGGTAAGGGTAAGTATATCCTCAAACTTGAGCATTACTTAGATACCTTTTTAAAGAAACCCGGGGCTATGCGAAACTCACAGGTACTTCAAAGTTATCCTCTACTCCATAACATCTTCCAACAGTATTTTATATCAAAACCCAAAGAATTCATAGAACTCATCCGAAACAATCCCCATGCGACAATGGAACAATTAATCAACCTTCTTCAAAACGTTGTCTCTACATGTCTTCCTCATTTGCCACAAACCTATCATGATGTGATGGAAGTAAAAACACGTTCTCAGGTCAATCAAATCAATCAGTTATACAACTTGAAAGGAGGTAAGAATTGTGTCCATTAGTGAGTATGCTCAGCTTCTTAAGTTGCCTTATATTCGTGCTAATTATCAAAGCATTCTACTTGAAGCCAAACACACGAACATGAGTCATCATGAATTTCTCGAAACAATCTTAAAACATGAAAGTGCCCTACGAAATCAGAATGGGATACACCACCGTATTCGCAACGCCAAGTTTCCGCAACGAAAATTTCTAGAGGATTTTCAAACAGAAGTGTTTTCCTCTGATATCCAAAGAAAGATTCATGAGTTGGAATCTCTTAATTTTATCCAAGAAAAAGGGAACATTATTTTAATTGGTAATCCAGGGACTGGCAAAACGCATTTAGCTACCGCTCTAGGAATCAAAGCATGCACACAAGGCCTCTCTGTTCTCTATGTCAGTGTTCCTAATCTGGTTATTGAATTAAAAGAAGCAATGAGTAGGCATCAAGTCGCACAGTACAAGCGCAAGTTTGAGAAAGTTGACCTAGTCATATTAGATGAACTAGGCTATGTGTCATTTGATCGTGAAGGAAGCGAAATCCTTTTCAATCTTATCTCTAATCGAAATGATATTGGGTCCATCATCATTACAACTAATCTAACTTTCGAACGATGGGAAGAGGTATTCAAAGACCCTATTCTTACAGGGGCATTGATTGATCGAGTTGCTTTCCAATCACATGTGTTGGATATGAGTGGGGATAGCTACAGAAATAAAAAAACGAGGTCGTGGCTATCTCAAAATGAACATCGCTGAGTGGACCAATTTTCAATTGCATTGTGGACCATTTTTCAGTTGACATAAACATATGTGTTTGATCGATGCGTTTCAAAATTTTGTAATTCTTTCTTAGCTGTAATTTAAAATGAAACCTAGAATCTCTCATTGCCCAATCAATTTATATGTATTTTTTATTGCTTTTCTAGATAAACTTGCATTAAAAACATCTAACTTAGAAAATTTTCTATAGGATTGTTGCTATACATTATTAAAGAGATAACTCATAATTATTGTTAAGATCAGACTGTAAAACGAAGTAATTTCTCGCTATGCTTACGATCTCATATTGTTTAAACTGAACAACATCATTATTTTCTGACAAAATATCTATGGCGTTCTTAATAACAATGCCAGTTTCGGGTGGTAGTTTTCTTATATCATTTACATGAATAGAATGATGAAGCAAACTATAAGCGATCTCAATAATTGTTTGTAAATCTTCATTTAATCTTGGGTATAAACTTTCAATTGCTGACATTAACTCTGAAAAATCTTGGTCTTGGGTGATGATTGGTTTCTCGAATAATTCAGAAATCACATATAAAAACGCGATTTCGTTCTCAGGTAAATCAATATATTCTAGATTTTGAAATGCCTCAGTATAAAATGTGTTTAAGTAAAAAAGAAAGTTTTCTATATGATTTGCACTATTAAAATATCCAAAATCGTCGTTCTCGAACATTTAGCGTCCTCCTTTATATTGGTTTAAGTCTTTTGAAAGAAAGTGAAATACTGCAGAAGTGGGAATTCTGATAGTGTTATATACACGGTAGTCACCACTCTTGATCATCCAATCAATGATTTCCTTTTTAAGTGCAATCGCTCTATTCATTCCAACAGAGGCGACTTCTGCGATTTGTTTCGTTGTTAGCTCATCCAAATTCGCGAGTTGACACATCCTTTCATAGGTAGTAAGTTCTTTAATCATTGTAATTACCTCCAATTTTGCTTATTTTGTGCATTTGCTTTCCTTTCTCTCATTAAGTTTTTTAATTGACTTGTTTACTGGACAATTGATGCAAATCTGTTTTGCAAATTCAGTGTCCTTGTAAAATCTTAACAAACTATTGCTCGTTTCAAATCTTGGGGTATAGTCTCTGACATTTTCGACTTTTGTGAGTAGTGCGTAATTGACTCCTGAACAGTTTGCAACATAGTATCTATCTGAGAATAGATGATCTTCTAATGATAGTCGTAGCCTTGTGTAGTAATAAAAAGTTTTCTTTGATTTTTTGTTTATGTTTTCTTTTAGTACTCTCTTATGAATTTTTGCTTTTGCTCCCTTCATTAAAAACTGAGAAACATTACGAATCTTCAATTTCTTAGATTTAAGATTAAGGCTATCTACTGTTTTAGTTATTAAGCAATCATCACAAACCGCTTTTGCTAGCTCAAAATCTTGATAGTATTCGATCAAAATTGAAGGTGCAGTCGGATGCGGAATATAGTGTTCATCAGTTTCCAATTTTATCAGTTCATTTATTGAGATTCCTATATTGTCATAGTAAAGAGCTCTTCTATCTTTTAGAGAAGGTTGCTCATTGCTCTTCTTTTGACGCGCTTTGTAGTAAATGGTTTTCATTTGTATGATATTATTATATCGGAAAACTGATCATATTTCAATAAAATATAAAAAATAAAAAGTACAATATGGTTGTACTTTAGAGAAAGGAAGATTTTATGATAAAGGACATAATTATTGCACTACGTAAAAATGCTAATCTTACGAAAAGAGATGTAGCAAACAAAATTGGAGTTGCATATCAAACTTACGTCAATTATGAAAATGGCAAAACTAATCCAGATGCAGTGGCAATTATTAATCTAGCAAACATTTATGATGTAAGTGCTGATTTTATCCTAGGTAGAGATATCTATAGAGATAATATATATTTAAAGTCTTTAGAAAAATCAGTGCTACAAAATGCAAAAGAGTTGTTTTCACCAACAGATCACAAAGTTAGGAATGCGTTTGAAAAGTACTACTATAACAAAGATAAAGAACAATTGACTGTAGTAGACTATGAAGTCATCGACTATAACTGGTTTACACGAGGACAGGAATATATTGTGATAAAGCAAAATAATAACGACATGCTTCCAGAAATTTCTAAAGGAGATAATGTTATTGTTAAGTTGCAAGATAAGTTTTTAAGCAATGACTTCGTACTAGTGCAAATTGAAGATGAGCCTGCTATTATTCGAAAAATTATTCAAAAGGATGAATCTATATTAATGTATGCGCTAAATTCAACCACAAGAGAGAATCAGTTTATTTTTCTGGATAAAAGCATTAACTACAAAATCATTGGCGTTGTTGTTGAGATAAGAAAACGAATCTCACGCATCTAATTATCTTAGTGTATTTATCGTAACCAAAGCTTTTCGTTCTGCAGAAGGCAAAAGATGAGTGTAAACTTTTAGTGTCATATCGACCGAGGAATGACCTAAACGTGCTGAAACTGAAACTATATCTACTCCATTTCCAATAAGAATTGAAGCGTGGGAATGTCTGAAATCATGAAACCTAATATATTTCAAATTGAAATTTCTAATGATTTTGCGCTTTTTGTTTTCAATCGTAGTGTCTGCAAATGGGATATTAGGTGAATCAGTTCTTGAAAATATGAACTGGGTGGGCTTAAATCCTTTTTTTTGTGACTGAAGTAAATACTCTGTTTTAAGCATGTCTAGAGTTTTGTCATCCAATGACACTTTTCTAATTGAAGAACTTGTTTTTGGAGATTTCACATAGACTGCTTGACCAGTTCTTTTTTGTGAAACTGATTTAGTAATTGAGATCTGCTTGTTGACTATGTCCAAATCTTCAAATGTTAATCCGAGAAGTTCACCACGGCGCATACCTGTCCAAAAGGCAAGGGAGTAAAATGTAGCCCAGCGGTGGTCTTCAGCATCTTTGAGATTAAAGTAAGAAATGAATAGATTAAAGTCTTCCACTGTCCAAATACTGCTTTGTTTTGAGTCATCTAATGTTTTGGGGAGTCGCTTGAGTTGTCTTGCTGGATTGTTTTCAAGATCAAAGTATTGTTCAGCATGACTAAAGGCTGCTTTCATCAGTGTAATAATGTCATTCTTGGTTTTTGTAGATCGATCTAAGTTGGCCATTTTATCAATAAATCTACGACAATCAAGTTTACTGATTTGATCAATAGGCTTATTTTTAAAGTGTGGCAAAATATACGTGTCTAGGAGTCGCTTGTTATTCATGTGACTGGTTTGTTCAATATAAGGTAAACGATGCTGTAAATAATCATAAGCGACGTCTTGTAAAGTCATGTGTGGAGTAGAGTTTTGTGTCAACTCTGAAAGAAAAATTTGCTCAGCTAGTTTAGCTTCTTTCTTAGTCTTAAAGCCTCCTTGATATTTGCGTATTCTCTTTCCTGTGTTTTCATCATAATGCGATGCTCTAAAATAATACTGATTATTTTGAGTTTTTCCGATCATTGTGCTACCTCCTATAAGTATTGTCTCGGAATTAAAACCCATTCGAGCTCTTTAACTTTAAACATAATGATGATTAATGAAATAACAATAATCGTTAATAATCTTTAATGATTATTAGTGTTTCACGATTTTTGGGCCAATTTTGGGCCAATCGTTGTTGTTGAGTATCACATACCATCATGTCATAAAGTGTAAAAAACTCCCTTAAATAGGGAGTTTTATTAATTTCATCAACCAATTTGATTAAAGAATGGTGCCCGAGGACGGA
>JAUVXD010000015.1 GCA_030603805.1 Acholeplasmataceae bacterium
ACTGCAATCACACAAAACTTTGGCTCTGCTGTAACTGCACCAACTGCACCTACAAGAGAAGGTTACACATTTGATGGATGGTATTCGAATACAGAACTTACAACAGCTTATGCATTCACAACCATGCCTGCACAAAACATCACACTCTATGCGAAGTGGGAAGTCCTTGTTACATATGATTTGATTTCAGATATCCTTTTAGAAAATCCAACGCACGTAAAGGTACGTGGTGTGATTTACTATAAATATCCTCTACCCATGAATCCAGGCTTCTATATTTATGATGGAACAGGATATATTTATGTTTTATCGAGCACAGAGTTCGCAGTTGGGCAAGGTGTTGAATTTGAGGCTGACTTTAGTTATTTTGAATACACACCACAACTCACCAATGTAACCAATCTTGCAGCAAACTCATCCTTTACAACCATGCCTACCTATGAAAACATGGATTTAATTGATATTGCACATTCTGCACCAAACACATTAGCACTTAATGGCAAACCAGTGATTGTTGATGGTGTTGTTCAACAGTTTGGTATGCAATATGTACTCCTACCTAACTTCACAGATGCCATGGTTTTCATTAACTTTAAATCCTATCAAGGACTTGCAGATCCATTCTTCCCTAAAGTAGGTACAAGAATCCAAATCCATGCAGTTGTTCAAGGATTTAGTCCAATGCAAGACAGTTGGCATATCCTTTATCAACCCTCATCACCAATTGTTGATATTGTCTTAACAGATCAAGAAAAAGTAGCTGAAATTCTTGCTAAAGGTATCGAAGAACTTGATGGAAAGATTTTCTATAGTGGGGCAACCTTGAATTTACCAAATACAGATCCATACTATAGTTCAACCATCCTATTTGAACCCATGGGAGATAACGCAAGCTTCTTAAATACTTCAACAGGACAGTTTTCAACCACAGAAATTGAAAGAGCAATTACCTTAAGAATTACTGTCACCATTGGTTTAGTCACAAATTATGTCGATGTCACAATCCATTTACATCCCATTTCAACCATCTCTATACAAGACTTCAAAGCTTTATCCGATATGAGCTATGGTGTTGTATCTGGTGTTGTTATTTTTGCATCATCTGATATGAAAATTATAATCATTGCAGATGAAACAGGAACTCTTGCTGTAATGTGTAATAGCTCACCTCAATATGGAGATCTTGTGATTGTTGGTGGCTATAGAGCAGCTATGGACGGCTTAGTCATTATGGCTGATGAATCTGGAAACACACTTAAAGAAATCTTATCTAATAATCAAGAGATTCCGATTGATCCATTATCATTATCGGTAGACGATTTTAACTCACTTGATCCATCTTTACCAACCAACTGGATTATCTATGTTGAAATCACAGGTTCAGTTTATTTTGATGATATGACTCATAATTTTTACCTTGATGATGTCAATGGCGATTTGATGATTCTTGCAATGACCACTGAAGGTAGAAACCTACTGAGCAATTATTTTGGGTTCAAAGTTAAAATAAAAGGTTTAATCTTTCCTAACTTTGATGAAGGCGCAAATCAACTTATGTTTGTATTTGGAGGACATCCAAATGATATTGAAATGGCTTTATCAGATGAAGAACTCATCATTGAAATGTCTTTAATGCTTAAAGGATACCTTGAAGGACAAACCTATTATCCAGGACAAACCATTGAATTACCTTTAGAACATCCTTATGTACCTATAACCGTGAGCTATCAAACATCGACACCAGCACTCATTAATTTACTGACAAATCAAATCTCTGAAGACATATCTGAACCAATGCAAATTGTTCTAGAGGCAACCTTAACCTTAGGCATCTATCAAGAAATAGTACTTATCACTTTAACAGTTGAACCTCTAGAGATATTATCTGTTCAAGATTTTATTGCTACTAACGGTGAAGTTTCAGCTTATGTAGTAGGTGTTGTGATTTTCAAAGTCCAAGAATTTAATACATTCTACTTAATTGCTGATGAAACAGGTATTCTCTTTGTTCCATCTCTTTGGAACCTAGAAATCGGCACTAAAGTCCTTGTTTACGGAGAATATTTCAATCAAGACAACATGCCATTTATTAGACCTGTAATCTCTCCAGATCCAGTGGTTGAGATTATAGCTTTTGATCAACCGATGCCAATGGCTCCTATTGTGTTATCATTGACAGAGTTTATTGCTTTAGGTATTAGTAATCCATATGACATGTTTAAGTATTATCAGTTAGAAGGTGTTTTATCTAAACTTGGATTTGACAACATGTATATGCTTGATGACGGTATTGCTCAGGTTGCAGTATTTGCACCTCTTCCTGAACTTCAAGCAACACTTGATCACTATTTGGGTATTCATGTGCTCATTTCTGGTCTAGGATTACCTATGGGTGATGAACCTCAAATGATGATTGTTTTCCTTGGACTTCCTAATGATATTTCACTAGGTGGAGATCCAGAGGAAATCTACACAATGATTTCAAATGATATACTTAACTACTACGCAAGTAAAACATTTATTCAAGGGGTCTATCATCAACTACCTCAAAGTCTTCCTGGTATTTATGAATTAGAGTATAACAAAGGTATCAATGGTCTTTATTATAATCTGGAAACTGGATGGATTTCAGAAGATATTTCATCAGAAATGTATATCGAAATTCATGTGACATTAACGGTTGGAGATTATTTTGATACCTTCGATATATTAATCCATGTCGTCCCAGTTGAAGCATTGACTATAAGTCAGTTTAAAGCTGGAGACCTAGACACTTTATATCTTGTTCGTGGCGTTGTTGTTTACAGCATGTTCTATGGCTCTGAAGGGGGATTCTTTATTCTTGCAGATCATACAGGGTATTTGATTGTCCCCTTTGATTTGGAGCTAAGTATTGGTACTGAATGCCTCATAGAAGCAATGGTTGATACAGTGATGGGTGTAAAAACGATGAAAGAGGGTACCATCACTGTTTATAGTGAACTTGGATTTGGTGTTGCTAATCCACTCGTGTTTACACCTAAGTTGATGGAAGAAATCGTTGGACTAAATCCAGAAGATTCATCATTATGGGGAAGACCTATCGAGTTGATTGGTTATATCATACACGACGAATTTGAAGGCATCTATTTTACAGATAGTTTAGAGAGTAATTATCAAGTTAAAATCAACACACTAGATTATGATTTATATTTTGACCTCATGATGTATTCGATGCTTGAAATTAAGCTTAAAGGGTATTTAATGCCAAACATGAATGAGCTTGGTATCGATGGCTTTATGCTCTTTGTAGGTGTGGATGAAACTCCCGTTTTGCTATATGAAACAGATCAAGAAAAGATGGATGCACTTATTACATTAGGTGAATATGCAATTCAAGGGCCGATTGTTGCTAAAGTTTATCTTGAACTCCCAGATGAAATTGATGTCCTAGGTGCAACACTCTATTGGACTCAAGTTGGCGGACCAATGATATTTGATCCAACCACAAAATATGTTTCTAACGTACCTTCGAGTACTGTCATTACCTTAAGAGCTACAGTCACGATTGGATCACTGACTCAAATGCATGATTTCATGCTCGAAGTATTACCTTTTGTTGTTTTAAATATTCCAAATTATGAGCATACAGCTATTGATGGATTATTCCCAGGACTCATAGTATATAAGGCAGATTATCGCCCAGATTATTTGTTTGGAGGTACATACTTTGGTGTCGATCTCGTTTTCCCATACCCAGAATCCATAGGTGCAAGCCACTTTATTTTACAATATTACGATGTTGTTGAAGAGATGTGGAAAGATGTGATTTATCAAGGGGAACCCTTAAGTACTTACTACTATAACACTTGGGAAGAAGCTTGGATGAATGCTAACAACTTTAGTCTACCTCTTGCTGGAAACACAACCTATCGATTGAGAGCGGTTGGAACACCAGAAGCGATGTATTCCAATGAAGTATATGTTATGGGTACAACATTAGATACTCAGTTTACAGGATGGAACATGGATGGCTCTATGTATTTGACAGGCGTGATGATGCCACAATATGGTCATGGTCTACAGGTGAGTGCAACCGTCTATAACAACGAAACCTATGAACTCATTGAAAATGCAGTGATTTATGAATGGTATCGTGTGAATCCATACACCTTTGAAATGACACTGATTTTGGGTGCAGATGATGATTTTTATGTAACAACGTTTGAAGATATTGGATATTTGATTATGGCACGCATCAAAGGTGATGGTATTTCAGCAGGAGGATACATCCAAATCATGAGTTGGGAGACTGTTAAAATCTTTAATCCAACGCGATTGATTTCATATGATTCGACTGGATTTACTTTAGAGTTCTCTCATCTATTTAATCCATCTGATTTATGGGATATGATTGTCTATGATGAGGCATATCAAGTTTTAGAGATTACGGATATCAATCCAACAATGGATCCACTCGTTTTTGAGTTTGTCGTTGATTTATCAGATACAGCACATGTTTCACTTGAACTTTGGACCTACACTTGGTTCATGGGTAAATCTGGTTTTCATGAGTATCATTGGGGTTATATTGAGTTTGATCTTTAGTAGTCTAGTTTTAAAAAATACCAAAAAAAAGAGGGGTTATTGAGTAAATCCCTCTTTTTCATGTAAAAATAACATAAAAATGTGCAATAATTGTTATGAAATTCGAATTAGAGTTTATTTTTTTGACATGTCCATGCTATATTAATAATGGGAGAAAGGTTGGGTTTTTGAGTGTTTGAAACGATACAAACAAATATCATTTGCATCACGATTCTTTTAGTTGTTTTTATGAACTTTAAAAAACAGTCTAGAGCACTAAGAAATCGGCACCGTTATTTTTTCTTAATGTTGTGGCTCAATGTAATCATTTTAACCATCCAAATCCTTAGAAGTATGACAGAAGGCTATCAGACTGGGTTGTTCAGGGACCTATTTACCATCTTGAATATTTTTTATTTTATTGTGTTTAGTTTGATTATTGCGATTTGGTGCTTATATGTCAATGATTACATTCATGAGCATCGAAAGCATTTTAAGATTATCATGGCTGTTTTGTTACCTTTTGTCCTAACGAATACGTTTCTTGCACTGATCAGTCCAAATATGGGTATCCTCTTTTCAGTGGATGAACAAGGGTACTATCAACGAGGATCAGAATACACGACCATTTTTGCTTTGAGCTATATCATTATGTTTTTATCGATCCTCTACATAGTAGGACACCGCATGCTTATTCCTGAAAATGATGCACGTGCCCTCCTGCTTTTTACAGTGCCTCCCATGTTTGCAGCTATCATTCAAGTGATTTATCCAGAAATAAGCATTTTATGGCCATCCATGACAATTTCTGTCTTGATTGTCTATGTCTCGATTCAGTCACAATTAACCTCAACAGATCCACTAACTGGTGTATATAACAGAAGAGAATTTGAACGCTATATTAAACTTTTGCCGAGTAAAACAGCACGGAAAGTCGTGAGTGCTGTGATGATTGATATTAATGATTTTAAGCAAATCAATGATGAACTGAGTCATCAAATGGGTGATTTAGCTCTTCGTGAGATTGGTGACATTTTAAAACGAAGTATTCGGAAAAATGATTTCGTAGCACGTATTGGTGGCGATGAGTTTTGTATCATTATCGAATCCGATCATGATCAAGTGCTTTTTGATATCGTGAAACGAATTGATGAAAACATTAGATCTTATAATCGTATGAAAGATGATGAGTTTCCAATAACACTTTCAATGGGTTATGGTATTTATGACGACAAGTATCATCAAACGTTTGATAATTTCTTTGAAAAATTGGACCGAAAAATGTATTTAGATAAACAAGATTTCAAACAAGGAAAGAGTGAATTTGCTTAACAGGCGCAAGCCTGTTTTCTTTTTATAATGCTATTTAGAATGTCTTATAGATTCGTTTGACTTCAATCGTTAAATCGCTATAATGAAAGTGATTGATACGATTATTTTCTAAGAGGACATCAAATATATGCTAAAAGAAAAAATACGTACCGGGACAATCACGGTACTTTCTAAACTGAGAAAAAACCAAAAAGCAAAAGTTGTTTTTCTTCATACTGAAGATAAAGCACTTAAAAGAAGAATGTTAGATATGGGTATTACGGAAGGCGTTCAAGTTAAGATTAAAAAAATCGCACCTCTTGGCGATCCAGTTGATATTGAACTTAGAGGTTATGAACTCTGTTTGAGAAAATCTGATTTAGCCTTGATTGATGTTGAGGTGATTTCATGAGAATTGCCTTAATTGGGAATCAAAACTCTGGGAAAACAACACTGTTTAATCTCTTAACGGGATCGAATCAAAAAGTTGGTAATTGGCCTGGTGTAACCATTGAACGCAAAGTTGGGTTTATTCGAAGTACAGATTTTGAACTTGTAGACCTTCCTGGCATTTATTCTTTATCGCCCTATACATTAGAAGAAACTATCTCTAGAAACTTCTTGCTTAATGATCATGTAGATCTTATTTTAAATGTGATTGATTCAACGTCGATTGAGCGTAGTCTATATTTAACTACACAACTTCTTGAACTCGGCATTCCGATGTTGATTGCGTTAAATATGAGTGATATTGCAGATAAAAGAGGCATCAAAATTGATCTTCGAACCTTAGAAGAAAAACTAGATACCACCATCGTCTCTATCTCTGCACTTAAAAAGACTAATATATTTAACTTGATTCAATATATCAAAATGGGGGACTATCGAAAAAATAGATATATCCATATTTATGATCATATCTTAGAAGACGCTATTTCAAAGATTGAAGAAACATTAAGTCGACATCAAAGATTTATGGCTGTTAAGCTCATTGAAGAAGATCCGCTTGTTGAAGCATATCAAACAGATGAAACGAAAAAGATTATTTCTACACTAAAACCAAACTACAAAAGAGATATGGAACAAGTCATCGCCGATGAAAGGTATCGATATATCGAACTCATTAGAGATGAAGCTGTTGATCAAAAACGATTGAACAAAACATGGACGGATAAGCTTGATGACATTTTCTTAAATAGGTTTTTAGCAATTCCTATTTTTATGATGGTTATGTTTAGTGTGTATTATCTTGCAGCTGGACCTATAGGAAGTTTAACTGTTGATTTAGTTGCAGATTTAATCGATAGCTTAGGGGGACGATTAGACATCTTTTTAAGTGCAATAGGCGCATCCGATTGGTCAAAAAGTTTAGTCATCGATGGGATGCTTGCAGGTGTTGGTGCGATTCTATCCTTTTTACCACAACTCATCATTTTATTTGTCTTAATTTCAATTTTAGAGACGACAGGATATATGGCACGTATTGCATTTTTCTTAGATCGAATCTTTCAAAAGGTTGGATTATCAGGTAAGTCCTTGATTCCCTTTATTATTGGTAGTGGGTGTTCTGTACCAGCGATTATGTCTGCACGAACCATCAATGATGAAACTGAAAAGAAAATGACGATTATGTTAACCCCCTTTATTCCATGTAGTGCAAAACTGCCGATCATTACACTGTTTGCAGGTTATTTTTTTGAAGATTATTCTGGATTTATTTCAGCATCCTTATACTTCCTAGCTATTATCGTGATATTAACATCAGCTTATTTGATGAAGAAAGTTTTATTTAGAGGAAAAACCTCAAGTTTTATTTTAGAACTACCTGAATATAAAGTGCCTAGTTTTAGATATGTGTTTTACGATGTCACATCAAAAGCTTGGTCATTTATCCAAAGAGCAGGATCGATTATTTTACTCGCATCGATTGTGATATGGTTTCTCATCAGCTTTTCTTGGAACATGACTTATGGCGTTGATCCAGAAGATAGCATACTCGCATTTTTAGGCAATCTCTTAGCATGGATATTTTATCCCATGCTTGGAACATGGAGCTGGGCAGCGACAGTTTCTGCCATTCAAGGATTAGTTGCTAAAGAACAAGTGGTTGCATCTATGGCCATAATTGCAGGATACTCGGAAACAACTGAAGAAGGTCTCTTGATTTTTAGAAGTGGTGTGTTTTCATTCTTTACAGCAGCATCCGCATATGCTTTTATGGTGTTTAATTTATTTAGTGCACCTTGTTTTGGGGCAATTGGTGCGATGAGAGAAGAACTTGGGACAACCAAACGTATGTGGAAAGCTGTATTTTTTCAAACAGGGCTTGCCTGGATACTTGCAGTCTTCATCTTCCAACTTGGTCGACTCATTGAAGTGATTTTAACATGACACTTGCAGATATTTTGATTTTAACCTTTACGGTGACAATTGTAGGTTTCATTATTTATCGCATGATAAAGCATAAAGATGATCATGCATGCTCTAAATGCGCTTATGCTAAAAACTGTGTCGATGATTCATTCATTAACAAAAAGACGATGTCCTAAGGGAATCATCGTCTCTTTTTTTAGTTCTTATTTTCGATATCTACTTCTTTTTTAGGCTTTGGTTTTCTTGCTGTCGGTTGGTTAACTACAACTTGTGGGAATGGAATTTCAATACCATTCGCATCTAAAATCAGTTTAATGCGTTTTCTCATTTCTCTTTCAACTGCGTAATGTTGTTCATTAAGAGTTTTGCAAATTGCACGCATATCCACAGAAGAGCTATTTAAATTAATAACACCTAATACTTTCGGATCTTCGACAATCTCTGGGAAATCAACACGCATTTTAGGAAGCTCTAAATTGAGTAAATCAATGGTGGTTTGAATATCTTCTTGATAAGCGATACCAAATTCAACAGCAGCTGTTGATATTTCTTTAGAAAACTGGATAAGACTCGAGACTTCACCATTGGCAAGTATTAAAATCTCCCCTTTCCAATTTCTAATTTTCGTTGTTTTTAATCCGATATCAATGACCTCACCTTTGAACCCTCTGACTTCAATTTTATCACCGACATCAAAGTGATGCTCAAAGATGATGAAGAATCCAGCAATTAAGTCATTAATAAAGCGTTGTGCGCCAAGACCAATGACTAAACCTAAAATCCCAAGACCAGCAAGTGCTGGAGCAATGTTGACACCCCAAACTGCTAAAATAGATAAGATACACGTAATCCAAACCACGTATTTCGTAATACTTCTTGTCACTCTAGCAATCGTTCTTTTACGTCTTTGATTTGGACTAGGCTTCATGCCAATACGTTTGGTTGTAATTTTGGATATCCGAAGAATCAGAAGTGCAATAAATAAAATGACTGTGCTGCTGACAAATCTTCCTATGGAAGCTGTCATAATCTCCCCAAGTGAAACAATGACATCTGATAAGTATCCAGAAACATCAAATCCCCAAATGAGTAGAACTCCAATCACACCTGCAAAAAGTAAAATAAAGGACAATGTATAAATGCCAATAATCACTAATTTTTTTAAATTTTCCTCATGTTTCTTTAGAATATGGTGTTCAAAGATAAACATGAAAATAAGAAAGAATACAATGCCTCCGGTGAGTAATCCATTAATCACAGGTGAGGCAAAAAAAATAGATAAGTTCATAGGAATCCCCTTTCGCTTTTCCTATAGTATAACATTTTTTGACATATTCTTAAAGTTATGGGAATTACAAGGTTGTTGATGAATAATTATGGGTTAAATCAGTAAAAACATTTTTAAAAAGTTTTAAAAAGTGTTAAAATAGATATGCATTTTGAAAGGTGGGTCATACATGGACAAAGATCATCGTCTCACACCGTTTTATACCAAATTAAAAGAATATGCAGAAAGTGGAACTATCCAGCATGATGTACCTGGACACAAACTTGGCCAAGTACCTAATGACTTAAAAGACTATGCTGGAATTACGATGTTTAAACTGGATGCGAACGCGCCACGTGGTTTAGATAACTTAAATCGACCTACGGGTGTTATTAAAGAAGCAGCTGAACTGATGGCAGATGCTTTTTTAGCAGAAAAAGCGTATTTTTTAACCGGTGGAACGACCATGGGAATACTTGCGATGATTATGTCGACCTGTCGTGCCAAAGAAAAAATTATACTTCCTAGAAATGTTCATAAATCAGCAATTAATGCCCTTATTTTAAGTGGTGCAGTACCTGTGTTTGTTAAACCTTATATTGATGAAGAACTTGGTATTGCCAATCATATGAATTATGATGAAGTTGAAGAAGCAATTTTAGAAAATCCAGATGCGAAAGCTGTCTTTGTCATTAATCCAACCTATTTTGGAGTGACATCCAATTTGAAGAAGATCGTTGAACTTGCTCATGAAAAAGAAATGATGGTTTTGGTGGATGAAGCGCACGGCTCACATTTACCCTTTTCAGACATGCTTCCTTTAAGTTCTATGGAATGTGGTGCAGATATGAGCTCATGTTCACTCCATAAAACCGTAGGCTCTCTTACCCAAAGTTCGATTTTAATTACACAAGGTCCAAGAGTCGATCACATCAGATTACGTTCAACCATTAATATGATTCAAAGCACTTCACCATCTAGCTTACTTTTATCAAGCTTAGATGTTGCAAGAAAAAATATCTATTTTGAAGGTCCAATTCAAATTCCAAAACTGATTGAAATGGCAAGAAAAACAAGAGCAGAAATTAATCAAATTCCAGGACTCATGGCTTGTGATGATCAATATTTTTTGGACCGTCATGCTGATGATTATGATGAAACTAAAATTATTATTAAAGTTTCAGGTATGGGTTTATCTGGTTTTGATGTGTATAAAGAGTTATTTGATGAACATAAAATTCAATTAGAACTTGCAGAAACACAGTTAATTTTAGCTGTCTTATCGATTGGAACTCAGCAAAAAGATTTAGATGCTTTAGTTGTTGCACTTAAAGCATTATCAGATAAATATATGCCGATGCATCTACCTGCATTACAACCTAAGATTAAATATAGTTATCCAGAAGCACTCACTCGTCCGAGAGAAGCTTATCATGCACCAAAGAAATACGTGCCGATGAACCAGGCAGTTGATGAGATTGCAGCGGAATCGATTATGATTTATCCACCAGGGATTCCAATCGTAATTCCAGGTGAAATCATCAGTCAAGAAATTTTAGATGACTTAGATTTTTATCAACGTAGTGGATCTGTCATCCTAAGTGATACTGAAGGCGGCTATATCAAAATAATTGATAAAGAATATTGGGAAAAATGGAGCGAATTATATGAAAATGAATAAAGTGGATTTATCCTTCCAAAGTTGCACTGCAACCTATGATGAAGCAGATGTGGTGATTTTCTCTGTACCGATGGACAATACGGCATCCTTTAGACCAGGTACACGGTTTGCAGGTCACGCTATACGTGTCGATTCTTTTGGTGTTGAATGGTATTCACCCTATCGTGATATGGATTTAAAAGAGCATAAGACATGTGATATTGGTGATCTTGAACTTCCTTTTGGAGATATTGAAGAACAACTTAGAATTGTCTATGAAACAACCAAACAAATCATTAAAGATGGTAAAGTACCCATGATGGTTGGTGGTGAACACTTAGCAAGTTATGCAACCATTAAAGCAGTCTTTGAAAAATATCCGAACCTTCATATCATTCAGCTTGACGCACATACAGATTTAAGAGAGTCGTTTTTTGGAAGAGAATTATCGCATGCAACATTCTTAAGACATGTACACAAGTTTGTAGGTGATGGAAAAATTTTCCAATTCGGCATTAGAAGTGGTGAAAAGCCAGAATTCGAATGGGCTAAATCCGGACATACGCACCTTAGAAAGTTCGATTTTGAAGGACTTGATCAGGTTTGTCAAAAACTTAAGGATGTTCCAGTTTATGTCACTATTGATATTGACGTTTTAGACCCAGCTGTTGTCCCAGGTACTGGAACGCCAGAACCAGGCGGCATGCAATATAAAGATCTCTTATGGGCATTTGATCAGTTCGATCAGCTCAATCATTTGGTTGCTGCTGACTTTGTTGAGTTATCACCTATGCTTGATCCAAGTGGAGCATCAACAGCAGTTGCAGCGAAATCTTTAAGAGAACTAGTTCTGTTACTTCACAAGAAATTAAGTAAATAAATTGATGCATTGGCCAACACATGTTGGTCAATTTTGCTCATGAGCACCTCACTTGATGACATCGTGGTTTACTGTTAAACTTGATCCAAAGGAGGAAGGTTATGAAAGACTTTAATGACTACATTGAAAAAATTGAAAATCCTACACAAAAGATAAGAATGAAAGAGATTTTGGACTGGATTTCAAGCAAGTATCCTTTTTTGGAGAAAAAAATTGCATGGAACCAACCCCATTTTGTTCACGAGGGAACATTTATTTTAGGTTTAAGTTACTCTAGAGCACACGTCGCAATCGCACCAGAACATGTGACGTTAATCAAGTTTAAAGAGCTTGCTGAAAAAAACCATTACGAGACAACAGATAACATTATCAAAATCAAGTGGAATCAAACTGTAGATTATGATTATTTAGCTCAAATGATAGACTTTAACTTAAACGACAAACTTGGATATAAAACATATTGGAGATAAACATGACATCAAAAACTAAGAAAAAGATGATATGTGAGAGAGGACATGTGTTTTATAAATCAAGTGATTGCCTTTCTTGTCCTATATGTCTTAAGTTAGATAAGCCAAAAACAGGATTTTTGTCTTTACTGAGTAGTCCTGCACGAAGCGCACTTCTTAATCAAGGTATAGAAACTCTTGAACAACTTTCTGCCTACTCAGAAAAGCAAATCTTAAAACTTCATGGTATAGGACCTTCTACGATACCCATACTAAGAAAAGCTTTACTAGAAAAAGGGCTAACATTTTTACCTTAAGAATCGTTTGATGTATTAGAATTTTTAAGGTTCTTAAATGGGATTTTAATCGACTAAGTCAACAGTACCAGATTTTTAAGTCTGGTATTTTTTTATCTATTCCAATTCATTTTTATGATCAGATACTTCACATTTTTAGCCTAATTAAGCCACAAAATGACACAAAGTTCTCATGAAAACGTTTCATCTTTCATGATTATTTCGCTGTAAGCAAAGCTTTTGAATAAAACACCCCCGTCAAGTATAATAAGAGTGCAAAACAAGGAGGAATTGAATCATGCTATTTAAAGACTATGATCCATTAAAAAAGAAGCAGCTCCAAATTTTAGATCCAAAGGGCAAAATCGTAAGCCCTGAGCTCGAACCTAAAATATCAAAAGAAGAACTGCTCAAAATGTACAAAACTATGGCACTCGGGCGTGTTGCAGACATCAAGGCATTACAATATCAACGTCAAGGCCGCTTATTGACTTATCCACCTAATAGAGGTCAAGAAGCAACTCAAGTCGGTACGATTGCCGCTTTTGAACCCAAAGACTGGGTATCTCCAGCATTCAGAGAACTTAATATTATGCTTTATCGCGGTGTGCCATTACACAATATTTATCTCTACTGGTTTGGTAATGAATGGGGCAACCACATGCCACTAGAAACCAAAGTTTTACCTGTCAATGTCATTATTGGTTCCCAAGTGACACATGCTGCAGGTTTAGCTTATGCATCTAAGATTTTAAAGAAAGGTGAAGTTGCTCTAGCAACCATTGGTGATGGTGGTACATCACACGGTGAGTTCTATGAAGGTTTAAACTTTGCAGCTTCTTATAATGCACCACTTGTTGTTGTGATCCAAAATAACCAATATGCGATTTCAACACCAAGAAAGAAGGCAACCAAAGCTGAAACACTTGCTCAAAAGGCGGTTGCTTTTGGTATACCTGGTATTCAAGTTGATGGCAATGACATCTTAGCGATGTATGTTGCAGCAAAAGAAGCTGCAGATTATGCAAGAAAAGGTAATGGTCCTGTCTTAATTGAAGCAGTCACATACCGTTTAGGTGCACATACGACATCTGATGACCCAACCATTTATCGTAGTGATGATGAAGTTAAAGAATGGGAAAAGAAAGATCCGATGATTCGTTTCAAGAAATACTTAATTGATAAGGGCTATTGGAGCGAAAAAGAAGATCAAAAGCTTGAAGAAGAAAATAATACCTATGTGGGTGAAACATTTAAGGGTGTTGAAGCGACTGGTAATGCAGAATTACTCGATATCTTCAAGTATACTTATAAAGAAATGACCCCACAATTAGAAGAACAATATCAATATATGAAGAAATTTTTAGAAGAGGGAGGTAAATAATCATGGCAGTGTTAACCTTATTAGATGCAATCAATCAAGCATTAGATCAAAAAATGGCTGAAGATAACCGAGTTGTTGTTTTTGGTGAAGACACTGGTTTTGAAGGCGGCGTGTTTAGAGTAACTGCAGGCTTACAAAAGAAATATGGTGAAGATCGTGTATTTGATACACCGATTGCTGAAGCAGCGATTGCTGGTAGTGCGATTGGCATGGCGATTAATGGATTATTACCTGTAGCAGAAATCCAATTCGATGGATTTGTGTTCCCCGCAATGACTGAAATCGTGACACATATGGCAAGATTTAGAAATAGAACAAGAGGCGCTTATGGCTTACCTATCGTTGTTCGTTTTCCAGTGGGCGGCGGTATTAGAGCGCTAGAACACCACTCAGAATCCTTAGAAACATTACTTGGTCATATACCAGGGATTAAAGTTGTCATGCCTTCGACACCATACGATGCGAAAGGCTTATTAATCTCTGCAATTGAAGATCCAGATCCAGTCATTTATATGGAACCTAAGAGAATTTATCGTTCTGGTAAACAAGAAGTACCTGAAGAAATGTATCGTATTCCCATTGGAAAAGCGAAAGTTGTCAAAGAAGGTAAAGACATGACGGTTGTTGCTTGGGGTCCCATTGTGAGAGAAGTTGAAAAAGCAATGAAACTCTTAGAAAATGATAACATTGATATAGAACTCATTGACTTAAGAACCATTAACCCAATTGATGAAGAGACCATTATTAATTCAGTGAAAAAGACAGGACGTTTCTTAGTTGTCCAAGAAGCGGTTAAGACATATGGTCCTGGCGCAGAACTCATTTCATTAGTGAATGAAAAAGCATTTTTATATCTTGAAGCAGCACCCGCACGTGTCACCGGTTGGGATATCACTGTGCCGCTTGCTAAAGGCGAAAACTATCATTTTGTAACCCCAGAACGTATCGCTTTAGAAATCAAGAAAACAGCGAAATTCTAAGGAGGAACAAAACATGTATGATTTTAAATTTGCCGATATCGGTGAAGGTATTCATGAAGGTAAAATCTTAAAATGGCATTTTAAGGTTGGAGATAAAGTTAAAGAAGGCGAAACTTTAGTTGTTGTTGAAACAGATAAAGTCAATGCTGAACTCCCATCACCAGTCGATGGCACAATTGTGAAATTAGGTCGTGCTGTGGGTGAAATCATTTTTGTTGGCGAAACAGTGGTCATCATTGATGATGGCACAGGTGGTGAAGCACCAAAAGCAGAAGTTAAAGCAGAAGCGAAAGCTGAAGAATCTGCTAAAGCTCCAGTTTCTGAAGGTAAAGCTGCACCTGGTGTTATTGGTGAAATCGAAGTCTCTGAAGTTGTCATGGCATCTTCAACTGAACATAGTACAAAGGCTAAAGAAGTATCCAATGAAAAAGTATTAGCAACTCCAGTTGCAAGACAATTAGCTAAAGACTTAGGCGTTGACATCAAGACCATTAAGGGCACTGGTGAAAATGGTAGAGTCATGAAAGAAGATATTCAAAAAGCGGCCCAAGGAAGCCAAAGTCAGGCATCTTCATATACAGCTCCTCAAGCACCTAAAGTCAGCATTTCTGCTCAAGGTGAAGTGGAATATGTCCCAATTACTAAGCTTAGAAAAGCGATTGTTAAATCGATGACATTAGCCAAACAAATCATTCCTCATACCACACTCATGGATGAAATTGTTGTTGATAAATTGGTAGAACTTAGAGCGAAAGTTAAAGATCAAGCTGCTGCACAAAATATTAAACTCACCTACATGGCATTTGTCATGAAGGCTGCGATTATCGCACTTAAGAAATTCCCACATTTTAATGCAAGCTTCGATCAAGAAAATGATCGCATGGTCATTAAAAAATACATCAACTTAGGCATGGCTGTGGATACGCCAGATGGACTCATTGTCCCTAATATTAAAGATGCAGATAAGAAGAGTATTTTAGAACTTGCAAAAGAACTCAGAGAAGTTGCAGATCAAACCATTGAAAGAAAAGTTCAATTATCACAACTCCAAAATACAACATTCTCTATCACAAATTTTGGTGCAGCCGATGTTGCATTTGGTACACCCATTATCAATCATCCTGAAGTTGCGATTTTAGGTATTGGTAAAATTACTCAAAAAGCCGTTGTTGAAAATGGCGCATTAAAAGTTGCTTATACGCTCCCATTGTCACTGTCTGTTGACCATAGAGTCATCGATGGTGCTGAAGCTGGAAGATTTTTAGGTGTGATTAAGTCTTTATTAAGTGAACCAATGATGTTATTATTATCTTGAGGTGAACTTGATGAAATCTTATGAAATTATTGTTCTAGGTGGCGGACCTGGTGGTTATGTTGCTGCCATAAAGGCTGCTCAGCTTGGTGCAAAAGTCGCACTGATTGAAAAAGAAGTCGTTGGTGGTATTTGCTTAAATCACGGCTGTATCCCAACAAAGACACTTTTAAAGAATGCGAAAGTCTACAAGACAATTAAACATGCATCAGATTATGGTGTTCTTCTTGGTGGCGATGTTTCTTTCGATTGGTCTTTAATGCTTAAGAGAAAAGATTCGGTCGTTAAAAAACTCACCATGGGTGTTTCGGGATTATTAAAGAAAAATGGTGTTGATGTTATTTCTGGCTTTGGCAAAGTGCTTGCACCTGACAAAGTTGAAGTCAATGGTGAAATTTATCAAGCAAATAACTTAATTATTGCAACCGGTGCATCCCCCATTATGCCACCCATTCCTGGACTTAAAGAATCTTATGAACAAGGTATTGCTGTAACATCTAGAGAACTTTTACAAATTAAAGATGCACCAAAAAACTTAGTCGTCATCGGCGGTGGTGTTATTGGCGTTGAATTTGCAACCATTTTCTCATCACTGGGTTCAAAAGTAACGATCATCGAAAAACTTGATGGTATCGTGCCCATGATGGATGATGACATTAGAACCCAATACGCTAAAATCTTAAAAAGAGAAGGCATTGAAATTTTTGTGAATGCTGAAGTTAAAGCAGTGAATAAAAACGAAGTGACTTATCAGTTTGAAGGTAAAGATCATAAAATAACGGCAGATACGATATTAGTTTCTGTTGGCATGCGTGCCAATTCCCAAGGACTTGAAGTTTTAAATCTCAAGATGGATCGTGCCAATATCGTCACAGATGAACATTTAAGAACGAGTGTTCCTAATGTCTATGCGATTGGTGATGTCAATGGAAAGTATATGCTTGCGCATGTTGCATCTGCTGAAGGATTAGTTGCCGTAGAATACATTTTGGGAAATAAAAAAGCACATTTAAATTATGATAGAGTGCCTAATGCAGTCTATGGTTCGCCAGAAATTGCATCAGTTGGCTTAACTGAAAAAGAAGCGAAAGCTAAAGGACTCAAATATAAAGTTTCAACCTTCCCGCTTGCTGCAAGTGGAAAAGCAATGGCAGATAATGAAAAAGATGGTTTTGTTAAACTGATTGTGTCAGAACAATATAAAGAAATCATTGGCGCACATATTCTTTCATACAATGCATCTGATTTAATCGCGGAAATCGGCGTGACCCTTGAACTTGAAGGCACAGCGCATGAAATTGCTCATACCATTCATCCGCATCCAACATTATCTGAAATCATCATGGAAGCAGCCCATGGTGCAGTCGATAAACCCATTCATATGTAAGCTTAAATGCCACTCAACTTTGGGTGGCATTTTTTCTTTCATCATAAGTATTAAATAAATGAATCATTTAAACAACGTATGTTTTTTTGAAGCAAATCCCTACCTTCTAAGCTTTTAGATATGATAACGTTTTTATGTAAGCGTTGACATGCAACTATATCTTATGATATAATAGTAATTGTAAACACCGTCCGTATATATAGACAGATGGAGACAGACATGAAACGACTGATTTTTCTGATTTTACTGGCTTTTGTAGGCATCATCATGGCGGGATGCCAAGCCATAGACAACATAGATACGGTAGTTCCTTCCGACCCCACAGATGAGCAACCAAATGAGACACCTCAAGTAGATTTCAGATTATTCGAGCACTCATTTGGCTTTTCTTCGCTTATAGTGACCTCAAGAAGAGAGATAACTGAAGGTGTTTATGAGGTTAATAGCGAAATCGAGTTTTTAGATGCACTCATGGCACCTGATGCAAAAATCATTGAAATTAAAAGTGATTTAAATCTTGGATCGATTGAAGTTGAAACCATGCTTTCTCAAGCAGGTAAAACTTTAAATGATTATCGAAATGTCTACAGAAGACATTCTAGACAGCCACTCATGCATCCGATTTTAAAAGAAACAGGTGTAGGGATTGTTAGAATCGTTTTGAGAAATAACTTGATGATTTATTCAAAAACAGGGCACCAAATCAAACACACTGCATTTTTAATTGATGGATCCACAAATATCGTAATTCGTAATCTACATTTCTCAGAACTTTGGGAATGGGATGAAATAACTGCTGGAAATTATGACCGCAATGATTGGGATTACTTCACAGTCGAAAAATCCAATGGTGTATGGTTTGATCATCTTACTTTTGATCAAGCTTATGATGGCATTATTGATGTTAAAGAAGACGGTAGAAATTTAACCCTATCTTGGTCGAAACTAAACTTTAAACCGAACGCATTCATTGAGGCACAAATCGACTATTTAGAAGAAAATATCTGGAAATATCCTTATTATCAAAGTTTTAAAGATTTAGACATTTCTAGAGAAGATATGATTCTTTACTCAAGTTTTCAAAAGAAGGGCTTCAATTTAGGCAATTCTACAGATGGTGAGGGCTTTGAATCTATCACATTTACGTTTCATCACCTTGAAATCTACAATCTGATGGACCGAATGCCTAGACTTAGAAAAGGCGATGTCCATGTTTATCACATTATCTTGGATAACTCAGACATTCACAATCTCAGATTAAAGCATAACACCAATTTAAGGATTACCAATCAAGGCATTGTCTCAACAGAAGATGGTGCAGTCTTGATGGAAAATAGTCTTTATATATTAGTAACAACACCCATTCGAAATCACCAAGACTCAAGAATAGATTCAAAATATACAGGCAAATATAAAGTCATCAATAGCGAAATGGTCTTATCAAATCGAACATATTTTGGATCATCCGATGATCAAAATTCACTTTGGGTACATAGTAATACACATGAGCTTATACCTTTCGCATTTAGAAACCATGAAACACTGCCTTATTCGTATCAACTTCAAGATGTGTTTTATTTAAGAGAAACATTCGTAACTTATCCAACGGGTCATCAAACGATTGATGACTTTAACTGGTTAAAGATAAATGAAAATTAAACCTATATTAAAGGAGCAAAAACCTATGAAAAAAATCATATTACTGATGGCGATACTCTTCACATCACTTGTTTTAGTTGCATGTGGTAGCAACAGAAATGATGATTCTGTCATCACATTTGCATGGTGGGGAACATCGGATCGAAATATCGCAACCTATCGCGCTATCGAATTATTTGAAGCGAAATATCCGCAATATAAAGTTCAAGCTGACCAATCCCCATGGTCTGGTTATCAAACCACTTTAAATAACAGACTGAATCGTGGTACAGAAGCAGATGTCTTCCAAGTTAACTATAATTGGATTTATTCCATGTATGGTGAAGACTATTTTATGGACATTACTGAATTAGGATTAGATTTATCGAACTATCCAGCTAATGAACATACACCACTCACTGTGAACGGAAAAATCTTAGGATTATCTGTTTCAGAAACAGGATATATCTTTTATTTAAATAGAAGCTTATACGAAGCTGCAGGCTATGATTTTTCAGACCCAAATAACTTCCCCATTAAGACTTGGGATGATCTCATGGATGCTGGACAAGCGATTCAAGCTGTAGATCCAAATGCATACGCCATTGGTAGATTGGATCCTCAACAAGTTGCGATGCTCATGTTTACATATCTTGCACAAACTACAGGTAAAGCATTAATTAATTCAAATAATCAACTGAACTTTACACAAGCTGAACTGGTTGATGCGTTTAATTTCATCTCAGATTTAAGAAGTACAGGTGTCTTAATTGCATCGAACTCCATTGATACCCATAATGATGGACCTACAAATCCCAACTGGGTAGCAGGAAGATACGGTGGTGTCATGACATGGAATACAGCCATTTCTGAATATCAAAATACACTACCCCCAACAACATCTTTAGTCACAGCAGGTATGTTCCAACAAACTGCTGATGAAGAAGAAAACTTTGGGATGTATAAAAAAGTTTCTATGGCTTATGCAGTTTCAAAACGTGTTGAACAATCAGATGCAAAGAAAGAAGCAGTTAAGACTTTCCTTGAATTTATGACCACAGATCCAGAAGCAGTTGCGATTTTAGGTGTTGACCGTGGTGTTTCAAATAATAGCATCACACAAAACATCTTAACAGCAGTCACAACCACTGACTTTACTCAAACTTTAGAATGGCAAGGTCATGAATTTGTACAACGTACCTATGCCGCACAAGTTTCAAATGGCATTAACTTATACATTCACCCTTATTATGAGCATGCAACCTTTAGAGCGATTTATGAGGCACCGATTGAAAACTTCCTATTAGGTCGTTCTACAGCAACGGTAGCTGCAACCAATATTGTTAATCGTTTTAATACGGAGCTTGCTAGAGTTATCGGAGGATAAGCATGGTCGGAGAGAAAAAGTGGGTACCCTACGTCCTTTTAGGACCATGGATTATTGGGTTTCTACTCTTTAAACTATATCCTTTCATCAGCTCGTTTTTCATGAGCTTATATGAGACCAGAGGTAGAAATTCTACCTTTGTTGGTCTTGCTAACTATGCACAGCTATTTGATACGAGCCAATTTATTGGTGAGCAGTTTATGAATTCACTCAAAGTGACATTCATTTATGTATTCTTTACCGTACCACTCATTTTAATTGTAAGCTTACTGATTGCCTACGTATTAGCTCTTAAACTCAAAGGTGTTGGATTCTTTAGAACCGCATTTTACATGCCAACCGTTTTAGGAACTAACGTTGCGATTATCGTCTTATGGAGATTTATTTTTAGAGATGACGGATTAATCAATCAGTTCATCATGATTTTTGGATTATCTCCTGTTTCATGGCTTGGAACATCAGGTGGCGCAATGGCCAGTCTGGTGACCTTGCGTGTTTGGCAGTTTGGTTCTACCATGCTCATTTTCTTAAATGCTTTAAAAAATGTGCCTGAATCCTTATATGAAGCAGCAACGATCGATGGTGCAGGTAAATTTAGACAATTTTTCTCAATTACCATTCCCATGATTACACCGATTATCTTATTTAATGCCGTTATGCGTTTGGTTGAAACATTTCAGGTCTTTAATGGCCCAGCTCTGATTACACAAGGTGGACCTGCAAATTCAACGAGAGTTTTAAACTTACTTATCTATCAAATTGCCTTTGATGGCGGTAACTTGAATTTAGGTGCAGCCATGTCATGGATTTTATTCTTAATCATTATGGTATTTACCGTCCTCATATTTAGATCGTCTAAATATTGGGTTCATTACCAGGACTAAGGAGGACCTATATGACAAACGCACAATTAAGAATTCAAAAACATCGTATTAAAAAGACTTCAATTGAAGTTATTAAGTATTCAATCATTATTGTTGCAGCACTTGTGATGCTTTATCCCTTAGTTTGGATTATTGGTGCATCCTTTGATGCAAGTCAAACCTTCTCATTTGGGTTTTTGCCAAGAGAATTTACTTTGATTGGCTGGAAGGAATCGCTCTCCGCACCGGGTTGGGGTAGTGCACAAGGATATTCTCTACTTAGAGCGCTATGGAATACGTTACAGTTTACGATTCCGGAAGTCCTCTTTGGCACATTTTCTTGTCTGATTTCAGCTTATGTCATTACACGCATGCATTTTAAAGGAAAGAAACTTATCTTCTCACTCGTGATTGGAACACTCCTCATGCCATCGACCATCTTTAGAATTCCAATGTATGCATTTTGGACCAGTCCAACGCTTGCACCACTCTGGGAAGGATCAACTGCACCCTTTATGCCATATCTCCCCTTATGGGCAGGTTCGATGTTTGCGATTAATTCATTTTCAATCTTTATGTTCATTCAATTTTTTAGAACTATCCCAAGAGATTTAGATGAAGCAGCATATATGGATGGTGCTAATAAATTTCAAGTCTTATTTTATGTACTCATGCCAATCTTAAAACCGATTGTCATGACAGTGGCACTTTTGATGTTCATTTCAGCATTTAATGATTATCAAGGACCACTTATTTATCGAGGGGCAGTATCGACATATCCATTATCGTTAGTTTTACCATCTTTAGGTTTGGATTCAACCAATACATATGCCCATGTTTATGCAAGATCGATTGTCTCAGTATCACTCTTAATCATCATTTTCTTCTCAGCTCAAAAATATTTTGTGGGCAATGATGCTGATTCAGCCATTAAAGGATAGAAAAGAGGTACGTTATGAAAAGAAAATTAACAGCACTCATCTTAATTCTAGGACTTATTTTAAGTGCTTGCACAGAAGCGAAAACACCAAATACACCTGTCAATCTTGAAGATTATGGATGTAAGGATACACCGCTTGCAGAAGGATGCTTTGTCCCATCTGAGGATTTAGACTTTATCTCTGCAACACCAGAAGAATACTTAATCAATGAGACATTTGATACTGAACGTGTTGGATCAAATCCAAGAAACTGGTTACTCTATAGAAACCAAGAGTATGCGGTAGACGGTGTTAGAACTGTTATTGCAGAAGAAGCGGGTGGCAATCGTTTTGTCAGAATGTTTTCTGATGGACTTAGAGCACCGATGTATCCACAATCTGCACCAACACCAACGTTTATTTTCACGACCAAGTTTAATTTAGACCAAGATCGTAAAGGTGTTGCGTACGCAAACATCATGATTCCAACTGACGTACAAGCAAACGCAGTCACAGTTGGGGTTGCTACTGGCGCAGTCAACACCATTGGTGTAACCATTGGTCAAGATCAAAAGTTATCAGTAAGAGTTGGTGGACCATTCTTCTATTATTCAGGTTCAGGTGACGGTGGAGAAACTATATCAACCAATGTCACCATTACTAAAGGTAGTTGGTATACCTTTAAGTTTGAATGGGATGCATCAACCAACGTGATTGCAGCTTACCTCATTCAAGGAGAAATGGCAACACTTCTTTATTCAGGACCATTTCATATTAGTAGCAGATTTAATGCAACTGCAAATGGTTTCATTTTAGTCCCTAACGTCATTCGTGTCACAATGCCAAGATACAGTTCTGGTTGGGCATATTTAGATAACGTTATTGTGGAAAGAAAGGGGTAAACCTATGAAAAAAATCATTTTAACCCTCATTTTCATCGCAACCATTCTTTTTGTTCCATCTATCAGATTAGAAGCGGCTGACCAGAAGATTGTTTATACCGAGTCCGATTATCAAAGATTACACGCAGTCATTCAGCATGTTGAAAATATTTTAAAGTATGGTGGCGATTATAATCCAAATACAGCTTTATTACCGGATGCCATTAATACACTCACAGGCGAACCAGCAAGATGGACATTTCCTAATCGTGCACAAGTGCCTTACGCAAATTTAGCGAATCAACAAAACTTCTTTAGAACTTTAGTTGCATTAACCAATGTGACAGGGTCTCCTAAGTATAAAAATGCAGCTGTTGATATATTAACTGAGTTTATGAGAGATTACCAAAATGTCAATGGACTCTTTCATTGGGGTGGACATCGTGCGATCAATTTAGATAATATGGAAGTTCAATCCTTTGAAGGACCTAATGGACCTCATGAACTTAAAAACATGATGCCTTATTACGAACTCATGCTTGAAGTTAATGAACAAGCGACTTTAAGATTTATGAAGCAACTTTGGACAGCACATTTCTACTGGTCATCAACCGATATGAATCGACACGGTTCATATTCAACCGCATTTGACACCAACGTTTTTGGACAAACCATTCCAGAGCATGTCATACAGTTTGATAACCAAGGCATGCCAATTATTCCCGCAGATTCCCCAGGATTACTCCCATTCGTTAACTCTGCAACAGATTTAGCTTATGCAGCGTATACCTTATCACATCATACTGGAGATCCAATTCCAGCCGATTGGGCATTTTATTTGATGAGTCAATACAACCGAGCATCTCATCCCATTACTGGTATGACGGTTTATCAATATAAATCAACAGCAGTGACTAGATCACCACTCGAATGTGCAGATCCTGCTTATACCAATTCAGGATGTGGTGACCGTGTTGCAAGACAATTTAGAGATTTTGGTCCTATAGCTAGAGAATCGAATGTGGCATGGAAAAACACACAAGCTGTTTATGTCGATAACATTCTCATGCTACTAGAAGCAGCAGATAAATATGGTGTCACAGATTTTGTCGATTGGGCAAGAACCTATCTTGAAGGCTATCTAGAATATGCCTATATTAGAATTGATGGACAAAATAAGATTATCCCGATGTTTATTGATGGCACAGTTACTTATGGATATGTCGTACCTGAAGTGGGTTATTTTGGACCTTCTAATATGAGATTAGATTATGTCAGTATGCCAACAACTTACTTATTACCGATTTTAAGAACCATTTTGCAGACACCAAATCCTGAAAACAGAGTGAAACTTTGGACCTATTTTAGAGATATTGTCTATTCTTACGGCTTAGGTGATATTGGAGAACTTGGTGGTGCTAAACCAAACTTAAACATTGATACAGCTATTGATGATCCGTTCGCACTTATGACCATGGTTGAACTTTATGATTACACCAAGAATATTGCCTATCTTGAAGTAGCAAGAACGATTGGAAATAATATCGTTCGTGAAAAATTCCATCGCGGATTCTTCGTAGATAGTGAAATTATGCTTTATAGCAGATTAGACCAACCAGATACACTCGCACTCTTAACATTAGATGCCGTGATTCGTGGTATTCCCATGAATCAAATGCCATTCTATTTAGCAGATTCAGGGTATATTCATGGTTATTTATTAGCAGATGATGGTGTCGTAGAAGATCGAAGCTATACACAAAATATGATCTACACCAAAACAATTTTTGATTGGGAGTGATGACATGAAAAAAATATTATTCCTATTAACATTATTATTTTCTGGACTCATTTTAATGGGTTGTCAAGAGGGTGAGCCATCTGATGAAACGATTGCTATCGATCAAACATTTAGATTACTTATGGAAGCCGAAGATTTATCAGGTATGGCCGATAAGACAAAAACAGTCATTAGAACCGCTGGAAGCTTAGGTTTACCAACCTCATATCAAGGGGTTCAAATTACTTATAGTTCTAGAAATAAAGACATCATTAATGATCAAGGTGTGGTCACACTACCTACGGAATGTTGGATTGAATCTAGAGATCAACAAGGTGTTTCAAGAAGTCAGTTTAATAATTTAAATGATAATTGGCCTGTTGTTGTTGATGTGACCTTAACATACCAAGGTCAAACCAGAACTGCCAAATTGTTATTCGTTGTAGCTCCTATTGAGGGGTTTACATGCAATAAATATTTAGGATAAGGGAGGATTTATGAGAAAAGTACTAAGTTTAATCACGATTTTACTTGTCGGATTTGTACTCGTCGCGTGTGGCAGAGATACCTATACGGTCACGTTTGAGTCCAATGGCGGCACAGCAGTCACTGCTTTAACAAATGTCGCAAAAGATGCAACAATTACTGCACCTACTGCGCCAACAAGAGCAGGATTTGTTTTTGTGGGTTGGTTTAAGGAAAGTACCTTAGTCAACCAGTGGAATTTTGCAACAGATAAAGTGAATTCAAACATTACACTTTATGCCAAGTGGGATACTGCAGGTCCAACGGACCAACAGGCTGTTGATACGACATTTGATTGGCTATCGATCGGTGACCTTTCAGCACTGACCAATCAATCGCCACGTCTGATTTTACCCACAGTTTATCAAGCACAAGGTGTTAATATTTCTTGGGTGATTGATAAACTTGCCTTTATTGCAGCCAATGGTGTGATTACACAACCAACACATGAACAAGGCACTCAAACAGTCACACTCACCGCAACACTGACTAAAGGATCAGTGACTAGAACTAAAGTATTTACGGCAACTGTTTTAGCGTTGCCTCCAATTTCTGAGACGATTCCTTTAATTAATGAGACCTTTAATTATGCGAATGGTGATATCTTAACCCAATCGACCATTTGGGGTCCTGTTTCTGGTAAGACTGGGTCATCACTTTTTACAGTGGTTGACACAGCACCACAAGCGATTCCAGGTGGATCTAAAGCTTTAAAGATTGAAGCATTTACAGAACTACAAATTGAAGCACCTATTGCACACACTTACGATTTAGTTGTGATTGAAGTTGATGTGATGCAAACTGCAACTACAAATGCATCTTCAATTCATATTCAATCATCATCCTCATCTCCCGTTGTGGCTTTCGGATTAAATGGAAGAAACTTATACTATAGAGTAGATAATGGTGCTCAAATTGGCATTCCAATTGAAGTAAATCAATGGTATAGATTAAGAGCGGAAATTGATCTTGTTTCAAAAACACTTCAAGTTTTTTACTATGATAATTCAAATAATCAGCTTATTCAGATTACACCAGCACCTGTTCCGTTCACTGGATCAACAAACTACCAGAGCATATTTATTAGATCTGGCTCTTCAGATACTGATACATTGCGACCACCTGCATATATAACAAATATTGTGGCTAATCGAGTTGAAGCTTTACCCAGACCAACAGAACTTGTAGCACTAGGTGAAGTGACTGGGATTAGACCATCTGTAACTTTTGAAGCAGGTAGTGAATTTATCGTTGATTCACCGATTGTTAAAAATATTTATGGAACTCAAAGAGTATTAGTAAAAGATACTGATTATACCCTTTTAGTGACAAATCCTGTTGATATTAACAATCCAGGAACTTACACAGTTACTTATACCCTTACAAGCATTTCCAATCCAAATAATACAAAGGTTGTAACGCAAGAAGTTGTTGTTTACTCTGTCGGAGAGCCTAATGAAATTACAGCATCAACTACATCAATTGTGGGTTATTTAGATGGTACAACGGATGTCACGATTACATCAATTCAACCTTCAGGTATTCTATATTATCTACTAAGTTCAAATGAAGTTGAAACTGCTGAAGCGATTCTTTTAGGAGATTCAGTTGAAATCACATCTAATATTACTTCGATTAATGATATTGTTGTGGGTAATGCAACACATATTCACTTCATGATTGTTTTAAATGGCAATTCAAATATTGTTTCAAGAGCTATTACGCTTGAGACTGTTCAGCAAATCACTACTAGAGAACAGTTTCATCAAATGGCAACAACTGAAAATAGCAACTCATATATATTGATGTCAGATTTAGACTTCTCTGGTTTTAATTGGGTTACATCTAGTTCTGTATTTAGAGGCAAACTCTATGGAAATTCGCATATCGTATCTAATATAACAATAACTAGTACAGCTCAATATGGTGGTATATTCTCTAGAGCAAATGGAGCTTATATTGAGAATTTAATACTTGATAATATCACAATTGTATCAAGTTCAAGAACCGGTGCAATTATTGGCAGAGCAGAAAATAACCCCACAACTTTAAAAAACGTTGTTCTAATGAGTTCTAGCATAACAGGTGCTGGAGGAGATGGTGTTGGAGGAGTTATCGGTCAAGTTGCAACGCCAGTTTATATCAGCAATCTTGCCGTCATTGACACGAACGTTTTTAGTTCGGATGCAAGAAGTATTGGGGGAGTAGTTGGTAGAATTGCAACGGGAACACCCACTGTTGGTAAACTCTTCTTGAGTGATATATATTTAAATGGTGTCACAGTAACTACTGAAACAGCAAATACTGATATGGGCGCTTCTTTACTCGTCGGAAGAACAAGTGATGTTGATGGTATTATCATTGAAGGACAAAGAATAATTATTGTTAACTCAAGTGTACAGGGTATATATGGTGGTGCATTAGTTGGAAGAATACAACATCCAACAAATGTTTCTATTGGTTATGGTGTAACTCTTATAGATGTATATGTTAACGTCACATTCATAGGTACATTAAGAAGTGGTTTAGTTGGTAGAATAGAAAGCGAACTTTATTTGATAAATGAGGATACCATCTTTGGCAACTTAGAAAACTCAATTGATCATCCAACTACACAACCGTTAACAAAACAGTCTATTCCAGAAAATCAAGCATGGTGGAGCACAAATCTTCCAGCATTCGTTTCTAACCCACTTTGGGTATTCGATGATAATGCGACATTTGCTTTAGTGATTTATAAAGATTCAAGCAGACCAATGTTTGATGTCACATTAGATTACAATGTGGATATGCCAAATGAAGTGATTCAAGTTCGTGAAGGCAATGTATTTGGATATGGTGCACCTATTGTTGAAGGGTATAACTTTGTTGGATGGTTCCTAGATGCTACCATGACCAATGCACTTCCAGAAGGTTATACTGTAACTGAAGCAGTGACACTATATGGTAAATATGAAGCACTGCCTACCTATACGGTATCATTTGAAACAAGTGGTGGTTCAGCAGTTGCTGATATCACTGGTGTTTTTGAAAATGCATTAATTACTGCTCCATCAAATCCAACGAGAGATGGTTATACTTTCGAAGGCTGGTATAAAGAAGCAGAACTTGTTAATTTATGGAATTTTGCAACGGATGCAGTTACAGCCAATACAACACTTTATGCAAAATGGGAAGAAATTCCTGCAGTAAAATTTACTGTAACATTCGAATCTAATGGCGGAACTATGATTGATCCAGTGGTGATTGGTGAAGGTTTAGTCATTCCTGAACCAGCTACTCCAGTAAAAGATGGTTTCGTATTTGTAGGTTGGTTTAAAGAAGTAGAACTCACAAATCTTTGGGATTTTGATGTTGATATAGTCACGGCAAACATCACACTTTATGCGAAGTGGGATGAAATTCTTCCAACTGAAATTCATACCGCTCAAGAATTCTATGATATGACAATCAGTGGTTCTGATGGCATCTTCTTACTGATGAATGATATTGATTTTTCAGGATTTACATGGACACCAACAGCAACCACCCCACCAGCATTCAAGGGAACACTTGAAGGTAATGGATTTATAATTAGCAATATCAATATTCAAATTCCAAGTCCAGTGACTGATCAATTTGGAGGTATTTTCTCTAGAGTTGATGGGGCTGTGATTAGAGATTTATTCATTTATAATATTACAGTGAACACTACACAAAGAGCAGGCGGACTCATTGGACGTATCATGGGTGAAGGTGCATTAATTGAGAATATTGTTGTCAGTAACGCAACCATATCCGGCGCTGATGGCAATGGTGTTGGTGGACTAGTTGGTTTAGTTTCAGCATATACAGAGATTTATAATGTTGCAATTATCAATTCAAGCATCGTTAACAGTCAAAGAAATGTTGCAGCATTTGTAGGTCGTGTCGATTCAGCACCGCTTTATGCTGATGACATCTTCATTAAAAATACAACTGTAGAATCTACATTTACAACATCATCTAGTGATACTGGTGCAGGTGCAGTTGTCGGTTATATTAGAGACCATGCATCAAGTTTATTTAGTGGTATACGCATTGTTGTGCTTCAAACAACAGTGACTGGACCATCAACAGGTTTACTTGCTGGATATGTAAGATTCCCAGGCACCATGGATGTTATGGATGTTTATCTACAAGGATCCAATGTTGGTTCAAGAACTGGCCTTGTGGGTTATTGGAGAGATCAAGTCGTTGCACTTGATCAATCAACGGTATTTGTTACACTTGGAACAAATACACCACATTCACAAACGCTACAACCAGCTAACATTGTCACAGTACCTTCAGATCTTGCATGGTGGAATACCAATCTTTCAGCATTTGTATTATCAGATTTATGGACTGTTAAAGCTGATGGTTCTATTGAACTTGCATTATTAACACCACAAGGTGAAGAACCAGTTGACCCCGTGACTTTCACGGTGACATTTAATTCAAATGGCGGTTCAACAGTTACTGAAGCAATCATTGAAGAAGGTGGGTTAATAACAGCTCCAGCTATACCAACTAAAGAAGGTTATTCATTTGATGGTTGGTATAAAGAAGCAGAACTAACAAATCTTTGGGTATTTGAATCTGATGTAGTAACTTCAGATATAACACTATATGCTAAATGGGATGAAGTCATTGTTGATCCAACTCCAGTAGGTACTGCAATTACATCAGTTCAAGAATTTTATAATATGGCAACTGGTCATTCAGAGTGGCCACTTAGCGGAACATATTATCTTGCAAATGATCTTGATTTTACAGGGTTTACATGGATTTGGGTTAATAACACTGTATTCACAGGTGTACTTAACGGTAACAACAAAACCATTAGTAATTTAACCATTGTTTCATCACAGGATCGTGCAGGAATATTCTATGGATTTAGAGGCACCATGAAAAACATTAAGTTTGATTCTGTGTCTATTTCATCATCAATAAATGCACGAGCAGGACTCATAGCTGGTGAAGTAACCACAGTTGCAGTTGTTTTAGAAAATATCTCAGTTAAAGGTTTAACACTATCAGGAAATAACTCAAATGGTGTTGGTGGGTTGATTGGGTATCTAAATAATGCTGCAACTGTAAGTAATATTTCTATGACAAACTCAACCATAACTAATGGGACTACAGCGACTGGTGGACTATTCGGTAGAGTTGGTGATTCAAATGCTGCATTTAACATTTCCATTCATGATGTTTACATGAATCAAGTTACTGTTCAAGGTACAAATCGTGTGGGTAGTATTTTAGGCGAAAGCAATGGTTCTTCTGGATATATTGTTGTCACTTCTGCTCGTGTTGTTTTATCAAACATGACGATTAATGCATCATCAGGCAATGCAGCTGGTTTCTCTGGCCGTCATCAGTCTAATCCATCCGGGCTAGGAGTTCTCAATGATATTTACTTCCAAGGAACAATCACAGGAACATCAGTTAATCATGTGACTACTGATCGGAAATATCAATCTATTACTAATTTCTGGTTCTTTGGTACACTTACAGGCACTCTTAATACAAATGGAGAAGGAACTTCAAATATTCTTACTGAAGCTCAAAACACTGCATGGTGGGATACGCATTTTGCATCTTTAGAAGCATCTTCTTTATGGGTATTTAATGAAACACTCAATGTTTATAGATTGATTAATGCACAATAAAGATAAAATAAAGATTGACTAGATTTCTAATAAGAGTTGCGATTGATTTCGCAACTCTTATTTCTTTTACTTAATAGGGATTTCTATTTTTCTAGCCCAAAGTCACAAAAGACAAAAGACCCACAGCGGTGTGGGTGAATCTAAAGTTGATAAAAAAACTATTTAAAAACCTTCAAGGTTTGTTTATGGTAAACATCAATGGGGACAGATTTTTCTTTTCCGCAGTGATCACAATACAGCACGGGATAATCAGAGAGGGATTCATCCCACATTTCTTCAAGGATATCGTATTCGATATCACTATCTGAGCCACACGAAAGGCACTTGAAGCGAACGGACTCATCGAAGATATCTCTTTTCATAAAGTCATCGATATCGACAGAAGGTCCAAAGTAAAAACCGTTTTTTAATGCATACTTATAATCTTCTAGACGTTGTTTTTTCTCTTCATCAGAGATTTTAATTTTGATGGTATTGAAGTGTTTGGGCATGGGTTAACCTCCGGGATCTCTTAAGAAAGAGTAGTCTAAGTTGAGTCTCATGGTGTGGCCGCATGAGCACAAGATAGGGTGGTACGTATAGATTGATTTTAACATAAAGCGCCAGTTCATGCGCGAGCGCTTGAGCTTAATGTGGGCAGCGGAAAGCATTTTTTTAAACGCGGAAACAACCTTCTTCGATTTGTTGGCGTAGAAACCGAAGTAGCGAATGGTGTGAAAGTTTTGATCGGGGATGTGAACGACGAGCCTAGCGATGAAGCGAAAGACGTGCTCGGTGACCACCTGTCTACCGAGATAGGAGGGGTCATCCTTGGATTTATGGTCGTCCTCATGAGGATCATAGCACCAGGTGAGCTGATGAGTTAAAGGGTCAAGCGATAGTATTCTCTCCTCAGAAATCGCGGGGCGAGAGGCGTAGCGCGTGATATAATCAGAGACTTTTTTGGCCGAGTTGAGGAGGCCGTAGTCCTTCAGCTGAGGGCCGTGGGCATAGAAGCCTTTCTTATACTTAGCGGTGAGAAAGTTTCTCAAGCGGTTGAAGCGATGATAGGTGTCTTTGGGGGCATGATCTTTCAAATGATTTGAGATATTTCTAAGGAGAGCAAGCTGGAAATAAAGTCTGAGCTTCTCAAAATGAAAGTAAGAAAACTTTCGCAAGGTTTCATGAATATCGAGCGTCCTTTCGGCAACGAGGACGTGGATGTGAGGGTTGAACTTGAGGTCGCGACCGAACGTATGTAGAAAGGCGATGAGACCTAAGCGACGATCCTCCTTCACAGCAACTTTGGATGAGAAAACAAGTGATTGTAAGGCTTCGTTGACAGAGGAGAAAAGAACATCAAAGAGACCTCGGTAAAGCCTGAAGTAATCCCTGAGTTCCTTAGCGATGGAAAAGACGAAATGGCGATGAGGTACATCTAAAAGTTTTGACTGAACAGCGAGGGTACGCCTCTCTCTGTAGCGCTGGTTGCAGGAGACACAAAACCTCGAGTGGCAGGAGAGACCTTGAAGATGAAACTGATCGCACGAAGGGCATTCGAAAAAGAGATA
>JAUVXD010000020.1 GCA_030603805.1 Acholeplasmataceae bacterium
ATGGTAATCAGTCATCTATCAAACGGTTTGTTTATGTCATCGCTAGACCCTCTTGATTATTAAAGTCATCTATAAAATAAATAAAAAGGGCATAAGTTTGTTCAACTTAGCCTTTTTTGTATTATAATGAACTTAAACAATGAGAAAGGGGATTTAATCATGTGTTTCTTTAAGAAAAGAAGAGAAAGAAAAAGAGCTTTAGAAAGAGAAAAAAAAGAACAAGCTCTCAAAGTTGTTGAAGAGGTGAAGGTTGTTGAACCTCAACCTAGCCAAGATAAAACTACCCCTGTAGAAGTTAAGGAACCTAAACCTGTAGAAGTTAAGACGGAAGTCAAGGCAGAAGAGAAAGTCGAAGTTAAAGCTGAAAAACCTGCAAATGACACACCTAAAGCAGAAAAAGCTGCGAAGTATCATGTGTCTCAAAATAAGGATGAAGACTCGGAAAACTTCAAAAAATGGCGTGTTAGAAAAGAAGGATCAACTAAAACGATCAAGTTCTTTGATACCCAAAAAGAAGCAATTGCTTTTGCTGAAGATTTAGCTGAAAAGGCAGGATCATCCATTGTTATTCATAAAGTGGATGGATCAATTCGTAAACAAGATTACGCAAAGAAAGCTTAGAAGTTCATCACGAACTTCTTTTTTTTACGTCACGCTAGACTTTAAAAAATAAAGCTTCTGAACTACATTTAATATTCGTTTCAATCTATGATACAATAAAAATGTATGTTAGAAAGTAGGACTATCTATGCTAGACACTTTTTTATTTGCAGCCAATGCTGTACTCCCAATTGTACTTATCATCATGCTTGGTTATTTTCTTAAAAGAGCTAAGTTTATGGATGTGCATTTCACTAATTTGTTAAACAAATATATTTTTAGAGTCGGTCTGCCGATTTTACTTTTTGTTAATGTCTATTCCATTGAATCTTTTGATGAAATCAAATGGGGTGTGATTTTATTCGCAGTTGTAGGTATATTATTGATTTTTTCGATTGCATGGATATCTGTATTATTTACGGTAAAAGACCCATTACAAAAAGGTGTCATTTTACAAGCTGCTATCCGCTCTAATTTTGCCTTAATTGGATTTCCACTAGCACAGGCACTGGGCGGCATAGAAGCACTCGTTGTTGTCTCTTTACTTTCTGCATTTACCATTCCGCTTGCGAATGTTTTATCTGTGATATCACTCACGATGTTTCAAGTGAATGAGTTTGGTGAAAGAATTAGCATAAAGAAAATGATATTTAATGTATTAACAAATCCTTTAATTATCGCGGTCATGACAGGTTTATTCGTGCTATTTTTAAGAGGGCTCATTACACCAGATGGTAGCACCACACCTTTTACACTCAAAACGAATTTAAAATTTTTATATGATGCTTTAAAAATGGTCAGCCAAACGGCTTCACCCATGGCACTGATTGCCTTGGGTGCTCAGTTTGAGCTTTCTGTCGTTAAACCTCTGATTAAAAAAATAGCTTTGGGTGTAACTTGGAGAATAGTCATCACGCCAGGTATTATTCTTACTGCTGCCTATCTTCTAGAAGATAAAATTCCAGGCATGAGCTACTCTTATGCAGGACTGATTGCCTTATTTGGTTCACCCGTAGCGGTATCATCAGCCATTATGGTCCATGAAATGGGTGGCGATGAAAAACTTGCTGGCCAACTTGTGATATGGTCATCTGTGTTTTCAATTTTTACAATTTTTATCACGGTTGTCTTGTTTAGATCACTTGGAGCACTTTAATCATGTATAGCCATTTTAGTCATTATTACAATCTTATCTTTCCAGAAGACCCTAAAATCAAAGATTTTATTAAAGCATATGCCAAACCACATCAACATGCTCTAGATTTAGGCTGTGGTACGGGTCGTTTGACGTATCGAATTCATGAAAACAACATGGCGGTCAAAGGCATTGATCTGGATGAGTCGATGATTTTAGTTGCTAGAAAAAACTATCCCTATCTTGATTTTGAAGTGGGTGATATGACTGAAGTGATCAAATCTAATCAACAATACGCACTGATCACTTGTTTTGGTAACACACTACCACATCTGAGTCGAAAATCACTTCAAGCGTTTTTTATAGATGTTGAAAAAAGCTTAACACCAGGTGGTGTTATGTTGATTCAAATGCTAAATTATGACTTAATTCTCCAAGAAAAGCCTCAAGCACTTAAAAAAATAGTCATAGATTCGATTGAGTTTGAAAGACGATATCGCTATTTGAATCACGAGATAGAGTTTGAAACAATACTGAAAGTAGATCATCATGAAACTCACGGGAAAACAAAACTATATCCCTACCGTTTAGATGAGTTAAAAGATATGATTAAGCATGCTAGGTTATATGGCAATTACTTTGGTAATTTAGATGCCAAACCATTTGAGTTGACTGATTATTATCTTTATATCATCATTTCAAAAAAATAATGCCTTAAGGCATTTTTTTATGCAAAAAATTGGGATAAATTGCTGATTTATGATACTTTAAATATGGAAGAAAGGAAGTATTAATTTATGAACACACTCAAAAAAGAGATTGGATTATTTGGTGGTATTTCTGTTCTTGCTGGCATTATCATCGGTTCAGGAATCTTCGCCTTAGGTAGTGTCGTTTTATATCAAGTTGGTTTTTCATTAGGATTATCAATCTTAGTATGGATTATCGGTGGTGTAATCACTTTGTTTTCTGCACTCACTTATGCAGAATTAGGCACGATGTTTCCAGAAACAGGTGGATATTATATCTATTTAAAGAAGGCTTATGGAAAGAAGATGGCATTTTTAAGTGGGTTAATGAGCTTTGTCTTATCAAGCAGTGGAAGCATTGCACTACTTGCTTTAATCTTTTCTGAAGTACTTGCATATGTCCTTCCAGTAGGCAATGCAGTGAAGTTTATTGCAGTCATCTTAATTGCTTTATTAACTCTGCTTCATATTTTTGGAATTAAACTGGGAACTGCTGTACAAAAGGTATTTTTGGTTGCTAAATTGGTCCCAATTCTTGCAATCATCATCATTGGATTAACCATGGGAACAGAATCTCCCAATTTATCTTTAGCTCCTGCATCTGGCACATCCTTTTTCGGAGTATTATCGATGATTGGTTTCGGGGTTGTGGTCACTCTGTGGGCTTATGAAGGTTGGACTAATTTAAACGTTGTTGCTGGAGAGATGAAATCCCCAGGTAAGGATTTACCTAAGGCATTAACCTTTTCAACTGGACTCATTACAATTATCTATGTATTATTTATTTTCTCACTATACCGTATTTTAGATTATGCAACCCTTGTTGGTGTTGCAGAAAATCAAGGATTTTTCCCAATTGTTGCGATGGCAACCCTTTTTGGAAATCCTGGAATGAACTTCGTTTTTATTGCAGTTTTAATCTCAATTTTTGGTGCATTAAATGGTAGTGTCATGGTTTTCCCACGTGTATATTATGCCATGGCAGAAGATCAATCCTTTTTTAAATCATTTTCTAAAACACATTCAAAATATCAAACACCTTATGTTGCACTGATAGCATCTGGGGTGATGGCATCCATTCTATTAATCTTTAATATTAGAGAACTTATTACCTTTGTTGCTTTTGGAGGATTGATCTTTAATACGTTAATTTTCATTTCAGTCTTTCTCTTTAGAAAAAGAGAACCAGAAAGAGTTCGTCCATATAAAGTCTGGGGTTATCCTGTTGTCCCAATTGTTGCTATTATTGGATTAGTCTTACTTTTAATTGCGGCACTTGTTGAAAGTCTTGTCCCCTCACTTATTGGTTTTGGCGTATTAGTCGCAGGTTATTTCATTTATGATTTAGTCATCAAGGTCAAAAATAAGTCTTTATAAAGACAAAACGCAGTCATAATCGACTGCGTTTTTATTTTAAATGTTTTTCTTAAGACTTAAAGTGTCATTTTCTACGACGAGACGATATGGTTCATGAGGCTTTATTTCACCTTCAATAATCTTTGTCGCAATCAATGTTTCAATTTGTCTTTGAATAAATCGTTTGAGTGGACGTGCACCGTATTCATCATTAAATCCGTGCTTTATCACAAATTTTTGAACATCTTCAGTAAACTCAATGATTAAGTTTCTTTCCATCAAGCGATCCTTTAAGTCTGAAAGCATTTTCTTCGCAATTTCGATTTGGACTTTAAGACTTAATGCATTAAAGATAATGATTTCATCAATTCGATTAATGAATTCAGGTTTGAACTTAGTTTTAACTAAATCCATGACTTGTTTTTGAGCATTAGATTCGTAACTGAGTAAATACTCACTACCAATATTAGAAGTCATGATAATGATGGTATTTTTGAAATCTATGGTTCTTCCTTGATTATCTGTCAGTCTGCCATCTTCCATAATTTGAAGTAAGATATTAAATATTTCAGGATGTGCTTTTTCGATTTCGTCAAATAATACAATGGAATAGGGTTTTCTTCGAACAGCTTCAGTGAGTTGACCACCTTCATCATAACCAACATATCCAGGAGGAGATCCAATCAATCGTGCAACACTATGAGATTCCATATACTCACTCATATCAATTCGAACAATCTGGTGTTCTGAATCAAAGAGTGCATCAGCTAAAGATCTTGCCACCTCAGTTTTACCCACACCCGTAGGACCTAAAAAGAGAAAAGATCCAATCGGTCTATTTTCATCTTTAATACCTGCACGCTGTCTAATGATGGCATCACTAATGAGTCTGAGTGCATGATCTTGACCAATCACACGATTTTTAAGTGTTTCTTCAAGATGTAGGAGTTTTTCTTTATCACCAGACATCAGTTTGGTGACTGGAATTTGAGTCCACTTAGAAACGATTTCTGCAATACTTTCTTCACTGACAACCTCAGTTAATAGTTTGCCATCCTGTTGATTTTCTAAAGTCATTTGATTAATCTCTTTTTCAAGTTGAGGGATTTTACTATATTGAAGTTCTGCAGCCTTTTGATAGTTATTATCATTAAATGCATTTTGTAAATCATTTCTTAAGACTTCAAGTTGATTTTTTTTCTCTTTAATTCGGTTTAAATGCTCTTTTTCAGTCTCCCATTGTTTTCTTAAATCTTTTTCGAGTTTCTTGAGTGATTCAATTTCATGCTTAAGCTTTGTTAGTCTTTCTTTGGAAATAGGATCTGTTTCTTTATCTAGGGCAGTCTTTTCAATCTCTAGTTGCATCAGTCTTCTTAAGGTGTTATCGAGTTCAACAGGCATGGAATCAATTTCCATACGAATAGAAGCACAAGCCTCATCAATTAAATCAATCGCCTTATCAGGCAAGAAGCGATCTGAAATGTAGCGATTCGATAAGGTTGCAGCTGCAATAATCGCAGGGTCAGAGATGTGGACACCATGGTGTGCTTCAAATCTAGATTTAAGACCTCTTAAGATGCTGATGGTATCAGTAACCGTAGGTTCATCAATTTGCACTTTTTGAAAACGTCTTTCAAGTGCACTATCTTTTTCAATGTATTTTCGGTATTCATTTAGAGTGGTTGCGCCAACGCAGTGAAGCTCTCCTCGAGCAAGCATAGGTTTGAGCATATTAGAGGCATCCATGGCACCATCTGCTCTACCTGCCCCAACAATGGTGTGAAGCTCATCGATAAATAAAATAATTTCACCATTGGATTCTTTGATTTTATTTAGGACTGCTTTTAATCGTTCTTCAAATTCACCTCTAAATTTGGCACCAGCAACTAAGGCAGCTAAATCAAGTTCATAAATCATTTTATTTTGAAGACCGATTGGGACGTCTTTATCAACAATACGACGTGCAAGTCCTTCGACAATTGCAGTTTTACCCACACCGGGTTCACCAATTAAAACAGGATTGTTTTTTGTTTTACGAGATAAGATTTTAATCACGCGACGAATTTCTTCCTCACGTCCGATCACAGGATCTATTTTTCCTTGCTTGACAGCTTCAACAATATTTCGACCAAATTTTTCTAAGATTTTAGGATCCTTGCTGTAGTCATCCATTTGAGTAAAGTTCATGATTATCCTCCTTTGGCAATCAGCTCTATCGAATGCCAATATCATTATAAAACAACTTATTGGCACTGTCAACTAATAAGTGCTAAATTGCTTTATAATGATTCTTTATGATACAATGAAAAAAGATAAAGAGAGGATGATTTACATGAAAAATTTTGAATCAATCATAGCTTCATATCAAAAAAAAGGTGCCAACCCTTCAAGTTCAAGTAACAAGTGATGATTTAGGCATTAATGACCACTATAGTTCAACAGAACTCAATCAGAAATATCATTCAGCAAGTGTTGGTAAAGTTGCTGCAGCTGTGATGGTCATGAAAGCATGTGAAAACCAATTGATGAAGCTAGATGAACCGATTGTGCGTTTTTTTGAACCAGGGTTTTTAGATCAGCTTTTTGTCTATCAAGGCAAAGATTATCAAAATGAGGTCACGATGTATCATCTTTTAACACATACCTCAGATATAAATGACTATTTTGAAGGTAAACTTAAAGGTAGAAAGTCGTTTCTTTCGACACTGATGGAACATAAGGATGATTTTTTTGAACCTAGAGAATTAATTGATCTTACAAGAAAACATCAACAGGCAATATCAAAACCTGGCCAAAAATATAAGTATTCAGATACAGGATTTTTGCTGGTTGGGTTATTACTTGAACATATTTTTCAAATGCCACTTCATGAAATCTATCAAGTTCATTTGTTCACGCCATTAAAAATGAGTGATACAACATTGATTGGATATAGTCCTAAGTATGATGCTCAACTGATGGCACCGCTCATGTTTAAAGGCATGGATATTCATTCCTATCCTGTATTAAGCTTTGATTTCTCTGGTGGAGGATTATGTACAACCACTCAAGATTTAACCTTATTTTTAAAAGCTTTATTTAACGGAAAAATCATCAGTCATGATGCTCTTAAAGAGATGCAGACATTTAAAAATGTGTTTCACGTGGGCCTATATTATGGCTTAGGAATAATTGAGGTTAGATTTAGTAAACTATTTTTCTTGCTCAAGGGGTATCCCAATCTTCAAGGTGGACTTGGTGTTTCAGCAGCACATGCATGGATTGATCCAGTTACAAAAGATACATATGTCATCAACATGGGAGATCTTAAACGTATGGGCTTAAGCTTTCGTCTTTTAATTGATCTAGTAACCTATATAAAAAGAATGAGAGAGGAATCCAAATGATCAAAGTATTGTTTGTATGTCTAGGTAACATTTGTCGTTCACCGATGGCAGAAGGTATGTTTAGAAAAATGATTAAAGACCGAGGTCTTGAGCAATCAATTCATGTCGAATCTAGAGCGACTTCAACTTATGAAATCGGCAATCCTCCACATCCTAAAACTCAACACATACTCAACCGAATTCAAGCGGATTTTTCAAATATATACTCAAAACAAATCACTCAAGATGATTTTCGAGTCTTTGATTTCGTTATCGGTATGGATTTAGAAAATGTAAGATACTTAAAGGCGCATGCAGGGCCTTATCAAAGCAAAATCTATTTGTTAAGAGATATCAATCCATTAACAAAAAACGAAATTATCCCAGACCCCTACTATACAGGAAAATACGAAGAAACTTATCATTTACTCAAAGAATCACTTGAGTTGTGGATTAAGTTTTTAGAAGCGCAAATTGTCCTTTAAGAATACTTGACATTTAAGGGTCTAAAAGTTATAATGATATAGCATGTTAAGGCCTCATAGCCAAGTGGTAAGGCAAGGCACTGCAACTGCCTGATCATCGGTTCAAATCCGTTTGAGGCCTCCAAATTAATCTTGAATTGGTTCGATAAAACGAGCTAATTAAACAAATTTATGCCCATTTAGGGCATTTTTTTGTATAAAAAAGAGTCTACCAAGAAAACTACTAATTAGTTGGTAGACTATGGATTTTGATGCTCTATATATACAAAATTGGATTTGGATTGGTATGGAAATTAAACAGTGGGTTATGATACCATATGCATAGAAAACTGAAAGGTCTAGTAACCATGCCAAGCAATAACAGTAAGTACTCAGAAGAGATGAGAGAAAGAACATCAAAGTTTATCATTGAATCTGGTAAGTCAGCTACTTCAGTCGCTGAAGAGTTAGGAATTGACATTAACACAGTATGTCGATGGGTAAGAGATTATAGAAGGAAACATAAAATGCCTTCCTACTCAGATGAGAAAGGAATCGTTAAAGGTCCTAAAGTAGAAAAAGATGAAAACTGGTTAAAAATCAAAGAACTAGAGAAAGAACTCAAAATTAAAAATAAACAACTAGAAGAAGAAAAAGAGAAGGTAGAGATTCTAAAAAAATCCCTGCACATCTTCATGGAACAACGCGTATGAAATGTGAAGCGATTGATAGGCTTAAACTACAGCATAGCGTAAGGAGGATGTGCACCGTCTTGGGTATCAAGGATAGAGCATATTACCAATGGAAAAAACAAGAAGAGAAAAGAAACGCACATAGATTAGCTGAACGAACACAAGTAGAAACCATTCATCAAGTATTTACAGATAGCAAAGAGATCTACGGAGCTAGAAAGATTCAAAAGCATTTAGAGGCTTCAGGGACATATATGAGCGAATGGAAGGTTCGAAGAATCATGAGAGAAAATGGAATGTACTCCGTGATTCAAAAAAAGTTTAGACCCTACTCTAAACAGAAAGCATCACTTAGATATATGGATAATATCGTTGATAGAGACTTTAACGTAACAGTCCCCAATAAAATATGGGTGAGTGATATCACTTATATTAAAACAAGACTTGGGTGGTACTATCTCGCAGCGATTATCGATCTTTATAACAGGGAAGTCATTGGCTATTCAACAAGTAAGAACATCGATGCCGAACTCGTTAAGCAGGCAATCACCAACGCGATTGCTAGATATCCAGAAGTTCAAGGAACCATATTTCATAGTGATCGAGGAAGTCAATATGCAAGTGCAGGCGTCAAAACAATCCTAGATAACTATGGCATGATCCAAAGCATGAGCAAAGGTGGATGTCCTTATGATAATTCATGTATGGAAAGTTTTTTCGCTTACCTAAAGAAAGAATGTATTTATAGAAGGTCTTATAGAGATTCATCTGAGGTTGACAAAGATCTATTTGAATACATTGAACTCTTCTATAATAGGAAAAGAATCCATTCAACCTTAAATTATATGACACCAATGAGCTACAGAATTCAAAATCAGGCTTTTATATCAGCCTCTTAAATGATATAATTTGTATGAATATGAACGATTAGAACCATCTGTTTAAAAATCACTTAGTCCAAATTACGAAAGAATCATTGTAACTTATGATTATAAAGATGTTGGTGTAATCGATGGGATAAAGATTGTTCATTTAACTTCGTTTTTAGCGGGTTAGATTGTAAATGATAATGATCAAATTCGGAGGGAAATGTGTTTGGTAAAAAGAAAAAAATTAAGCGATATTTAGCAGAAAAAAAACCGGAATTATATTCTCAGTTTGACTACGTTCTTGATGACTTTATAAACAAGCAGTTAATGAAAAAACTACGTGATATTGGATTATATAGAATCGAAATTCATGTAGATTGGTACCCAGGATTTGAGTGTGTAGGTATTCAAGCAATTGATGAATCGTATATTGACATTAAATTTTATCCAAATGAAATAAACATATCATGCTCTATAGATGAAGCAGATGATTATGCTGAATTCCAATATGAAGAGGCAAAAGATAGGAATTGGATATACAAAAAAATCAAGTCATATGTAATAGAATCAAAAAGTAAGTTTGATAATGAATAGCTAAACCCATAGAGAAAGTTTTATTCCTGTTAACAAAATGTGAAAAAATTGCACCATTACTTTCTCGATTTTTCCACTATTTTCCACTTCAGGTCATTTTCTTACCAGTTAAGGTTAAAGAGCCCCTAAAAGCACAACCCTTTAAGGTTAACAGAGACTCCAAAATAATCTTGAGTTGGTTCGATAAAACGAACAAATTTATGCCCTTGTTGGGCATTTTTTGTTTTTTATATCGACTAACCAATCAGTTCAATACAATTGTAGGTGCGCAGATGTAGATTTCAACCTTAAATTGTATGATACTAATGAGCTCCGAAATTCAGAATCAGATTTTCAGATCTACCACTTATATGTTATTATATGTATGAATATGAACGATTATAACCATATGTTTAAAAATCACTTGGTTCACTCATTAGAGCAACACAATATAACGCTGTTCTAGTTGCTGATTATTTGGTTCAAAGTGGTGTTGATATATCATATAAAGATAATTTTAATAAGACTGCATTTGATTATGCATACGAAAAGAACTATACAGAAATTTTGAATTTGCTTACTGGGGAATAGCATGAAATTGAAAAGTAAAATCGAAAAGATCCATTTAAATTCAGTTCAAAGAGTTTCAGAAAAACCCAAGCTCTTAAATTTTCACATGAGTTTTCGTTTTGATAAAACAAAACCTGAAGATTTTGGACTCATATACTCGAAGCAGGAAAACTTAATTATAGATCCTAAAGATGGTAGTCAATGGATAAAAAGGCATCTAATTGATTTGGGATGGGGGTTGGAAGTAGCTTTTTGTAGGTTGCCATATCCCACATTTGATGAACTACTTGTGATGTCTATCTATTCAAACTCCAATAACAAATCAGCGGATTTCTATTGCGCTCTCGGGATTTTAATCAACGATTATTCACTTCGATTTCTCGACTTTACAGAACGGCTGTTTGACAGTAACCATGACTTACATAAATATATAGGATTTTATCAAATTGTCAAAACTCAAATTCATCATCATGATGAGACGATTAATAAAAGATGGCAGGTTTTTTTCGAACGAGTAAATTGCTTAATGTAGCATGTAGTGAGTTTATATCCATATTAACGGAGGACTTAAATGAAAATTTTGACTAAAGAAATATATCTTTTAATGCAAAGAATTGGGATCTCTGATACAAAAATAGATAAAGAGAGTAGAAAAACATTCAATCATTCAATGATGAAATATTATAATCATCAACAAGAAACAAAAGGGATACTTAGTGAAGAACTATGTAATTTATATGATTTGCATGATTGTGTTATAAAAAAAATAGATATTGAGAATAATTCATTAAAACTCAGTATTGACTCATTTAACACGTATTCTCATATTGTTCAGATTGATTTTCAGGAGGTATCAAATCATGATTTGAGTCTTGATATGGAACATAAGTATATACTATACGTTGAACTGTATTATAATCAAAGTCAATATGAAGTCCAGCTATTAATTGATATGAACAATGAAGAAAAAGCTAAGGAAGTCTGTATCATATGCAGTAACATTTTAATAACACATAGAAAGCAGTAACCTGATGATTAATACTTAGTTTTTAAGGTTTAATATCTATATTTCATCGGTTATGATGATTTAATGAATAGGCTAAAAAGTGATAATAGAGGATATCTTACATGAAGAACATCAATATCTTGGCAAAAAGTAAAAACTGGATTAAGGTTGAAACCATCAATCAAGGTTGGTCAAAAGATGAAAAATTTGTGGTTGAAGATATGCATCATCAAAAATTTCTACTTAGAGTATCAGATGCTTCATCCTTTGAGAGAAAAAAAGAACAGTTTTATATGCTAAAAGAGATTCAAAAGTTAGGGTTAAATGCGCCGATACCTCTTGAACTTGGCACTTTTGATGATGGTCGCGTTTTTTTCATCCTCTCTTGGTTAGAAGGTGAAGATGCTCAAATAATCATCCCCAAACTAGATGAAAAAAAACAATACAAGCTAGGCATAGAAGCAGGTCAAATTCTTAAGAAAATTCATAGTATTCCAGTCAAACATCAAAAAACATGGAAAGAAATCTATCAAAACAAGATTCCAAAAAAAATCAAAATGGCTCAACTTGCACCCATTAAGCATCCTCATTTGGATGTGTTCATTAATTATGTCTTAGATCATATGCACTTAATGGACCAAAGACCATTATCCATACAACACGGTGATTATCATATCGGTAATTTCATAATCATAAAAGACTTGAAATTAGGTATTATTGATTTTGATAAAGTAGATTATTCAGACCCACTAGACGATTTTAAACCTTTTGTCTGGAATGTGATGAAAGCAAAAGCATTTGAAATTGGGTTAATCGATGGTTATTTTAATCATCAACCCACACAAGAGTTCTTTAAGATTCTTGCATTTTACGCATCTGAATCATGTATAGGTCATCTACCATGGGCAATTCAATTTGGTGAAGAAGAAATAAAGATTGCTTTTGAGGTTGCTGATCAAGTTTATGCATGGTATCAAGGATTTAGTACAGTTATACCTACTTGGTATGATGACGAACTTAAGGAGCAATATAAAGATTAAACAATTATCTCATCTCATTTAAGGTATAATAGAAGAGGACAAACCAGACCCAAGGAGGACTTATGGATAAAAACGAATATAAAATCGCACTGATGATCGATTCAGAAAATGTTTCTCATAAATACATTCATTTAGTCATGAATGAAATATCAAAATACGGAAAAATAGTCATCGCAAGATTTTATGGAGATATCAATAACCTATCAAAAGAATGGCATTTAACTGCACAAAATAACGCCATTAAACCTGTGCATCAATATAACGTTGCTCAAGGTAAAAATGCTGCCGATATCGCCATGGCACTCGATGCACTTGAAATGATGTATCAAGAAAAAGTCAATGCATTTTTTCTTGTAACATCTGACTCTGACTTTACACCATTAGCATTAAAGCTTAGAGAAGGTGGCATGCATGTTGTCGGTGTTGGAAATGAATCTAAGGCATCCAAAGCATTTGTCGCTTCATGTAATGAATTTAAATATTTTGAATACTTAAACGATGAAGAAGAGGATTCGACGGAAGAAGTTAATCAAGTATCGTCCTCAAGCGAAGATATTGATGAAATTATTAAAAGTATTATCATCGAAAATGGTGTTGATAATCGGATTCAACTCAGTCGGTTAGGGGATATCTTAACCAATAGATTTTCAGATTTTGATGCAAGAAAATATGGACATAAAACCTTATCTAGTTTGGTCAATAGCATTAGAGGTCTTTCCATGTCAACAGAAAAAACGACAACGTTTGTCACGTTATCATCTAAACTTTCAATGGCAGATGTATCCAAGACCATTTTAAATATTATCTCCAAAAATAAGAAGAAATCCATGGTATTAACAAAACTCAAACAAGAACTTGAAAAACAATATCCTGGGTTTAATTATAAAGAACTTCAATTTACAAGATTTAGCAGTTTGGTTGCGAGTATTGAAGGTTTAAGTGTCGATAAAAACGCAGTTCAAATGAAATAAATAAACGGATACTAAAGTCATCTCTAGTATCCGTATTTTTTATCTAAAATAGGTGATTAAATCTTCTTTTTCCAAAATCATAGGAAGCTTTTGACTTGAAGCACTCCAAATTTCACCAAACTCAACAAGTCTACCATATTGGTCTTTTGCAGTCGTATAAGTGTGAAATAGTGGTTTACCTTTTGGAACTTCTAAAATATGTGCAATCTCTGTAGAAGCCATTTTTGATGTGAATATCCGATATGATTCAGTGAGTGTGATTTGATATCGATCTTTAAATAAATCGAAGAACGGGATGTTTCCAAAATCATAGGTTTCAAAATCTTTAAAAACACTTAAAGGGAAATGACTTTCTACATAAAAAATTGGGGTATCATTACCTTTATAGACTCTTTTACTTTTCAGTACTTTTTCTTCATTCATAAAGCCCATATGATCAAGTGTTGATCGGTCTGTAAGGATTGTGGGTTTTTCATAAACTTCAATTTTAGGGTTTAGCCCCATTAACTTAATTGCATCCGTTAATGTGATCAGTTTCACGTTAAAAAGGTCAGGTAAGTCAATAAAACGAACCATATAGCGCAAACCATTTTTTTCAACTAAGTTTAAATCAATGAGTTTCTGATAAGCCGTACGAACAGCTTGTTTAGGAATATCAAGATCACTTGCAAATGTTTCGATTTCTGGTAAATCATATCCATTGACCCAGTGTCTTTCATGAATTTGTTTTTTTATATATTCGACGACTTGATCAAAGAGTGGCATCGATGAGCGTCTGTCAATGATTGGGCTTGTCTGCTTCATTTGACCACCTCTTCAAATTTGACATAATCACCAGGTAATGTATGAAAAATCACAGCAACAACTTTTCCTAAATCATCTTTAACAATTGAAGTTACATTATGAACTGCACTTTTGTTAGGTATATTTAAAAGCATCGCTTCTGTTGGACTACATGTTGTTGCGATGAAATCTGAGTAGATACCACTGATTGGATGTTGATATCTTTTTTCAATAAATAACTTTAAATCTTCAGCTTTATGCATATGTTTTTCCAAATCTGGGTATAAATGTTTTGGAAAAAATAACCTTTGAACAGAAACAGGATCATCATCAATGGTTAGTCTAATCGTGACATCATAGCACATATCACCTTTATTTAAACATAGAAGAGGATACGCTTGCTGATGAAAATCTAGTTCTCCTAAATGAACGATTTCTTTAAATGGCAAATAGTTAAATCGAAATATTTCTTTATTCGATCCAATAAAGACATAACGATTAGTGACATAGGTACCATGCCCTTGTCTGCGTTCAACATAACCTTCTTTAATCAGTTCATCGTAAGCTCTTCTGACCACAGAACGACTTAAAAGATAGGCATCACAAATGTCTTTTTCTGTTGGGAGCAAATCCAAATGGCGATATTCTTTATTCTTAATGGAATCAAGGATTGATGTTTTGATTTGCTTATAAAGGGGTGCTTTTGAGAATTTATTTATACGTATAATCATGATAGAAACCTCTTTTTTAGTATACAACAAAAATGATAGAAGTCTATTAAAAAAGTGACGATTATTAAAGAAAAAGAATCATTTCATAATTATTTCAAAATGTTTAAAAAAAGTATCGGAAATGATAGACAAAAACAATAGAAGATGTATAATGAGATTGAAGGGTAATCCCCATCAGATTCAAGGCGTCCCAGGATGCACAAAACCCTAATAAACCTCTTAATCGCTTACACTAAGTAAGGATTAACATTTAATCGTTTGATGCGATCGCAAGATACCAAGACACACTAGAAAAGCGAAAGAGAGGTGACATCAACATGCCAGAAAAGAAGGTAGCTCCAGCTCCAGTCAAACCAGCACCACAACCAGTAAAACCAGCTGCAAAACCAACTCCAGCTCCAACAAAGCCAGCAGGTAAGAAGTAAGATTGACCGGGTATCATAGAGCCCGATGTCTATGCAAAATCATCCATCGGAACGCATGCCCATCTCTACGAGATGGACGTGCTTTTTTAACTTAATAGGGATTTCTATTTTCCTATCCCAAAGTCATAAAAGACAAAAGACCCACAGCGCTGTGGGTGAATCAAACATGGATTGAAAAAGCTATTTAAAAACCTTCAGTTTTAGTCTGTGATAAATATCAATGGGGACAGATTTTTCTTTTCCACAATGATCACAATATAGCGTGGGATAATCAGAGAGGGATTCATCCCACATTTCTTCAAGGATATCGTATTCGATATCGGATTCTTTTCCACAGGAAAGACATTTGAGATGAACGGACTCATCGAAGATATCTCTTTTCATAAAGTCATCGATATCGACAGAAGGTCCAAAGTAAAAACCGTTTTTTAATGCATACTTATAATCTTCTAAACGTTGTTTTTTCTCCACATCAGAGATTTTACTTTTGATGGTATTGAAGTGTTTGGGCATGGGTTAACCTCCGGGATCTCTTAAGAAAGAGTAGTCTAAGTTGAGCCTCATGGTGTGGCCACATGAGCACAAGATAGGGTGGTACATATAGATTGATTTTAACATAAAGCGCCAGTTCATGCGCGAGCGCTTGAGCTTAATGTGGGCAGCGGAAAGCAGTTTTTTAAACGCAGAAACACCCTTTTTGGATTTGTTGGCGTAGAAACCGAAGTAGCGAATGGTGTGAAAGTTTTGATCGGGAATGTGAACGATAAGCCTAGCGATGAAGCGAAAGACGTGCTCGGTGACCACCTGTCTACCAAGATAGGAGGGGTCATCCTTGGATTTATGGTCGTCCTCATGAGGATCATAGCACCAGGTGAGCTGATGAGTTAAAGGGTCAAGCGATAGTATTCTCTCCTCATAAATCGCGGGGCGAGAGGCGTAGCGCGTG
>JAUVXD010000037.1 GCA_030603805.1 Acholeplasmataceae bacterium
CGTTACGTAACCAATTGTACTTTAATTTACTTGCTGTTCCTTCACCATAACAATCCATAGCAAAATTGCTTGCATATAATCTACGACACAACCCAATCAAATCTTCTGATAAACAATCAACTTGTTTATCTAAACCGTCATTTGAAATAATGAATCGAACCTTACAAATGATGTGTTGATTTTCAAACCCGATTGTGGCTGGAACACGTCGTAGTTGTTTTTCATAATGAATAATTAATCTAGGTTGTAAAGAATATGCTAAATAATCACCATCCATCAATACATATATTTAATGGTAAATATATCTATCAATATTTCAATTATTGGAAGTCCAATTTTTCGTCACGTGCTTTAGCTTCTCCTAAAGCGGATTGAATGACCTTACCGATATTCTTTAGAGACGGAGGAAGTTGTTTTTTCTTCTTTTGAAGCAAAGTGAATAAATCACGGGGATTGGATCTGTAAATATTTACCAATTCTTCCAAGAAATCCATAGCTTCGGGCTTAAGAAATTGTTTATGGCATTTTGGACAATTTGCAGTACTCGAAGAACTCATAATAATTTTTGCAAAACAAAATGTGCATAAATAACTATCGTCTTCACAAGATTGACACTTCATCTTTTGAGAACGAATAATAGTTTTGCAGCCTTCGCAAATATAAAGTTCACCACAGTTTATGATATCATCATATATCTCTTCTCTCAATTCCGATTCTTCTAAGTCTTCAGAAGCCAAATATATATTTTCCCCACGAAGGATGGCATATGTGATATCTTCCATACCTTCTAATCCATTTTCTTCCAAACACCTACCGAAAAAAGCTTTTGATTTAGGTTTGCGAGCTACAATAAACACTTGTTTAGATTTCTTTAAACGTAATGCTTCGAATTTCTTAATCTGAGCAGTGGTGTTCAAACCTTTACTGTATAAGAGGTAATTCATCCTATTTGCATTCAGCACATCCTCGATGATTTTTTGCATTTAATCAACAGAGATATCTATTAAAAGAATTTGGAATTTGTTATATAATAGTTGTTAAAAATGGGAAAACGTAAATGCCGTGATAGTGAGTTTTATGTGAATCCTCTTCCGGGGATGCCTAGATGCGTACTTGTTACATTATCAGGGATGTATAGAATATCTTGAATTAGGATATACTTATAAAACTAAGTATATTCTTAGGACTCATTAAGAACGCTTTGGACTTTTGGATGTAAAAACCCAAATTGTTCGATAAAGTGGTCAAAATGGGTTTTACCTATTTTCTTACTGAAATCAGGCATATCCCATTCATGTTTGCCTCTACCCGCGGGTTTCACTATATGGATGCCATATTTCCGTGTACCCAGACTGTAGTAATTGGTTTGGATGCAAACATGGAAACGATTTTGTGGTAATCTCTTTTCCCTGAAAATCGCTTCACATCTTTCAGCCCATACCAACCCTGGTGTCATTTCAGTTTCACATAGAATCACTACTTTTTCACGCGTGTCTTCTATAAGTTTGGCAAAGATCAAGGCTTTTGTCCCCCAACTTCTTTCTGCATCAAACTTCTCTCCTAAGCGAGGATGTACGGTTTGTTCAAA
>JAUVXD010000030.1 GCA_030603805.1 Acholeplasmataceae bacterium
AATCTCCTTTTATGTGATGTTCGCACATTCATTATAACATGGGATTGACCACTCTTTTTTATAGATTAAAGGAGTGTTGAAATAGATAAAAAAGTAGGTCAAAAAAATGAATTTTTGACACTACCTTTATTTACATGAGGAGAAAAATATGGAAAAAATTGCATCACTATGCGAAAAAATGGGCGTTGCTCCAGACGAGTGTATTCCCTATGGTTTTGATAAGGCCAAAATTGATTTGAACGTTTTAAACAGATTAAAGGACAAGAAGGATGGCAAACTTATTCTTGTGACTGCAATCAATCCTACACCAGCAGGTGAAGGAAAAACCACGGTATCTATCGGGTTAACTCAAGGTTTAAAAGAAATTGGAAAGCACCCAGTGTTGGCACTTAGAGAACCTAGTTTAGGACCTGTTTTTGGACTCAAAGGCGGTGCAACTGGTGGTGGTAAAGCAAGTGTTGTGCCATCAGATGATATTAACCTTCATTTTACTGGCGATTTGCATGCAATTACTGCAGCAAACAATCTCTTATCTGCATTAATCGATAATCATATGTTCCAAGGTAATGAGCTTGAAATTGAAACAGTCACTTGGAAGCGATGCATGGATATGAATGATCGAAGTTTAAGAGAAATTGATACACCACAAAGAAAAGATGGATTTGTTATTACAGCAGCATCAGAAATCATGGCAATTCTCGCTTTATCAAGCGATTTAACAGATTTAAAAAACAGAATTAATCGCATTTTGATTGGTTATAATAAGGAAGATGAACCTGTGTTTGTTAAAGATTTAGGCGGTGCTGATGCACTTGCTCTACTGTTGAAACAAGCGATGAATCCTAATTTGGTTCAAACAATCGATGGTGTCCCAACGTTTGTTCATGCAGGTCCTTTTGCAAATATTGCTCACGGATGTAATTCCATTGTCGCTACAAAACTTGCGCTCAAACTAGGTGATTATGCAGTCACTGAGGCTGGCTTTGGTGCAGATTTAGGCATGGAAAAATTCTTAGACTTAAAGGTGCCTTATTTGAATAAAGGTGTTGATACAATTGTTATTGTGACAACCATTAGAGCGTTAAAATCTCATGGTCACTCAGCAGATTATTCTAAGAAAGACCTGCCTGCAATGATTTTAGGATTACCACTACTCGAAAAACATTTGAAGAATATCCAAATGATTGGCATACCTTATGTGATTGCACTCAACCATTTCTACAACGATGATCAAGAAGAACTAGATTATCTCATGAACTGGGCAAAAGAAAACAATCACCCGATTGCACTTGCTAAAGGATTTGCTGAGGGTGGAAAAGGGATGATTGATTTAGCTAACATTGTTTGTTCACTTGCAGAACAAAAATCAACATTCAACCCAATTTATGATGCATCAGATTTACCAAAAGTGAAGATCGAAAAAATTGCGACCAAAATATATGGAGCAAAGGAAGTTGTCTTCTCCAAGAAAGCATTAAACCAACTTGAAAAATATGAACAGCTTGGATGGAATTTACCGGTATGTATGGCAAAAACACCACTATCTCTAACGGGAGATCCAAGTGTTCAAGGACTACCAGAATCATTTACACTTAATATTCAAGAGATTAGACCATCTCTTGGAGCTGGTTTCTTAGTTGCACTCACGAAAGGCATTATGGTTATGCCAGGTCTTAACAAGACACCACGAGCACTTACCATGTTTATTGATGCACAAGGTAATATCATAGATAAGGAGTGATTTTAGTGATTCTTTTAGATGGATTAAAAGTTGCATCAGAAAGAAATCTTAAACTTAAAGAAGAAATTGAAAAATACGCACCGACTTTTGGAAGAGTACCGAGTTTATCCATTATATTAATTGGGGACAATCCAGCAAGCCAATCCTATGTAAAAGGCAAAGGGAAAGCGTGCGAAACAGTTGGTATTGCCCACAAACTTTATCATTTAAATGAAAATGTCAGTGAATTTGAAGTTGTCCAATTGATTGAAGATTTAAATGATAATCCAAATGTGGATGGCATTTTACTTCAACTTCCAATACCTAAACATTTAGATGAAGAAAAACTCATTAATCTCATATCGAAAGATAAAGATGCTGATGGATTCCACGTCATAAATCAAGGTAACTTATATCAAAAAAGAAAGACTATTAAACCAGCAACACCCAAAGGTGTCATGTCTTTACTTGAGACATATCAAATCAATGTTTCTGGCATGAATGCTTGTGTCGTAGGAAGAAGCAATATTGTTGGTTTTCCTTTAGCACGTTTATTAATGGATGCAGGAGCAACCATTACCGTTTGTCATACGAAAACAAAAGATCTAGGATACCATACCAAACAAGCTGATCTTATCATCGCTGCAGCTGGTAGACCCAAAATGATTACCAAAGACATGGTGAAAAAAGGTGCAATTGTTGTTGATGTCGGAGTGAATCGTGTGGAGGGTAAACTAGTTGGTGATGTCGATTTCGATGGTGTCAAGGATATTGCAGCATATCTAACCCCTGTACCCAAAGGTGTTGGACCCATGACCATCAATGCACTTCTTGAAAACACATTTGAACTTTATTTAAGCCATTTTAATATAGAATAAATTCAATAGCATAATCAATCATCTTTCCTTAATTGAAAATGTAACTTGCGTTTAAACTTACATTAATCTTTTTTGCCAAACTAAGCTGCTCTTTGGGCAGTAACATATGAAAAATCGCGCAAATTAATGATTCAAAAATAAAACTTTTGT
>JAUVXD010000013.1 GCA_030603805.1 Acholeplasmataceae bacterium
ACAAAAGTTTTATTTTTGAATCATTAATTTGCGCGATTTTTCATATGTTACTGCCCAAAGAGCAGCTTAGTTTGGCAAAAAAGATTAATGTAAGTTTAAACGCAAGTTACATTTTCAATTAAGGAAAACTGGTATTTCTACCAGCTTAATGACCAAACCATAATTCAATTTCTTTTTGAGCATTTTCCAAAGAATCAGAAGCATGAATTAGATTTCTTAACATTCTTTTTTCTGCCATCGATTTGGACATTGCATCAATGCCAAAGCGCCCACGAATACTCTTTGGATCTGCTTTAGCAGGATCGGTTGCACCAATAAGCTTGCGTACATCTTCGATGACATGTTCACCTTCTTTAGAGATGACATATGCAAAGACTTTTTTTCCAAGAAATAAATCAAGAATTGCCCCCTGAAAATAGTCAATGTTTAAAGCCTTAATTACATCTTCATAGTGTTTTAAGATGAGCTTTTCATCAACCAAAACTTCTTTGGACCTTTCTATGTGATAGCCTGCTTCTTTGAAAATATCTAAGATTGATTCGACGAGTCCTCGTTCGACTGCATCTGGTTTAATCATGATAAATGTTTGTTGTTTCATTTTTTTAGATCCTTTTCTTCAGTATAGGGTATTAAATCAAAATCGACTAAAGGTGTATAGGTAAGATTGCCATCCACTTGATGGCTTTTAAACAAGGTAATATAATTCACTTTAATTTCTTGATTATAACGATTGAAAACAACTACTTTATTTTCATGGTTATAGGATACTCCACGTGCAAGTGTAATGTGTGGATTAAATCCTTTGACATCAAAGGGTAAATGAGCAGAGATCAAACTTTTTTTAAGATCCTCATGCATCTTTTTTAAATATGTAACCCCTTGTTCGATCCCCATCCAAACAATTTCTTCATCGCCTTTAACGAATGCGCCAATTGTACCTAATTTGATTGAAAAACTCTTGAAGGATGAAACAGTTTCATCGATTGCATCAATTAATTGGTCTATCCGAGTGCCATCAAGTTCTCCAATAAACAATAATGTCAAATGAAAGTTTCCTGGTCGAGTCATTTTAGATTTTATTGCGTTTTTTAAAACGTTGGTTTGAGTTTCTTTTAAATAAAACTGAACAGATTCTGTGAAAGGTATACCGATAAACAGTCTCATGACTCACCTCTAATTCACCATTTATTATACCATAAAAGTCAAATTTTGTGATGCCGCATGCCCCATCTTGTATAATGGAATCAAATGAGGTGGCTCTATGCTCTACTACGTTATAATCATGGTTACGATGTCTTTAATCACTTATGTTCTTTATCGAAAAGATAAAGGTCAAGCTAAAAAAAACCTTTTGAGAATCAAAGAATCCACACTCCTTCTTTTTAGTCTATGTTTAGGTGCTTTAGGTGGACTTCTGGCAATGTATCAGTATCGACATAAAACCAAACATTGGTATTTTGTTGTATTCAATTGGCTGTTTTTCGCACTTCATCTTTATTTACTCATCTTCTTATTTAATTAACGATTTGATTATAAAGCCATCAAGTCCACATAATTTTTTTACTTAAGGAAATCGGTTTCCTTAAGCGTTTTCATATGGTATACTTAAAGTGTATTAAGAAATTCAAGGAGGCCTACATGTTAAGAAAAACTTTATTTGTTTTAATGTTTAGTTTTACCCTTTTACTTTATGCATGCAAAAGTGAAAATCCTGAACCCTCAACACCTTCCGAAGAGACAATCATAGAACTTCCAAAAGAGATTACTTCAATTACTGGACTAGACGATATAACACATACACAATTTGAGCACTTTGACCCCTTAAAAGGTGTTGTTGTCCTCAATGAAAAAAATCAAAATATTGCACATTTATTTAAAGTTATAGGTACTGTTCATTACGGTATTGTTGGTTCTTATGAACTCTCATACGATTTAACCTATGGCAATGAAACGATTAGCGAATCAAGAACCATAACAATCGCAGCTGGAACCATTGTAAGAGAAGCTGTAACTAGAAACCAATTTTCCGGTACACAAGTGAACTTGCAAGCTGGATCCTATCGAATAGGTGCAGCTCAAAGTATTGCACATCCGGTTGCTCCTTTGTTTATTAATCCAGATTTGCTGCACAGCGCAGTACCCTCAAATGGCTGGTGGACATCACTTCTTGTTGCAAATTATGGTGGTGGTAATGGGATTTATACAAACCCATTACGTTCAGCATTTTCGAATGCAGGTGCTGAAATCACTAATCCTGGTGCTGGTTTTGTTCAGTATTGGAACCCAGATGGGTTCAATACCATGACAAACTTCTCGCTGGTTTTACCTGATTTATTTGTAAAAACATCCAATCTGCAAGCAGGATATCAAACTCATGTGGTTGGTTATTCTGATACAACCGTATCGGTTGCGATGCGTAATGTCTCAAATCCTAGAGATCAGATGGTTTTAACATACGCTCAAGGATCACCTTATATCTTTGCTGAAGTTGCAGAATCCAATACACCATATTTTACCTTTGGCACCAACGGTGTCCAAGGATTTGAGTTCTTTACGGTTGATGGCACCAAACTCAATTTAGGTAGTCATACAGGTGAAGGTTTAGTCGTTCGTTTTATTCAAAAACATATTGGTTATCAAACCTCTAGACCAGCACAAGTAGGTCAACCTATTTTTGGTGATCGCTATTTCCTCATTAGCACACCTGAAAATACGCAGTTTTCAATCACATCAAGTGGATTTTCAATGAATTTAGGTGATGAGAACTTCTTCTCGATTGCTGCAATCAATCTACTAGCAGATGCTCAATTTTTCCATCAACATGCCTATATCAAAACACTTAAGGGTGATGTTTCATATCAGGTCAATCATCAAACCTCAATCGTTGAAACAACCTATACGATTGCAACTCAAGATTTAAGGGGTACTCACGAACTCGAACCTGTTCAATATTTACTTCCTCATCACTATCAAAATAGCGATGTAACGCTCACTACTTTTGAATTTGAAACTGTCAGAAGTTTCTTAAAACTGATGATTGGTAGTACATTTACGACAGAGTTATCCTTCCATGGATTACTACCAGCAATGACAGCACCAAAAAATTCTGAGTTTAGTGAAGCTGCGATGGTGACATATCTAGAAGACTTAAATACAAGAACCTCACTTTCAGATACAACAAACTTCTTAAACGATGAAGGTCCTTATTGGAACAGTAAAGCTATTTATCCTTTAGCACAAGGCATTATCATTGCAGATCAAATTGGTGATGAAGCTTTAAAAGTTAGTTTTATTTCAAAACTTAGATTTCTACTTGCAGATTGGTTTACTTATAGTTCCCAAACTGATAAGCGTTATCTATACTATAATCAACAATGGGGTAGTGTTTATTACTCTAATAATGACTTTAATACGGCATCAGAACTTTCTGATCACGCATTTACTCATGGTTACTTAATTTATGCATCAAGTGTATTAGCGATGTATGATCAAACATTTGAAGAAAACTACGGGGACATGGTAGAACTTCTATTAAGAGATTATATGCATCCAGTCAAGGATGACTATCAATTTGCTTATTTAAGATCTTTTGATCCTTGGGCAGGTCATACGTGGGCTCATGGGTTTGGAACATTTGCAGAGGGCAATAACATTGAATCTTCAAGTGAAGCCATTCAGTCTTGGGTGGGTGGTTATTTATGGGCACTTCAAACAGGTGATCTTGAACTCAGAGATGCTGCAATCTATGGTTTTGTGCATGAACTCTCATCAGCAAAAACCTATATGTTTGATTACTCAGATACTGTATTTAAAGATAATTACAAACAATATGCGTCTGTCGCAGGGATGATATGGGGCGGTAAATACGATTATGCAACCTGGTTTGGTGCAAATCCAACCTTCATTTATGGCATCCAATGGCTTCCAAATGGTGAGTACATTTCAAATTATGCTTTAAATGATACCGAAAGAACGAAACTTGCAGCCATTTATGCAGATTATTTAAAAGCTAAAAATCAAACGATTGATACATGGTTTGCCAATATGTGGAGCATACAAGCCTTACTTAATCCAGATATAGCGATTGCTCAATTTGATGCACAAAAGATTTTAAATGATGATTATCCAAGTGATTTATCACAAACCTATTATCTACTTCATGGACTCAAAACATATGGACAACGAGATACTTCTTATGTCATGCAGTTGCACCGCTATGCATCTTCATCCATTTATATCAATACTTCTGGCGAAATTCATGCGTTAATTTGGAACCCTTCTAGTTCATCTCAGACATTAGTTTTCCATGGTCCTAATGGTGCTAGAGTTACCAAGACTGTAGCTGCAAGAAGTCTGACTTCACATAAACTCAATTAATCTTCTAAAATAAAAACAGAACAATTCAAATCGACTTGTTCTGTTTTTTATGTTTGTTTTTACTTTTTTTTAGATTAATCCGACGATGAGTGCGACAACTGCAATCGCACCACCACTAATCAGTACATAACGCATATTGCCTTTAATGACATCAAAAATTGAAATCTTAAACCCTTCAGACAATGCTGCAACATTAATTTGTACTGGGCTAATTTGTGTACCTAAACCTACAGAGATTGCAATCAGGCCAAAGGCTAATGGTGACAATCCTGGAATCAGTGATAATGTTGGTAATATGAGCGTCAATACACCTGCTGCAAATGCACCTGAGGGTATAGCAATCACAAATGCAAATAGACATGCCACAAAGGTAACAATCCAACTCGGAGCACGTCCTACAAGCGCAGCAAGTTCATCGAAAGTCCCTAAGAAACCAATCATATTAATGAAACCTAAGAATATACCAACACCAAAGAGTGTTGTTAAAATGTATCTAGATCCATCAATTAAGTTTTCACTCACTTGATTAGGTTCAGTCTTGCAGAAAATGACACAAAGAATGGCTGCCACTAAAACATTGATGAAAGGTACTAAGAAGGGCACTGGAAGTAATTGGTTTATTTTTCCACCTAAAATCACAAGTACCAAGAATGTTAATGCAGGAATAACACGCAACCATAAGGATTTCGTATCCATACCTTCAAACTCGTTTGTTGCTTTTTCACCTTGTCTAATCATATTGCCTTTTTTATATACACCCCAAAATGCTAAACCAGCTCCAAGAAGATAGACAATGATTGTAAAGGGTAACATCATATTCGCAAAATTACCTACTTCCATCCCAGCAGCTGTTGCAGTAAATGCTGTTTCAGTCGACGCAGGTGAGGTTGTAAAACCAACAGCTGTAACGATTGCCATTGCAGCAACAACTTCGGGTAAGAATCCAACAGCAGCTGCCATTAATGGTGCAATAACCATAGTATTACCAGCACCCATACCTGCCATATAGGTTGCTAGACCTTGAACTAAAACGATTGCAGCTGCCAAATAAGCGATTTTACCTTTAAGCACACGATTAAGTGCTTCAATTAATGCTTTTATACTACCTGAACGTGCTATCATAACGGCTCCAGCTGCATAAATCACTGGTGCCAAATATAGAGAAAGCATATTTCTCACACCAACATTCACAACCAAGTTGTTAATGTCTAAAGGTTTAATTCCAGTTTCAAGTGTTCCTGTTGCTACTAAAATCCATGAAACAATTATCGCAAGAATACCACCAACCAAACCAGCAACGAGCATGTGTTTTTTTCTTATGAGTAGAAATAAAATCACTGCCAATGGGAGAATCATTAAAATTAGTTCCATTTGATATACCTTTCCCTTTTATATTATTTTTTTATAATAACAGCAATCGGTCCGCCACCGTCTGGTCCTTGGTGCTCAGCACCTCCAGAAATATAGACCATCGGATCTTGGACAACTGCTGCAATAACTGCATTAACAACCGCTCTTGCTTGACGCGTGTGGTTGATATCTGAATCTGTGAGCATGGTATGTCTTCTTCCACGAACCTCACCATATGAACTTGCTTCTGCTTTTGCAAGAACATTAACGATTTGCTTACACTGCTCATCTGTAGGTAGGCGGTCAATCTTCATACCAGCAGATTCTAAAGCTTCAATGACTGCTTTTAAATCGATAGCATCCTTCATAACAGAATGTCCAATCGATAAATTGGAAGCAGATTGGTAACTATTTCCCATCACAATAATTTCACAATTCATCAATTCGATTCCTGCTGAAGTGGATGCAACATTTGAATAAAGTGACCAATCTTTGCAGATAACATCTTGTGTGACGAGTTCTTTTTTGATTTCACCTAGAGCAACTGCAACTCCCAGTGCACTAGCACCGCGAGAAAATCCCATTGATTTATAGGTATCTTCAACCACTACTTTTTTTCCTCTAGCCTTTGCATCTTTAATACGTTCTGATGTCAATAAAGGACACTTTATTTGGACAAAGTGAACATCTTTCGGATCACTTAAACCAGCTTCTAACATGAGCTTTTTGACCACTCTTTCAACTTCAATCACCATATCCACAGTACCTATTTCTTCTGGTTTAAAATCTCTTGTAAATCCAGAAGCTGCTACAAGTCTCTTTTCTTTTGAAGCCTCCTGATTCACATCTTTTTTAACAAAAATGGTTGCATGTGGAGACATGACCCCTTCGGTTCCACCTGACATAACAAAAGCAACACGATGCATCACTTCTTCATCAGAAAGTTTCAAGTGCTTTGTTAAGGATGTCCTATAGGCAAATGTAGCTAATGCGCGTGTGAAGTCATTCACACACCCATTGCCTTCTGTTTTACCTAAGACTGCGATTATTTCTTCGGGTTGAATGGTATGGCTTTGGATGAGTTTTTCAAACGATCTTAGATCATCTGGAGATGACATAGGGATGCGAAAAACTTCAATTTTCTGCATATGATTCACTTCCTTTTCTTTTTATAAGATTATTCTATCAAAGCGCTTTCATTTAGTATATGTAATTTTACACAAATAAAAAGCCTTCTGAATGTGAATAAGTGACAATTCACTGTTTTATCGGTATTTATGTGTAAAAATTATGATTTTCTTAAGAGTCAATCCTTGATAAAAAAAGTAGGTCTTAGACCTACAGAAGTTTCGCTTAATTAATCTCACTTTGTGAGCTTAATAGCCTGTAATACTCTTGATTATAGATGAGTCTTTCTTTCGCTAAAATAATGGTTGCGTTAAAATCGACTTGAAATTGAGATAATATGGGCAAAATCAAATCATATTCTTGAGATGTAATTTGATTATCCGCAATCATAATAGCTACGAGTTCTTCTAGAATTCTCTCGACTGAATCATGACTCATAGAATGTACTGCCGATAGCAACAAATCAAACGGAATATCCATCGATTCAACCACATAGGATGGAATCCCCATCATATCAGATAAAACGACTAAAAGTTCAACTTTACTCTTTTTAATATACCCCTCTGCAAGTGTCATATACTTAGCAAGTGCGACTAGAACCAATTGATCAAGTGCGGTCATATCATGTGTACCTTTAATACTTTCATACATTTTTGGAAATGCTTTAATCTCGATATCATGCATATCTGCAAGCAGTTGCATATACTTCATTTCCTCAGGATCATAAATATGATTTAAGCTCATGATCGAATAGCCAATTCTTAAGCATTCCAGTGATTTATCATGATCTAATGATGCCAAAATTTCATAAAGTTCTTGATCACTCATTTGATCATAACGACCTATATCAATTCCCAAACTTAAAATTAGAAGTTGAATTAAGATGGCTTCACCAAAATCAAGTTTTTGATCTGCAACAGCAATCAACTTTAAAAAACTGATGCATGCAATCTTTTCTTTTTCTGTGAATTTTTCCAAGAGTCTCATAATTTTTTCCTCTTTGTTTTATGAAATGATATAAACTTAAAAGGTCTCAGGGCAATAATAGGTCTCGGTTTTCATCGTTCTCGGATGAACAAATGATACTTTTTTAAAATGAAGCATGCAACGATCTGATGCTTGATTAGAGCCGTATAGTTTGTCTCCTAATAATGGATGCGAAATGCTTGCCATGTGGACTCTAATTTGATGTTTTCTTCCTCCAATAATTTCAGCTTCAACCTTGGATATTTTACCTTCGGTATGTATAACTTGATATTTTGTAATGGCATCTTTTCCTGTAGGTGAAATCACTTGTTTACTTGCATGTCGATCTTTACCTATTTTTTTATCGATAACGCCACTACTTTCTTTAAATGGATGCATACAAAGACATACATAAGTCTTCTTGATGTCATGGCTTTCAAATAGACTAGATAAATATGAATGCGCAAGCCCGTGTTTTGAAAAGATCACCATACCGCTCGTTTCTAAATCGATTCTGTGCACAGGCAATACTGGAAAGGGGTATCCTTGTTTTTCATAATGGTATAAAACACGATTCGCAAGAGTATCCTCTGTATTCCCATCAGGGTGAACGAGTAAAAAAGGTGGTTTATTTAAGATTACTATATCTAAATCCTCATATAAGATATCAATTTTTCCTTTATGAGGTTTGATGGTAGTCGTGTAAATATCTTTGAAATCGATTGAGATTTGATCCGACTCTTTTAGCTGATAATCGAAACGTTCAAAATGACCGTTAATGGTCAATTTTTTATCTACTTCGAGTTTATAAATATTACTTTTTGAGATGGCATAGAATTGTAGAAAATCTTTAATCGTTTTTCCTTCAAAATAAAGATGAACGCTCATATCCATGGTCTTTGACTGCACTGTCATCACTTCTTTCTGTCTAACTCTATTATACATTATGGAGGATTAAGGAATAAATAATAGACCCAAGTAATATCAAAAAAGCCCAATGATGGGCTTTCTTTTGTTGTTTATTCTGGCAGAAGTATTTGATGAGGTAGATAAGTTAATTGACCAAGGACATGCCCAAGCTCACCTTTTTGATTGGATCCCCATCCAAAAAGTCTTTGATGTGTGGTTAATACAAGTGTGTGATTTTCAGATAAGAAAACATCTAAAACAGTTTCACCATCTTGCCATGGGATATCCCATTGAAACGTATCATAAATCTTTGAATAGATTCCATTTTGAAGTGCTGTGGATTGATATTCATTCACATCTTCTTGATTGCCATTACCAAGATTTCCATCAGTGTTTTTTCCAAACGCGATAATATCTATACCATGTTTAACTAATACAATATGATAGTTTGATGAAAACAACGTTGTAAGTAAAGTTCCGTTATCAATCTCTACTTGATCAAAACCTAAGATCAAACCAGCATTCAAACCAAATGACTGAATCCATGTCAGTTGATAAACTTTACCATGGTTGGATAAAATAAAATCTCCAGCTCCTAATAATTTAGTGACATTACCGAGTTCCTCAATAGCTTCAAGTGTATAACTGATATCAAGAATTTCTGATGAACGATCGCCTGTTTGAGTAATGGCATAAATGCCCCAAGCGTATAAATGATGATGAAGCGTAAGTGCTTGATTTGTCCCGATATATATGATCTTATCTTGTTCGTCTAAATTAAAGAAATTTGTGATTTCAACTGGTGATTTTACAAAAGGAATACCACCTCTAACCTCATCATAAAGTTGAGTCCCAATTTGATGAAATGTATTTTCACCCCATGCAAAAACTCTACCAAATGATGTCAATAATACTGTATGATGATTTCCTGTTTGTATTTGAGAGATTTTCTCATTCTCACTTAAGTTAAATGCTTCGGTAATATCAACTGGTGTTAAGATCATCTCATCATTTAAATTAGTTCCAGTTTGCCCAACAAGATTCCATCCCCATGCGAAAAGTCTATTTCCTGAAGTTAAAGCAAATGCATGAGCGTATCCAGATTTTACAGAAACAAAAATTTCATCATTTTCTAATGCAAAATATGGGTCAAGCAAAGTCGGTGTTAATGTTGTATTAGAACTTACACCATTCGCTAAAACACCAAACATTTGTGTCCCCATTCCATAAAGTTGACCATGTTCGTTAATCACTAAAGAGTATCCTGGTCCTCCAGCAAGTCTGGATGTGATGAACTCAACTTGGTACATCTCATCTTTTTGACATGCGACCAAACTTAAAATAATACCTATAAATCCAAAAACTAACCATAATTTTCTCATAGGGTCCCCCTCCTTATACCCTTATCTTATCACAATTCAAAAAAAATATCAATATATAATCAATAATAATCCATAATAATCGTGTTTCTTTTTTAAATGGTTTCTTTTTTAATCCATATATCTTATAATGATATGGGCATACCTATGAGAGGTCTTATGAATAGAAATTTAGCACGTATTATACTAACTACAGCAGGCATCATTTGGGGATTTGGATTTATTGTCAATAAATATATCCTTGATCACGGATGGAATTATGGGCAACTTCTTTTTGTCCGCTTTTTTGTTGCATCGATCGCTATATTTCTAATTTTTAACAAAAGAATTAGATCAACAGATAAAGAAACGATAAAAGCAGGTCTTTTTCTTGGTGTTTTCATGTTTTTAGGATACTTTTTCCAAACTTGGGGTCTTGCACATACAACAGCATCTAATAATGCGCTCATTACGGCTGCATATATTTTCTTAATGCCCATCATCATTTTCTTTGTTGAAAAAAGACGTGTCGGCAATCAAACTGTTTTTGCAGGTATCTTAGTGATGGTTGGCATAAGTCTTATTTCAGTCGATTTTAAGGAGTTAACTGTTGCTAGTGGTGATCTACTAACTTTTGTTGGAGCTTTCTTTTATGCATTTCATATCTATTTTTTAGGGAAAAAAGCGAAACAAAAAGATCCCTATGTGTTGATGGCATTTCAACTATTAATCTTCACAGGATTTTCGACCTTAATGATGATTTTTGGTGGTGGTCTACCTAAACAAGTGTTTGCAACCCCTGAAAATACAAGAGTTTTACTTGTTGCAATCGCCATCGGTTTTGTTGGAAGTTTTATGGGATTTGTGTTCCAAAGTGTTGGTCAAAAGCATACCAATGAGGCTGAAGCTGCGATATTAATTTCAACTGAAAGTTTATTTGGACCAGTTTTTGCAATCCTATTCTACAACGATCCTTTTAATCTTTTCATACTATCTGGTATCATCTTAGTCTTTGTGGGTATACTCTTGAGTGAAACCGATCTAAAAAAACTTAAAGATAGAAAACAGTTGAGAAAGATGGCACCTTAGTCATCTTTTTTTTAATCTCGAATGTTTTATGGTATTCTAATACATATTGGACAAAAGGAGCATTTAAATGGGTAACCCAGGACCTTATATTGTTATTGGTGTTTTTCTAGTCATCACTTCTGCTATTTCTTATCTTATTTCAAGAAAAAGAGAAAAACTCGTGTTTCTTGTACCTGTCATATTTTTAATTCTTTCAGCATTGTTCTATGCTGCTGTATCCTTCCTAAGTTCTGGATGGGACGGTTTAATTTATGCAGTTTTGAGCGCGGGATCACTTGCAGTTGGTGTGCTTTCACTCATTTTTTCAGTTGTTCTATTCATTGTAAGAAGAAAAAACTCAAGAGTCATATAAATTTGAATTCATTTTCAATTGACATATTGATTTTAAACAGATCAAAAGTTATAAGATCTGTTTTTTAATTTTTACTTTTTCACATAGTTTTCTATATATTTATCTTTAAAGTAATCGATTTCCTTATCGTATGCTATAATATCCATGAAAACAACAAGAAGGAAAAGGACACTGATGAATACTTATAAACTTATATTTGAAGAAAACTTTGAAAAAAGAGGACGACCCAACCCAGAGCACTGGACACATGAAGTCGGGGAAAAATGGGCAAACAACGAGTCGCAATGTTATATTGATGATCCAAAGAATAGTTTTATCCAAGATGGAAAACTCCATTTGGTTGCAACCTATCATCCAAATGAACATTGTAAATACCGATCAGCAAGAATCAACACTTATGGGAAAAAACATTTCCAATATGGAAAGTTTGTTGTTCGTGCAAAACTACCAAAAGGTCGAGGTGCATGGCCTGCGATTTGGTTTTTAGGTAACACAGGTGTTGAGCGTGTCAGATGGCCAAAATGTGGTGAAATCGACTTAATGGAATTTGCAGGAAACAGACCCGATCAAGTGTCATGTGCCATCCATACAGAAAGCTATAATCATAAAATCAATACAGATATCGGTACTCGAATCAAATTACCACAGGCATCAGATACATTTCATGATTACACACTTATTTGGACAAAATCATCACTTTCATTTATGGTTGATGAAAAAGAAATTCTTAAGATAGAAAAAAAGCCAACAGACACTGAAGCTGAATGGCCATTTGATAAACCTTATTATATGATTTTAAATCTTGCTGTAGGTGGTTGGTATGGTGGTCCAATTCACGATACCGATTTACCTTTCCACTTCGAAATTGAATCGATTAAGGTTTATGACATTGTTTAATGATTGAGGAGCAGTTGATACTGTCTCCTTTTTTTTACTCTTGCAAAAGTTCTCTTACCTTTGTCAAACCTTCTTTAAGTGTATCGGGTAGCATAATTGGATCTTTGAGTTGTTGATAGTCATGAAAAGCATTTTTTAGTCCTATTAGCATCGGTGTTTCAACTTGACTATAGGTTTTAATTTTCGAGACATCAAGCACGTTATCATAATCAAAAAATGGAAAAAAGGAACGTATATCAATTTTCATCTTTTGATGATCAACAAAGATGACTTCTGCACGCATTTCCATCACTTTTTCAATTAGATGAATCCAATGATAAAATGAAACACCTTGAGAATCACCCACATTATAAATGCCTGATGGCATGATTCCTGTTAAAGCTTCAAGGATTTGGACTGCAAGATCCTTAACATAAACAAACTGAATGATATTGTTTGTTTTAGGTACATATATCGGCTGATGTTGTTCGATTAAATGAAAGATGAGTCTTTCTCTTAAGACATAATTATCCTCACCATAAACAATAGGTGGTCTCAAGATAATGAGTTGAGATTCATCTAAGTTTTGAGAAAGAAATCTTTCTGCTTCAATCTTATGGTGGGCATAACTCTTAAACGGAGATTCACCTCCTAAAGCATCTGTTTCTTTAAAGGGTATTTGAAGTTCTTTGATATTATATACTGCGCTTGAACTAATAAAAATGAACTTTTCAACGCATGATAAATCCATGGACAAAAACAAGATTTCAAGCTGTCTTTGATTCGTTGCAGATATATCAATCACATAGTCAAATCGGTGATTTATCAGGACAGATTTCATTTGATTAAGATCATTTCTATCTGCATATAACTCTTTAACTAAATCATCGCTTAATGGCTTATTACCGCGATTAAGAACATAAGTATCAAAACGATTTTTCACCTGATTGACAACATGCTTTCCAATAAAATAACTACCACCCATTATCAATAATTTCTTCATGTATTGCTCCTTATAATTGAAGTAAAAGTGATGGGTTAACCATCACTTATTCGTTATATTTCTTTTTTTAAACCATAGCCATAATGATACAATGAGTGAACCCACAAAACCACCTAATGCAATCGAGCCGTAAAGGAGAAAACCTAGACGACCCCAATCAGTTGAAAGCAAGCCTAAAATCCATAATACAACACCAAGAGTTCCTAAGATTCCAGGAACAATAAAAACAAAATAGGGGTTGAATTTTCTTAATATTAAACTGATTGGCCAAGAGACTAATCCTGAAAAAACAACAAGTAATATAATCGGTAAGACTTGTTCAGAAAAACTTAATAAAATCACTTATTATACCTCCTTATTTTCAAATTCAGACATTAAAGATAATGTATTACCTTCAGAGTCTTTAAAGAAGACCATCCAGGTTTCTTTTCCATGCATTTTTGCAATCAAATGGGGTTGATCTAAAAACATGACACCTTTTTGGTAAAGTGATTCATAGGCTTGATGGATATCATCTACCTGATAATAGATAATCGATCCATAAAACTCTTGGTTCTCCTTTTCAGGAGGTGCAAGAAGCAATCTCACATCGCCGCATTCAAAAAATGTGAGTTGTCCTGCTTGAAATAAAAGTTTAAGTCCAAGTTTGTTTGAATAAAAGTCAATCGCACGATTGCTATCATGAACTGGGATAGCAATTTGTCCAATTTGCTTAATTTTCATGATTCTCACCTCTTGCCTTGAGTATACACCTTGAACTAGATTTATGCATTAAATATGATAACTAAACTTATTTCGTTCCAAAAAGACGATCTCCTGCATCGCCTAATCCAGGGATGATATAGGCATGATCATTTAAATGCTGATCTAGACTAATTAAATAGATCTCTACATCAGGATGCTTATCTAAAATACGATTCACACCCTCTTGAACACCAATCAAAGAGAGCACCTTAATTTCTTTAACCCCTTTTTCTTTTAAAAATTCAATGGTTTTCATGATACTACCACCAGTTGCTAATAAAGGATCTAAAATGTAGGTCATTGCATCTTTAATATTAGGTGGGAATTTCGCATAGTAGACTTGTGGAACCAATGTTATTGGATCTCTATACATACCAACATGTGCAATTTTAAGGGAGGGTATCAGATTTTGAATGCCTTGTGTCATCCCTAATCCCGCCCTTAATATGGGTATAATCACGATATCTTTAATCAGTTGATATCCAACTGTTTTTGCCATAGGAGTCTCAATTTCAATTTCTTTCAAACCTAAGTCTCGAGAGATTTCATAAACCATCAGTGCAGAAAGTTCTTCTACAATTTCTCTAAACATCTTTGTACCACATGATTGATCTCTAATAATCGATAATTTATGCTTCATCAGTGGATGATTAAAAACATGTAATCCCATAGATTCCTCCTTGAAAAAAGGCGATTTTCTCGCCTTTTATGATTGATAAATAATCGTCCCTGCCTTACCTTTAACAGCAAGTGCAGCTTCTTCTAGACTTGCAATAATCGCTTGTCCATTTTTATTGGATTCAACAAACTGGACAGCTGCAACAATTTTAGGTTCCATACTTCCTTTACCGAACTCTGAAGTTTCAATATAGTGTTTTGCTTCTTTAACAGAAAGTTTAGAAAATTCAAGTTCATTAGGTTTTCTAAAGTTCACAGAAACACGTTTAACAGCCGTTAAAATGATAAACACATCGGCTAAAATGAGTTCAGCAAGTTTCGCACTTGAAAAATCTTTATCAATAACTGCTGCAACACCTTTTAATGTGTCTCCTAAGACGACTGGGATGCCACCACCACCTGATGCAACAACCACAGTATCCTTTTCAAGTAAATGTTTAATCACATTTTTTTCAATAATATCGACTGGTAGTGGACTTGGTACAACAAAACGATATCCTCTACCAGAATCTTCTACCATAGGTAATCCAGTTTCTTTAACGAGTTTTTCTGATTCTTCTTTAGTATGGAATCTACCAATTGGTTTTGTTGGATTTTTAAATGCAGGATCTTTAGGATCAACCACAGTTTGAGTCACAATGGTTGCCACATCCTTTTTAATATGTCTTTCTTTAAGCGCATTAAAAATCGCATTTTGCAAATGATATCCAATATAACCTTGACTCATCGCGCCACATTCAGGAAGCGGCATCTCTGGTATCGTTAATTTGACTTGATGTGCCGTTTCAAATGCACTTTGAATCATACCCACTTGTGGACCATTGCCATGAACAACAACAACATGATGTCCTTGCTCAACAAGGTCTGCTACACTATGTGCTGCATGTTTTACCAATTCTAATTGCTCACTTGGATTGTCACCCAAAGCATTACCGCCGAGTGCAACTAAGATTTTCATCGTTTCTCCTCCTTAATGTGTTTAACAAAATCCTCCAATGCTTTTTCAAAGCAAGCCATAGGTGGGTGAACAAGACCAGCGCCGACTTGACCAACACCTGCTTCTTTATGTGCCATACCTGTGTTAATGATAGGCAAAATACCTGTTTCAATCACTTTTAACATGTCAATCCCACATGCTGTTGGCATAAAATCTAGAGGTGGTAATGTGAAAACTTGATGTCTATCTTGTGCAATTTCATGCATGGATTTTGAATAATCAAATGCTTGTTTAACAACACCACCTACAAACTGAACAATCGCTGGTGCGCCACCCATTGCAAATCCTCCAATACCAAAGGTTTCAGTAATGGCACTATCTCCAATATCTGGTGCTGCATCATCTTCACTAAATCCTGGAAACATCAATCCTTTGACATAATTGGCAGGTGCTTGATACCAATCATTTGAGTGTGAAAATTGTATACCAAAATCGACACCATTACGACTCATCGCTGTAAGTACAGTTGAATAGGGTATATTTCTTGCTGAATCTAATGCGAGTTTGCAATATGGCATGGATAAATTTAAAAAGTAATGTTCATTTTTTCTAATAAAATCAAGTGTTTCAGCTTTTTCTTGTTCACTAAATGTCGTTTGAATAATGTATCCTGCAATTTCTCTTAAGAAAAGTGCAGATGATGCCTTATTCCGATTATGACATTCATCACCCATATGAAGCGCTTGAGTAATCAAACTCTTCACATCGATACCGCCTGACAAGATTAATGCTTCATTCATCACAGGTGCAAACGTCTTTTCAATCCATTTCAAGCGATTGATGACTTCTTGAGAATTTGCCCCATATCTTAAAACTTTGCCCAATCCTTCATTAATGGTGCAGTAACTATAATTTCGATCCACAATATTATAGAGCACATGCACAGGCATTGATGGTGAAATAATGCCTGCCATTGGTCCAACAGCGTCATGATGATGCGCACTATCAAAAATAATGGCACCAGATTCAGCAAGTTTAATCGCTTCTTTTTCTGTTTTAGCTAGACCTTCATAAATGAGTGCACCAATAATGGCACCCTTCATCGGACCAGCCATGTGTTTAAAAGCTATCGGAGGACCAGCATGTAAAATGGTATGTTTGGTCATATTGGGAATGACATCAAATGCTTTTTTAACAGCAATCAGTCTACCTTCTGCTTTTTTAATCTTTTCAACAGCTTTTCGATTTCCTTCATCGATTAAAGCTTGATAAGGCTTTATTGCACTGAGCAATGATAAAAGCTTCGTATTGCCTGATGCTGGAGGATTCCATTCTAAATGTGTATAAGTCACATGTTGTTTTTCAAAATCTTTCTTAAAACTTGGTGATCCTACATTAACGACCTTAATGGGCGAGTTAAATAAATCTTGGATGCTCATGATTTCACCCCTTCAACGAGTTTTGCAGCAATAAGTGCTGCGTGTGCATTTGTTTTTGCAACAAGGATTCCTAAACTTTTGAGTCTTTCTTCTGAAGATGCTAAGTTTTGTGCGTCTTTATCAGTACCACAGACATAAGCCACAATACTTAAATGTCGTTGTTCTTTTTTTGCAATGTCTTGAGCTTCTTTTAGTGCCTCAAGTGTGACACCGATAGGATCTTCATGTGAGCCTAATCCAAGCTCAAAATCAAGTAAGAGAACAGCAGTTTCAGGTAGTTTAGCCTCATGTAAAATGCGTTCTAACCTGATGGTAGGTTCAATCATTGGATGTGGTTTCCCTAAAGTAAAAATATCATCACCTAAATCCACTAAATTATGACCTGAACTCACCAAAGGATTCTTCATTTTTTCAACTTCTTTTTTTGCAACATTTGAAGTTAAATCTTTAACATGAGGTCTTAAGATAGAAAGTGCTTCAGCAGTCAGTGTGCCACCACAAAATAAGCCTTTTATTTTGGATTGTGTTGGCTTAAACAGTGCTTTTTCTTTTTGAATCACATGAAGTAGTTCATCATCAATTTGAGTTAAATCAGGCGTTTTTAATCCTGTAAGTTCGAGTGCTTTAATGGCTGCATCCGTCAAATTGGATACAACATGAACGTTTTTGATGTCAACTTCGTGTTTGGAATCGAGTAAACACACAACCACTGGTTTCGTGATGTGCTTTAATCTTGAAATGATTTTTTCTAAAACTGTTGGATGTGGTGGTTTACTAATTAAGACAATGACTTTGGTATCTAAGTCTTGATCAAGTGCATCAATACCTTTGAGCATCATCATGCCTCCAACTGCTTCTGATAAGTCTCTACCACCGACACCAATCGCATGTGTAATGCCACCTTTAAACCGGTCAATGATGACTGTTACCTCTTGTAGTCCAGTACCACTTGCAGCAACTAAACCAATGGATCCTCGGCTCACTTGATTAGTGAAACATAATCCTATGCCACCAATAATTGCAGTTCCACAGTCAGGTCCCATGACTAAAAGATCTTTTTCAACTGCAATCTTTTTTAACTGGATTTCATCTTCAACACTGACATTATCACTAAAAAGCATGACATGAAGTCCATGTTCTAAAGCTTTGTAAGCTTCATGTGCCGCATAAATACCAGGAACACTGATGACTGCGATATTCGGTGCAATTGCATCAAAAGCCTGATGAATGCTACGATAAACTGAAGTACCTTCATCACTTTTTTTAGTTTTCGCTGATAGACGTTCAATAACCAAATTCGACCAATCCTTGATCTCCTGATCAAATTCAGCAGCAAGAATCAAATCATTAGGTTCAGCTGAATCTATATCAATGTGATATAAGCCTACAGATTTAATCATTTCTTTATTCATGTCAGTACCCATCAACATGACCAAATCTTTAAAACCTAATTCTTTTTTTAAACTGACACTCGTACTCATAAGTGTTACAGAATCAAAATAACTGTTTTTTAATACTTTATAGTCTTTCATCAATGAGTCACCTCTACATACATCCACAAATAAAACCAGTTAAGATACCAGCACCGCTGGTTGAACCGAGTTTTAAAATGGATCTTGCGCCTTCTATGTTGTTATGGATAAATAAATCTTCAATCATTTGAATAAAAATCTCCGGGTATAATCTTAAAAATGTATCTTCTAAATTTTGAGCACTTAACTTACTTGTTTTCTTCTGAGCCTCACTCACTAATGACTCAATCCATGGTAAAGTTTTACCCACAGTATTTAGTCCTAAAATGAACCCTGTGAGGATATCATCACCTAGTGGCGTGAGCCCCATTCCTAAGCCTAAAATAGATAATGCTGATGGTAATCCTGGTGCTGCTAAGAAAACACCGATTTGATCAAACTGAAACTTTAACCATGGATTATCTTGTTGGTATCGATAGAAGTTTTCAGTGTGATGGTTTTCAACATATGCCTTCAATTCCTTAAATGTATGATAAGATGCTGAATTCATGCGATATGTCATCACATAAGGATCATATTTTTTAATCTTTGATTCATCAATCTTCATGTCGAATAGAGGATGTGAAATCACACCCTCATGTCGATAAATGAATATATCCCCAACTTTAAAATCTATTGTGTTAAAGGATATCTGATCTTCAATAACAATATGGTGTTTCCCATGACCCACATGATGACCAATGGTAATTATTTTTTTGTTCACCATGATGTGCATGGTACGCGCATAAATCCCATAAATGATAGCACCATGGTTTTTGATTTCATCTAGAACAGAAGCATCTATTGATAAAACATTAGTGGTTTTCACTTTCTACATTTTCATGCTTTCTATAGAAGTTCATGATGACAAGCACCAATGCAACTGCAACATAGCCTAATGCGACTTGCCATCCTGTTGCAAAACCTATTTGTGGTGCATGTAAGAAACCAAAGAAAGCAAGCACCGCTGTAATGAGCGCATAAACAGCAGAAACTAAATATTTCTTATCAATAATGAAAATGACGATTGTTGCTAACATCATACCTACTAAAATATCTCCTGCAGCTAGTCTTTCCCAACCTAAAAGTGGAATACCTGTATTTGCTAACGCTTGATAATCTAGCGTACCTCCTGATGCAGCAATGGCATTTTTAATGTTTAATGTCACAAAACCTGCAATTAAAGGAATAAAAGATAGTGCAACTGCTGGCATATGTTTCTTTTCAGTTGTTGCAAATGCTTGTGTGGTAATGACCATACCGATATACATCAAAATGGGTAATAATGCAACTAGTGGAATAATGGTTAATATGAAGTTCATAAAGCCAAGGAATGCTAATAATAATATGGCAACACCAGTGACCCATGAATATCCAATTCTTGCGCCAGTAGACTTCCATCCTGGATGTCCAATGTAAATAATCGTTGGAAATGGTGAGCCAAGGAAAGAACCTAAAATGGTCAGACCTGCTGGAACCATCATCGCTTTAGGCACATTATAAGATTCACCCGATGCTTCTGCGGATTCCAAATTATCTAAGCTTTCCATGAAATCGTAGATTGCAAGTGGAATTGCTGCTGGTAAGAAAGGTGCAATTTGTGCAAACCCACGACCAAATAAGTTGATAGCAAGATTTGGTAAACTTAAACCTACATTGCTTAAAGATGTCCCTACTGCTTGTGGATCCATATAACCTGTAACCCAAGCTAAAATGGTACCAATCATAATCGCAAATGCACCAGCTGGAATATTAAAAGGCATTTTTTTAAGTGCAAACCATCCCACAAAGATAATCGCTAATGAAGTTAATCCAATATAAGGTGTTGTAAAGACTTGACCTGCTGGATTCATCGCAATATATGTAATTGCAAGACCTGCAAGTGCACCTAACATCGCTGCTCTTGGAATATATTTTTTAATATAAATCCCGACGAATGCACCTGTAGCCATAATAATACCTTGAATAAAATTCCAAACAACGCCTGCAGCCCATGCTACAGTCCAGTCACCGGTTGCTGCAAAGACAACAGCAATAACACCGAATGCTACAACAAAGTAGTGAGGAACTGATAAACCATAAGGCATTGCAGTTACATCACTTTTCTTAGAACGTATTGAAAGTTGTTTCGCTTGTAGAGCTAATATAATACCACCAAAACCAACAGCAATCGCCGTACCTGGGACGATGCTTCCAAACACGATGTTGTTGGGCATTCCAATGACTAAAAGTAAGCCAGTTGCTGCTAAAAAGTTCGTTAAAACGTTAGAAAATAAACCAAAAAATCCATTTAAATCGCCTTTGACCCACCAAGGTGTGCCGCCTACTAATTTTTTAAACATACCGATTTTTCTCCCTTAATTTATTTTTTTAAACCTAATAACAATTTTTCACTTGTTGTCGTCCAGCCAAATATACCACCTTGTTGATTAATCATGCGAATTGCAGCTTCCTGATCTCTAGGGTCAAATGCTGCTGTACCATCTTCAATCATGAGACATTCATATCCTCTATCGTTTGCTTCACGAATGGTCGTATGGACACATACATGTGTCGTGACCCCGCAAAAAATTAGTGATTCAATACCTTGATTCTGTAAAATGAGATGTAAATCTGTTTGATAAAATGCACCTTTGCCAGGTTTATCTAAAACGACTTCATTTGGCAATGGTTTAAGTTCATCGACAATATCATGCCCATATTCTCCACGAATCAAAATTTTACCCATAGGACCATCTTCACCAATGGCAGATGAACGTCTTTTTTTCGCCTTTGGAACATCACTTAAGTCCGGACGATGACCTTCTCTGGTATGGATGATAAACATCTTTTTCTCTCGTGCTGCGTCGAGCACTTTTCTCACTGTTGGAATAATCGATTTGGTTGGTGTAATATCATTTCCTAAAGCTTCTCCAAATCCTCCAGCCTCACAAAAATCACGTTGCATGTCAATGATGATTAGTGCTGTTTTCTTAAGATCAAAATCAAAAGTAAACGGTTTTGCTTCAACTTGATAAAGTCTCATCTTTTATTTCTCCTTTAGAGCGATAGTATAGAAAATAACCCATAAATATGATTGCAATCAAAACATAGCCAATCGTCATGCCTAAGTTTTGATTAATTCCCACTTGTCCTGCATGAATGATTCCAAAAAAGGTTAAAACTGCTGCAATACCTGATGTAATCGTTGCATGAACAAACTTATGATCAATTATATAGACCGCAATCGAACCTAAAATCATCCCTACAATGATACTGCCTGCACCTAAACTCATCATGCCCAAATAATTAAGTCCAGAGATTTCTAGTAAGTTAAATCCAACAGTTCCTGCATTTGTACCAGCAGCACCTAACGCAATATCAACCGCATTTTTTGTCCAATCAGCAAGCCAAGGGATAATCGCAAGCACAACTGCTGGTGCATATTTGTGTGAAACTGAGGTAAATGCTTGTGTTGTAATGACAATACCGATATATAAAAGAATCGGAAGAATGGCAACCACTGGAATTACATTGAGTAAAACAGAAATCATACCCACTAAAGTTAGAATAAAGAGCACGAGTCCACCGACAAAAGAATATCCGATTCTAGCTCCAGCTTCTTTCCAACCTGGATGTCCAATAAAGATTGCGGTTGGAAATGGATTACCAAATAGTGAGCCAACAATGGTTGTGACTCCATCAGCGACCATGGCTTCTTTTGTCGAGTAGTGATCCCCAGCAACGGCTGCGGATTCACAGTTATCTATGGTTTCAAAAAAGTTGTAAATCCCTAATGGAATTGCACTGAACAAGAATGGTAGGGCACTTTGAAACCCATCAAAATATCTAGTAACACTTGGAACAGGTACTCCTAATTGAACATTTCTAATGCTATCGAGTAGTGCTGTACCACTCATAAGTCCACTGCTCCACCCAATAATAACCCCAACAATAATTGCAACCAGCCCTGTTGGAATATTGAAAGGCATTTTTACTTTTCCAACCCAACCAAGTAAAACAATGGCTAATGCAACTAAGCCTATATAAGGCACTGCAAATGAATTAAATGCTGGATTTAAAGCAATATAGGTAATGGAAACCCCTGCGAGTGAACCAAGCATTGCAGCTCTTGGTAAAATTTTTCTAACTTTCGCTCCAATAAAGCTTCCAATAAGTTCAATAATACCCTCAAGAAGTGACCATACTAATCCAGCAGACCATGCGAGATAAGCATTTCCTGTTGCCCAGTAAACTGGACCAATAATTAAAAACACAATTAAGAACATGTGAGGTACTGAAGTACCTGCAGGTAATGCAGTCACATCAGATCTTGATTCTTTTCTCGCAAGTTTTACTGCCATAAAACTATAATAAATCGATGAGATGAAAATAGATAATCCAACTGCAGGTAGTATTCTACCGTAGACAATATTTCCAGGTAAACCAACAACAACAGATAAAAGACTGGCCATCACTAAGACATTGGTTAAGTTATTGGTGAAAAGTCCAAAGAACCCATTCCAGTCACTTTTTACGAAATATTTCATCAATGCACACCTCCCTATGCTTCTCATTATACAAAAACAAAAATAAAAAGTATTTATAATTACTTGCCAATAAAAACGCTTTTATCTTGTAATTTTTTATAAAGATGCTACAATATCATCGAGGTGAATCTATGAAAACAACGATTAAAGATTTACTTGAACGTGCAATATTTGAGTCCTATGAAATCTTAAGTTCTGCCAATCATTTAGAAAGAAGTTTTGAAAGCATCTCCATCTTGGAAACACCAGACTTTGAAAATTACATCATAGAAAAAAGTTTGATACTTACAACGTTTTATCCTGTTAAGCAGGACGTTGAAACATTTAAGAAACTTCTTTTTGCTTTAAACAAAAAAGATACAGCTGGCATTTTTGTCAAAATGAAACGATATATTGATGTCATTCCTGAAGAGATTTTAAAACTAAGCGATCAACTCAATATTCCCATCATTGCACTTAATTATGATGCCAATCTTTCTTTGCTTTTTAACAATATACTTAGTGAACTACAGTCCCAAGATTATTCAAATTTTGCATTTGATGCCAATTATTCTTTGTTCTTAAAACAAGTCTATGAAAATCCTTCAACTAAGACACTCATGCAAATCGTTGAGAAAATTCCTGATCTTGAGTTACTCATTCAAAATTTAGACAACAAAACTACGTATGCTTCCCACGATCATTTACTTACCTATTTGAATCAATCTAAGAGTACAAAAAACTTATTTCAACGAATTGGTGATACTCTCTACTATTCCGAAGATGTTATCTATGATGAAAAACCAATCTATCATTTTGTGTTCATGGCCAAAAATGACCGAAGACATATCCTTCATAATTACATCGAAATATTCAAACTCATGATCATTGTTATCCATCAAAAAAAGATTGAAAACACATTAAAACAAAATCAATTCCTTTTAAATTTCATCTCTAATGTTTCATCAAATTATACAAACACTCAATTGATTGAAGCCAGCAAGAGATATAATTGGAATGTTATATTTCCAGTCACCTTAGTCTTGTTTTCAATCAAAGAAAATCATAAAAGTGTATTAAACCCAAATATGATTGAATACATGCGTACTGTAATGATTAATAAATTTCATCTCAACTCAGACGAACTGAGATATACCATTATTACAGATCAGCTTCTTTTTATCGTTAATACGCTTAACACACTCAAAATAGATGAAATCATTCAAAATGTCTATCAAACGTTAAAACATAAATATCGAGATATCAGTTTTAAAATTACATATTCCAACTTAATTGAAGAAGCTTCTGAAATAGCAAAAAAGTACTTCCAGTTATCGGAAGCACTAGTTCATGTTGAAACGAAAAATCTATCTGTTGATATTTTTAGAGAAGATCACATAAAAGTACTAAATTTACTTAAAAACATCGATTATATTCATTTGAAAGAATATGTATTTAGTTTGTTAAAACCTTTAATTGATTATGAAAAATCAAATAATACACCTTTAATTGACACCTTACATCAGTTCATCGAGTGCAGGTTTAATATTAGATCTACTGCTGAAAAACTCTTTATTCACTACAACTCTGTACGGTATAGACTTGATGTCATCGAGTCTTTAGGCTATCATATCACAACAGGCTCTGATGGTTTTTTTGATCTCTATTTTGGACTCTATCTTTATAGAAACTTTGAACCATCAACTCATTAGACAGACTCCAGTCTGTCTTTTTTGATGGATTCAGCGATATGACTTGCTGCTAGTCTACCCGTAGATAAAGCAATCGTCATATTAAACCCGCCTATAGGACCTTGTAAATCCGTAACTTCACCTGCAAAATATAGTGCAGGTATTTTTTTTACAGACATCGATTTTGGATCAAGTGTTGAAACATCCACGCCACCTGCATTCACAAATGCTCTTTCAATCGATTCCACACGATCGATTTTGACAGTAAATGCAGTGAGTGCTGAAATGATGAGTTGCAAATCTTTTTTTGAAATTTCATTGATACGCTTATTACTGCCCAAAATTGATTGTACGATACCTTGGGCTACTTTATGAGGCGTTAAGGTTTCAATGACCTGTAAAATGAATGATTTTTCTAAGCCTTTTTGAATCATAAAGGATCGAAGTTCTTCTTCGGATTGATGAATCAATGGAAAGGCAATTTGGTTTTTACCTTTTAAGAGTGCATGATAAATATCTTCTGAAGCATGTAAGATGACAGGTCCAGATAAGCCAAAGTGGGTAAAGAGTAAATCACCATGATGGGTAATGGGTGTGCCTAAAATTTTAACTGTTGTTTTTTCGATAGCAATTCCTTGCCAAAATCTAAAATGATCCTTAATTTGATCAGAATATACATAGGTTTCTGCTGGTGTAAATGGAATGGTATTTACCCCAAGAAATTGCGCAAATCTAATGCCATCACCACTACTTCCGACACTAGGATATGCCTTAGAACCTGTAGTAATAAGGAGTTTTTTACATTGATAATGTCCTTGGTTTGTTTCTAGTTCAAAGATTTCGTTTTCATAAGTCACTGACTTTAGTGACGTTGTCAGTACAATACGATTGGAATCAATGCCTTTTAGAAGCGCATCAACGACACTTTGGCTTTGATGCGTTTCAGGAAAATACTTAAAATTATTTTCAAGCAAGAGGTTAAGTCCTTTTTCTTTAAAAAAGTCAACAACATCACGTGTACCAAACTGATTGAGGGCATGGTATAAAAACCGCTTATGCTTCATATTGAGCGATTGAATAAATTGATCAACGGATAAATTATTGGTGACATTACATCTTTTTCCACCTGTAAGTAAGATTTTCTTCCCTACACGTTCATTCTTTTCTAACAAAAGATAGTTAATCTTTTGAGATTGCAGCATGTTTGAAGCCATTAATCCTGCTGGACCACCACCAACAACAATTGCATCATAGATCATAAACTCATAACTCCAATTCTTTTTGACTTAATTCTATTATATGTCATTTATGCTATACTAAAAGAAAATAATGACAGGAGAATCCTATGAATTCTAATCAAAATGTCCTGCATATTGGCAAAAAAACATTCTTAAATGTTGTTTATATTTTGTTAGGGTTAATGCTTGGTGCTGGAATTTTGACGTTGTTTATTCCAGCAGGTGCATACTCAAGAATGCCAGACGGTACAGTCATCAATGGTACATTTACCTATCTTAATGATGTCAATTATCCGATATGGCGCTGGTTTACTGCACCTTTTGAAGTCTTTTTAACTTCAGATGGTATCAGTGTCATTGTGATAGGACTCTTTTTACTTATTTTAGGGGGTACATTTACTCTCATGGATAAAACCGGTGGCATTCAAGTGCTGATCAAGCGTTTGATTCATCGTTTTAAAAATCAAAAATATATACTTTTACGTTTAGTTATCTTAATTTTTATGCTATTCGGTGCTTTTTTTGGAATCTTTGAGGAATCGCTTGCACTACTTCCAATCTTGATTTTACTTTCTTTATCGATGGGTTGGGATACAATGACTGGTTTAGGGATGTGTTTACTTGCGGCTGGTTTTGGATTTGCAACTGCGATTACAAATCCTTTTTCAATAGGTATTGCATCGAGTCTTGCTGACACAAAACTCTTAAGTGGCATCTTGTATCGACTGTTTATTTTTGCCATCATGTATGGTTTGCTTCAGTTTTTCTTAGTTCGATATGCTAAAAAAATAGAGCTTAACCCAAAGAGCTCAATGACTTATGAATCTGATCAACTTAAAGTTAAAGATTTCGATTTAAATCAGGCATTACCTTATGACAATGAAAGCATCATATTTAAAGCTTATGTCACTTTATTTATTGTGCTTATGGCTGGAATCATTGGTGCAGGATTGTTAGAATTATTTTTTGATATTGCCATTCCTGCTATTCCTTTGATGGCGCTCATCTTTTTAATTGGAGGACTAAGTTGTGGGTTTATTGTGACTAAAAACTTAAAGTTTACATTTAAGAAATTTTCGAGTGGTATGCTCAGTGTCGCACCTGCATTTATCCTCATTTTACTTGCTGTTTCTGTAAAGCACATCATCACTGAATCCATGGTCATGGATACCCTCTTATACCATTTATCAAGTCGTCTGATTGATACTTCACCAGTCGTTGCGATTATCTTTATTTATGGTCTTGTTCTATTGATTCAATTTTTTATTGGTTCTGCTTCTGCTAAAGCATTCTTAATCATTCCACTTCTTGTTCAGCTTGTCACACTGGTTGGATTGAGTAAGGAATCTGCCATCTTAGCGTTTGTGTTTGCTGATGGGTATACCAATGTGATTTTTCCAACCAACGGGGTACTCTTGATTGGTCTAAGTATGGCTCAAGTAGGCTATTCTAAGTGGTTTAAGTTTACTTATAAGCTACAGATTGTTACTTTTGTACTTACGATCATTTTCTTAATTATTGCAATCTATATAGGCTATTAAAAAATGAAATGCGTATCCAAAATGGCATACGCATTTTTTTATGGTTTTAAAAGTTCTTGAACGATCTTTTCAACATGGATTTCAAGTGTATTGAATAAGGGTAACTCTAAATCTTGTTGATGAATAAGTAATGGAATTTCTGTACATCCAAGAATGACACCATCCATTTTTTCTTCTTCAAATATATGATTGATGATATCCAAAAATTTGTTTTTACTTTCCTCTTTAAATAGTCCTCTAATCAGTTCTTGATAAATGGTTCGATGAATGAATGCTTGATCTCTTGGGCTTGGAGTGATCATGTCAATCTTCTTTTGTTTAAAGATATCTGAATACATCGTGCTACCCATGGTATAAATTGTACCTAAGAGTAGTACTTTTTTTAAACCTTTTTCTGATACTTTTTGAGCGGTTGCTTCTGCAATATGGATTAAAGGCAATCCCACACGCTTTTCAACATCTTTGGCTACAAGATGAACTGTATTCGCACAAAGTGCTATTTGGTCTGCACCAGCATGTTTAAGTTTATTACCTTCTTGAGAAAGTCTATCTTCGATTTGCTTCCAGTCATTTAATTTCAACAATTGCTCAAGTTCTGCATAATCAAAGGAATAAAGAAGGATTTTTGCAGAGTGTGATCCACCCAATCTTTTTTGAATATCCTGGTTAATTAAACGATAATACTCTAAAGTCGATTCATAACTCATGCCACCTAGCAATCCGATTGTCTTCATTAAATCATCCCTTCCTTAACTTAAGTATAACACGAACCAAATCTTTAGATTTGCCAAATTCCAAGATTTCTTGTCGTATTTTCTCCACATTTAAGCAACTCTTTTGATTAGCTGACCTAAAATCGCTATAGTATTACTAGAAAGCTATTAAAGGAGTTTAACAACATGCAAGCATATCGTGTCCTACTCTACTATCATTATGTCCATATCGAAGATCCAGAAACTGAGCGTTTGAATCATCTAGAGTTTTGTAAATCATTAGGCCTTTTAGGAAGAGTTTTTATCTCATCTGAAGGAATCAACGGTACAGTTTCAGGAACTATTGAACAAACCAATCACTATATGAATTACTTAGAATCTTCTCCTTTGTTTAAGGGTATTGTTTTTAAAATAGATGAATCTGATCATCATGTCTTTAAAAAAATGCATGTTCGCGTCAAAAATGAACTTGTAAACTTTAGACTTGAAGATGACATTAATCCACTTGAACTCACTGGAAGATACGTAGAACCCGAAGAGTTTTTTCTAGCACTTCATGATCCAAATACGGTTGTTATCGATGCTAGAAATACCTATGAGTATGACTTAGGTCATTTTAGAGGGGCCATTAAGCCAGAAATTCAATACTTTAGAGAATTACCTGATTGGATTAGAGAACATAAACATTTGCTTGAAGGTAAAAAGATTTTGACCTATTGCACCGGTGGTGTTCGTTGTGAAAAATTTTCGGGCTGGCTTAAAAGAGAAGGCTTTAATGATGTGGGTCAACTCCATGGCGGTATTGTCACTTATGGTAAAGACCCAATCGCTCAAGGACAACTTTGGGATGGTCATTGCTATGTCTTTGATCAAAGAATTAGTGTACCCATCAATCGTTTAGAACATGTGATTGTAGGAAAAGATTATTTTACGGGTGAACCCTGTGAACGCTATATTAATTGTGCCAATCCTGAATGTAATAAACAAATTTTATGTTCAGAAGAAAACGAACAAAAGTATTTAGGCTCATGCAGTGATGCATGTCGAACACATCCAAGAAATCGTTTCATTTTAAAAAATAAAAATCAAAACTAGTCATAAGCATTCAGCTCTTTTCATGTTAAACTATGAACATGATTTATGAAACAAGAGGACTAAAAGATGACATTATTATATCGCTTAATTCAATGGGTATTAAAGATTGCCTCTAAGTTTTTGCCATGGCGTGAACCTAAATGCCTTGAGGGAGAACATAGTCTTGTTTTACTCAGAGAACACTTAGAAAACATGTCTTATCAAAACTATATGATTGTCACAGATCAAGGCATGGTTAAATCTGGACTACTCAAGCATTTAAAAGAATCGTTGCACAGTCCAAAATATCAACTGCATGTCAATGATGAGACCATACCCAATCCAACCATTCAAAACATAGATGATGCTTATCAAATTTACTTAAATAATCATTGTGAAGCCATCATAGGCTTTGGTGGGGGTTCTGCAATGGATGCAGCAAAAGGATTAGCTATTCGAGTAAGATATCCAAAGAAACCCATTAAAAAATTTAAAGGTATCTTGAAGATACATAAGAAACTCCCTTATCTAGTGATGATACCAACAACTGCTGGTACAGGTAGTGAAACAACACTTGCTGCAGTCATATCAGATCCTAAGACTCATGAAAAGTATGCCATTATGGATATGCATTTAATGCCAAAGATCGCTGTATTAGATCCTTACTTGCTACAAAATCTTCCAAGTTTTTTCACAGCAACCACTGGTATGGATGCACTAACTCATGCCATTGAAGCTTATCTAAGTCTTGGAGCTACCAAAAAAACGAGACTTAAGAGTATCTCTGCGATTCAAGTCATTTTCGAAACACTTGAAGCTTCCTATCATCATCCAAAGGACTTAAGTCTTCGATTAAAAATGTTAAAAGCTTCCTATGATGCAGGTTATGCATTTACGAGAGCTTATGTAGGTAACATTCACGCGATTGCACATACCTTTGGTGGCTTTTATCAGATTCCACATGGTTATGCAAATGCAATCATCATGCCCTATGTCTTATCATATTCACTGCCAAAAATCGAAAAAAAACTTGCCATGATTGCGGATTTAACACATCTTTGTGAAAACTCAGATACAATCACTGACAAAGCTAAGAAAGTTATTTCAAAAATAGAATCTATGAATCAAGCCATGTCCATCCCAAATCAAATTGAAATCGAACATGATCTACATCTTGAAGAAATGATTCACCGTGCTTTAATAGAAGCAAACCCACTCTATCCAGTCCCACATATTTATTCTAAAAAAGACTTTAAAACGATTTATAATCAAGTCATTGCAATTCAATCAAAGTCATCATAATCAAAAGGGTCTGAGGCATAGTGCTTCAGACCCTTTTTTGGATTAGAAATCGTCATCTTTTTTCTCGTGTTCAATGATAATGTTTTTAAACTTTGCTTTAATCGACTCAGCACCAAAGTTAACAAAAGCATTTTTCTGAGGGAAAAACAGTGTATTAATGATTGGTATTAAAAGGAAAATAATCCATGTAGGATGCCATTCATTTGTTATAAATCCAATCGTTAAAAATGCTGCGGTAACAAACACTCCGACAAGTTTTCTTGCATCAATTCTTTTTTCTACAATCAAATTAACCAGTGGAATCAATAAAAAGACAACCCAACCTGGATGCCATAACTCAAAACCAAATCCGAGCCATAAAAAGGCAACAACGCATAAAAGAGGCATACTTTCAGATAATCTTTTTAATGGATTACCCGTGAGTAATATCCAAGATATAGGAATGAGTAAAAAAAACGTCCATCCCAGACTCCAATTATTTAAATAAAGTCCCGACGCTAGAAATAGTAAAACACTGATTAAAGGTACCGCTGATAAAATTCTTTTTTTCATCTTGATTCACATCCTTTTATTTTTCATTCATATTATATAATTTTTGTTGCATGAATGGTACTATTTTCTATAAAATACTTTAAACTATGAGTAAGATACATGAGGAGGTTTTTTTATGAAAGCAATCTTTACTGGACTCAACGGTACTGTTGCTCCAGCTGTCGCAAACTACTTCAAAAAACAAGGTTACCAAATTATCCCCTATGATCGAACGGTGATTCCAGTGGATCAAGCATTAGAAATCATGAATTTCATCAAACTCCACCAACCCAATGTGATCTTACACTTTGCAATGGGCTCTCCTGAGTGGGCACGTATACTTGCTGATATCTCACTTCATGAAAACATAAAGTTCGTTTATATCAGTACAGTCAGTGTTTATGGACCTGAGACAGAAGGCCCCATTACCATTGACATCAAACCTAATGCATCTGATCAATACGGTCAATATAAAATCATATCTGAGCAAGCTGTAATGAAAGCTAATCCAAATGCTTATATCCTTAGAATTGGATGGCAAATTGGAACTTCGCCAGGTTCTAATAATATGATTGACTATCTCGATAAGCAAATCACTCAATACGGATTGATCCAGGCATCCAAAAACTGGTATCCCTCATGTTCATTTCTTGAAGATACTGCTGAATCCATTTATGATACCATCCATCGACTAAATCCTGATATCTATCTTTTAAACTCCAATGATCGATATCATTTCTATGATATTGTAAGGATACTTTCAACGATCCATCCCTCATTTAAAGTTGTCGAACAAAATGAATTTATTCAAAACAATCAAATGATTGATGAACGTGTTAAAATTAGAAAACTTTCCGAAAGATTTTCTTCAATCAAGCTTTGATTTCATCTGGCTTCATTGCAAAAAATAACGATTTGCTATATAATTTGATTAGAGTCTTATCAAGGAGGATTCACTATGAGTAAAATGAAATATGGCTATGGATGGGTACTTAAATTCATCTTGGCAGCAATCTTAATTGGCATTGGGATCTACATGATCTTTGCAGATGAAGTTGTTTATTTAATTACAGGTGTTGGTATTGTCATCTTTTCAATCTTCAGGGTTGTTCCTCTCTTGAAGTCGCTTAATAAAGAGGTTTTGCGCACAATCAATTTGATTGAAATTATCTTTGATACACTCATTGGTGGCGTGATGATTTATATTGCCATCACAAGAGATCTTGCAAATGAACAAGTTTGGAGTTTTGTCTATCGTTATGCACTTGCATTCTTCTTCTATGCACGTGGTTTAGTTTATTTCAATTCAGTTGTCTTCTTTGGCGAAAAAACCGAAGTTCCAAAATTTTGGATTCATATCTTTTCATTAACTTTAGGTACAGTGATTGCTGTTTTACAAGGTTTTGATTATGGCACAGTTGGATTATTCATTCTCTTCGTATCTTTAATTGGTGCTGCATATCTTGGTTATGATGGATTTGGTGGCTATAAGAAATATAGAGAATATGCGAAAGAATTAAATCAAGGCAAAGAAGCTCAAAAAACTAAAGATGCTGAAGTTGAAAAAGAAGCTCCAAAACCACTAAAAGATGAAGTCGAAAAGGATCGTCCATACGTTAATTAAACGATGAAAGGCTGCCGAAACAGCCTTTTTTTATGCCTTTTGCTTTATACCTTTAAGTGTTTTATACCATGTGGTTGATAGTTCAATAGCCAGTAATACACAGATGATTACACTCATTATTGTCACACCTTTTGAAAATCCAGAAAGTACTTGATCTAAAGTAAAGTCAGTATATGATGCAATACTTTCAAAAACAGCAGGTAAAATAAGTCTAGAATTGTTAATAAAGATCAGTGCGAGAGATGTGGATAGTAGTTCGAATGCTGTATGTAGAATCGCAATGTTTAATTTCCATTCACCTACATATAGTTTTAAGATATAAACCATGACACCAAAAACTGCTGATATGATGAAATAAGGCACGAACTGTTTAGCCACACTTTGATTAAAGATTTCTGTGACATAAAAGCCTTGATCATTTGAAATCACGATGTATTCTAAGTAATTCATTAATACTGCAATAAAGAGTGCAGAAAAAGTTACTGTCAAAATTAATCCAACAATCGTCTCACCTTTAGAGATCTTAGTTCCAGTTGGCTTTGGAATTTCAGGAAGATCTTTCATTTTCCATTCATCTTTACAGTTAGCAGTCATACTGTAATCCACAATCCAAAAAATTAAGGTAACCCAAGCAAATGCTGTAAATAAACCACTAATCACTTTGGATAAGACTTTAAAGAAGACTTCAAAGATTTGTAAAAATATATTCGTAGCTTCAAGATTGATAACCGCTTCAATTGAACCTGTCACTGCCATAACTGCAATAACGATAATAAAGACGATTTTTAAGACGTTTATATAGTCATTGAAGTATAAAGGAGAAATAACATAGTTTTTCTTTTCTTGATAATTAAATGCGAGCTTTCTTGGGCTACCCAAGTTCATTAAAACTTTTTCAATATCCGCTTCTGATGGATGTTCAGGTAGCATGTCATAGATGTTTGCTTTAAGTTCTTCTTTGACTTCTTCCCGATTTTTTTCTGGAAGTCTTTTTGTTACTGCGTAAATATAGCGTTCAATATAATCTTTCATATTTTAGTCCTCCTTAATAATTAATGCCATTTCTTGGATGAGTTTATGCCATTCTTTAATCACTGCTTGATAAATCTCACGACCAGACTTGCTTAAACTATAATACTTTCTTGGTCTTGCTTCAGTTGTATCCCACTCGCTTTGGAGTAATCCTTGTGATTCTAATCTTCGAAGTAGGGGATAGAGTGTTCCAGCTTCCATTTGTATACCTTTGTCTTCAAGAGATTGAAGTAAAGAGTATCCATATTGATTTCGACTGAGTTGACTGAGTACAGCGATGATTTGAGTCCCACGTCTCAGTTCGACAATCAAGTTGTCTAATATACTTTGATCCATTGTTAGTCACCTCATGCTTTGATTATACTGTATGTCATACACTATTGTCAATACAATAATATTAATTTTTTTATTTTATTGTTTGAATAGATACTTAAAAAATAAAAAATGTATTCGATTGTGACATTCATTTTTTAATAAAAATGCTATTCTATTTATGGTGTCCATTAAATATTCATTCTTGGTGAACTTATGACAAAAAAAGTGCATTTGGCAGGCATTGCCATGGCAACCATTTTCGGTTTTTCGTTTATGTTTTCAAAAATGGCGTTACTTTATATCAGTCCGATTGGTTTGATTGCTTATCGTTTTTTAGTTGCATTGATTGTCTTTGAGATTTTAAGACTTTCTAAGGTAATTAAAATTCGCTTTCAAAGATCCCAATTTAAATACTTATTTTGGGTTGCCATTTTTCAACCCATTCTTTATTTTCTTTTTGAGACTTATGGTCTTGAGCGTACGACATCAGGTGAAGCTGGGATGATGATTGCATTAATTCCAATTTTTGTCACATTACTCTCCACTGTTATTCTTAAGGAAAAACCAAGACCCATCCAATTTTTATTTATTATATTAAGCGTATCAGGCGTTCTACTCATCCAAATATTAAAAGCTGAAGGTGGCCTTGAAGTTGAGGTTTTAGGATTTCTTCTCCTTTTAGGTGCTGTTTTATCTGCAGCTCTCTTTAATATTGCATCAAGAACTGCATCAAGAACTGTGAAGCCTTATGAACTCACCTATTTTATGATGCTATTTGGTGCTATCGTTTTTAATATCATGTACTTCATTGATTTAATCATCAAAGGTAAAGTCTTGTCCTATATCACCAACCTCTTTTATATTGAATTACTCATCCCTATATTTTATTTAGGCATTATTGCATCTATTGGTGGATTCTTTTTGGTGAACTTTGCCTTAAGTAAAGCCCCGGCTCATATTACAAGCATTTATGCGAACCTTTCAACCATTGTTGCGATCATTGCAGGCGCAATTTTACTCTCTGAACCCCTTTATAGTTATCATCTGATCGGGGGGTTGATGATTGTTACTGGTGTTTATGGGACGGTAGCTTTTAGAAAATATAAGAAGCATCGCGTCGTAACAGAATAGTTTTTATGCATTAAATTATTACTTTTTATTTCAAAATGATTACTTTTTTCTTAACTATAACCTCATGACACAAAGATGACATAATTGAATACTATAATGAAGGCACAAAGCAAATATGACATCATCACTTTATATAAACCTTCTGGAGGCCGTTTCATGCGTCGTTTTCATAAAAAACTCATGATTCCAATCACTGGTATTTTATTGTTCGTCTTTTTTTTGATGCTTGTTTCTCGTCGTGATGTTCTTTTTATCGATGTTGAAGATGGTCTACTTGATCTTTCAGATGTTCAGGAAAACAAGACATTATCCTTAGGTGGCACCTGGATTTATTATGAACATCAACTCTATGGCGATTTACTTTTGGATGGTGAAATCAAAACAGTACCTCACCTATTTGAACCCCATGTTCATTATGCGACCTATGTTGCAGTCTTAACTGGCTTAAAGCCGATGATGCTTTATGATATTGCACTCAAAGATGCTGGAACTGCATATAGGTTATATGTCAACGATCAGTTGATATTATCTAATGGTGTTGTGTCGAATCAAATAGAGAGTTTTGTGCCTTACTCAAGATTTGAACATGCAACTTTTTTCGCAGATGAAAACGGACAAGCTGAAATTATCATATCTATTGCAAGTTATGGTGTCTCTCGATCAGGTTTTTGGGAAAAAATTGAAATATCTCCAAGCGGAATTGCTTCAACTCTTTATCATAATCAATTGCTTGTCACAACATTAATGTCTGGATGGTTTATCGCACTCGCCGTTTTTTTCACATCACTGCATATTTTATCTAGAAAAGAACAACGTGGTTTACTACTAGGACTCTTTGCATTATTAATAGCGCTTAGAATTCTCATTACAAATCAAAGAATTTTACTTTATATGCTTCCCTATCTACCTTGGTCTTTAGTGATTAAACTTGACTATGGTATGGGTATGATTCTTTTTCCAATCTTTGGACTCCTATTGACACGTATGGATTTTGTGAAGCGAAACGTCATCGTCGATCGGCTTTTATTTTCATCTGTGGTTGTCCTTCTTTCTTTATCTGTTCTCTTATCCGCCCAGCAGTACTTTATCGTATTTGAGATATTTAAGTATGCTTTATTAATTACATCGCCCTATTTTATCTATATGATGCTCATGGGTATATCAAAAAAAATACGAGGTGCAAAATCATTTTTTATTACATCTCTCTTTTTACTTGTAGCAACCATCCTTGAAATGTTTTTTAACCACAATCAAACACTCATGCTTTATGCAGCCTTCATACTCGTCAACTTAATTTCCATCATTTTTGCTGAAGATTTCATTATCTCTAAAGCTCTCAATCAAAGATTAGAAGATACACTCATGATTGATCCATTAACCAATGTTTATAACAGACTCTTCTTAAATCAACTCATTGAGACCAATTGTAAAAACACAATGCTTAAAGAAGATACGTTGGTTTTGTTCATTGATTTCAACACATTTAAACAGACCAATGATCTTCATGGACATGTCATTGGCGATCAAATTTTAATTGAGATTGCTCAACGAATGAAAGAGTTCTTTGAACACAAAGCTTTTATCACCCGATATGGTGGTGATGAATTCGTGATTTTATACCCAATTAAAGCTAACCAAGATGTTGAAAGACTCGTGGAAGCCCTAAAGTCCTACATCGCACAGCCTATCGAAATTCAAAACCAACGCTTCATACAAACTGTATCGATTGGATATTCACTGTTTAATCCTTCAATGGATCATTTAGAAGAAACCATACGCATGAGTGATTCTGATATGTATTTAAGAAAAACAGATTTTCAAACAGAAGCTCTATTCAAAAAATAAAATCTCAAACCAAAACAAAGTGTATCTAGTCCTCCTAGATACTTCTTTTTTTCAACTGTTCGTGATTTTAGTGAATTTCGTGTATAATTAATGTCGAACAGAAAGGAAATGTCGATATGAACTATTCAAACTATTTAGACCCAAACAATCCCTTAGTTACACTTAAAGTTAAAGATTTAGGCACCATCATACTCGAACTTTTTTATGATGTTGCACCCAACACCGTGTGCAATTTTATTCATCTCATTCAACAAAACTATTATCAAGGACTCATTTTCCATCGGATTATCCCGGGTTTTATGATTCAAGGCGGATGGGGTAAAGAAACAGGATGCCCAATCAAAGGTGATTTCAAATCCAATGGTTTTGATAATCCTTTAAAGCATGATCGTGGGGTGATTTCCATGGCACGAACCAATGATCCCAATTCTGCAACTTCACAGTTTTTCATCATGCATCAAGCAGCACCACATTTAGATGGGGCTTATGCAGCATTTGGTGCTGTCGTTTCAGGTATTGAGGTCGTTGATCAGATTGCTGTCTCGCCTAGAGATTTTAGAGATAAGCCTCAAAAAGATATCGTGATTGAATCGATGACCATTGATTTAAAAGGCAAAACATATCCTCAACCGATATGCTTTAGATAATCCATGCCTACACGTATCAATAAATATTTAAGTGAAGTTGGTTTTTGTTCAAGAAGGGAAGCAGACCGTCTCATTGAACGCGGACAAGTTCGCATTAATGACCGTCTAGCCGTCATCGGCGATCAAGTCGATGTTGATGATAAGGTTTCAGTTAATGGTAAAAACTTAACCCCCGACCAGCCTTTTGTCTATATTGCTTTAAACAAGCCCGTTGGCATCACTTCAACTACAGATCCTAAAATTAAATCCAATATTGTCGACTTCATGAAGTATCCGAAGCGTATTTTCCATGTGGGCAGGTTAGATAAAGATAGCGAGGGTCTCATTTTAATGACCAATGACGGTGATATCGTCAATGAAATCCTACGCGCTGAAAATGCCCATGAGAAAGAGTACATGGTTACTGTCGATCGCATTCTTTCTGCTGACTTCAAAGACAAAATGGAAAGTGGTGTTCCAATACTTGGGACAATCACTAAACCTTGCAAAATTGAAATTGTTGGACCTAAAACGTTTAAAATCATTTTAATTGAAGGGCTTAATCGTCAAATTAGACGCATGTGTGAATTTTTCGGATATCGTGTCATCTATTTAAAAAGAATTCGAATCATGAATATTAAACTTGATGTTCCCGTAGGGAAATATCGATACTTAACTGAAACAGAAACCAAAAAACTATTTGAACTCATTGAGAAAAAATGACGCACTCCAATCTGGACTTGCGTCTTTTTTAATCCTTTATTTTACATGATTAAACGCGATAGTGCAACGCATTTTTTTTGAAAATGCTTACTTTTAGAATGTATGTAAATGTAAATTTTGCTGAGAGCATTTTCATGTAAAAAAGACGAAACGCCCTCTTTTCTTTTTGTTTTTTATTGATATAATGATGACACAAGGTAGTGTCAAAAGTTTAATGGAAGATATGAATGAACATGATTAAGCGACATATCGAACTCGTTCAAATAGAGTTGTTGTATAATCCATGATTTTGAGCCACTGATTAGGCATAAGATCATCAGA
>JAUVXD010000034.1 GCA_030603805.1 Acholeplasmataceae bacterium
ATTAAGTCTGCTTTATCTGATCCAAACGCTTTTACAATTTCCTCAGACAGATCTTGTTTTGTTGGATTAATAGTAAAGTCAATCCCTACTTCTTTTGCTATTCCTAATCGAAAATCACTCAAATCTGTAATCATTACTGCTTTAGCTCCAAGAGCTTTAGCAGTCTGTCCTACTAAGTTTCCAATAGGACCAGCTCCTAGTACCAAAACATTAAAGCCTGTAATATCTCCGCCTCTTGACACAGCATGAACTGCTACGGCACAGGGTTCAATCATAGCGCCTTGTTCATATGTCATATCATCAGGAAGCTTTATTACTTTTTCTGAATCGACAGCAAAAAACTCGGAACCTGCTCCAGTTGTTTGAAATCCCATTACTTTCAGATCATCACAAATATGATATTTTCCATGAGTACAAGGGTAACATTTATTGCACACAACCTGAGGTTGAATGGTTACTTTATCACCTGGTTTAAGATTCTTTACATTTAGACCAATATTTTCAATTTTACCAGAAACCTCATGTCCTTGAGTAACAGGATAATCAGTATATGGATGTTTTCCATGATAAACGTGAATATCGCTTCCACACACACCAATTCTCATTATTTTTACAAGGACATCATTTTGCTTTAACTCAGGAATCGGAATATCATGAAACTCTATTTTACCTGGAGCTGTCATTACTTCTTGCTTCATAATTTTTACTCTTTTTTTTTCTTATAATTCTATACAAAGACAGAATATTCTTAATAGTTTTAATATTCCCATTCTAAAAAAGAAAAGGAAAGAACTCATGGAAAAAAATTTCATTTTATATTGGAATTTTGATGAAATCTTTGATGGAAAAGGCATCTTAGAATTAGTATCAAATAAAAAAGATCAAATTATAGGATATGCGGATCTTTTCGATGGTATTAAGGGAAAAGCGCTCAGATTCGATGGTTATACAACTCATCTAACGATCCCAAAGAATAGACTTCCTGAATCCCTTGAACAGTTTACCATTAGTGCATGGATAGCTAATGGTGCTTATACATGGAACGAGGGACCTATTATCGAAAATTATGATGAAAAAAATGGATTCTTTCTTGGTGTGACTGCTAATGGAAGAATCCGTTTTAAAGTAATAATTAATGGAGAAGCATTAAAAGTTGAATCTGAACCGAAAACGCCACTTTTCAAATGGATGAATGTTACAAGCGTGTTTGATACTGCTCGTGGAATATATCTCTATATAAACGGTGAATTGAAAGATTTCATGGATATTAAAGAACTCGTAGGAAAGGTGAGCCTTCCCAATGATTCGATTAATATAGGCAGAGCTGCCAAGGACGTTCGACCTACAAATGGAGTGAATAACGGTGGTCATTTTGCTTGTCCGATTTACCTTGACGGAATCATTGACGAACTAAAATTTTTTGATAAAGCATTATCTGTCGAACAAATTAAAGAAAGATTCACGAGTATCAAAGAAATAGGAGAACCTCCCTTGGAAAAACGCGGACTTCCATCATTTCCTAAAGGTCCAAACAGATTCGGGGCATATTACACTACGCTTAAATATTATAAAGAATGGGATCGTCTTTGGAGAGTAAAAGACCACGCGGATGTAGTTGTTCTCTTTGATGAGATGCCCGTTAAATACGTTTTTTGGAGGGGTTTGAATTACATTTCTGCATGGGTAACAGGTAATGGGATCTGGTATACGAACGAATTTAACGAAACATGGGCGGATAAATTTGATCCAGACATAAACGGATGTGCCGAACCGATGTCTGATAAACAGTGCAAGACTTCTCATGTCAGGATTATAGAATCAAATGACGCCC
>JAUVXD010000007.1 GCA_030603805.1 Acholeplasmataceae bacterium
CAAGAGACAAAAGATCTTGATACTTATATTTTATCAATATAGGGTCCATGAGTATATTATAAAGAAGAGTAAGAAAAAAGAAAAGGCGATTTAATCGCCCCGAGTGAATTTATTCACTTTTGTTCTTGATTTTATATGAATCAAATGAATTTTTCATTAATTTTGAACTTCAAATCATCAAGTCATAAAAAAGTGTGCTAATATCTTTATGAAAGGGTGTGCAAAGATGTTTAAACTCAAAGGTTTTTCTACAAAAGAAAGAAGTTGGATTTTATATGATATTGCCAATTCTGCATACATTTTAACGATTGTCACTGTCCTATTTCCAATCTATTATCAAAGCATTGCATCGCATATTCCAAACCGTACTCAAATATTTGCTTTTGTTACAGCAGGGATAGCATTAACAGATGCCCTCTTATCACCAATCATTGGTGCACTATCCAATTATCGGGGTAATAAGAAGAAGTTTTTCTTGATTTTCTTAATCTTAGGTCTTTTAGGTGGATTTGCCTTAATCATTCCAGGTCTACAACTTGTTGCATTGATGATTGCATTTGTCATCTCATCCATCGGCTATAATGTCTCAATAGTTTTATATGATGCCTTCTTAATGGATGTCACAGACGAATCTAGAATGGATGAGGTAAGTTCTGCAGGTTATGCATGGGGCTATATTGGATCAATGATTCCTTTTGCGATCGCGATTATTCCTTATGCACTGGTAACACTTGGGTTTTTATCTAGCCAATATGAAACGATGACGGTATCATTTGCGTTTATTGTTGCACTTGTTTGGTGGCTCATCTTCTCAATTCCAATGATTAAAGATGTTAAACAAGTTTATAACGTACCTGATGAAGCAAAACCAGTGAGAGAAGCATTTAGAAGTCTATATCGTACATTTAAAGAAATTCGTGCTTACCGTTTTATCTTTATTTTCATGTTAGCTTATTTGTTCTATATTGATGTGGTCAACACAGTCATTAGACTTGCAACTACGATTGGTACAGATTTAGGTGTTGGGGTTACTGTTTTATTAGGGGTTGTTGTTTTAGTTCAGTTGATTGCCTTCCCCTGTGCCATTATTTATGGAAAGATGGCTAAAAAATTTGGTGGAAAGACTATGATTTATTATGGTATTGGTGTCTACGTACTGACCATTTTAATCACATCTCTCATTAATGAAAATACTGTATGGCTGATGTGGATTGTTGGGATTTTAGTGGGATCTGCTCAAGGGGGTATCCAATCGATATCAAGAAGCTATTTTGCTAAAATGCTTCCGATGGAAAAAGCAAATGAATTCTTCGGATTCTTTTCTGTATTTGGAAAATTTTCTGGTATACTTTCACCATTCTTACTTGCGGTTGTAATTGGCGCATGGGGCACCAATAATGCCGTTTTGATTCTACTCGTACCGCTAGTGATCGCAAGCCTCTTACTGCTATTTGTTAAAACTCAAAAAGCACCTTACGTTGGTTAATTAAAAATAGCTTTTCCAGAATGCTTGGAGAAGCTATTTTTTTCTTTTAAAAAGATTAAAATGTTTCATTTTTTGGTTCAGTGAAACGGAAATTCCAGTATTGAATGACAGATTACCAAAAAGCTTTTCTAAATCAATAGAACTTTCATTGTTGAGATAATTATTTGTTTCTTTAACAAAGATGAGCGCTCGATGATAGGCACGCACATAAAGTTCTAAGACACTCAGATTAAAGGCTTCATTGGTAATGGGGTGATACCAGGTTGTTTGATTTAAGTTTAAGTAATCAAATTGATTATCATAATTATAGTAAGATAAGTCTTTGAGATCAATGATTTCATCTTTATTGAATATATCGACAATCGATAAAATAAACTTCTTTAATCCTCTAGGGTCTTCCACATAAGATTTACAGATTTTTCTCATGCGTTGATATCCTTTTTGATAAAGATTTCCGCCATCCTTAATACTGTAAACTTTTAGTGTGATATGGTCCATAAGATCTAAAACCTGAGGAGATGTTTGAAAATCATGAAAGACAATATCACAAACAGGAAATTGATTGGCATAAGTCTTATGAATAAAATAGATGAAATGAATATCAACTCTGCGTTCAAATTTCATATGAAGTCCGCGGTGGATCTTGGTTGAAGGGTCACCTTTTTTATAGTTACCTGCGTGATGATAGATATAAGGGTGTATGGTGGTATCTAGAGCATAATGAGTTAAAAAACCAACAAAAAAAGAATGAAGTTCCAAACTATAGTTTGCTTTAACATAATCAAGCATCGAAATCAGCATCTCATTAATCTTTTCCTCATGCATGAGATCAGCAAGTTTTTTTGATCTTAATTTATCGATGCCAAAGACATTGAAGTAAAAAGGATCGGGACCTTGAGCACCCATCTTGACGTAATCAGGTATTAAATATGTTTTTGATTGTTTAAGTATGTCATCTGCAAGCACATCGTGCATATAAAAATCCGCCATGATATCCCTCCTTCAAATCTATCTTATAAGATAGTTTTAAAATTGACAACGAAGAGGCATTGATCATGAAGCGGATTTTAAGATTGTGTTAAAAATGTGAGAATCTAGAATTTATAAGTGCCTTTGCCATCCCATATGCCCCAATAAGCACCATACTCGCCTTCTTCATCAATCTTCCATGTTTCATCAAAAGATGAGAAGTAGAAAACCTTGATACCTTGTTGATTGGCCCAGTGATAGGTTTCAGTAAAATATCTAGCAGCGTTTTCAAATGAGGGTTGTGCCTCACCATAAGATTCACCTTTAGTGGGCCATCCTGTTTCACTAATGATGACTTCTTTGGTTGAAGACACCTTTTTAACAAACGCCACCATTTCTTTCATATAACTGATGGCATATGAAATGTTACAATGTTCCCAAAATGGATAACAGTTGGCTAAAATGACATCTGAAACTTCAACAAGTTCAGGTTCATTAACAAAGGTATAATAGGCATCAACATATCCAACAGGGACATGAGGAACTGCTTCTTTAAAACGTTTGATATAACTAATTAAAAGTTCTGTTGGAATATCTTCTCTTAAGACAACCTCATTACCGATTGCAACGATATCTGCATGACCTTCTTTAGCTATTCGAATGACATTATCCAGTTCAGCTTCATTCATCTCTAAGTCATCACCAATCCATGCACCTACCAGTGTTTTTAGTCCATGTTTTTTTGCAATTGGCGCAATCGCTTCATTGCCTAAGGTGCAAGAAAATGTACGAATCCAGTGAACATAAGGTTTTATGACTGCAAGTCTTTCCTCAATTTGTTCTGGTGTAATCCATGAGAAAAGGGCAGGATTTTGATTTTCAGTGTAAGGGCTAAAACTAATGCCATGAATTTTTTGGTTGAGTAAATCTTTCATTTTGATTTTTAAATCATCAAGTGTTGTTGTTTTTAGATTAAGTTTTTGAAGTTTTTCTCGATCAGCCATTAAATACTTTGTTTTGGTTTGACTAGACATAAAAGTATCCCCTTTTTTAGTTGCCTTTTATGTTTATTATATCACTCGTCTGTCTAATATCTTAGGTGAATGTGCTTATTTTAAATATGATAAAATGCAAATGATTTGGTCATTAAGTAATTAATCATTAAAATAGAAAGCAAATGAAAATAAAAGGAGTTATTTATGCTACGAAAGTTCTTAATCATAATAAGTTTATTTGTATCAAGTTTTGTGCTTGTTGCCTGTGATGAAAATGGTGAACTGGATGAAAATTTTGATCCAACACCTTATTTAGGAGAAGCATTCCAAAAAGTAGCAAATCATGAGGGTGTTATGATTTCTCCACAATCTGCTAAATGGATTTATGCAGATGATGATGCTTCAAATTTAAGCATTCTCTATCTTTTCACAGCATTTGGTCGAAGTGGTAGTGAAGGAACATTTTACGCCATGGTTACGATTTACGTTAATAAAGATACAGAATCTTTAGAAGCTGCATTTATTGACCGTATTTATTATGATGAACTTGGTGCATCAAAGAGTAGTGCACAAGGCTATCAAGAGTTATATGTAAACATGCTTGCACAGGTGAAAGCCATTGAAGACAGATTGGTTGAAGAAGGTGTATTCACCTCTGATGTGATCCTATCTGCGATGCAATTTGTAACAGCACCCTCTGCTTCATAACTAAATATTAAGTAATATAAGAAAAAAATGACCGAAACTTGGTCATTTTTTGGTTTTCTTCAGGAGTTTATGAATTTTATTAGCTGCAATCTTCGCAGTCACAATCGATGTTGGAAAACCAGAAGGTGAGAAGGACCATTGAGAAGATTGGAAAACATCTGGAAAGGGCGTGTTAATTGAGTTTGCAATTTTAAAGAGTTTATGCTCAACTGGAATATCACCTTTAAATGACCAACCCGTAATGGCACCACCGGTATTATTTAATCTAGATTCAATCGTGAGTGGGGTTGCTTCAAAATAAGCAATGACATTGTCTTTCCAACCAGGAAGAAGTGTAGATTCTAAAACTTCGATAATTTTCGAGGACAAATGCTTCTTTAAAAGATCATAATAGCCATTTTTTTGAATCCACTTAGATAGTTCATAACTAAAAAGTGTACTGATAATAACAGAAGATTTGCCTTTAGGAGCAAGTGTTGCATCACGAACCACAGGGACAGAAATCTCATAAGTGGTTAACTGAGCAAAATCAGAAAGCCACTCCAGTAAAGCTTCTTTTTGTTCTTCAGATTTTAGTCCATCTAAATAAGGGATTAAAGCTTCATCAGTCATTTTTAGTTTAGATAAGCCCTCTCTTGTAGGCATATAAAAGAGATGACCTGAAAATTTTTCTTTAAAATAGGATGCAGGTAAATCCACAGTGATATACATTTGGTAAAGAGAATCATTACCTTTAGCTTGTTCTAACTTTTTCTTAGTTTCAATATAATTGATCTCTGTATTTTTGATACTGCGATACATCGCATTTAAATCACCACACCACAAGAGTGCATCATAAGGAAAAGCTTTTTCTTTATGGTAACAAATCTTTTGATTGATGTCGATTTGATCAACTTCTGATTCTGTATGAATGATACCACCTTTGGATAAGATAAAATCTCTCATAGCATCGACAATCGCACGAGTACCACCAACAGGATAGTAGTAATCACTATGCATCTTTAAGTAACTTAATGCAAAAAATGCAGGTGTATCGGTGAAAAAGTGCTGTGCAATCGCATCAATTAAATGTTCATTTTTTGTATATTTCAGTAAATAGGTTCGAATCGGCGTCTTTAACTTTTCGATTTTTCCAATCGTAAAGGTATATTTAAACATCCAAGGAACAATCACTTTCATTAAATATTTAGCATCTTCTTTGGGATCTAAGAAAAGTGGATTATCAATATCATATAAAACTTCCATATATTTTGAAATTTTCTTGATATCTTTAAAAATATGTTCAATAGATTCTTTTTCATCTGGATAAGATGCTGATAATAGATCCTTATAAGTTTGATAGTTTTCTTTAGGATTAATCGAAATAATGTCTTTGCCAATCCCCATATCAACCACATTTGGTATAAAATCAACTTTGATACCGAGTTGTCTAAGCATTGGAAAAAGCGTGCCTGAATTTTCGACACCACGAATGCCGTGATCAAAAGTAAAACCATCACGCTTAAATGAACCAATCAAACCACCAAGGTCATCTGATTTTTCAAGTAAGGTGACTTTGTGTCCTTCTTGACTTAAATAGGCTGCAGCGGTTAAACCTGAAATACCGGCACCTACAATAACAATTTGTTTTTCCATGAATAACTCCTAAACGTGATGAGTCGATTGATTTTTTTTAAGATGTTTCTTTATGCTATCAGCAGCAAGCTTACCTGTAATTATTGATATAGGAACTCCAGCAGGACTAAAGGTCCATTGACCAGCTTGATAAATATCAGGAAGTCCTGTTTGAATTGACTTTGTGATGTTTGACATCTTATGAACTGCAGGCATGACTTTGTTGGTATAAGACCATCCAAAGATGGCGCCATCTGTGGTACCAACGCGCTTATTAAAGGTGAGTGGTGTTGAAGAGAACGTTTCAATCACATAATCCTTAAGATTAGGATAAATGCTATCAGATAATATGTCAACAAAATAGGACTCAATAAATGTTTTAAATGCTTTATAATATCCTTTTTGATCAATATAAGATATGGTTTCATAATCAAGGAGTATGGAGATGATGAGTGCGGTTTTTCCAATAGGTGCGAGTGATTCATCTCTTAATACTGGAATCGATATTTCATAGGTATTGAGATCTAAAAACTGCTTCAAACTTGGGAGTAAAGATGCCATCGTTGGTGCTTTAGGTAGACTCAAATGATTGAGTCCTTCACCTTTTGGTGTATAGAAGAAGTGTTCACTAGATTTTTCTTTAAAATAGCTTGGACTTAGATTAACAAGTGCATAGACAGATAAGACAGATTCAGCTCCTGTTTTATTTTTTAACAGTTCCATTCGTCGATTAATCTTGTTTTTGAGTTTGAAAGCTTTAATTTGATTTATGTTAATGGCTTGATAAAAGCGATTCATATCTGCTGCCCAAATAAGTTTATGATATGCATATTGATTTCCTTGATGATCGGTTACCGTTTTGGTTTCCAAATCAAGTGATACAATCTTTGTATTTGGTTGTAATATGCCCCCATGTTCTTTGATGTAATTTTCCAAGGCTAAAGGTAGTTTTCCAGTGCCACCTCTAGGATAATGGTAATCAAAATAAATACTAAAATATCCTAATGCGAAAAATGCAGGTGTGTCTTTAAAGAAATGCTGTGCAATCATATCAATTAAAGCTTGATTCTTTGTATATTTTTTTAAGTATTTTTCAACAGGAACATTCAGTTGATCGATTTTTGTCAGTGTCGGTAAAAACTTAAATAACCAGGGTATGAGTGTTTTTGTAACATAGCCAGGATTTTTTTTGAAATCAACAATCATTGGATTATCAATGCCATATAAAATATCCATGTATTTGAGGATTTGTTGAATGCGCTTAAATATTTTTAAAATGTCTTTTTCATCGTTTGGAAATAGGGAGATTAAAAGTTTTTGATAATCCTCTAAGTTTGACTGATCAGAAAGTGGAATGACTTGATCTTTAATGCCTAAAGTCACATGGCTTCGTATCAAGTCTATATTTAGTCCTAGATCACGAATCAGTGGTTTAACAACACCAGAAGATTCGATTGACCTTATGCCACCATCTAAATGAAATCCTTTATAATCGAAGGAATTCACTAAACCACCAAAAATATCCTGTTGTTCAAACAGGATGGTTTGATAACCATATTGAGATAAGTAAGCCGAAGCCGTTAGTCCAGAAATGCCACCTCCGACAATGATGACATCATAAGACCTTAAAGGTTCATTCATCCTTAAGACCTACCATCTCCATGCTTAAGGCATAGACCTTTTCTGCCATAACAGGATCTACTGCGTGCTTAGCAGGAAGTTCATCGATGGTTAAATTGAAAAATTTACCAGAGACACCTTCAAGTTTTGGATCAGCAGCTAAATAATAGAGTGCTTTTCCAGAAATGATTGGATTTTTTAAAAAACGAGACGTCACGAGTTTAAAAAATAAGCGATATAAAAAACCGTTGTTACTGCCAATGGCGGTTTTGACTGCACCAGGATGACAAGCATTGATGGTCACATTGGATTCTTTAAGTTGTTTGCTCATCACTAAAACGGTTAAAAGTTGAGCAGTCTTTGATTGACCATAACCTTTAAGTCCTGTATAAATTCTTTTTTTGAAATGAATATCTTTTAATTTAACACCACTAAAGCGATGTCCTTCAGAATTCACTTGGATAATTCTAGAAGGTTTAGAAGAAGCCTTTAATTTGGGTAAAAGTAGTTTAGTAAACAAAAAAGTACTTAAGTGATTCACTGTAAAACAAAGTTCATAACCATCTTCATTAAAGAGTTTCTTTGTAGAATGGATACCCACACTATTAATTAAAACATCGATATCTTTGTCGTTAGAAATGATTTCATCTGCAGCTTTTCTTACATCTCCAAGACGACTAAAATCACCAACAACGATATCGACTTTTACACCATAAGTCTCTTCTAAATTCTTTTGAATAGGAAGTGCTTTTTCTTTATTTCTGCAAACTAAAATAAGGTTCGATCCTGCTTGTGCTAAGACTTTTGCAGCAGATAATCCAACACCAGAAGTTGCACCAGTAATGATTGATAATTTGCCGGTCATAGAAACATCTGTCTCAGACTGTTTCGCACGACCATTTTTCATGAAAATCAGTTCATCAGGCCATTTCATACGATTGATTCACCTTCTCATCCAAAAAATACGCGCATAAACCAGCGATAAAATCTTCGATAAATGGGGATCCCATTATTGATATCTCCCCAAATGTCATAGTAGTCTCTTTGCTCAATGATTTGACCATTTTCATGAAGAGTCAAACGTGAACTACCATACATCGGTGTGCTTGGAAAAATACGAAACTTCATGGTCATGATCCATTCAAACATGATGATATTATTGTTTTTAGTCACATTGAGTATTTCCATATGAAGACTTCTGCAGCGCTTAGTCAAGCGTGCACACATCGCTTTAAAGGGAACAATCCCATTAATTTTTTGAATAGAATCATGAAACTTGATTTCATCATGATAATAAGGGAAGATGTGTGACCAATCAGGCTTACCTTCTTTATTATAGGTTTTTGACCATTCACTATAAATGGTATCAATATCTAAGGGTTTTAATGGACTTTCATGATCTTTTTGCATGTTTATATCTCCTCTAATCAACACTATAAGATTAATCTTATTATAGCATGCATTATGAATAAAAAATCATATCACGCTATCCACAGATAAAGTACTACCATAAAGCATTTGTCATGTATAATTAAATTAAAGAAGAATTGATGGATTCTTAAGAAAGTTGTGATATTTATGTCAAGTTCGATGAGCAAAATGATCTATAAGGTACTCAAGCGTTCTAAACTAAATACGAAATTGGCTACTGAAATTAAAACCAATCAACTTGAAGCACATCCTCAAAAAAAGCCAAGCAAACATATGATGAAGAAATATCATATCGAAGTTAAATCTTTCTTTAATCAATCCGTTTACTATATGAATCAACATCAAGATTTAAATCAAACCATCATTTACTATCTACATGGTGGCGCTTATGTGCATGGATTATCCAATATGCACTATAGATTGATTAAGAAATTGATGAAACAGACAGGGTGTATGATGGTTGTATTAGATTATCCACTGGTACCTAAAGCATCCGTTGATGACATTTATCAGTTCCTAGAAACCACATATTTAGATTTGGTTCAAACGTATCCAAAATCTAAAGTGATATGCATGGGAGATTCCGCAGGTGGTGGACTCGCACTTGGACTTGCGATACAACTTTATAAAAAGCACCAAATTAAAGACCATCAACTCATGCTTTTATCTCCATGGCTCGATATAAGTATGGAAAATCCTAAGATTAAAAATATAGAAGATCAAGATCCCATTTTAAACAGAGAAACACTAAAGTTAGTTGGAAGGATGTATGCAAGAGACCTAAATAATAAAGATGAAAGATTGAGTCCACTCTATGGATCTTTTGATGGTGTCCAAAAGATTGACCTATGGACAGGGACTAAAGATATATTATATGTTGATGCTCTCAAATTAGAAGAAAAATTCAAACATCAAAAAGATAAACTAAAAATCCATAGTTATGAAGATATGTTACATACATGGATGTTTTTTGGAATACCCGAATCCAAACAGGCAATCGACGAAATGATTGATGTGATTCATCAGTCAAAGGAGCATTCAAAATGAACTTAAAAGTGGTTTATTTTACGCGAACAGGCAATTCTAAACGTGTTGCAGAAAAGATTGCATCAAAGCTAAATGCTGATCTTATCCAAATTAGTGATCATCACAATTGGAAAGGATTGATAGGCTATATACGTGCAGGATTTTATTCCACTGTGGATAAGAAGGTTAAGATGACGTTAAGTCAACCTATTGAAAGTTATGATGAGCTTATCGTCGTTTCACCACTATGGGCAGGTGGTGCAGCACCCGCCATACGTGCTTTTTTTAAGATGTTCCCCAAAAATAAGTCTCATCTCGTCATCACATCCATCGGAAGCACAATCAAAGATAGAATAGGATATTTATCCCTAACAGACATTGTTCAAAGAGAACATCGTGAAGATGAAGTCATCGACACACTTGTTTCAAAAATAAAAGAAATTTAGATAACATGCATAAAAATGAAGTTAAAACACATCTTTAAGATGATATAATAACCCTAGTGAACTTTTCTTACATAAGATGATTTTTGCAGGATTATAGAAAGAAGCATCATGATAAAAGATCATAATTTAGAACTGAAACATAAGAATAACATCATCAATCTCGACCAGTATCTCTCCATGAAAAATCATGGACTAGATATCGTCTTGCTTGATGTTCGAACTCAAGAGGAATTTGATGAATTGCACATAAGAGATGCAATTTTGTTTCCAGTGCTCTATATAGAATTCTATGTAGAACAGTATTTTCCTAACAAAGAGTTAATCTATGTCATTTATTGCAGAAGTGGGGTAAGAAGCCATAATGCTTTAAAGATTATGGAAAGTTTGGGATATAAAAAAGTCTATGATTTGGGTGGAATTATAGACATTAAAGATCAATCGATTCTCGTGTAAACACACGTTAGTTTAGGAGGACATGATGAAAAAACATATCATCAATTTTTTGGTTATCTTAGGTCTGTTTGTGCTTTTAATAGGGATTCCTAAGGTCTCAGGATTACTTGCAAATCAATTTGATTTGAGTCGAATTGATCCAGATGGTTCCTTTGTTTGGATATCACTTCATCATATATTTCAAGCATTAATCTTTATACCACTTTTCGTTGTTGTTAAAAGACTTAAACCAGAAATCTATTTTGGACTAGGTGTTGGAGATTACAAACTTGGCTTATCTTATGTCGGTAAATTTACACTTTTCTTTTTAGGATATACGGCTGTAGGGTTTGCAATTGTCTTAATCAGTGGAACCTTCCAACCGTTTCAATATCCAATGAATGCAAGAAATATCTTCGGATATTTAGGCTTTCAATTACTCTTATCAGGACCTTCGGAGGAATTGTTGTTTAGATCATTTGGAATGGCCGTTTTAGGATACTTCATTGGGAAGCGTGTTTTTCATGGAAAACTGAGTGTTTCAAATATCGTGATTGCGGTCATTTTCGGTTTAGCACATGTTGGTTTTTCTTTCAGTCCATTTGAACTGAGATATAGTACGTTTCAGGTGGTTTATGCATTCGCTTTAGGACTTCTTTATGGAGACTGTATAGAGAGAACCAAGAGTGTCATCTATCCGATGATGCTTCATAGTATCTCTAACGTGATTGCAGTAGGTGCTACTATTTTAGTGACTGCTTTAAACATTTAAATGAAGAAAAAAGGGATCATTTTACTCGTTGTTGTCTATTTATCTTTTATCGCATTAGGGCTTCCTGATGCCCTTTTGGGCTCTGCATGGAATCTGATTCGAACGGATTTAAATGTGTCATTAGGCACACTGGGTTTGATGACTGTCACCATATATATCATGTCCATCTTATCGACACTCAATGCACCTAGATTGCTAAGACTCATTCAAACAAAAAAAATTACATTCATCAGTATTTTCTTTACTGGTAGCGCACTCGTACTGATGAGTCAAGTAACTTCATTTTATCAGATGCTATTTTTTGCTTTGCCACTGGGTGTAGGTGCTGGTGCGATTGATGTTTCCTTAAATCATTATTTAGCCAAAAACTATCAAGCAAAACATATGAATTTCTTGCATTCATTTTATGGCATTGGTGTGACTTTGGGACCCAGTATTATGGCGGTCACACTTAAAAATGATGCATGGCGTATTGGATATATTGTCGTTGGTCTTATATTAGTAGGGATAAGTTTGTGTGTACTCTTTTCTTTTAAACTTTGGCATCAGGAGCATTCAGTCGACCAAAAAGAAGAACACACACATATTCCATTAAAAGAGATACTTAAGGTCAAAGGATCCAAAGTGAGTATCATCATCTTTTTGCTTTATGTGCATGTAGAGTCCCTATCTGGTGTTTGGATCGCGAGTTATTTCTTTATCATTAAAGAAGTCTCATATAGTATTGCTGCACTTTTTACAACCATTTATTTTTTATCGCTGACTTTAGGTAGACTTTTATCGGCATATTTATCTCAACGTATAAAGCCTAAACGTTTGGTTGTTGTTGGAAGTATCTTTATCCTCGTTGGAGGTAGCTTATTACTCATCAATCCATTTTCTGGATTATGGAGCTACGTGTTTGTAACCGCACTGATTGGATTTGGATGTGCACCAATCTATCCGAACATGATGTTTTTAAATAACGATTATTTTAAGCGAAATCAAATCTCAAGAATCATGAGCCTTCAAATGGCGATTGGTTATATGGGCTTTGGATTACTCACACCGCTTGCTGGATTGATGTTTGAGAAAATATCCATTTCACTTTACCCTTGGTTATTAACCATGATGGGCTTATGCTTACTGATCATGGTGATTCAATATTTTAAAAATGAGGTTATAACAGACCTCTAAATGGAGGAAAATATGTTTCAAATGATGCATTACCCAAAAACAAAAGACTACGGTCAAGTATTTCATGAACTCATCAGTTTTCTAAATCGCAAAAATGATGAGCACCACTTTATCTTTTTTCATTGGAGCAGATTCGAATGGATGTTTGCACGAGATAACTTTAAAGAAGATGATCTTCCACACATCACACTATTTTATGAAGAAGAAAAGATTGTTGGTGCACTTATTTTTGAAGATGAACTGAACCCTTATTTTGTTATTTATGATGATAAACTAGAACTCAAAAAAACAATCGTTTCTTACTTAAAATCAAATGAAATCAAAGATGAACTCATTATTCCACAAGATGAAGAAATGGTTAATTTGTTGAAATCAGAAGGCTATATACAAACCGATTGGATAGATCCCGTGACTCGATTTTCAATCGATGATCCCAAAATGCCTGAAACTTTAGGCTATGAGATCAAATCTCTAGAAGAAGATTATAGGTTAGATCAAATTCATTATGCGCTTTGGAGAGGTTTTGATCATGGGGATGATGTTATCTATAGTGATATAAATTTAAGTGATCGAAGACACATGACATCATCACCACACTTTAAAAAAGGATATACCTTTGTCGCAGTTAAAGATAACCAGTATGTTGCTTATGCAGGGATTTGGTATATGGAAAACACAAAAACTGCACTGGTAGAGCCGGTTGCAACTGTCCCTGAACATCGAGGTAAAGGATTAGCAAGAGCTTGTATCTATCACGCTATAGAAGCAGTGAGAAAAGATGGGGCGAAAGATATTTTTGTAGGATCAAATCGCAGTGTTTACTTAAATATGGGATTTACACCGTTTGATTATGCCATTCGATTTAAAAAAGTTTAAATAAAGAATGATTTAGAGCGTACCTCATCTAAGGTATGCTTTTTTCATGCATTTACTAAAGGAATTGAATACAGTGGTTTTCTTTTTTGGTATACTATGAGCAAACTTACCCAATGGAGGCACTATGAAACATCATTATCTAGGTCTTGATTTTTTAAGAGGATTAGGCATCTTTTTTGTGATTACACTTCATACAGCATTTTACTTTTATCATGACATATATGATGTAGATTTAAACAATCCAACCCCCATCATAACGCTTATTGGATTTTTACTCATGTTTGCTGGGTTGTTTGCAATGATTAGTGGATTGGTACATACCATCCAATATATCAAGCATTTAAATGAAGATTATTCAAGAACAAAATATATGCTCATCAGTGGTAGCTTATTACTTGTTGTTGCCTATCTCTACTTTTTATTTACGGGTCCTGGTATTATCCTTTTCGATCTGAGATCCATGGATGAAAGTTTATTTGTCTCACTCATTAATCAAGGGTCTTTTCAAGCACTCACATTAGAGAGAATCTTTTATGTAGATAGTTTGGTGATGCTTGGACTCAATATTTTATTACTTGCGCTTTTATTTAAAGTGATTAAAAAGCATTTGCTAAAAGAGAAAATGCCACTTTATCTTTTGATAGGAGCAACCCTTTTTATGGCGCTGTCTTATTTTAGAATTCCATTATATGACATCTATTTAAATGCAAAAGACAACAACCAATATGCTATCATGATTTTACTGAACTGGTTTGTTGCTAAAAATAATCCGATACTCCCATTTTATGCATTTGCTTTATTTGGTGCATGGATTGCACTTCTTTTAAACAAGCAAAGTTTCAAACTACTTAAAAAGTGGGTGTTACCTGTTGGAGTGACTTACTTTATTGTTGGCATACTCGGGTATATCTTTGCACCAGAAACCATGCTTGAACGTTCCATTGATCTCACTTGGTATTTCATTATGGTTGCTCAAATTGGTTTGTTTATGCTGATGATTTTGCTAGCACTTTATGTTTTTGATTTTAGAGAGCACCACTCTTTTTTCTTATCGAAATTTATCATGAGATTTGGTGTTGCAGGTTTAACAGCATTTTTCTTCGAGTCTGTCTTTAGTGCACTGATCTTTAAGGTACTCAATTTGTTTGTAAAGATAGAATTCGGTATACCCGGAGCCATCCTTTATGGGCTTAGTCTCGCGATTTTATGGGGATTATTCTTCATCATTTGGGAAAAGAAATCTTATCGATACGGTGTCGAATACTTTATGTCATCGATACTCATGAGATTTGGTGAAAGTAGCAAGCGAGACAAATTAGAAAAAGGTCAATCATGATTCAAACAATTTTGGATTATTTAAAACTTAAACGACATCAAAAGCGTTTTTCTATCCAAAAAATTAAGGATTACCAGCTCAAGGAGATTCAAAAGCTCCTTCTTTATGCACAGAAAAATAGCAGCTTTTATCAAGAGCGATTGCAAACCTATCAAATCAATACTTTAGAGGATTATCATCAAATACCGACCATCAATAAACATATCATGATGGAAAATTTCTCTAATCTAAACACCTGTGGATTAATCAAAGAGGATGTTGAAGCGTATGCCATCCTAAAGGAAAAAAACAAAGATTATCTCGGATACTATAAGAATCAATATGTGATTGGACTATCCTCTGGAACATCAGGAAATCGAGGCATCTATATCACCCCAAAATCGATGACTAAAAGACTACCCGGGGTCTTTCTTGCAAGAAGCGGATTATCACCAAAAGATTTGCCCATGCGCATTTTATTTTGTTTACGTGTCTTTTCTCAAGGCTTTAATGACATCAACGCACCTTTTATTAAATTAAACTATATGTCAACCATGACACCACCTGAAGAAATCATCACCACCATCAATCAAAAAAATATCAATATTTTAATGGCACCACCATCGCTCATTAGATTTTTATTACCTTTAAAAGACGAGATTAAAGTTCCATTTAATAAAATCATCACCTATGCAGAAGTGCTCACAAAAACAGATAAGGAACAATTCGAAAAAGCATTTCATTCTAAAGTCATTGAAATTTATCAAGCATCAGAAGGACAGATAGCAAGTGCGTGTGAAAAAGGGAATCTTCATATTAACGAAGATTTAGTTTATATTGAACTTTATGATCAAGACAATCACCTCATTACAAAACCACACATCACTGGCCATAAAATGGTATTAACAAACCTTATCAATCACGCGCAACCTCTCATTCGATATGAAATGAATGACATGATTGTCCTAGATGATCCTTGTCCATGTGGATCACACTTTAGAACAATTAAAAAGATTTTAGGTAGAAACGATGATTTAATCTATTTTTATAATTCAACGGGCGAAAGAAAAGTCCTTTTTCCAGATTTGTTTTCGCGGTGGATCATTACCGAAAGTGATCAAGTGCGAGAATTTCAAGTTATTCAAAATGAAATTGGTACTTTAGATATCACCATTGATTGTGAAGTTGATGAAATTAAAGATAAACTTAAGCAAAGATTGATAGATGAGCTTAAAGCATTGGATTTATCTGGAATCATCCATGTAACAGTTAATAAAATTGAGTTGCCTCAAAATCAAAATAAATACAAACGTTTTATTTCAAAAATTAAAATGTAAAAATCCTAAACAAAAACCCTGTAGTGTCCAATATATGAAACAAACAGGGTTTTATGCTTATTTTGATTGAAAAACAGTGTTTTTTTTAAAAAGTATCTATGATAATTTTGATTATCATGTTAATATAACACTAAACTTATAAAATTAGGAGGATACGAAATTGGAATTGTTTTTAGCGTTATTACCAGCATTAGTGATGATCACCCTGGTTATCATTACTAGGAAAGTTTTAATCTCATTAGGTGTTGGTATTGTGCTTGCAGCTTTTATCTATGCAGGCTACAATCCGATTGACGCAGTTGTTTACATTGCAGAAAGTTTCTGGGGTATCATCACGGACATCTATTGGTATCTACCCATTTTAGGATTTGTCATCATCATTGGTGGCATCACATCAGTCATTACTTTAATTGGTGGTGTCAAAGCTTTTGCTGATTGGGCGGTATCAAAGATTAAGAATCCTGTAGCTGCACAGCTTATGACTTGGATTTTAGGTTTAATCATCATGATTGATGACTATTTCAACGCACTGGTTATTGGCGAAGTGTCCAAACCTGTCACCGATCAATATAATGTATCTAGAGCAAAACTAGCCTACATTATTGACTCAACATCAGCACCAGTCGTTATTTTAATGCCTGTCTCTACATGGGGCGCATACATCATTGGTTTAATTGGGGGTCTATTTGCAGGAACCACTTATGGTAAAACCGGTTTACAAGGTTTCCTATCTTCGATTCCTTATCAATTCTACCCGATTACTGCAATCGTTATGGTATTCTTAATTGTTAAATTTGGCATTAAGTTTGGACCAATGAAGAAGTTTGAAGAAGCAGCTGATGCAGGCGATGATATTTCTAAACTTGAAACTGAAGTTACACAAAAAACTCCAGTTGAAGGTACGAAAGCAAATCAATGGTCACTGATTGCTCCAATCTTATTGTTAGTCTTCATGACATTCTTTATGATGTTGGTTTCTGCAGGTTTTGATTTCTCAGAAATGATGGGTCAAGATATTACGATTCCACTGTTTGTGGGCGGTCTATCTGCATTTATTCTAGCTGTAGTCTTTGCACTTATTGATAAGAATGTTAAACCAAAGAGCATTGCTAAAGTCTCTGGTATTGGTATGTTAGGCATGGCAAAATCTGCTGCTGCAATCTTGATTCTTGCATGGATGGTCTCAGGTGCAATCCAAGATTTAGGTACAGGTGATTTAATTGCGGATGTTGTTGCAAATTCTAGCATTGCACACGCACTCCTACCACTCATTTTATTCTTAATCGCTGGCGCAATGGCATTTGCTACAGGTACAAGCTGGGGTTCATTTGGTATTTTATTACCGATTGCAATTCCAATTGCAATGGCAACTGATCCAGCATTTATGCCAGCAATTATCGCTGCAGTTTTAGGTGGTGCTGTATTTGGTGACCATTCATCTCCAGTATCAGATACAACCGTATTATCTGCAACTGGTGCAAGATCAACACTCCACTCACATTTTATTACTCAACTTCCATATGCATTAACCACTGCATTTATTGCAGCTATCGGTTATCTTGTTTATGGGTTAACTGAAATTCTATTATTAGGTTATGTTGCAGTTGCTATATTACTCTTCTTATTTGTTAAATTCTGGAAACAAATTTTTATTAGAGAACCCAAAGTAGTTCCAGCTGCTGAAAAATAATATCTAAATTTTAAATGAGAAAGCCGTGATTCTTGAAATCATGGCTTTTTTTGCATTAAAAAAGGCTCGAAATCGAGCCTCTAAATAACCATGTTTCTACCATTTTGTTTGGCGAGTAATAAGCTTTGATCTGCTTTTTCAATCATATCTTTTGGAGTACACTCTAAATGATCTAATTCATCTATTGAAATGATACCCGCACTAAACTTAATTTTGATACCGTTTCTAGTATCAAGTAGTGTTTTTTGGACAGTTAAAGATATTGAACTCATTTTTTTAAGTGCCTCACTATGGCTCATATCATAGAGGATCACAATAAATTCTTCTCCACCATAGCGTCCGACTAAATGCTTTTGACCCACTTCTTTTTCAAGTAACTTTGAAAACACTTGTAATATTTGATCTCCAACAACGTGTCCATATCGATCATTAATCGATTTAAAAAAATCAATATCAAGTAACACGACACTGAAGGTTTCTTTTTTCTGAAGATATCGTTTGATATCACTTTCAAGCCTTTCATTAATGTATCTACGGTTATATAAATTGGTGAGTGGATCTCTAATGGATAACTCTCTAACTTCCTCTTCAAGTCTTTTTCTTTCAGTAATGTCATAAGAAATACCTAAAATATGATGAATAGAGCCATCTTCATTTCTAAGAGGCGCTTTAAGTTCAAGATAAACTTGTTTGGAGCCATCATCATGGTTAACGACAATTTCCTCAGAGGATTGTTGTCCTTTTAAGACCTGTTGATCAATCATTCTTAATTTTTCAACAACAGTGACAGGAAAATAATCATAATCTTTTGTTCCTTTGACTTCTTCAGCTGTTGTGTTAAAAAGCTTGAGTGTGAGTTCATTGGCGTATTGATATCTGCCTTGATCATCTTTGATATAGACGTATGAATCTAACATGTCCAATGTTTTTTTTAGTTGACTAAGTTCTCTATGCTGATTTTTGTAGAAGGTTAAATCCTTAACAAAGACAAAAAGTAAATCAAGAGGTTGATAAAAAGAAAACATGAGGTATGAGTCGATGAGCTCAAGATTTTTCTTTTCAAGTTGTATTTCAATATATCCCCGTTCTTTACTCACGATTTGTTTTAATATTCTAGGAACATTTTCATCATTAGCTCGAGGCATAATTTTTTTTATGGATTGATCCATGAGTTCACTTTTCGAATAACCAAGAAGTTTTTCAAAATCACCATTTAAATCAACCATGATACCATCAGTGTTCAACACAAAAACACCATCTAAGGCGATGTGAAACGCAAAATCAAATATCAATGAATGATCCATTTAACCACTTCCTATGTTCTATGATGATAATTATAGCATAATCAAAGACGCTATGATATCGACCCGTCTAAAAAGTAATGAAATTGTAAGAATAATCATTTAAAAGAGGTATAAGGGATATCTTATGATAAAATAGACGGGTACAAAAAAGATAACACAGTTTTTTAGGAGGCATTATGAAAAAAACATTCAGATGGATCATCAGTTTATTTCTGATTTTAATACTTGCAGCATGTGAGTTAGAACAAAAAGATTTACCAACAATTGTTGGTGCAACCAATCAAGAGGTTGCACTTGGAGCAACGTTTGACCCAATGGTGGGTGTCACAGCATTTGATATTGATGATCAAGATTTAACCGATGAGATTACTGTATCTGGCATTGAAAATCTTCTTTTAGATAGTCAAGGAAGAACATCTAATACAGGGACTTTCACACTCATCTATTCAGTAACCGATAGTCAAAATAGAACAAGAACCGTCAATCGTATCATTACTGTTTTAGTGATTGAACCAGAAGATCCCAATTTGATTGGATGTCCAATCATTACACAAGGTGATTACGTTCTTACGTGGTGTGATGAATTTACAGGCACAGGGACGAACCTTAATGCATTTGGCGTGGATTTAAATAAATGGGCATTTCAAACAGGTACTGGATCCCAATATGGACTTACACGTTGGGGTAATAATGAGCAGCAGTTTTATACACAAAACAATGCAAGAGTTGAAGATGGTAGATTAATCATTGAAGCAAGAAGAGAAAATATGGGGGGTATGGCTTATACATCAGCACGTTTATGGACTCAACCGACATTTGCTCAAAAGTATGGTAGGTTTGAAGCTAGAATTAGATTACCATTAGGCGATGGGTTGTGGCCAGCATTCTGGATGTTACCGGTAAATAGTCCTTATGGCACATGGGCAAGATCTGGAGAAATTGATATTATGGAAGCTAGAGGAAGAATTCCTAATGTAGCGACCGGAGCTATTCATTTTGGTGATGTGTGGCCTAATAACACCTACACATCTGGCAATTATAATTTCCCAAGTGGCATGAATATTAATCAGTTTCATGAGTATGCCATCGAATGGGAAGAAGGTATCATTCGTTGGTTTGTCAATGGAATGCTTTATATGACACTCACCAATTGGAATAGCCAAGGACATCCATTTCCAGCACCTTTTGACACAGAGTTTTATTTACTCCTTAATTTAGCTGTTGGTGGAACATTTGATGGTAATAGACTACCCGATGATTCTATCTTTAGTGAACCTGTCATTATGGAAGTTGACTATGTCAGGGTCTATTCAAAACGCACAAATTAAGATATAAGGTGATCACTTAAGTGGGGTCACCTTTTTCATCTCTATGATATAATGAGGACAACTTAAACACATGGAGATATCGCTTATGAATCATCTTTTAACATATGAAACTCAATACTTGATAGGACATAAAGTCGAATTTGATCCAGAAGCACATCAATATGTTGTTGATGGAAAACCTGTTTTAAGTGTTTCCCAAATATGTAAGCTTGAAAATCCCGACATGTATAAAGGCGTTGATCAAGGCACACTTAAAAGAGCTGCAGATAGGGGATTAGGACTTCACGAGGAAATTGAAAATTATGAAAAAGAAGGTATTTTAAGTCATAGTTTAGAATTCAAAAACTATTTAAAAATCAAGTCACGTCTAGGATTTAATAAAGAGATGACGGAATCCATGATTATCATCAAAGTTGATAATCAAGTGGTTTGTGCAGGTAGATTTGATTTACTGGCTACGATTCAAAATGAACATCTTTTAATTGATTTTAAAAGAACTCGTGAAATCCACAGGAAATATGTTAAACTTCAACTCAATCTCTATCGCTTAGGACTCAAACAGTGCTTCCAAAAAGAGATCAATCGTCTTATGATGATAAGACTTAGAGGCAATGAAGCAAACATCATCGAGATTGATGTAAATGAAGAAGAAACACTTCAACTATTAAGAAAATATTTAGATTAGAGGAAACTTCATGTATACCATCGATATTAAATCTGAAATGTTACCTAAACTAGATGCAGGTAAAAAACTTGCAGACGCTTTAAGAAAAGCAAAAACTCAACATAAAGTCATTAAAATTCTTCATGGTTATGGTTCAACAGGAGAAGGTGGCTCTATTAAATCTTTAACGCATCAATCACTTCGAAACAAAGTTAAAAAACAAGAAATTCAAGCATTCATTCCTGGAGAAGCCATCGTAAGACCTTTGGGTTTTGATGAAATTATTTCTACATATAAACATCTCATCTCAAACGACATCGATTTTAAAAAGGATAATTACGGAATTACCTATGTCATCTTATAATCATCTGATTTTAGGACATATACGCCCTTTTCAAGTCATCTAAACAAAACTATAATAAAGTCATCTAGGATGGTGATGTTGATGAAAAAGCTCTATGTCTTAACCGAAGTAGACAATAGTCAGTTAGACTCAAGTCGAATACTTTGTACCAGTATGAATGGATCAACCATTAAAGCAGAACTCGAAGAGCGTCTCTTAACTTATCAAGGATTTGGGTATCAACTTAAGAGTTTCGAATCGGATGAACCCTCACTCACGTTGATGATTCACGTAGAGCAGGCAGATGGCATGGCACACACAATAGATACCATTCATCTTTATAAATAAAAAAAGTAAGGGTATCTGCGGATACCCTTAAGTATTTTTTGAAATATAGTCAAGCATATAACTTTTCAAGTTGATTTTATAATCTGCTTCAATTAAATCTGTGAACTTTTTTAACTTGGCCGGATTATTTTCAGCCATAATTACAGAATAACATCTAAATATAGCCTCATCACGTGCTGGAATATTGCCTAAAGCATCATAAGCAAGCGATATATAATAGTAGCAATAATCAAACATGTAATAAAGTCTAATTTTTTTGAGTTGTTTGATAGCATGCTCGCAAAGATCTATAACTTTTTGAAACTCACCGTTGATTCCATAATATCTTGCAACCATTTGGACACATAAAAACTTGTGAGATTGGATATAACCTCCGATGATAATTTTAGGATTCATTAAAATAGACTTTATCTTATCGGCAAGCATTTCTCGATCCTTAAAGCCTACATGATTGAGCAATGATCCCATAATGACGAGTTCTATACCTGATATTTTGTAGTAGTTTAAAATTTCCGGATAATTAACGAGTTCAATATTCTTTTGAATAAACTCAAACTCAGTGATTTTTTTAGTTTGATAATCGAGAAAGGCGCATGTATGTTCATAGAAAATTCGATTGACTCTTTCTTCAAGTAGATTTAGATTAATCGATTTTCTCATCCGATTTGCATTTTCGTAATCGTAATTGGCGGCATAGTTATAAAAATCAATGACTAACTGGGTTTCATCGACTTTGGATGCTTCATAATCCATAATGATATGTTCTGGTTTTAATCCAAGTCTTTCTGAAAACTGTCTGACGACTGTTTGAGAGATTTTGCACTCACCAGAGAGATATCTTCGATATTGACGCATCGATACTATGTCAAAAACAAACTCCTCTTGTGTGAGTCCTCGCGATAACCTAACATTGTCAAAAAACAAAGATAAACCTCTTGAATATGTTTTTTCCATAAAAAAATACCTCTTTTTTAAAAATAGGACAGATTTGCTCTATGTAAAATCAAATCCTCGCGATATAATCTAGACAAACGGAAGGTTTAGATCTGTATGTCTGGGGGGAGAACAGTGATGAAACCGTTATTGACCAAATGGTTGGATACGACTAATCTTAATCTCGAGTATGACCCAAAGGATTTAGAAGAACCATCAAAATTTTTGGGGACACATTTTCCAGAAGTCATGCTTGGATTTGAAGAAGATATCGTTTTTCAAAGTTAGCTCTTATCCGTTTCGCTAACTCACATTTGGGACCTCGCATGCACATGACCTGGGGGGGTTCGCTGCATGCGATTTTTTTATACTTACAAACATTTTATCACAAAAACATAGACTTCAAACGTTAACACTTTTTATAATTGTAATACAGTCATCCAAAGTCTCATCAGTCCTTTGGATATTTTTTATACGTGTTTAATGATGTTTTTTAACAAATAAGATATAATATACATAACATTGTTGAGGTGTCGATATGAGCAAAGTGTGGCAATATAAACCCTACATCATCTTAATCCTATTTTCCATACTTTTAGTGCTGATGACACTATATTTTCATAGTGATTCTTTAAAAATAGAAGTTGAATCACCCCAAACATTGAATCAAGGATGGACTTATCAAGGTGAAACGCTTCCTAATCTACCTTATGAGTTAAATTTAAACCAAATAGAACCTTATGAAATTATAATTACACTCCCTCAATCTTTTTCAACGAGACAAGTCATGATGATCCGAACCTCCTTATCTGATGTCATTGTTCGATTAGATGGAGTCATCATTTATGAAAAATCATTTGGAGAAGGTGGACTCCCGCCATATGCTAGTATGTGGCATTTTGTTGAATTACCTGGACACTCCAATGATAAAGAGCTATCCTTGACGTTTTATTCACCCTATCAAAACATGGCGGGCACACTTAATAGTATCTTATATGGTTCTCATGCATCTTTACTACAATATCAATTCCAAACTTATGGTGTTAGATTATTTATCGGTATTTTTGTATTCATTGTAGGGATATTACTTATGGTTGTCAGTTTGTTTTCTGATAAAACATCACAAAAAGGCTTCTCATATGTAGGTCTCTTTGCAGTTTTATTAGCACTTTGGATGATTGCAGAATCAAGAATGATACAGTGGATTACTGGAAGTCAACTCATCATAGGGTCACTGGCCTATTTGGTATTACCGCTTTTTCCAATACCACTTGCGATTTATCTAAAGAAACACGTGATGAAATTATACAAAAAGCCTTTTGATTATTTGATGATATTATATACACTTCAGTTTTTCATCGTGCTAGGATTTCAGATATTTGGTATTTATGATTTTTTTGAAACTTTAAGTATATCTATCCTTTTAATAACAATAGGTATCATAATCGCAGTTACCCTCTTGACTCTTGAAATTAAGCAAGTCAGTAATCAAGAAGCGATAACATTTATTAAAATGTTTATCTTTTTGATTGTCTTTGGATTACTGGAGTTTATTAATGTTTTACTAAACAATTATGCGTATACATCTACATTTCTATTGATAGGCATTGCCATATTAGTATTACTCATTTTAATTAATTATGGTAGATTTTTGATTCAAAGATATAAGATGAGCTTTGAAAAAGAAGTCTATGAGAAACTAGCCTATGATGATAGATTAACAGGTGCTAAAAATAGACTAGCTTATGAACAAGATTTTGAAAAACTCTTCGATGATAAAAAAGTAGCAGATCAATTACAACTCATCTATCTTGACTTTGATGATTTAAAAACAGTCAATGATAATTACGGACACCTTGAAGGTGATGAGGTCTTAAAACGAGGATATGAAGTTATTAAAGAAACCTTTGGATTATATGGAGAATGCTATCGCATTGGAGGCGATGAGTTTGCATGCTTACTCATTGATGATCATCAAAACATCATAGAGAGCCAAGTTCCAATCTTTGAAGAAAAGATGACTCGATTAAGTCAGAAAATGGGTTATAACTTTAGAGTATCCTTAGGGTATACATCACATAAAGCTTCAGATTTAAAACCAAGTGATATGGTTAAAAGAGCAGATGATCACATGTACTTAAACAAGTGCTCATTTAAAGGTAACTGCAAACGTATTATCCATGAACATGATGCGTCATAAGACAAAACGGTCTACCCCAACAGGGATAGACCGTTTTATCAAAAAGTTTAATTGGAGAGGGCATCAGGAATGAGGTGTTGCCTAGTCACCTAATTCTTACTTCTATTATAGAATACTTAGGAAGTTGTGAACAGGGCATATATGTCCTAAAAAGTAAAAAAATAAAGAAAAGCGGAGTTAATTATAGTAGGTATTTCTACTTGGATCAAATTGAGTCAAATAATAGGGTTCATCTGGAACGATTAGTTTTAAAACTAATAAACCCGCAATCAATCCGCCGAGATGACCGAAGATGCTGATGTTTGGGATCAAAAATGTAATGACTAAATTAATCATGATTAAATTTCTAATCCATTGAACCGTCTCTGGTCTAAACCAATGCTTTTTAAGTATCGTGAGCATAAATAACCCACCCATAATTCCATAAATCGCACCACTTGCACCAATGGTCACAGAATTTGGCTCACTTAAGAATACAACAAGAACGCTGGATGCAATGCCTGAAAGCATATAAAGTAGTAAATACTTTTTAGGACCTAAAATACGTTCCATGTTACCACCAATAATGTATAAAACATAAGAGTTCATAAAGAAATGGAAAAAACCACCATGCAAAAACATGGCTGTTATAACTCTATAATATTCTCTATCATTGATTACTTTTTCTGGAACAAGCCCACCCCAGCTTCTTAAGTTTTCTGTAGAGAATCCTCCCGAGAAAAGCACAAGTATAAACATCGCACCACTGATTAAAATCAGGATACTTGTTACTGGATGTAGTTGATAGTAATGTTTTAAACGATCTTCAAATCTCATGATATCACCTGTCATTATTATATGACTTCACCTTTGAAAGTCCAAACAAGTTTGCATTCTATGTGAAACTTCATACATTTGAAATGGTATAATGACTATAGTTTCTAAAATGATAGGAGAAAATACAATGACACAAATGAAACAGTATCAAAAAGCAGCATCATACATCTTAGCAAGAACCGATTCGAATCCAAAAATAGGTCTTATTTTAGGATCGGGACTAGGTGTATTAACCGAAGAAATTCAAGGTGCAGTTAAAATTCCTTTTGAACATATTCCTTTTTTTGCTAAACCTACTGCAGAAGGACACAAAGGAGAGCTTGTGATTGGCAAACTTGGTGGGGTTGATGTGGTTGCATTATCAGGTAGATATCACTATTATGAAGGATTATCTTTACAACAAGTGACATTTCCTGTGAGAGTGATGAAGCTTTTAGGTGTTGAACGCCTTATTTTAACCAATGCTTGTGGTGCGGTCAACGAAACTTTTAAACCTGGAGAACTCATGCTCATTATAGATCATCTCAATTTAGTTTCGAGTAACCCACTGATTGGAAAGAATCAAGATGACTTTGGACCAAGATTTCCTGATGCGACAGAAATCTACACAAAAAAACTAAGAGATATTGCAACTGAAGAGGCTCAACATCTGAACCTTAAGATTCAACAAGGTGTCTATGCATGGTGGAGTGGACCTTCCTATGAGACGCCTGCTGAAATCAAAATGATTCGAAGATTAGGTGCAGATGCTGTGGGGATGTCTACGGTTCCTGAAGCACTTGTTGCATCACATGCTGGAATGGAAGTTTTAGGGATTTCATGTTTAACTAACATGGCTTCTGGTATCCTACCACAAAAACTATCACATCAAGAAGTATTAGATGTTGCACTTCAGGTCAGAGAAAAGTTCAGTCTATTAGTCAAAAACATTGTTAAAAAAATTTAAATGATTAGCAAAAGAAAAAGCCACCCAAAAGCGGGTGGCTTTCTTGTATTCTTAAGGTTATTATTATACTTCAATAATTGCGTCTGTTGGACATACAGCTTGGCATGCTCCACAGTCGATGCAGATATCTTCGTCGATCACGTAGATATCACCTTCAGAAATACAGTCTACTGGACATTCTGCTTGGCAAGCGCCACAAGCGATACAAACATCAGTAATTCTTCTTGGCATAGTCTAATCCTCCATATCCACAGGGGTGTATATTAATATTTTATAGAAAGTTGTCAAGAAATACAACCTGTTGAGAGAAATATGTAAAATTTCTTTTTAGTGCATACATCGCACATTTCAAATAGTGGTGTGATAATCTAAAGGCAAAGGAGTGATGCTTATGAAATTTTTGAGATTTGTGATGCTTTTTATGATCTTATTAACTCTAGTTGCATGTCAAAAAGAAGATTATGTACCTAATGTGCCTACAGATGAATCATTACCAGAAATGACACTAGAAGAACTTGCATTTTATGATGGTAAACAAGGTCGACCAGCCTATATCGCTGTCCAAGGCTGGATTTATGATGTTTCAGGGTCTAGTTTATGGATAAATGGTGAACACAATGGCTATTCAGCTGGTCAAGATTTAACTGCAATCATCTTATCCCAATCCCCACATGGACTATCGACATTAAGTAGAGTACCGATTGTTGCAAAACTGGTGGTTGAATAACGATGAGTTTTTTCAGTTATAATTTGGCCATTTTGATAGCGCCTATTCTCTATCTTATCATCCATTTTTTGAGCAAGCATATCCATCACCAGGCAACCTATTACAGAATAGGTGCGCTTTTTATCGCTTTACTCACCATATTGACACGCCCTTCTTTTCTTGATCTATTGATGACGAGCGGACATTTGGGATTATCTTTTTTCATCTTAGTCATTTTTACTAGTGTTTTTCCAAAGAAAAGCAACATTCACAAAAACTTAAATTTAGTTCGTGGGGATCTCGCAATTCTCGGGTTTATTTTCTTGATACCTCATGCAGTGGCTAGATTAAATCTTGCACTTGCTGGATACAACTCCACAGGTCTTATGGCTATGATTGTTTTTACACCGCTATTTATCACATCATTTTTAGTGATTAGAAAGAAAATGAAGCCAATTAGATGGAAGAAGCTTCATCAGTTTGCGTATATCGCTTATGGCTTGATTTACATACATTTGGGTTTTAATCTGTCGATTAATCCAAATAATTTCTTTATCAGATTGAGTCCAGATGCGATTTTATATCATCTTTTAGCACTTATCTATATTTTCATAAGAGTGATGAGAAAATTTAATAAGAATAAGCTTACATTAAAAACAAACTGACTTCGGTCAGTTTGTTTTAATAAAAAAGGGTCAATTATAGATGACCCAGATCTTGGTTGAGATGCACATAACTCGATTTGACTTCTTGAAGATTAACTTCTGTTTGAAATACATAATTATTAGAAGACCAACCCTCAGTATAATCCACTTGTTTATGATGTTGATCATAAGTCAGTGATGTCACAAAATAACCTGCTGTACCTGTTCTAACTTTGAATATTGAAGATAAGTCTTTGGGAAGATTGACGACTGCGAGTAATCGTTTAGATTGACTTACAAACCGATGATAGTTGATTGCAAACACATCATAAATTGGTTTTTCATCTGTAAGAATGGCTTCAATATTTGGAAATAGTTCTAGTGGAATGTAGGTATCGAGCACAATAAGTGGTGTCTCGTTTCCATAATAAACACGTCTAATATAAAAGAGTGACTCTCCTTTTTTGAACTTGCTTTTTTGATGAAACTTTTGATCCACCTTAATAGTTGTTTGGATTAATGTCTTCATGGATGGCGTTAATCCCATCATTTTGATGGCATCATATAGTTTTATGAGCTCAGTGATAAAATTTGCAGTCAAGTCGTATTGATAAGCGAGATAAGATCCATCGTTAAAAATGACATAATTATCAAAAACAAGTTGTTGATAACTCTTAGTAACGACATCAGGATCGATCTCAAAAAATGCTGCTACTTCGTCTATTGCAGGAAGAGGTTCTTGATAATGAAAGACACGGTCAACAATGAGTGATTTAATCGCATTACTTAGTTGTAAATATAAAGGAAGAGATGATCTTCGATCGATTCTGATATGTGAAAATTTTTGAATGTTCATGGTAATATAACCTCGAATCTCGTGATTTCACTTGGATAAATCGAAACTAAGACAGCAAATGTCTCATGATTCTGATCGTAAATAAGGCTTTTCACATAATGAGCAGCAGCATCTTTTTCAACTTTAAGAAGTAATGCTTCATAACTCGATAAATTATAGGGCTTAAAGATATTCTTAATCGAGGCAATTCGCTTTTTACTGTATCGTTCTAAAACCTCGAGTGTGGTATGGTTCTCAATTTGATCGATATCCATATTTGGATACACAGATTTTGGTAGATAAAGCATTTGCAAAATGACAGGCTCATTGCGAAGATAAATCACAATCTTGGCAATATGGCAATATTCAGTCTGGTTTAAATTAAAGATATCATGGATATCTGACTGATACTTAACGGTATCAAACAGAATCAGTTTTCGACTTAATTCATATTTCGCGTTGGATGAAAATTGTTCGAGGTTATAAAAAAACTTCAAAGGGACAATATATTGTCTTCTTGTTGTTACAAAGGTGCCTTTGCCTTTAATTCTAGTAATTAAACCTTCCTTAACAAGCTCATCATAAGCATTTTTTGCAACAATCACGCTGATGTGAAATGCATCACAAATTTCAGCCTCTGTTGGAAGCTGATGCATATGGGTGATGGTGCCATTCATGATTGCAATCTTGATTGCATGCTTAAGTTGTAGATAAATCGGCTCTTTAGATGTTTTATCAATTTGTATATATTCCATAGTATAACCTCATTTATATTATACAATCCTAAGATTGATTTCATATAAATAAACTTTATTTTTACGTGATGAAACAAAAAAAGCCCGAAGGCTTTATGTTGATCTTGTTGATTTTAAAGCTTTACCCCAAGAGATGACTTGATCAAGTAATGTATTAAGATTTTGAGTATGTAACGATTGAGGCTTAAAAATTGACCAGTTTTCGAAATCTGTAAACATCGAGAGTGCGACGTGCGATCTCACATCCGCGATCATCAGTTCTCCTAAAATACCTCTTAAATGTTCTGCAGCACGTGCACCGCCGACTGAGCCATAGGATATAATACCTGCTGATTTATTGTTCCAAGGTTCTCTGGCTAAATCGAGTGCATTTTTAAGTGATGCAGGGATACTATGGTTATATTCCCCTGTGACAAAAATAAAAGCATCCAAAGATGCAAGTTTTTCTTGCCATAGCGTAATACCTTTGGTTTCTTCACTTTCACCTAAAAGTGGTAAGTGATAATCTTTAATATCTACAATTTCGTAATGAGCATCATTTCTTGCTTCAGCAAACCCTAAAACCCATGCGCCTACCTGTGTGGATACTCTACCTGTGCGCGTACTTCCGATGATAATACCAATATTCATTTTTTGATTCATGATATGATTCTCCTTTTCTATCTACACCCCAATTATATTTCGAATTCGAAATAAAATCAAATAATTTGCTTGGTTAAGAAAAAGCAAGCATCGCTATTGCATTGATTGTGGTGAAGTGCTATAATGTTTATGACTTTACTATAATAAAGCACTAAAGAGGTTGAACTATGACTAAGAAATTTAATTTGAGACAAGGACATCATCATACATAAATATGGGAAGCTTCTTTATAAGATGCAAGCCCTACTTTGTGTTATGGACTTGTATCACGACCCACGAAACATGGTTGGATAGATATAAGTCTATCTAACTTTTTATTTTGGGAGGATATTATGGAATTTTTACTTATGAATGAAGAACTGGCTTATTACGAACTTAAGTATCAAATGAATAAAAAACTAGAACAACTTGCTATATCTCAAGGATATCAACTAATTGAACCTTCTTTTTTTGAAGATTATGATGACTTTATTCAAAGAAATAGGCGCATTAAAAAATCATCGATGGTTAAATTGATTGACCTCGATGGTTCAGTTTTAGTCTTAAGACCAGATATCACAACATCCATTATTAAACATGTGATTCCCAAGTATGAAAAAGGAGAACTTAAGCTCTTTTATCTTTCAACGATTTTTTCAAGAGGTAAAACAGGACGAATCGAGGAAAAGAAACAATTTGGCATTGAATACTTAGGGTGCCCAAATCCCTCATCTGACTTAGAAGTTATCACCATGGCGATTGAGCTTTTAAAGTCGTTTGACATGAATTTTGTTTTAGAAATATCAACGACGAAATTTTTATCAAAACTCATCTCAAATTTAAAGATCACTTTGGAAGAAGAAAATCAATTAAAAAACATACTCTATACTAAAAATCAATACGAATTAGACCTATGGCTCCATAAGGTTAATTTAAAAAATGGGAATAAAGCATTATTGAAAGACATCTTTAAACTTCAAGGTAACCCCAAAGATTTAGATCAAATTCTTAAAAACTATCATTTAGATGAGAAGATGACTCAAGCCATTGATGAACTTAAGATGCTATTTAATACACTTGAAGAAAAATCTTTAAGTGCCTATGCTCAAATCGATTTGACAGTGCTTTCAACTTATGACTATTATGATGGGTTTGTGTTTAAAGGATACGTTGAAAATATGTCAGAACCGATTTTAAGTGGTGGCAGATATGATCCCTTGACATTAGAACAAGGTAAAAAAGTACCAGCCATTGGATTTACACTTAACAGCAATGATTTACTTAAGGAGGTCATACGACGTGGGAAGTAAAATGTTAACCATCGCACTTCCAAAAGGAAGACTAGGCAACCAAACACTCGATGTTCTTAAGAAAATTGGTTTAGGGGATGTCGTCATTGAAAGCAGCAGAAGGCTCATTTTTGAAGATGAACAAGAGATGATACGTTATATGCTTGTTAAACCATCAGATGTCATAACCTATGTTGAAAAAGGTGTTGCAGATATCGGTGTGATTGGTAAAGATAGTATTTTAGAAGAAAATATGGATGTTTATGAACTGATGGATTTAGGGTTTGGCAAATGTGTGTTTGCTATTGCAGGTAAAAAAGGAGAAATCATCCATCAAAGGGACGAAGTCTTAAGGGTAGCAACCAAATATCCAAAAATTGCTTTAGAATACTTTAGTTTAAGAAATCAGCCTATTGAAATTATCAAATTAAACGGATCAGTAGAATTGGCACCTTTGGTAGGACTATCTGATGTGATTGTAGATATTGTAGAAACAGGATCAACGCTTAAGGCGAATGACTTAGATATTTTAGAAGAGATGTATCCGATTAGTGCAAAACTGATTGCTAATCGTGTCAGCTACCGTTTTAACTATGAACGCATTAAAGAGATAACTAGAAAACTAGAAACTATGAAAGGATAATCATATGATTCCAATTTATGATAAAAATGAAAACTTATGGATTGAAAGACTTTTAAAAAGAAGTCAGTTTGATTTTACAGAGATCAACAAATCTGTTGAAGAGATTATTGCGAATGTTAAAAAATATGGCGATGAAGCTGTAAACATGTATACGAAAACCTTTGATGGTATTGAAGTCAAATCATTTAAAGTCAGTGAAGATCAAATAAACCTTGCCATGAGTGAAGCTTCACCAGATTTGATCAAATATCTGAAGCTTGCCATGCAAAATATTAAAGCTTACCATGAACTTCAAAAAATAGAGGATTTTGAGATCAAAAAAGATGACGGGATTATTCTTGGACAACGTGTTAAACCGATTGAAACGGTTGGCATTTATGTACCTGGTGGAACTGCAGCTTATCCTTCAACCGTTTTAATGAATGCTGTTCCTGCAAAAATTGCAGGTGTCAAAAGACTAATCATGATCACACCACCTCAAAAAGATGGAACCATTAAAGCATCTTTGATGGTTGCAGCAAGACTTGCTGGGGTTGATGAAATCTATACTGTTGGTGGTGCTCAAGGGATTGCAGCACTCACTTTTGGAACAACTTCAATTCCTAAGGTAAATAAAATTGTTGGACCAGGCAACATCTATGTAGCGATTGCGAAAAAACAAGTATCTGGTTATGTAGGAATTGATATGATTGCTGGACCTTCTGAAGTCTTGATTATTGCAGATGAAAAAGCAAATCCAAAGTATATTGCAGCAGATTTGATGGCACAAGCCGAACATGACAAGTTATCTGCAGCAATTTTATTAACCACATCAAAAGATATTGCAGGATCTGTCAAAAATGAGATAGAAAAAGAGATACAAACATTAGAAAGAAAAAGTATCATCGAACAATCATTAAATACATTTGGTGCCATCATGGTTTTAGATACGCTAGAAGAGGCAATCTCTATTTCAAATCAAATCGCACCTGAGCATTTAGAAATTTTGACAGAAGATCCATTTAAAGTTTTAAAGAGCATAGAAAATGCAGGATCTATCTTTTTAGGTCTTTATACACCTGAGCCTGTAGGCGATTATTTTGCAGGTCCTAATCATACACTACCTACCAGTGGAACAGCAAAATTTTCTTCAGCACTATCAGTTTTAGATTTTGTTAAGAAGAGTTCATACACTTATTACACAAAAGATGCTTTAAAAAGCGCTAGTCAAGCGATTGTAGGGTTAGCTGAGGAAGAAAGATTAACTGCACATAAACGATCGATTCAAATCAGATTTGAGTAAACTTATGAAACCTAAAAAGAATATTGAAACACTGAAATCTTATCATGTCAATGAATCAAAATATCATGTGAAGTTAGACGCAAATGAATCTAATAACTTCTTGTTTGAGCACTCAAGTTTAAGTGATTTAAAAGGGATAAACCTTTATCCAGACAATGAAGCATCACAACTCAAAGATAAAATAATTCAGTTATATCCGATTACAAAAAAGGAAGTCACTTTTGGAAACGGCTCAAGTGAACTTCTAGATTTACTGGTTAAAAGCTATGTCAATCCCAAAGAAGTCATTTTATCTTTTGAACCTAGTTTTTCAATGTATCCCATTTATGCAGCACTCTATGATGCAACCTATATTCCAGTACCTTCAGAAAAAGATTTTTCTTTATCCATAGATTTAATGATTTCTTATGCACATAAGTTTCATCCAAAACTGATTTTTATTTGTTCTCCAAACAATCCCACAGGATACTTAATTCCTAAAAAAGACATTGTAAAACTCATTTCAAGTACGGAAGCGATGGTCTTAGTAGATGAAGCTTATATGGAATTTTCAAGTGTTGAAAACTCACTTGTTTCAGAGATTAATCAGTATAAAAATCTTGTCATTGTTCGAACGTTTTCAAAGGCTTTCGGGCTTGCAGGCATTCGACTGGGCTATATGATTGCATCAAAAGATATCATCGATGTGATCGAAAAAGTTAAAGCACCTTACGCGCTCAATACACTCTCACAAACCTTGGGATTAAAAGCATTAGACAACTATGAACGTGTATTAAAACATGTGAGTGAAGTTAAAAAGCGAAGAGAAACTTTAAGTCAGTCACTTAAAGATTTAGGGTTTAAAGTTTATCCTTCAGAAGGCAATTTTGTCTTTACTTATGTTACAATCCCAAACCTTGATGAAAAACTTATTCAAAAAGGAATCTTAATAAGAGCATTTAGCAATACCTTAAATAACTACTATAGAATCACTGTAGGTACAAGTGAGGCACATGACATTTTAATTCAAGCACTTAAGGAGATTAAAGATGAGAAGTTATCAGATTAAAAGAAAAACCAAAGAAACCGATATTGAACTATCTTTAAAGATAGATGGCTCAAGAGACATTGATATTGATACAGGTGTTCCCTTTTTTGATCATATGCTGACCCTTTTTGGATTTCATGCCGGGTTCGATTTAAATATTAAATGTCTTGGAGATTTACCTGTCGATGATCATCACACAGTAGAAGATGTCGGTATTGCTTTAGGTCAAGCTTATTATCAAGCTTTAGGTCAGTTTAAAGGGATTAATCGATATGGGATGTGCTATGTGCCGATGGATGAAGCACTGGCTCGAGCTGTCGTCGATGTTTCAAATAGACCTTATCTTTTTTATAAAGCTACATATCAAAGAATTGAAATTGGTGGATTATCGTTAGAAAATGTCTTAGAGTTTTTTAGAGCATTTGTGAATGAAGCAAGAATCAATTTGCATCTTGAAGCACTTTATGGTCAAAATGATCACCATAAAGTAGAGTCTTTATTTAAGGCATTTGCTCGTGCGATTAAAGAAGCGTCGATGATTGTATCAAATGACTTACCTTCAACGAAAGGAATGTTATGATGAATGTGATTTTAGACTATGATTCAGGAAATCTTGATTCGGTCTTACGTGGGTTTGAAAAGGCTGGAATTCCTTCAATCATTTCCAAAGATCCAAATATGATTAAAGAAGCGAAATCTTTAGTGCTTCCTGGTGTTGGTGCTTTTGGTGATGCCATGGCTGCACTTAAAAGATCTGGACTCATTCCATCTATTTTAGATCACGTCAATAGAGGGAAGTATTTATTTGGCATATGTTTAGGGATGCAACTTCTTTATGAAGTAGGTTATGAGCACGGTAGACATGAGGGACTAGGCTTACTCAAGGGTGAAATCAAATACCTAGATATTTCCTTAAAGGTTCCTCAGATGGGATGGAATACGCTTAAGTTCTTTGATATCAATCATCCGATTTTAAAATATATCAAGCCAGATGATTACGTGTATTTTGTTCACTCTTATTATGTGAACTCAAGTTTAGAGGAACTGATTGCTTATACGTCGTATGAAAAACTTATTCCTGCAATCGTAGGTTCTAACCATATCATTGCAACCCAGTTCCACCCAGAAAAAAGTGGACAAACAGGAGAAAATATTCTTAAAGCCTATAAGGAGATGATTTTGTGATTATACTACCCGCCATAGATTTAAAAGATAACCTATGTGTAAGGCTTACACAAGGTGACTTTTCAAATCAAAAAATATATGCATCAAACCCGTTAGATATTGCTTATAAATTTGAAGAAGATGGCGCGACATATTTACACGTCATTGATCTTAATGGTGCTCAAGATGAAAACTTAGTCAACTTAAAAACAATTCAAATATTCAAAGAAAAACTTAAAACGCCATTTCAAGTCGGTGGCGGTATACGCTCCTTAGAAACAGCAAAACGTGTTTTAGATGCCGGGGCGTCTCGGATCATTTTAGGTACTGTTGCAATTGAAAACAAAGCGCTTCTTCAAAGATTGATTCAAGTATACGGAAGTCAAATTGTTGTTTCAATCGATGCCAGAAAAAGAAAAGTCGCGATTAAAGGATGGACTCAAGATACAGAAGTTGATGTTGTTGAGCTTTGTAAAGAGTTAGAGTCTTTCGGTTTAGAAACGATTGTTTATACCGACATTGAAAAGGATGGCATGCTTAAAGGTCCTAATTTTGAAGATTATCAACTGCTTGTCAAAAGTACCAGGATGAAGATTATTGCATCTGGTGGTATCACCACCTATGATGATTTAATGAAGTTAAATGAAATAGGGCTTTATGGTGCCATTGTTGGGAAAGCAATCTATGAAAATAAAATTGATTTAAAGGAGGCTATCCGATGCTTGCAAAACGTATCATCCCCTGTTTAGATGTTAAAAATGGTCGTGTTGTTAAGGGAAAAAAATTTCTAGGCCTTGAGGATGTGAATGATCCAGCAACTTTAGGAAAATACTATAGCGATGAAGGCGCAGATGAGCTTGTATTTTATGATATTACCGCATCATCAGATGAACGAAAAATATCTTTAGAGTTTGTTGAGCGTGTTGCTAAAGAAATCAATATTCCCTTTTGTGTTGGTGGAGGTATCAACTCCATTGAGGACTTCACAGCAATCTTACGAAAAGGTGCAGATAAAGTTTCAATCAACTCTGCAGCTGTACTTAACCCATCACTCATTACAGAAGCTTCTAAAAAGTTTGGTGCTCAGTGTGTTGTCTTATCTATCGATGCTAAGAAAAATGATGAGGGTTCATGGAGTGTCTATATCAAAGGTGGCAGAGAAAAGACAAATTTGGATGCCATCTTATGGGCAATCGAAGGTGTTCGACTGGGTGCTGGTGAACTTGTCATTAACTCGATAGATGAAGATGGCATGAAACAAGGCTATGACTTGGAACTACTTAAACGAATTACCCAAAGTGTGACTGTACCTGTGATTGCATCAGGTGGTGCTGGATCAATTAAACATTTTTATCAAGCTATTGATCATGCAAATGTCGATGGTATCCTGGCAGCATCTGTTTTTCATTATAAAGAAATACAAATCAAAGACTTAAAGAAAGCCTTGAAAAATCAAGGCATTCCCATTAGATTGTGAGGGTTTAATGATGATAGAAAAGATCAAGTTTAATCAAGAAGGGCTCATTCCAGTAGTTGTTCAAGATGATCAGTCAAATGAAGTTTTAATGCTTGCTTATATGAACGAAGAAGCATTAAAAAAAACAATTACAGAAAAAAGAGCGTACTATTTTAGTCGCTCAAGAAATGAATTATGGAAGAAGGGGGAAACCTCAGGAAACGTTCAATTTGTGAAATCATTATTTTATGATTGCGATGCGGATACACTGTTATTAAAAGTGGAACAAGTCGGTGTTGCATGCCACACAGGAAAGATGAGTTGTTTTCATAATCCACTCATAGAAGGGGTAAAGACTTCGTCAAATCCCTTGGTCTTAAAAGAGATTTATGCTACAATCGAAGAGAGAAAAAGAAACCCAATTGAAGGCTCGTATACCAATTATTTATTCACAAAAGGGATTGATAAGATCCTAAAAAAAGTCGGAGAAGAAACAGCAGAAGTCATTATTGCAGCTAAAAACAATTCAAAGTCTGAACTTACTTACGAGCTAAGTGATCTTGTTTATCACAGCCTTGTCTTAATGGTTAACCAAGGTGTTTCTCTTTCAGAAATATATGAAGAACTCTCAAGGAGACAGCAAAAGAAATGAATCCCAAAATCATTGATTCCCACATGCATTCCAACTATTCACCGGATGCAGATCCAAAAGCAACATTTGAAGCCTATATCGAAAAAGCGAAACGTCTGGGTATCATGAGTCTCGTTTTTACCGATCATGTCGATTTTGACAGTCCTGCAGACATATTTACAGAAATGATTGATTATGATGTTTATGTCAAGCATTTAAATGAAGTTAAAAAGACATCAAATGTCGAACTCCTTTTGGGTGTTGAGATGGGTTATCAGCCACATTTGCACCAACGAATCGATGAATTTTTAAGCACATACCCTTTTGATTTTGTCCTCCTGTCAATGCATATTGGAGATGGATTAGATTTTTATAATGGAGATTTCTTTAAGGGCAAAACTCAAGTTGAAGCTTATCAAAGATATTTCGAAATTGTTTTGGATTCTGTTAGAAATTATCAAAATTATGATGTCTATGGTCATATCGACTATATCATCAGATATGGCGGATACGAAAATAGACGCTACCTTTATGACACTCATAAAGAAACCATTCATGCAATCTTAAAAGAAATCATCAAACATGGAAAAGGTATTGAAATTAATACGTCTGGTTTAAGATATGGATTAGGATTAGTTCATCCTTATTTAGAACTATTAAAAGATTATAAAGCACTGGGTGGAAAGATTGTTACCTTTGGTTCAGATGCTCATTTTGTGAAAGATTATTATGCAGGATTTAATGAAAGCATAGAGCTTCTTAAAGATGCTGGATTTGAGTATGTTACGGTTTATCGCAATCGGAAACCTGAGTTTATTAAGATATAAGCCCGCTTGGGCTTTTTTCTTTAAGATGCTTCGTGTACAATAAAACTAAAGACAAAACCCTAGGAGACAAATACATGAAAATTAAAGATTTCATTTGGATTTTAGTAATCATAATTTTTACATCTTTGATCATATTCCCACAAACACGCACTTATTTTGAATATGCCACAGAAGAGGCACCTTATTTGATGGGTTTTCTTAAAACAGGATTACTTGCAACCATGGGGGAACTCCTAGTTAAAAGAATAAAGACAGGCTTTTATTTTAATGATCAGGGTATTGTTTATAAATTTATTATCTGGGGATTATTTGGGATGAGCTTTGTTTTGGTCTTTAAGCTCTTTTCATCAGGTGTGATTTCTGCTCAAGCATCGGGTTTATTACCAAAGATTTCTGAACCTATCTTTATAGGCGCAATGCTTACAGCGTTTATGACATCACTTTTTATGAATTTAATCTTCGCACCCACCTTTATGATGTTGCATCGAATCACGGATGGCTATATCGAATTATCTGAAGGCAAAATCAAACATATCAAACATGTTCAACTTAAACAAGTCATTGAAAAAATTGACTTACACCAGTTTACATCATTTGTTGTCCTAAGGACCATTCCATTTTTTTGGATACCTGCACACACCATCACATTCCTCTTACCAGAAAACTATAGAGTGCTCATGGCAAGTTATTTATCGATTGCTTTAGGGATGATTTTAACACTTGCAAAAAGAAAAAAGTAAAGCATTATTGTAAATCATGTGAAAGATGCGATTTTGTTGAATCTAGATGAACCCATTGGTATAATAGAAATACCGACCGACCGTTCGGTCGGCTATTTTTTTAACTGGAGGATCATATGAGTTCATATAGCGTTAAACGTCCCATTACGGTTTTAATGGGGATATTAATTATTATTGTCTTAGGACTTTTTTCAGTCACTAGACTGCCTTTAACACTGTTTCCGGAGGTGAATTTACCCTTTGTTGTGACAATCACCGATTATCAAGGTGCATCACCTGAAGTTGTTGAACAAGAAGTTTCAAGAAAGATTGAAGCCACTGTTGCAACCATAGGTAACTTCAGTGAAATTACTTCAATGTCTAATGAGCATTTTGCCATTCAGATTATTACATTTGCTGAAGGCTCAAACATGGACTCTATTGTTATTGAAATGAGAGAACTCATCAATAATATCCGTTTTGCAGATGGCGTAGGCTCAACAAGAATTCTAAGAATTAGTCCTGATATGCTTCCTGTCATGACAGTGACTTTGTTTAGAGACTATGATGAATCTTTAACCGATGAAGAAGCACTCATAAGAAATACAGAATGGATTAATCGAGACATTCTTTTAGACTTATTAAGTATTCCTGGGGTTGCTGATGTCAGTTTATCTGGTGATGCCAATATTGTCCTTCAAGTCAATTTAGATAACACCATCATTTCATCCTATGGACTAACCCATCAAGCAATACTTACCATTATCGAAGAACAAAATGTTGGTGGACTTGTAGGTGTTGCACTAGATAATGGCGAACTTAGAATGCTTTATTTAGGTGATCGTCCTTCTCGCTTAGATGAAATTTCGAGTCTTCCTATTTATAACGATAATGGCACCATTATTTATCTTTCTGATTTGATTATCGAAGATGGTATTAAATACATCAACGCCAATACAAACACCTATTCAAAGATTAACGGGACACAAGGTATCCAAGTTTCATTCACAAAACAATCTGATTACGGCATCACTGAAGCAACCGCAAATATTGTTTCAAAGCTTGACCAAATTATGGAAAGAGAAGGAGAGACCGCACATTACACCATCCTTTTAGACCAAGGTGAATATATCAACCAATCGATTGGTTCAGTTTTACAAAACCTTATCTTTGGTGGGATATTAGCGATTATCGTCCTCTTCATCTTCTTAAAAGATATAAAACCAACACTGATTGTAGGGTTAGCAATTCCTATATCTGTTGTTGCAGCATTCATGCTGATGTATTTTACCAATGTGACCTTAAACTTAATTTCAATGGGTGGACTTGCTCTAGGTATTGGGATGCTTGTTGATAATTCAGTTGTCGTCATTGAAAATATATTTAGAATGATTGGTGAAGGCAAATCTAAAAAAGAAGCAGCTATTGAGGGCTCTAAACAAGTTGCAGGTGCAATTACGGCATCAACACTAACCACCATGGCAGTCTTTTTACCGATTGTTTTTGTTGAAGGTTTGATTGCAGATGTCTTTATCAGTATGGCACTTACGATTGCTTATTCTTTAGGTGCATCACTCTTTATTGCCTTAACCATGGTTCCTGCTATGTCTGCAAACATGCTAAATGATGAAATCAAACAAAAAGAAAGCAAGTTCATTCATAGACTTAAGGTTTGGTATAAATCTTCTGTCTTATTTACACTCAAACATAAAGCATTAACACTTGTAGTTGTCTTAATATTATTGCTTGCATCCGGATGGGCAGTGGTTGCTAAGGGCTTTATCTTATTACCAACATCAGATGAAGGTGTCGTTGAAATCACGATTGAAACGACTTCACAAACATCTTTCCAATCTAAAGCACTTTTAACAGATGCACTCACAGAAATATTTATGGAAATTGATGAGATTGAAACAGTTTCTGCACGTATAGGTAGTAGTGGATTCGGTGGCTTTGGTATGATGGGTGGCGGTGCACAAATAGGTGCGAATATAAGAATCACCATCAACTTAGCATCCAATCGATCGAAATCAACGGAGTATTATCGTGATTTAATTGAAAATGAAATCTTAAGTTTTGATTTATCCTCAATTTCTGGACTCAATGAAGACAGCATTGTTGAAGTTGGCGTTTCCTCACAAAATAGCACCAGAGGCTTTGGAGGAGGACAAGGAATCAATATTAAGGTCAGTGGTTATGATTTAGAAACCCTAGAAGTGATTGCTAATGATTTAGTCGCTATCCTAGATCAATCTGAGGGTGTGATCAAATCTGATAATGGTATATCGCAAGGTGCTGATAATGTTAAAATTACCATTAACCGCGATCAAGCGATGCTTTACAATCTCACCAGTCAAGCTGTGATGGATAATATTAATTTCTTTTATGCCAATTTAGGCGGTCTAGGTGCTCAACAATCCTTAACTGTCACCATTGAAGGGATTGATTATCAACTCGATTTACCTAATGAATCTTTAGGTGGCATCACCTTTGATATCTTTGGTGATTACTTAAATTTCTTATCAGGTATTATGTTATTTGATGCACCTACTAGAGCCATGATTCAAACTTATATGGATCAATCTGGACAAAGCATCTACACCATCGATCCTTCAGGACTTTCCCTAGGGCAACCTATTAAATTCGTGATCAACCCATTCCTTAGAGTCAATAATGGAACCATCGTTTTAGATTTTAATCCAATGAGTCCAGATCCCACATTAGCATCTCTTGCTGTTGCACCACTTTATGATACTGATCCTTTACAGAGTGTAACAACCATCGATTACATCACTGGGTTTGCGACCATAAGAACCGATGGAACAAACCGCTTCTTAAATGTAACTGCCCAAGTTGAAAGAGGTAGAAATGTGACTTTGGTTTCAACGAATGTCATTACACGCGTGAATCAATATTTAGAATCTGAAGCTTTCACACAACATGGTAGTGGCTATTCTGTAGTTTTTGAAGGTGAAAACGAAGAAATTATGAGCGCTGTTTCAGATTTAGCTTTAGCAGCAGTTGTTGCAATCCTACTCGTTTACATGGTGATGGCTATCCAGTTCCAATCCTTACTCTATCCATTCATCATTTTAGGCACTATTCCTCTAGCTTTCACGGGTGGTATGCTTGCACTCCTTGTGACCAATTCTTACCTAAGCTTAGTTTCTATTATGGGTTTAATCATCTTAATTGGTATCGTTGTGAATAACGGTATTGTCTTAATCGACTATATCAATAAGCTTAGAGAACAAGGCAGAACCATTAAAGATGCAATTGTTGAAGCTGGTGAAACAAGACTTAGACCTATTTTAATGACTGCATTAACAACGATTTTAGCGTTACTCACTTTAGCGATTGGCTTTGGTGAAGGTTCTGAATTATTACAACCGATGGCAATCACTGCGATTGGTGGTTTGATTTATGCAACCATTTTAACCTTAGTGGTTGTCCCAGCTATTTATGCCCTATTCAACCGTAAAAAGATGAAGCAAGAAGAGGAATCCAAAAATGCTCACAACGAAGGATAGAATCTTAAGCGTTTTGGTCGATCATATTAAGACAGGTACAAACCTTTCCAATCTTTCGTTATCTCAAATTGCAGCTGAAGCTGAAATCGGAAAAAGTACAGTTTATGAATATTTTTCAAGTAAGGATGAGATGATTTTAGCCACATATACATATTTACTTGATACATATCACCAAATTTTGTTATCAGATCTGACCCATAGTGATTTTAAAAATGCATTTATTGAACAAATTTCACGTATCCTGACTGTCATGAAAGATGCCAAGAATATTATGGATGCAATCATGAACAACAACAAAACCCCATTTCCCATTTTTAGCAATCATCTTGATGCGTGTATGAAAGACATTCAATCAAAAATGGATGGTAGGTTTAAATACATCATGGAAACTGGTGTTATGGAAGGAATTCTGCCCAATAGAGAACCCCATCCGTTTGCTAAAAATGTTATTCAAGCAATTATTTCGGGGTTATTATTTCAATTTGTTAACCAAGAAATCAAATGCACCGAAGATCAGTTAATGACACTCATCTATCAACAAACGATTCATCATCTTAAACAACATTAAAGCGCAGCGATGCGCTTTTCTTCATATTTGATTCATATTTTTTGTGTAAAGTTGATATAAGGAGGGATCTCAATGAGAAAAGGCTATCTCTTGAATTCAATTGTTATTTCATTCATTAAGATGATTGTTGTTTCGGCTTATATTGTATTTATCAGTGTTGCCAATCAAAACTTAAATATTCAAAGTTTGGTTCATGATTTTATATCAAGAGCAGAGTTTGAAGAAGAAATAACAGTTTATTTTCCAAATGGGACAAAAGAAGTTCGTCGTTACTATCGAATTACCCCAATCAAAGACTATGAACTTTTTGAGCAAAGGTCCATATTCTATGAAACCAAAAACGATCCATTCTTAGGTCAAGCCGGAGATATATTTGTCACTCAAGAATCACCTTTTCCTGAAACACCAGTCGTTCATGAAATGATGACTTTTTTTGTTGGTGGACATGCTGCTTTAAATAATGGAGAAAATCGCTTGATAGAAGCTGTAGGTTTTCCACAACCCAATGAAAGCATCATGGACATTATTAAAGATAAATCTATAGGTGATCACTCATTTACTGTAGGGGTTAAGGTTTCCTCTTCAAACTATTGGTTTCAGCCTGATTATAGATCATCAAATGAAGTAGGTTTTTCCAGATATGGGAATTACTACAGACAAAAATTTCTAATCTTGAGAGTTAAATATGCTGATCAAGAAATGATTGATGAGACATTATCTTATGCGAACCATCATGCCCAAAACCGTTCACTTTATAATTTTCTATTTGTTTTTGATACGAAAAATAAATTCTACTGCACGGATCTAATCAGTCGATCATATCGAAGTGGTTATCATCAAAGTGAGGGTGTTTATAATCGTCGCTTTCTTAATGATAATGGTTTTGTCACGACAGTCAATGATCTCATATTATCTCGAGATACGTATATAGCAGCATATATTATTAACGAAAATGGCATCAGAAATATATATTATCTAGATTATATAAACGCTTGACATCAGCTTCGTGATGTGTTATTCTTATAGTGTACACCCCCCACATAGGGGAGGGGTAAAATATTCTTATAAGAGGAGAAATTCAATGAAACATCACAATCTCGAAGCCTTAAACTTAATCAAAACTGCTAAAGGTCAAATGGATGCAGTCATTCGCATGACAGAAGATGAAAGATACTGTATTGACATTTCAAATCAAATACAAGCGATAACGGCACTTCTTAAAAAAGCAAATATGGTAATCTTAAAAAACCATATTGAAACCTGTGTTGTAGAATCATTTCAAGTAGGACAATCGGATGAAAAGATTAAAGAAGTTATTGATGTGCTTGAAAAGTACTTAAAGTAGGTGATATATCATGATTAAACTCATCTTTAAATTAGAGAACATTCATTGTGTTGGTTGTGCAAACAGAGTTAAAAATGCACTGATTTCAGCTGGCGCACTTCACGTAGATGTGGATTTTAGCAGTAAAACAGCTCACGCTTTGGTTCATCATTTTGAGCATGGAGACACGACATATACTTCTGCTATAGAAAAATCAGGCTATGAAACTCAATTGATTGCTGTTTTAGATGAAGTAGCGGAGGATTAAAATGGAAAAAACAAAGTTAAACATAATTGGAATGACATGTGCATCGTGTGTCAACCATGTCGATAAAGCATTAAGAAATACTCAAGGTGTTCTTGATGTTTCAGTCAATCTAACGACTGAAACAGCAACCATTACCTATGAAGATTCAAGTTTTAATCAAGAACAAGCATTACATGCTGTTAGAGATGCAGGCTATGATGCTGTGATTGAAAATGAAGAAATTAAATCAGCAACATTACGCGTTGAAGGAATGACATGTGCATCATGTGCTAGTCGTGTTGAGCAAGCAGTAACAAAACTCAATGGCATCAAATTCGCCAATGTTAACATCGCTAATGATAAGATCAATATCTCATTTGACTCTACTATGCTTAAAATTAGTCAAATCAAAAAAGCGGTTCAGGATGTTGGCTACGATCTTATTTTAGAAGAAGAACTTGATGAAGAAATTGATCCTACTGCGCAAAAAATGAATAAAGCAAAAAAAACAATGATTCAATCGATGTCGATTACCATAACAATGATGACCTTAATGATTGTTCATATGTTTATAATCAAAATTCCTTTTTATACATGGATTGTTGCATTTATGGCGATACCTGTTATTTTTATCTTTGGTTTTCATGTTCATAAAGGAAGCTTTAAATCAATAAAAGCAAAATCACCAAATATGGATGTCTTAGTTTCATTAGGATCTATACCACCATACTTAATTGGTTTGTTAGGTCTTTTTATGCCGATTACAACTTTTGTTGAAATGGCAACAACCATTATGACATTTCATCTCTTAGGAAAATATCTTGAAGCAAGAGCAAAAGGTAAAGCATCACAAGCTATTAAAAAACTGATGGACCTTGGTGCTAAAACAGCGAGAATCATCGTTGATGGAACAGAAATTCAAGTTTTGACAAGCGAACTGTCTGTTGGAGATTTAATGATTGTAAAACCAGGCGAAAAAATACCCACTGATGGCATTATTGTTTGGGGTGAGAGTCTCATTGATGAATCGCTAGCTACAGGTGAATCGATGCCAGTACAAAAAGGCGTTGGTGATCAAGTCATTGGTGCAACAATCAACAAACAAGGCTTATTGAAAGTTGAAGTCAAAAAAGTTGGGAATGAAACATTTTTAGCACAAGTTATCGAGATGGTTGAGGCTTGTCAAGGTTCAAAAGTACCCATACAGGAATATGCAGATCGTATAACATCTTATTTTGTACCTGGAATTCTTGTGATTACACTCCTAACGTTTGTTTCATTTCTTGTATTTACTCCGTTTCATTTGAATATATTAAGATTTATGGAGCCAATATTACCTTGGATTAATACCAGTCAAAGTCCGTTAACATTAGCATTTATTACTGCAACAGCAGTACTTGTTATTGCGTGTCCATGTGCCTTAGGTCTAGGGACTCCAACTGCCTTAATGGTAGGAAGCGGTATAGGTGCAGAAAAAGGCATATTAATTAGAAATGGTGAAGCAGTTCAAACACTTAAAGATGTTTCTGTCATTGCTTTCGATAAAACAGGGACGCTAACTTATGGGAAGCCTGTTGTTACAGATATGTTTTCAAAAACCTTAGAATCTAATCACTTTTTAGCATTACTCGCTTCTATAGAAAAAAGTTCTGAACATCCCCTAGCTAGCGCTATTGTAGAACATGCACATCAATTAAATCTGACATTAAGTGATGTAGAAAGCTTTGAAGCTGTAACAGGAAAAGGTGTAATAGGCGTAATCGAAAGCCAAAGATATTATGTGGGCAATCGAAAACTCATGGATGATCAAAACTTAAGTTATCTGGATTGGGAATCAAAAATGGTAGAACTTGAAGATCAAGCAAAAACAGTCATGATATTTGCAAATGACTTAGAGGTTTTAGGAATCATTGCAGTTGCAGATGCCATAAAACCTCAAGCACGAAGTGTGATAGCGCAGATTGAAGCTATGGGTATATCCACAGCGATGATAACTGGTGACAATGCAAGAACTGCAAAGGCAATTGCATTGAGTGCAGGCATCTCGCATGTCATCTCTGATGTTTTACCCGAAGGTAAAGTCAAAGAAATCAAGAATTTACAAGATGCTTATGGTTTAGTTGCTATGGTAGGCGATGGTATAAATGATGCCCCTGCGTTAAAACAAGCAAATATCGGCATCGCGATAGGTACTGGTACAGATGTTGCCATTGAAGCATCTGATGTGACACTCGTTAGAGGCGATTTAAACTCCATCGTCTCAGCAATCTTACTCTCAAAAGCAATCTTTAGAAAGATTAAAGAAAACTATTTTTGGGCATGGTTCTATAATGCTCTCGCCATTCCTTTTGCAATGCTTGGATTGCTCCATCCTATGATTGGAGCTGCAGCCATGTCATTAAGTTCACTCAATGTGATTTATAACTCCCTTCGATTAAAGAAGATTAATTTATCATAAATATTAGATGATTAGAAAGGACGAAAGTCCTTTTTAAATTATCAAATGATTCATGATTGATTCATATTCGATTGTTATAATGATGATGGAGGCGATCTCATATGAGAAATAAGCGTGTTCAAATTGCGATTTTAATCTTACTTTCCATCATTTTGATTGTATGGATTGGTAGGCTTGTTGGGATTTTTGTTTTCAACTGGTCTTGGTATCCTGTCTATGGACACATGAGTGGTATGATGCCCTTTGGTATGATTTTGATGGTTTTCTTCTGGCTATGCATTACCTACATCGTTTTGACATTATTCGAAAAAAAAGATGAAAAATTACATCATCACGATCGTGAAATTTTGAAAGAAAGACTAGCACATGGAGAAATATCCATTGAAGAATATGAAAAGCTACTTAAAAAAATAAAGGAGGAGTAAACAATGAAAAAATTAGTGATATTTACAGGTGTTTTAATGGTTGTTGCAATCGCACTAACAACGATGACTTACGCAATACCAAATTTTAATTATTGGCAAAATGATGAAGCAGAATCCTATGTAAGACCTTGTCATCAAAATAGAAGACAAACGTCTTATGCTTGGTACTACTTACACTTAAGCTCAGAAAATCAAGAAATCATCGACTTATTATATATCGAATATTTAAGTGCATATGATTTTGACGCTATGACAGCAGAAGAAAAAATTGAAACTATTAAGGAGATTAAATCATTATTAATCGATTATATGATCGAAGAAGAGATGATTACAAACAGGCAACCATGAAACAAACCATCATCGTTTTAAGTATATTGATTACTATTATTGCTGGGATTATCATTTTAAGAACAAATCAATCAACAGATTTTTTAAAGCAAGAAGGACTAGATGGGTTAGATACCGTCGAAATGGTTGAACTCTTAGAAGCGCGCACTATCGATCCAAACCACTATATTGCAAGCATTTCTGGCACTGAACTTAAAATCATTACAGCTAAAGAGACCTATTCATTTTTAGTTCCTCATGATTTGTTTTATCTTTCAATTGCTCCCTATATTCAGTCAACACATGCATGTTCTATTCACAATCTAACAACCTGTAGGGGAGAACTCAAAAATAAAGTCTTTGATGTTGAAATTAGAGACTTAGCTAATAATCTAGTCATCAGTCGCTCAGTTGTGTCAGAAGATAATGGATTTGCAGGTATTTGGTTACCAAGAAATATGGAGGGAAGCATCACCGTCTATTATCAGGGACTCATATCTACAAGACCTATAAGTACTTTTGATGATTCATTCACCTGCCTTACAACCTTAGAGCTTAGAAATCCATAAGGAGGAAAAAAAATGAAAATTCAAATGAAACAAGTGTGTTGTTGCGGGTTTAAGACCTTAAAAACAAAGTTGATTGAGCTTGGTGCAAAAAAAGTTTTGATTCATCTCGATGAACTTCAAATAGATGTTGAATTAAGTGATGATCCAGAGCTTAAATCAAAAATTTTGTTCTTACTCAATCAAAAACAACTCAATTATGAAATTTTAGAATAGATCACAAAAGGGCATGATTAATTTCATGCTTTTTATATTTACTGTATAATAAATGTGTGGTGATACCATGAAAATTCTTATCATTGAAGATCATAAAAAAATTAATGATCTCTTAAGTCTTTATTTAAAACAAGAACATCACGATGTTTTACAAGCCTTTAATGGAAAAGAGGCACTTTTACTGTTTGATTCTCATAAAATTGATTTAGTCATTACCGATTTAATGCTTCCAGATATCCAAGGTGAAGACTTAATCAAACATATGAGAACCACTGGAAACACCTATATTATTTGTCTTTCAGCTAAAACAGATGTCACTCATAAAATTGATGTTTTTTCTCTTGGTGCTGATGATTACATGACCAAACCATTTTCAGTTGATGAAGTCATTGCCAAACTGAAAAATATAGAGAAAAGACTGAAACAATACCTGCAAAAACCGTTATCCTATAATCAACAAAAACTCATCATTTACCCAGCTGAACTCAAAGTTCTATATAACCTTAAACCAATTGAATTGACGCATTATGAACTTAAAATCCTCATTCACCTTTCATCAAATCCACACCGTATCTACTCAAGAGATGATTTGATGATGAGTCTTTTTGATCAAAGTGAAGCATATGATCGGGTCATCGATGCATTTATAAAAAATATTCGAAAAAAATTAAACGATCATGCTAGAAATCCACTTTTTATTAAGACACATTACGGCTTAGGGTATCAATTTATAGGAGTCAAAGATGACGAACTTTAATCACTTTTTTAAACAAAACATGACACGATTTTTTGCCTTACTATTTGCAGGCTTAATGATTATCGCAAATATCGGTTTATATGTTTTGCTTACCATACAATATAATCGGGAAATCAATAGACAAACTGAATCACTCATTGAGATGATTGAGCATTTGATTCTTCAAGAAGATATGGAGACCTCTATCATTTATCTCGAACATTATGATCATACACATGGTGTATCTATGATTTTTAGTGATGAACAGGATGTCATTCGTTATCAAAGCTTGAAAATATCTGATCAAAGTAAAACTTATTTTATCATGTATCAAGATACATACTTAGGCAAAATTGAACTTGACTTTCAGTCTGCACGCTTTGGTAAAGAGTTAACCCTTGGATTGATTATTTTTAATGTGTTTTCTTTTTCACTTTTCGTACTTAGTTTATCTATTCTTTATCGCTATATCAATAAACAATACCAAAAAGTCAATCAAGACTTAATCAAAGTTGGAAGTGAAGAAAAAGAGTTTGTATTTAAAGATATATCCTTAATTAATGATCGGTATCTTGAAGCACTACAGGCTGAAAAACAGACAAAAGAACTTCAAGCGCACTATGTAAATGTGCTTGCTCACGATATTAAAACACCACTCACTGTGATGAAAGCTTATTTAGAAGGTGTTCACTTGGGTAGAATTGAGTACTCAAAAACGTTAGCTTTAGAATTACTTGATGAAATTAAAGCAATCGAATCTTTAATTCCAAAACTACTCGTCAAAGATCTAAAAGAAATTATCAAGCTCCAAAATGTGAGTTTAATTTTGAAAGAGTTATTAGAAAACATTAAGGAAGTAATGTTATCAAAAAAAATCACTTTACATGCATCAATTGAAGATGTAGATTTAAATATCTCTAGAAATGACTTTCAAAGGCTTGCAGAACATTTGATATTTAACGCCTTTTATTATTCTAATGAGAAAAGTCACATTTGGATTACATTAAGCAACCAAGACATGCTATTCAGTGTCAAAGACGAAGGTATCGGTATGTCTTATGAGGATATTCAATCGATTAAGAAGGGGTCATTCCGCTCACAAGATGCACAAAAAATGCATCCAAAAGGTAGTGGTATTGGTCTAAAAATCGTCGATGAAATCATCAAAAAGTATCACTTTGATTTAGATATATCTAGTCAAGTGAATCAAGGTTCTACGTTTACTATAAAATTTAAACCAAAACAATAACATTTGATAAACCATGGAGAGAACAATGAAAGAAATAGACGCAAATAAAAATGCTTGGAATACATTATCCAAAGACCATTATCATCACTTTAAAGAAAGACTAAAAAAAGAAGATACACTCTTAAATGAACATATCTTAAAAGAACTTGGAGATATCTCATCAAAGACACTTTTGCATCTTCAATGCAATACTGGAGCAGATACCTTATCTCTTGCTAGATTAGGGTTATCTTTTGTTACAGGTGTTGATTTATCTGATCAAAACATCTATTATGCAAACCAATTAAAAGATGATTTTCAAATGAATCAAGTTCAGTTTATCGAATCTAATGTTTTAACTCTAAGTGATATCCATCAAGAAACATATGACATCGTTTTTACATCTGAAGGTGTCCTTGGTTGGCTTCCAGATTTAAAAGCATGGGCTAAAGTCATTTTTGAACACTTAAATAAAGGTGGTTTTTTCTATATTTATGATAGTCACCCCTTTTTTCACATGCTAGATCAAGAAGCCTTGATTCAAAGAAGATTTCAACACAAATATGATTATTTCGACCAAAATGCAGATTATGATGAAGCGATTGGTGGTTATGCGTCTGAAACCAAATATGCAGGAAACTATTGGTGGAATCATAAAATCTCAGATATTTTAAATGCCTTAATCGAAGCAGGATTAACGATTGAATATATGCATGAGTTTGATACATTATTTTGGAATAATGGCGGTATGACAGAAGTCAAAAAAGGACTTTATCAATATCCTGAGTTTAAAAATAAAATGCCATTCTCATATTCGATTAAAGCTATAAAAAAATAAGAAATAGACAAAACTTCTATTTCTTATCTTCATAAGTTTCCCAAAACTGAGATAGTTCTTTACTCAAATGCTCATGATCTTTGATGATTGTGGGCTTTTTCCATTCTAAGGGATAAAGCTTTTGATAGGTTTGTGTGGTAAACCGATCATCAATTAAAACAGCAATCCCGTAATCTTCTTTTCTTCGAATCACACGACCGACCGCTTGAATAACCTTATTCATTCCTGGATAGGTATATGCATAATTAAAGCCTTGATCAAACTTTTGTTGATAATAATCTTTAAGTTCATTGTTTTGTTCGGAAAGCATGGGTAGTCCCACCCCAACAACAATAACGCCATGAAGCATATCTCCAACATAATCAATGCCTTCAGCAAACATACCACCCATCACAAATAGACCCAGTTGGGATCTTTGATTTTCAGTCTTAAATCGGTCTAAAGTCACATCTCTTAAGTCTTGTGACATATCTCTTTCTTGAATGAAGTAGTCACAAGATATATTTTTTGGTAGTGCATCAAGCACTTGATTTAAATAGTGATACGAAGGAAAAAATGCGATATAATTACCTTTTTTGGATTCAACGACTCGTTTAATCGTTTGCGAAACTAAGGATATAGAAGAACTTCGGTCTTGAAATCTTGTCGATATTTGATTTAATATCATCAGTTTTAAACGATTAGGATCAAAAGGAGATTTGATTTTTAAAGTCTCACCCTTCGATTCAGTCAGTAATGTTTGATAGTATTCGATAGGATAGAGGGTTGCACTAAAAAACACAGTCCCATAGGCTTTATGTTTGATCGTATCATGAATGAAGGCACTCGCATCAAGACATTGAAGTGTGATGGTGATATCGCCATCTTCAAGTTTTTGGATATGTGTGACATAAGCATCATTATAGTACTCAAATATTCTTATAAACCCTAAGATGGATAGATAACCTTCCATGACATCCGCTTTCTTAGGATACTTAGGATTTTCTTTTATAGCATTTTCTATTTTCTTCATTAAATGTCTTAAAACATCAATGAGTTCATCGCCTGGATATTCTATGGACAAAAAGGGTTTGGTGGCTAATCTTTCCTCATAAAGAGCAAAGTGATCTAAGACCTTTTTGACAGCGTTTCGAATCGTAGGCTTCATTTGATTGGCAAGTCTTCTAATTTTAATAAAATCAGAACGTATAATTGTTGATGAATACATATCTCTAGACCTTGAAATCATGTTATGGGCTTCATCAATTAAAAGGAGGGGTTTATAGTTTTCTTCATCAAAGTATCTAATCAAATGAGCTCTTGGATCAAAAACATAATTATAATCACAAATAATGACATCTACAAAATAAGAAACATATAATGAAAATTCAAATGGACAAACCATGTGTTTTCTTGCATAGCGTTCAACAACGCTTCGAGTCATTAAGGTTTCATGATCAAAAATATCTTCCATAGCTTCTTGTAGACGGTCAAAGAATCCTTTAGCAAACGGACATTTTTCAGGATCACACTCTCTTTTTTCTAAAAAACAAATCGAATCTTTAGAGGTTAATTCTAAGGTTTTCGTCTCAAGTCCTGATTCATGAAGCATATCCATGGTATCTAGTGCAACTTTCTTACCTTGAGTCTTAGCCGTTAAGTAAAATATCTTTTGATTGTCTTCATGAAGCGATTTTAAGGTTGAAAATAAGGAAGCCATGGTTTTGCCAATTCCTGTAGGTGCTATCGCATAAAGCAGATCATCATCCATCATCGTCTGATAGACAGCTGTCATCATCTCTCTTTGACCTCTACGGTACGTATCAAAGGGAAAGTATAGATTCTTGATTGTCTCTTTTTTTCTTTCATAATGAAGATAAAGCTTTTCAAGCCATTTAAGATATCTTTCAATGGATTCTGTGAAAAAGGATTCGAGTAAATCAACATCAAAATAGGATTCAAAATGTCTCACCTGATAATCACTTAACTGAATATAAGTCACACGACCTAAGATATCGGTTAAGTTTTTATTTTTCATCATCATATAAGCATACATCTTAAGTTGTGATAGATGCTCAAGATTTAAGGCAAAATCATCAGAGAATATGTTTTTGCGAGTCGATTTAATTTCTTCAATCATCACCTCATCATTTCGATTGAGTAAACCATCAATTCGACCTGAAAGTGTGATTAAGATGTCATCTGAATAAGAAAAACTATACTGAATAAAAACTTCAGCATCATCTGTTGATTGATATTTACTTTGTAGATACTGGTGTGCTTTAGTCCCTTCGAGTAGAGATACATTTTGAAATGTCTCAGAGGAGAGATCCCCGCTTGCATATAAGAAGGATATTAGTTCACCAACGCCAATTTTAAACTCTTTCATAGTGCCCTCGCTATCTTATATTATACACGTAAATCAATGTTCATCTTTTTTTTTAAGTTGATGTAAAATAGAGTTAATGATTGAAGAGGTGATTAAAAATGCAACACAAATTAACCAAAGGTCCTTTATTAAATGATCAGGGGGAACTGATTGAAGCAGGATATCATACATCTTTAGTAAAGAGTTATGACCGTTCTAAGATTAAGGTCAAAGGCATGCGTATTAAAGAATGGGATTATTATTATGTGGGTCATGATCATATAGGTTTCGCTTTAACGGTTGCAGATAATGATTACTTGTGGCTAACATCCATCACTTTTTTTGATTTTATCGAAAAGAAGGAACATACCTATACCAAACTAGGCTGGTTTCCAAGAGGGAAGTTTAAAATGCCACCAACGTCAACCAAAGGAGATATCAGACTAAAATCATCGAAACAAACCATTGAAATCATCATTGAAGGTAAGAAAAGACATCTTAAGGTTTATGTGAAGGATTTTAAAAAGGGTATAGATCTCAATGTAAACCTTATCTTAGAGCCCACCATCAAAGATAGCATGGTGATTGCAACCCCTTTTCATAAGAAAGGACATTTCTATTACAATCAAAAAATAAATCTCTTAAAATCCAAAGGCAGTCTCATTTTAGGTCATCATGCTTTTGAATTAAACGATGCTTATGGTGTGCTAGATTGGGGTAGAGGTGTTTGGACTTATCAAAATACGTGGTACTGGTCATCCTTATCAGGCGTAGAAGAGGGTCATTTGATTGGGTTTAATCTAGGCTATGGATTTGGAGATACATCTCAAGCTTCTGAAAATATGGTTTTCTATGATCAAGAAACATTTAAGCTTGATGATGTCACATTCAATATCCCCATTAAAGAGGGTAAAGAATCCTATTTAGAACCTTGGACAATTACTTCAAGCAAGCAAGATATCTCATTAATATTTACACCGATATTAGATCGGCACTCTCATTCCAATGTTATTTTCATCAGTTCACTCCAACACCAAGTCTTTGGAAAATTCAGTGGAACCATAAAAGTATCTGATGACCGTATCATTGAAATTAAAAATTTGATGGGATTTGCAGAAAAAGTGAAGAACCGCTGGTGACACATAGATAAGAAATAAACTTTAAATGATACATGGCTTACATTGGGTTATTTCCCATAAGTAAGCCATTTCTATTTTTCTATCTAAAATTGTTCTGATACTACGTATCAAGCAGATGAAAATATTTTCAAAATTATGTGAGATTTCTTTATTGAAATCAGACCTTTAAAAGTTTATAATACATGTAAGCCGTTTTGTTGACGCTTGCAAAACAGGTTTAAGGGGATAATTTAAAAATGAGGTGGATAAGATGTATGTCATCAAGCGAAACGGTATCAAAGAACCGTTTGATTTAAACAAAATCGCCAATGCGATGCAAAAAGCTTATCGAAGTGTGGGGCTCTCTTTTACAGATGAGGAATGCTTGAAGCAAGCAACCGAAATCACGAAGGCGTATCCAAAATATCAAGAAGTCAACATCGAAATGATTCAAGATGATGTTGAGCTCTATCTAATGAAGAAGAAGCATTATGATGCTGCACGTTCTTATATTAAGTATAGAGAAAAACAAAAGACTGACCGTGATAATCCATGGGCAGACAATGATGAAAGACAAGATTTAATTTTAAAGAAGTATTTAATTAATGGGGAAGATAAAAAAGACTTCATCAAACGTATTGCCTTTGGTAAATCTTCTTTAGAAAAGATTTTTAGAAGAAAAGAAGCCATTTTTGGTGGTAGAAACCTTTATGCGATTGGTAGAGAAGGTAATATTACCGGTAGTAACTGTTATGTTGTACAAGATCCAGAAGATAGCTTAGAAAGCATTTATCGTGTGGACTACCAAATTGCTAGAACCTATAGCTATGGTGGCGGACAAGGGATGAACCTATCTAAGATTCGTCCAAAAGGTGCGAAGGTCAATAACTCATCAAACACCACACCAGGTGTTATGGTGTTTGCAGAAAAGTATTCTCACACGACTTTAAATACACAACAAGATAATAGACGTGGTGCATTGATGCTTGTTTTAAACATCGATCATCCAGATATTATCGACTTTATTACGACCAAGCTTGACTTATCTAAAGTTAATGGTGCCAATATCTCGATTGCCATTACAGATCCTTTCATGAAGGCTGTTGAAAATGATGAACAGTGGGTCATGAATTTTGAAACGCCTTATGAAGTGATCCAAAAGAAGATGAAAGCCAGAGATTTATTAAAACTTGTGGGTTATGCAGCGCATACGATGGGTGATCCTGGGGTCATTTTCATCGACAACATGAATAATTATCATTTCTTATCCGAATATGATGATGTTAGATTTACAGCAACCAACCCATGTGGTGAACAACCACTCATGCCTCATGGATCATGTAATTTAGGCTCTATCAACTTAAATGCATTTGTTAAAAATCCATTTACAGAAGAAGCAGTCTATGATTGGGACCGATTTGATTTTGTTGTTGGAGAAATGATTGTTGCATTAGATGATTTACTCACCATGCTTGGTGATCGTCATGCGCTTCCAGAACAAATAGAGCACGTGATTCAATACCGTGAAGTTGGACTTGGCGTGATGGGCTTAGCTGACCTAGCTTTATCACTAAGACTGAGATACGGTTCAGAAGAGTTCTTAAAATTCTTAGATCAACTGATGAGACGTATGTTAAACTCTGCAACCAAAGCTTCAGCACTTCGTGCTAAAGATTTAGGTGCATTCCCAAGATTTGATTATGGTAAAGTCTCTAAATCGAGATTCTATCAAGTCGGTATTGACCCAGATACAGATGAACTCGTCAAAAAATATGGCATGAGAAACTCAAGACTCTTATCGATAGCACCTACAGGATCTATCTCTAACATATTAGGTGTAAGTGGCGGTGTAGAGCCATTCTTCCAAATTAATTATACACGCCGTATTGTCTCTATGTTTGATGAAGAAAAAACGATTACTATTTGGGAAAAGACACCACTTGCGCTTGCAAAGACAATGAATGTCAAACCAGAACAACTTCCAGAATGGGCTTTAGTCACCTCACAAAACATTTCATTTATGGAACGCGCACACGTGCAAGCAACCATTCAAAAATATGTAGATACTGCGATTAGTTCTACATTCAACTTACATAATAGTGCATCTGTTGACGATGTCATGGATATTTATAAAACTGCTTGGAAGCTTGGATTTAAAGGTGCAACCGTCTTTAGAGACAGATGTGCGAAAATTGGTATTTTAGCAGGTATCAATGAAAATACCGAAGATTTAAATCCTGCAGTTCCACCACATGTTCACGTTGAAGAAAAATGGTTCAACAAGAAAACATTAGAAACCAAAGAATATATTACACACATTTCTGTATCTTCTAGTGGACACACACCAGAGAAGATTGAAAAAGAACTTTGCCCATTATGTGGCGATGTCTTAGTTAAAAAACAAGGCTGTATTAAATGTAATAATCCAGACTGTGTTTACGAAAAATGCGCTATTTAATGATGATGAAACACTCTACTCACCTAGAGTGTTTTTTCTTAAGAGTGATATACTAAACTTGAATCAGGTGATTATAATGAAAAGAAAAAAGATTCACTTAACCGTGATGCCTAAAGAAATACTCACGCATCTTCATTCAAGGGGATATAAAACCAATGACATGGGTATGTCATCTGCTTTGGTCTACGATTATGGGGACATGATTTTAAAAGTGGATTATCAATCAGAGGAGACCATCAATGAAGTGAGGATGTGTGGGTGGTTGGCACCTTATGGGTTAGCACCAAGAATTATTGCTGAACACCTTGAAAAAAACATTCATTTTATTTTGATGGAAAAAGTTCAAGGAATGGAACTTTGTGGTGATTCTTATTTAAAGAACCCAGGTCTTTTAATTGATTGCTTAATAACAGCACTTAAACTCCTTTGGAAAATACCCATTGAAGGTTGTCCTTCTCATATGACAATTGAAAATAAACTAAAACTTGCTAAAAAACGTGTGATGAACAAAGAGGTTGATTTAAGCGATTGGGATGATGAGATTATCAATCAAAGATTTAAGACACCTGAAGAACTCTATGACTATTTAGAAAGACATAAGCATCACGAACATTTAGTGATGTCCCATGGAGATTTTTGTTTACCCAATATTTTCTTTAAGGGTAAAGACTTTGAAAGATTCATTGATCTAGGTAGAGCAGGGCTTTCCTCCAAATGGCAAGATATTGCCTTATGTGTGAGATCCCTTAAGTATAACTTAGGAACTGATCAATATATACCAAAATTTTTTGCAAAGCTTGGTATTGAACCTAATCACGACTTAATTGATTATTATCTCTTGATGGACGAACTTTTCTAAATCCTTTCTATAAAATAGAAACCTTGACATCCAGCTTTAAAATGAATACAATTTTATATGGAGGCGAAAAATATGGCAAAAACACAACAGTTTAAAACAGAATCTCAAAAACTTTTACACTTAATGACGCATTCAATCTATACGCAAAAGGAAATTTTTTTAAGAGAACTGATCTCTAATGCATCCGATGCCATTGATAAGCGTCACTATCTATCGTTAACAGATCGCAAGGTACCAACAGATACCTATGAAATTTGGTTAAAGCCAGATGAAGCAAATAAAACACTCGTTATTTCTGATAATGGGATTGGCTTTACTGAAGAAGAACTCATTGAAAACTTAGGAACGATTGCACAAAGTGGATCTAAAGCTTTCTTAGAAAAGATCGAACAAAAAGATTTAGACATCATTGGCCAGTTTGGTGTCGGGTTTTACTCATCCTTCATGGTTGCAAAAGAAGTCATCGTAGAAACAAGATCACCCTATGCAGAAACGGGATATCGATGGACATCTTTAGGGGAAGACTCCTATACCATTGAAGAAATTGAGCGACATGAGATTGGAACAACCATCACTTTATTCCTTAGAGATGACGATACTGAAAACGAAGAAAACTTCTCACAGTACACACAAACTTATACACTCAAGAATCTCGTTAAAAAGTATAGTGACTATGTCCGCTATCCGATTTTAATGATGGTTAAAAAGACTGAAGATAAAAAAGAGAAGTTTGAACAAGAAACACTCAATCAAATGATTCCAATTTGGAAAAGAGCAAAATCTGAAATAAAACCAGAAGATATGAATCAGTTTTATCAACATCAGTTTAATGATTATGAAGAACCACTTCATGTGATTCATACCGATGTAGAAGGTTTATTAACCTATACAGCATTACTCTTTATTCCTAAGAAACCTGCTTATGACTTTTACAGTGAACATTATGAAAAAGGCTTGCAGCTTTATTCAAAAGGTGTTTTTATCCAAAACAAGAATAAAGATTTAATACCAGATTACTTTAAGTTTGTTAAAGGGTTAGTCGATTCAGCAGATTTATCATTAAATATTTCAAGAGAACTCTTGCAGCATGATCGTCAACTCAAAAAGATTGCATCTCATATTGAAAAGAAGATTAAATCAGAGTTAGAAAACTTACTTGAAAAAGATCGAGATAAGTATATTGAGTTTTATGAGGCATATAAGAACACACTCAAATATGGACTTTATGAACATTTTGGTGTCAATAAAGAAAAACTTCAAGACTTAATTATGTTTAAGACCTCTAAACGCGATGAATACATCACGTTTAAGGAATACATCGATCAAAAACCTGAGGAACAAAAAGCGATTTATTATGCATCAGGTAAATCTAAATCCTCTATTTTATCACTCCCACAAATGGATGTGATGAAGGAAAAAGGTTATGAAGTCCTCTTATTCACAGATGAAATCGATGAATTCATGATTCAAATCCTTCAAAGTTATCAAGAAGTTCCTTTTAAATCTGTTCAACAAGGGGAATCTGATTTAGTTGATGATACGAAGAAAGAAGAACTTAAGTCTAAGGAAAAAGAACATAAGGATATCTTAAAGGCACTGAAGAAAGCATTAAAAGATAAGGTTAAAGATGTGAAGCTTTCTGCAAGACTTAAGACATCTGCTGTATGTTTAGTATCAGGTGAAGGTTTATCTTTAGAAATGGAAAAGATTTTAAAGACCATGCCGAATCAAACGGATGTTAAGGCAGATCGAATTCTTGAAATTAATCCAGATCATGATCTTTTTAAAGCATTAAACAAGATTTATGACCAAGATGCATCCAAAATTGATGATTATGCATCCATTCTTTATCACCAAGCACTTTTAATTGAAGGCCTACCTATTGAAGACCCAACAGAGTTTTCGAATCAATTAGTCAAACTGATGATTGAATCGAGCAAATAAATAAAACGATGTCACGAGATTTTTCTTGTGGCATCTTTTGATAATCGACTGAGATATCAAGGTTAAGTTTATATTTTCAAGGTATAATAGACATACAAACATCAAAGGAGATCATTTTAATGAAAACCATTATCACAAAAGATGCACCTGCAGCTATAGGTGCTTACAGTCAAGGGGTGTGGGTAGCAAATACACTTTATGTCTCTGGACAAATCCCATTTGTTCCAGAAACGATGACTCTAGTCTCACAAGATATTAAAGATCAAACCAAACAATCACTAGACAATGTGTACGCGATTGTAAAAGCAGCAGGACTAAAAAAAGAAGATATTGTCAAATGTACGATTTATATGACTAATCTTGGTGATTTTCAAGTCATGAATCAAGTTTATGGTGCATTTTTTGGTGAACATAAACCTGCACGAGCAGCTGTTGAGGTCAGAAGACTGCCTAGAGATGTTCAAATTGAAATTGATGCAATCGCAATTAAATCGACTTAATAAATACTCAGCAAATTTAGGGGATGCCCTTTGGTTTGCTGAGTCTTTTATTTCATAAAAACAAGTGCTTTACTTTTGGAATCATTTTAATTAAGTGCTATAATGTAAGTAAATTTATGGTGGTGTATGATGCCATCTAATGCATGCAACATTGCATGGTGAATCATAGAAAAAAGGTGACAATATGACAGATATTAAATCGTCTGTAATCAAGTATGTACAGACAAATAAAAACACAGTAATTTATGCTTCTATGCTCTTAGGTTTACTCATAGTCGGAGCAATTATCTTTTCTCCTTATGTCCTGCTTTTGGCACTGGTTGCTTTATTAGTAGCACTTCCTTTGGATTTAGCATTTTCTAAATGGAGAAAAAAGCCTTTTGATCCTGGGTTTATGGTAACACCGCTCTTGCTCACTTTACTGATGCCTCCAGCAATCCCACTTTGGGTTGTCGGTATTGGTGCATTCTTTGCGGTTCTCTTTGGTAAGAACATTTTTGGTGGATCTGGAAAATATGTTTTTACACCCGCTTTAGTTGGTGCAGTCTTTGTCTTAATCTCGTTTCCTTCTCATATGGCAACACACTGGGTAAATCCTGTGACAGATATTATTGGAGGGGCAACACCACTCATCAATCTTAACAATAATTTAAATCCTTATCCTTATACCATCACACAGTTACTTTTAGGTAATGTACCTGGATCTTTGGGTGAAACATTCAGATTAGGGATTATCGTTTTAGGTTTATTACTGATTGCACTTAAGATTGCTGACTGGAGAATCCCACTCGCTTATCTTGGTTTCTTCTTTATCATTACGGCAATTTTCTATTACGTATTTCCAGATTACGTGAATGCACGCAATATTCCTTATGGTAAAGATCCATTGACTTCCCTTTTTGTCGGTGGACTACTTTTCGGTGCATTTTTCATTGCAGTTGATCCTGTGATTGCACCGCTCACTTCAAAAGGAAAAATTATTTATGGTTTTGGTCTTGCACTTATTACCTTTATTATTAGAAATTATGGAACATTCCATGAAGGCGTCACATTCAGTCTTTTAATTATGGCTGCGGTATCACCTTTAATTGATCATGCAACCCAAAAGAAAGTAGAGGAGGTTAAATGATGAAAAACCAACTCAAGATTTTTATGTTCGTGATTATTTTAGGGACACTCACATCAGCTTTACTACTCGGTATGGATTTACTCACAAGAGATAGAATTGCAGCGAATGCAGAAGCACTTCTCAAATCAAGTATTTTAGACGCCAATGCAGTCTCTTATAATTTCACCAATATCCATACCATTTTTGATGAAGAGGTTGATGTCATCGAATCTGAAGGGTTAACCTTTTATGTCCACAAGACCACAGGCAATATTTCATATACTTTTGCCGGTGGTGGTGTATGGGGTCCGATTGAAGGTATTATCACGTTGCAATCTGATTTTGTGACGATTGTTGCGATTAGAGTACTTCAACAAGAAGAAACCCCTGGATTAGGTGGTGTTGTTGCTGAGCCTAGATATTTATCTCAGTTTGTGGGTAAACTCATGACACCAGAACTCATTATTGCAAAAAATCCAGAACCTAATGCAGATAACGAAGTGGATTCGATTACAGGAGCAACCGCAACTTCTAATCGCTTTTCACTCATACTCAATACAAACTATACCGAACACAAAGCTGTTTGGGATCGTTTGAGTTAAGGAGATAAACTTATGAAACTGATACGTTTAAAATATACAAAATGGTTTAACATCTTAAAAGATGGCCTGCATAAGAATAATCCGATTGTTGTTGCTGTTTTAGGGATTTGTTCAGCATTGGCAGTCACGAACAAAGTTGAAAATGCGATTGCGATGGGTTTAGGTGTGACCTTCGTTGTCATGGCCTCTTCTGCAACCGTCTCTTTAATAAGAAGCTTTATTCCCTCTAAAGTAAGAATGATTACCTACATGGTGATCATCTCAACCTTTGTTATCTTGGTTCAAATGTTCCTTCAAGCATTCTTTCCTAATATTGCATCCGCGTTAGGCGCGTACGTAGGACTGATTATTACCAACTGTATCGTGATGGGTAGAGCAGAAGCATTTGCAGCTAAAAATCCAGTTAGATATACACTTGTGGATGGTTTTGCAAGTGGTATGGGCTATACGTTCATTTTAATTATTGTTTCGATGGTTAGAGAAGTCTTAGCGTTTGGTACGTTTTTAAACATCCGTGTTATGCCTGAAACCTGGCCAAACTGGACAGTGATGGCGATTGCCCCAGGTGGATTCTTCGTATTAGGTCTACTCATCTGGGCGATTAGAGAAATGTCTCATTTTTATGAGACTGCAGAATAAGGAGGGCAATCATGGAACTGTTAGATCTATTAGTCCAATCGATACTCAATCAAAATATAGCTTTAGTCTTTATTTTAGGGATGTGTCCTTTAATTGCGATATCAACCAATATTAAGAATGCTAAAGGTATGGGAATTGCTGTTGTCTTTGTTGTAACCATTACAGCAATGATCAATTATCCGATTTACCGTTTGCTTGTCTCAACTGGGACAACCAATCTTGCATTACTTGTATTCATTATCACGATTGCTGCAACCGTTCAATTTTTAGAGATGTTTTTAGAAAGATTCATTCCAAAGCTTTATAATGCTTTCGGGATTTTCCTACCTTTGATTACGGTCAACTGCGTGGTTTTAGCGGTTTCCTTATTCTTTGTGAATAGAAACTATAATTTCCTTCAAACAACATCTTTTGCCTTTGGTTCATCAGTGGGTTGGCTTTTAGCCATTGTCTTACTTGCGGGTATTCGTGAAAAGATGAACAAAATCTCAGATGTTCCAAGAGGCTTAAAAGGTAAAGGTATTGTCTTTATCATTTTAGGGATTTTAGCACTTGCGTTTATTGGATTTACTGGATTTTCAATCGCATAAGGGAGGTACTTCATGAATTATTTAGTTGTTGTTATATTGGTTGGCATTTTAATTGTCATCGCAGCCATCTTAATTTTGGCGGAAAAAGCACTCGGCGGTGGTGGCGAAAAGATGCTCGTCATCAATGAGGAAAAAGTCATCCCAGTTTCAGGAGACGACACACTCCTTAATACCCTATCCGCCCATAAAATCTTTATTCCATCTGCATGTGGTGGTAAAGCAACATGTGGATATTGTAAATGTCGTGTGCTTGAAGGTGCTGGAGAGATTAAACCCACAGAATTGCCTTTTTTAAGTGCAAAAGAAAAAGAAGAAGGAGTCAGACTTTCATGTCAAGTCAAAGTTAGAGAAAACATGAAAATTGAAATTCCTAACGAACTTTTAAATGCACAAGAGTATAAAACAAGAGTTTCTTATATTGAAGATTTAACTTATGATATCAAATTGGTGCGGTTTGAACTTCTTGATCCTAAAGTGATGAAATTTAAACCAGGACAATATGCACAGCTTAAAGTACCAGGTATTGAAGTGATTCGAGCATACTCAATTGCATCACACCCTGAAAAAAATAATGAGATTGAGTTAATTATTAGACAAGTACCTAAAGGACTTGCAACAACTTTTGTGCATAAAGCCTTAGAAGTTGGCGATAAAATCATTTTAACCGGACCTTATGGAGACTTCTATTTACAAGAAGATTCTACAAGAGATATGATTTGTATCGCTGGCGGTTCTGGTAAAGCACCCATTCGTTCGATTCTCTCATATTTAAGAGATCAAGGTATGCCAAGAAAAGTTAAATATTTCTTTGGTGCAAAATCAAAACGGGATTTATATTACACAGAAGAATTTTTAGAACTTTCAAAAGAATTCCCTAACTTTACTTATATTCCAGCACTCTCTGAACCACTACCTGAAGATGATTGGAAAGGCGAAGTGGGACTTATTACCGATGTTGTCGATCGTTTAACTGGAGATTTAACTGAAGCAGAAGCCTATTTATGTGGTTCACCAGGGATGATCAATGCATGTATTAAAGTACTTAACAGGCATGAGATCAGAAAAGAAAACGTATTTTTCGATAATTTCTCTTAAATAAAAATATTAAGATAAACACCCAAAGACCGAGGAAACTTGGTCTTTTCTTTTTAAATTTATCAGAAAATCAAAAAAATCAAAAAAATCAACATAAAAATTAAAAAAATCAACATAAAAATTAAAAAAATCAATAAAAATGAAACAAAAGCATTGACAAAGCTTTATCATATAAATATAATTAAGGTGTAAGTTAAAAAAATCAATCAAATAGTAAAATAAATTAATAAAATCAATATCAAAATGATTGATAAAGAAAAAATGTTTTCGGTCAAAACCGAGGGAAGGAAAAATATATGAAAAAATTATTAACACTCTCAGTCATGATGCTCTTAGTCTTAGGTCTCTTGACAGCTTGCACACTTAACGACAATCAAAACGTCTACTATAATTCCGGCAGAATCCTAAATACAACCAGAGAACTTGAATACACCGAGTTCAATGAATCCATCACAGAAGGACAGGCATACCTTACATTTCAGGAATTATCTGGTATTGACACACTCTTTATTTTCACAGCAGAAGAATTTGCAAGCATTACTGTATTTCAATGCATTGATGGCGGTCAAGCAAAAGTAGTTCTAATTGATCCATATGATAGAATCATTGAACTTAAAGAAACAACAGTAATCAATATGACAGAAGGATATTACAAAATCAAAGTCGTTGGAAATGATGCATGTGGCATGATCGCAATCAGCATTTTATCACACAGCACAGTACAATTCATTCCAGTGGTCTAATCCAACTATTGAAGCATCATAAAGAATCTCTCCTTGTCTCTTGACAACAAGAAAATCCCAATTCCCTAGGGATTTTTTTGTTATATATATGAATTCACTGAAAATAAGGATTAATCGATTATGACAGCAAAACAAATGCCAATCGTAACAAACATGTAAGTGGATAAACAAGCACTTTTTAGACAAAAATGACATTAAAATAAGGACAAAAAATACATTATAAATTTGACAAAAAGCACATTATGGAGTATAGTTAAAGCAAGAGGTGATGCGAGAATGAAATCTGATACTACATATTTACCTAGATTAATTGAACATACAATAACAGAATCAATGAAAACAAATGGTTGCGTTGTCATCGAAGGACCCAAATGGTGTGGTAAATCAACAACTTCTGAAAGATTTGCTAAAAGCGTTGTTAAACTTCAAAAACCGGCTACATTTAGGCAATATAAAATTCTTGCTGATATTGGCGATGACAATTTGCTATCTGGAGTTAAACCTCTGCTGTTTGATGAGTGGCAAAAAATACCAGAACTATGGGATTATATAAGAAATTATATTGATGAAGTTTCAGGTAAAGGCTTATTTATTTTAACAGGATCAGCTAAGCCAATCGAAGATAAAGAGCGTCACAGTGGTATAGGTCGGATAAAAAAAATCACAATGCGCACAATGAGCATGTGGGAAAGCAAAGAAAGTAGTGGGGAGGTATCACTGAGAAAACTATTTAATGAAGCTGGAAATATATCAGGAAAAAACATACATCAATTAAAGGATTTTGCCTATATGATTTGTAGAGGAGGTTTCCCAAGTGCAGTTATTGAAAAGGACAAGGGAATCGCTTTAAATTATGTAAAAGACTATCTAAACACACTTGTATCAACTGATGTTACAAGTGTTGATGATATTAAAAGAAATCCTAAAAGAGCAAGAGCCATATTAAAATCATATGCACGTCATATATCTACTGCAGCTAAAATGACAACCATATTAAAAGATGTGGAAGCAAGTGTTGATACTCAAGATATTAGAACTGTCATTTCATATATAGATGCATTCTCAAAACTATTTGTTATTGATGAGACTGAAAGTTGGACACCTAAACTTAGGTCGAAAACAACAATCAGAACTGCTAGTACAAAACACTTTGTAGACCCATCAATTGCAACAGCAATTTTGGATGCAAATCCGAATGACCTGATGAATGATCTAAACACTTTTGGATTGCTTTTTGAGAATTTAGTTTTAAGAGATTTAAAAATATACACAGAATCGTTAGAAGGCAAAGTCTATAATTATCGTGATAAATCAGGGTTAGAGGCAGATGCGGTGATTCATCTAAACGATGGCAGATGGGGGTTAATTGAGGTTAAATTGGGAGGCGAATCTCTAATCAGTGAGGGAGCTGCAACTTTAAAATCATTGAACGAAAAAATCGACAAAGACAAAATGAGTAAACCGGCATTTCTCGCTGTTATCACTGCTACTGATGCATTTGCTTATAAAAGAGAAGATGGCATTTATGTTATACCGATTGCGTGTTTAAAACCATAAATTTCCATTAAGTATTATATTGAGTTTTAGTATGAACTATTTGGATGTGTGTATGAAGTACAGTGGAAAAAATGCCAAGACTATGCTACAGCGATCAAAATTAATGATTCCTCAAAATATGTCTAATTAAGGCATTTTTTGATTGTTGAAGATTTTCAAATGTAGACATGACTTAGAACATTGTCTGTTTTACCCTGAAATAAAATAATAATTAAAAGCGCTTTCATTAAGGGTTTATTTTTTATTGTTTATTATGTATAATAAAGGTAACAGACAAAAGGAGACGTTTCATGAAAAAGACATATCAAGCTGAACCATTTCGTATTAAAATGGTCGAACCTATCAAACAAACCACAAGGGCTGAGCGCATCACACTTCTGAAAAATGCAGGGTACAACCCTTTTTCTTTGAAGAGTGATGATGTTTATATTGATCTACTTACAGATTCTGGTACTGGCGCAATGAGTCAAAACCAATGGGCAGCCATGATGATGGGTGATGAAGCTTATGCGGGCAGTAGAAGCTTTTATCGTTTAGAATCGGTTGTCAAAAAGATTACAGGTTATGCGTATTTTATTCCAGTACATCAAGGTAGAGGGGCAGAAAAAGTTTTCTTACCACAACTGGTTAAACATCCTGGCATGTACTATATTTCAAACATTCATTTTGACACGACCAGAGCACATGTTGAACTTGCAGGTGCAAGAGCGATCGACTCAGTGATTGAAGCATGTTACGACTTAGATCAAGATCATCCCTTTAAGGGGAATTTTTGCTTAGAGACCTTAGAAAAAGTAATTTTAGAAAAAGGTCCTCAAGAGATTGCTGGCATTATCATGACCATCACGAATAATTCAGCAGGTGGGCAACCCGTGAGTATGGAAAATTTAAGAGCAGTTAAAAAGATAGCAGATCATTACGGTATTATGACCATCATCGATGGTGCAAGATATGCTGAAAATGCTTATTTCATCAAAGAAAGAGAGCAAGGCTATCAAGATAAAGATATCATCGATATTGCACGCGAACAATTTTCTTATGCGGATGTCTTTTTAATGAGTGCAAAAAAAGATGGTCTTGTCAATATGGGTGGACTCATCGCCATTAAAAATCGAAAAGACTTATACGATTTATGTCGAACTTATGTTGTACCCTATGAAGGTTTTCCAACCTATGGTGGTTTAAACGGTAGAGACATGGACGCGCTTGCTGTAGGCCTAGAAGAAGCACTAGATGAGCATTATTTAAGATATCGGATTGATCAGGTGAGATATTTAGGTGATAAATTAAGGGCTGCTGGTGTTCCGATTCAATATCCAATTGGTGGGCATGCTGTCTTTGTAGATTGTAAACGATTTGCCCCACATATTCCATTTGATCAGTTTCCAGCATTATCTGTAACCAATGCAGTTTATATTGAAGCTGGGGTTCGAGGTGTTGAAATTGGATCACTACTTTTAGGTAGAGACCCCGATACAAAAGAAAATTTGGAAAGTAGAACTGAGTTTATGCGATTAACAATTCCAAGACGAGTCTATACGAGTAGTCATATGGATGTTGTTGCGGATGCTGTCATTGCTGTTTATCAAAACAGAAAAGAGTTAAAAGGGTATAGATTCACGTATGAATCACCGATATTAAGACATTTCACATCAACATTTGAACCCATTTTATAGGAGGAGTAACTTATGGAAGGTATCGCTATAAGTCTCATCGTCTTGATGTTTTTAATCAATTTTATTGTGGATCTTAAAAACTACACCTTTAAAGACCAGCCTGTTCCAAAAAACGTTGAGGGCATTTATGATGAAAAGAAGTATGAGACATGGAAAAATTATACCATGTCTAATTTCAAGTTAAACATGTTCGAACACATCTTAAGTACGTTGGTCTTAATCTTATTACTCATGTTTAAAGTGTTTAATATCTTTGAAACATGGTCGTCTTCGATTTTCTCACATGTGATTGTGCAAAATCTTTTCTTTATGTTTTGCTACATCATATTATACTTTGTGGTGAGACTCCCGTTTAAGTATATCTCGACATTTAAAATAGAAGAAACATACGGGTTTAACAAAACAACCAAAAAGACTTTTATCACAGATCAAATCAAGTCCTTCTTAATGATTGTCATTTTAGGTGGAGCAACATTAAGTTTGATTCATCTGTTCTATTTACGATTAGGTAGCAAAATGAGTTTCTTTGCTTTATCTGTTTGGGGCGCACTGACTTTGATTATGCTCATCATCTTTTTACTTAACACCAAAGTGTTCATTAAAATATTTTATAAGCTTCGACCACTTGAAGCAGGATCATTAAGAGATCGTATTGGTGAGCTTGCATCAAAACTAGGGTTTTCAATCCATGCTATCTCAGTGATTGATGCTTCAAGAAGATCAACAAAACTGAATGCATTTTTCAGTGGTATTGGAAAAACAAGAGAAGTTGTTTTATTTGATACCTTAATCGAAAAGATGAGCGAAGAAGAAATTCTTGCAGTCTTAGCCCATGAACTTGGACACGCAACACATAAAGATGTTCCTAGAATGCTTGTACAGCAAATTTTGATGATTGGTATTTATGTTCTACTTTTTTCTTGGATTATGCAAAATCAATCACTTTTTGAAGCCTTTGGTTTTACAAGTGCTCATCTTGGATTTGGCTTGATTTTGTTTATGATTTTCATTGAACCCATCAGTTTTATTTTAGGAATGTTCACGAATGCATTAAGCAGAAAAGCAGAATATAAGGCAGATCATTTTGCGTGTCAACATACATCAAAAGAGTATATGAAATCGGCACTCATTAAATTGTTTCAAGAAAATCTTTCCAATCTTAATCCTCACCCACTTTATGTGTTAGTTCATTACAGTCATCCCGAAGCATCAAAACGATTATATTCAATAGAAAATTATACACAGGAGATCTAATCTATGTCATTTAAAATTTTAGCCATTAACCCAGGTTCAACATCAACAAAACTCGCGATTTACGAAAATGAAAAATGCATTTTTAAATCAAGTGTCAAACATGACTCCAAGCAAATCCTAGCATTCGAGCATATCATTGACCAGTATGATTTTAGAATGGCATCCATTATGGAAGAACTGAAAAAAGATGGTATTGATTTATCAACACTTTCGGCTGTGGTTGGACGTGGCGGGATGCTAAAGCCTATTCCAGGCGGCACTTATTATGTGAGTGATGCGATGATTGACTATATCAAAAAAGCACCAAGAGGAGAGCATGCATCTAATTTAGGATGTATGATTGCAAAACATATCGCAGATCAATACGGTCTACCTAGTTTTATTGTCGATCCTGTTGCTGTCGATGAAATGGACGATATTGCCCGTTTTACAGGCATGCCAGAAATTAAAAGAGATTCACTTTTTCATGCACTCAATCAAAAAGCAGTCGCACTTAAAGCAAGTAAGGACTTAAAAAAACCGTATGCATCACTTAATCTGATTGTTGCCCATTTAGGTGGTGGTATTAGTGTTGGTGTGCATCATATGGGTAAAGTCATCGATGTCAATAATGCACTTGATGGCGATGGTCCAATGTCACCTGAACGTAGCGGATCTGTTCCGATGGGACCTCTTTATAAGATGGTTTTTTCGGGAAAATATACGCTAAAAGAAATTCAAAGAAAAAATTATGGTCAAGGTGGGCTAGTTGCTTATCTTGGGACAAATGATGGATTCACCATTCAAAAGCGTATTGAACAAGGAGATAAGGAAGCTAAGTTTATTTATGAAGTAATGTGCTACCAGATTGCTAAGGAAATTGGTTCATGTGCAACAGTTGTTAAAGGCAAAGTGGATGCCATCATTTTAACAGGTGGACTTGCTTATGATGCTAACTTGGTTAACTATATTAAAGAAAGAGTAGAATTCATCGGACCAGTGATGGTCTATCCTGGTGAAGATGAAATGGAAGCTCTTGCGCTTGGAGCACTTCGTGTCCTCAAAGGTGAGGAACAAGCGAAAATCTATACATAGGAGGTATAACCATGATAAAAACAATGCAAGATATCGTCAGACGCGCTCAGCTATTAAAACCTAAAAAATTAGTGGTAGCAGCAGCCAATGATCATCATGTTTTAGAGGCTGTTGAGATGGCAAGACAGGCAGGGATTATTCACCCTGTTTTGGTTGGTGATCAACATGAAATTGATCATATGCTTAAAGAACTCAAAATTGTAACCAGCGAATATGAGATTATCAATGAAACGGATCAAATGAAGGCGTGCGAACACGCTGTTAAACTTGTTTCAAGTGGTAAAGCAGATATTTTAATGAAGGGATTTGTCGATACGGCTGTGATTTTAAGAGCAGCATTAGATCGTGAATATGGCTTAAGAACGCCAAATCGTCTTTCTCATGTGAGTGTGATGGAAATTCCTAATTACCATAAAATCATCATGATGAGTGATGGTGCTATGAATATCGATCCAGATGTCAACGTCAAGCAGGAAATCATTGAAAATGGCGTTTTGATTTTGCATGCAATCGGTGTGAAGCACCCAAAAGTTGGTATCATTTGTGCCATTGAAAAGGTTAATCCTAAAATGCAAGCTACCCTTGATGCACAAGAACTGATTGAAAGAAATCAAAATGAACGCATCAAAGGCTGCATTATCGGTGGACCTTTTGCACTCGATAATGCAATTAACCGTGAAGCGGCATATCATAAAGGTATCACTGATCCTATGGCAGGTGATGTTGACTTTTTACTCATGCCACAAATTGAATCCGGTAATGTTTTTTATAAGAGCATGATGTTTTTAGCTAATGCGAAAAGTGCATCTGTGATTGCAGGTGCAAGACGCCCGATTGTTTTAACAAGTCGTGCTGATTCAAAAGAAAGCAAGTTTTACTCAATCGCACTTTCTGCATTAGTTGCAGAATCAAACTAAGTTTTTAAAAGGAGCCCCTATGATTGTACTCAACGGTGCATCGCTATCACTATCTACCCTCATATCCATTGCAAGAGACCATGAGTTGGTTTCCATTGATGAGGAGAGTATCAAAAAAATTAATCTTGCCAGTGAGATGGTTAAAGATATTGCCTCAAAGGATGAGGCTGTCTATGGCATCAATACAGGCTTCGGTCATCTTGCACAAGCCAAGATTAATAAGCATGCCTTAAATGAGTTACAAGAAAACCTACTCAAAAGTCATGCTTGCGGTGTCGGTGAACCTCTAGATATAGAAACGGTTCGTGCGATGATGGCTTTAAGAATTAATGCACTAATCAAAGGCTATAGTGGTCTTCGTTTAGAAACCATTTTAAAACTACTTGAATATCTAAATTTAAACATCATTCCTGTGGTTTTTGAAAAAGGGAGTTTAGGTGCGAGTGGTGATCTTGCGCTCCTTTCCCATATGAGTCTACCTTTAATTGGACTTGGAGAAGTCTATTATCAAAACAAACGCATGGAAACTATGGAAGCACTCAACCTAGCGGGACTTACCCCCTTAAAAGGATTAAAAGCCAAAGAAGGATTAAGTCTCATTAATGGTACTCAAGCAATGAGTGCCATTGGAGGGCTTGTTTTATATGATGCTTTTAAAGCGATAAGGCTTGCTAATTTATCACTTTCTATGACCATGGAAGCACTTGAAGGTATTATAGATGCCTATGATGCAAGAGTTCATGAGATTAGAAATCATCCTGGGCAAATGCATGTTGCCAAAGAAGTTAGATTGAATCTTCAAGGAAGTCAATATATAACAAAGCAAAATGAAAAGCGTGTTCAAGATGCCTATAGTCTAAGATGTGCACCTCAGGTTCATGGCGCTATTTTAGATGCGCTGTCTCATGTTGAAGATATTTTAAATCGTGAAATGAATGCTGTAACCGATAATCCACTCATTTTTACTGAAGACAGAAGTGCAATTAGTGCAGGTAATTTTCATGGAGAACCATTAGCTTTAGGGTTTGATTATTTAGGTATGGCGATTGCGGAACTTGCAAATATCAGTGAACGCCGGATTGAACGTATGGTTAACCCTCATTTATCCAATGGACTACCTCCTTTTTTAGCTAAATACTCAGGACTGAACTCTGGGCTCATGATTGTTCAATACACAGCTGCATCTTTAGTATCAGAAAATAAAGTCCTAGCACATCCTGCATCTGTCGACTCAATCCCCTCATCTGCGAATCAAGAAGATCATGTTTCCATGGGATCAATTTCTGCACGAAAAGCCAAATCGATTTTAGATAATACACTCAAAGTGATTGCAATGGAACTATTTGTTGCAGCTCAAGCCATGGATTTTAGAGAAAAGAAAAACATGGGACAAGTGACAAAAAGAGCGTATGAATTCATTAGAAAAGAGATACCGATGATTGAAAACGATGAGATTTTATACCCCTATTTACATAAAATTGAAAACTTGATTCAATCAAAGTCTTTTGAACAAGAGGTATTTAAGGAGGACATTCGATGACACCAATCCAGCCGATTTCACTGCTTGATATTTTCCCAACACTCCCTAAGCAACCCGAATTTATTCAAGGCATTAGAAGAGCACCCAAAAGAGATTTGAATTTAAGTGATGAGGATATTAAACTTGCACTTAAGAATGCCTTACGTTACATACCGCGTGAGTGGCATGAGACATTAGCTTTCGAGTTTTTAGATGAACTTCTTTCAATGGGAAGAATTTATGGATACCGATTTCGTCCTCATGGGAAGATTGTTGGAAAACCGATAGAATCCTATCAAGGAAACACCCTTGAAGGTCGGGCGTTTCAAGTGATGATAGATAACAATCTCGATTTTAATGTTGCACTTTATCCATATGAACTGGTAACCTACGGTGAAACCGGTCAGGTATGTCAAAACTGGATGCAATACCAACTCATCAAAAAATACTTAGAAATCATGCAGGACGATCAAACATTGGTGGTCATGTCTGGACATCCCCTAGGTTTATATTTATCCCATAAAGAAGCACCAAGAGTGATGGTTACCAATGGTTTAATGGTTGGAGCTTTTGATACACAAGCACATTTTCAAAGAGCACAAGCTCTAGGTGTTGCAAATTATGGACAAATGACTGCTGGAGGATGGATGTATATTGGTCCTCAAGGGATTGTCCATGGTACTTACTCAACATTACTCAATGCTGGTCGTTTGAAACTGGGCTTGAAGCATGAAGAAAATCTTGCAGGAAAACTCTTTGTTTCATCTGGTTTAGGTGGCATGAGTGGTGCTCAAGGTAAAGCTTGTGAAATCGCAGGTGGTGTTGCGATTATTGCAGAAGTTGATTTCTCGAGAATTCAAACCAGATACCAGCAAGGTTGGGTTAAAGAGATTGCAACGAAAGAAAAAGAAGCTTTCGATCTTGCCCAAAAATACTTAAATAAGAAACAACCCTATGCCATTGCGTATCACGGAAACATTGTGGATTTACTTGAGTACGCCATTTTAAACAACATCAAGATTGATTTATTAAGCGATCAAACATCATGTCATGCAGTCTATGAAGGTGGATATTGTCCTTCAGGTATGACTTTTGAAATGCGCACCGAACTTCTAAGAAATGATTTAAACACATTTAAAATGAAGGTCAAAGAGACCTTGATTAAGCATATTTCAGCCATTGAAAAACTGGTTCAAAAGGGGACATACTTTTTTGATTATGGAAATAGCTTTTTAAAGGCTGTTTATGATGCAGGTTATGTATCAATTTGTAAAAATCAAACAAACGATTTATCTGGGTTTATCTATCCATCTTATGTAGAAGATATTATGGGACCCATGCTTTTTGATTATGGATATGGTCCCTTCAGATGGATTTGTCTATCCGGCAATCCCAAGGATTTAGAACGCACCGATCTAGCAGCAATGAAGATGATTGAAAATTTCAAAAGAACACAAGATTTAGATAATTACAAGTGGCTCCATGATGCGAAAAAGAATCAACTTGTGGTTGGAACTCAAGCCAGAATCTTATATCAAGATGCGTATGGTAGACTTAAGATTGCACTTAAATTTAATCAAATGGTTAGAGATCGTGAAGTCGGTCCTGTGATGCTTGGAAGAGATCACCACGATACGGGTGGAACCGATAGTCCCTTTAGAGAAACAGCCAATATTAAAGATGGATCCAATGTCATGGCAGATATGGCAACTCAAGTTGCATTAGGCAATGCAGCCAGAGGCATGAGTTTAGTCGCGCTTCATAACGGTGGTGGTGTTGGTATCGGTAAATCGATTAATGGTGGATATGGTATGGTCTTAGATGGATCCAAACGGGTTGATGATATTTTACAAGAGGCGATGCTATTTGATGTGATGGCAGGTGTCTCAAGACGTGCATGGGCAACCAATCCCAATGCCATGGAAACCGTTCAAAAATTTAATCAAATGGACAATCATTCGATTGTAACAGAACCTTATGTTGCAGATGACTTATTGCTTGATCGAATTTTAAATTTAAAAAAGGAGCCCAAACACCATGAATAAAATCGTACAATGTGTCCCAAATATTTCTGAAGGCAGAAATCTTCATTTGATTGAATATATTGTTGCACCACTTAAAGATCAAGTGGGGTTTAAGTTGATTAGTGTTGAACCTGATAAGGATTATAATCGGACAGTGATTACCTTGATTGGCGATCCGCATCAGATGATTATGCCTCTCCTTGAATTCTTTAAACGTGCGCTTGAAAAAATTGATATGAGAAATCACCAAGGGGAACATCCACGTATGGGGGCTGTTGATGTGGTCCCATTTATTCCCATCAGTAACGTTTCGATGGATGAGTGTGTCGAGTACGCAAAATCGCTTGCTGACCACGTTTCCTTTATGTATCAGATTCCTGTATTTCTTTATGCGAAAGCCGCTCAAATGCCCAATAGAATTAATCTCCCAGACATTAGAAAAGGCGAGTTTGAGGGTATGGCTGAAAAGATTTTAGATAACGAATGGCATCCAGATTATGGAAAACCAGTGATGCATCCAACCTTTGGTGTCACAGCGATTGGTGCAAGAATGCCACTGATTGCCTATAATATTGATTTAATGACAAATGATGAAAAAATTGCGTCAAATATTGCGAAAACCATCCGTCAATCTTCAGGAGGATATCAATATATTCAAGCAGGTCCAGCAATACTCCTAGACCGAGGACATGTTCAAGTCACAATGAATATCTTGGATTATAAAAAGAATGCAATCTATAGAATTTATGAAACTGTATTGATGGAAGCTAAACGATATCAAGTGGAGATCACAGGCTCTGAAGTTATTGGACTCATCCCTAAAGACGCACTTCTTGAATCCTTAAAATATTACATGCAAAGAGATCAAGTACCTTATGATAAACAGATGACTTTAGAGACAATGGTTGCTTATGGTCAAACATACTTAAAGCTGAGAGATTTTAATATCTATAAAATGATAGAAGCAAATCTGGAGGAAAATCAATGATCGCTGATTTAGTCGTTATCCACATTAAAACCATTTACACACCGTATCTAAAACCACCTGTTAAAGGAAAACATATGGCATCCATTCATGAAATCATGGATGCATATATCGCTGTTAAGGATGGTCGTATTATTGATATCGGTTCAGGAAGTCCCAAAGATTTTATGGGTCCAAATACTGCTGTCTATGATGCGAAAAATCACATTGTCATACCTGGTCTAATTGATGGACACACCCACTTAGTCCATGGAGGTTCTAGAGAGCATGAGTTTAAAATGCTCCAAGAAGGCATCCCATATTTAGAGATACTTAAACAAGGCGGCGGCATATTAAGTACAGTTGAAAAAACAAGACAAGCAACTGAAAAGGAATTGTATTTTCAAGCATTGAAGTCATTAGATGAGATGATGCTTTATGGTGTGACATCTGTTGAATCAAAAAGTGGGTACGGACTGAATTTGGAGCATGAGATTAAACAACTCAAAGTCAATCAGCGTTTAAAAGAAAATCATCCTGTTTATATCTCATCAACTTATATGGGTGCTCATGCACTACCTTTAGAGTTTAAAGAGGATAAAGAAGCTTATATCAATCAAGTCATCAAGGATATGAAAGAGATTAAAAAATTAGGCCTTGCAGAAGCAGTCGATGTTTTTTGTGAAACAGGTGTCTTTTCAATCGAAGAATCAAAAAAGGTCTTAAGCGAAGCGAAGGTTTTAGGATTTAAGATTAAAATGCATGCGGATGAGATCGATGCTATCGGTGGCGCTGGTCTTGGCGTTGATTTAGGATGCACATCCGTTGATCATCTCATGGCGATATCAGATGAAGATATATTGAAACTTTCAGAAAGTCATACCATTGCTAATTGTTTACCAGGCACATCATTCAACTTAAAGAAAAAGTATGCACCTGCTCGAAAAATGATTGATCAAGGTGTTGCATTAGGCATTGCGGGTGATTATAACCCAGGGTCTTGTCCATCCGAAAATTTTCAGTTGATCATGCAACTTGCATCAAAAGAGATGCAACTTCTACCCGAAGAGGTTTTAAATGCAGTTACGATGAATGCAGCTTACCATTTAGGCATCAGCCATCTCAAAGGATCTTTAGAAGTTGGTAAGGATGCAGACTTTGTAATTATGAAAGCACCCAATTTAGCTTATCTATTTTATCATTTTGGTATTAATCATACAAAGGATGTCTTCATTAAAGGCAAGCCTGTTGTCTTAAACAGACAGATTGTGAGGTCTATATGAAATTAGTCGATTTAAAAGTATTAGATTTTTTAAATGAAGTGGATTCCAAATCACCTGCTCCAGGCGGGGGTTCAGTATCAGCACTTGTTTCGTCCTTAGGCGTATCACTTACAAGAATGGTGGGTCATCTGACCACAAGTAAGAAGAAATTTGCAAGTTTAGAAGCAGAAATTCAGTTAGAATTTCAAGATGTTATGTCTGCTCTTGATATGATTAAGCAGCAATTGATCTTAAGTATTGATGAAGATACCAAAGCATTTAATCAGATTATGGCAGCTTATCAACTTCCAAAAGATAATGAAGAAAATCAAAAGATACGATATCAAGCAATCCAATTGGCAACTGAAGAAGCAATTATCGTACCATTGAAGGTTGCAGCACTCTCTTTTTCTGTACTTCATCACCTACCTTTTATGATACAATATGGTAATCCTCAAGCCATTTCTGATTTAGGTGTTGCCATGCTATCGTTGGCTACAGGCATTGAAGGTGCTTGTATGAATGTCTTAATCAATCTACCAGGCTTTGATAACAAAATTGCAGCCTCACAATACAAAAAACAAGTTGACCAACTCATTGATGATACACATCGGATTCGTGATGAGGTTCTCTCGTTAATTTATCAATCACTTAAAAAGGATGAATCCTAAGTGAAAGTATTTTCATTTTGGTTTAAGTCTTGATTAATTGGCATAAGTCCTCTATAATTAAAGTTAATTGAATACGACACTATTGGTGCGAAAGCATAACAGGGAAGCAAGTTAAAATCTTGAGCTGTCCCAGCAACCGTGATACTGACGAAATGCAATAACCACTGCGTAAGCGGGAAGGTGCAAATTAGGATGAAGTTAAGCCGGGAGACCTACCAAATGTCAAATCAAGTCATCTTCTGGGGTTGAGAAGGGCAAAAATCCTCTTTTTGTCTATTGCCATACCCCAAAAGGTATGGTTTTTTATTTCAAAATAAGGAGAAAGTACATGAAAAAAGTATGGTTTACAGTTTTATTTTTCTTAAGTTTGATTCTGTTTGCTGGATGTCAGACAGAAGATGTGGTTCCAACGGAACCAGAAGGTGATTTTAGTGTCACGGTTGAAGTGCTTTCATTAGAGGGTGAAAAGTTATTTGACCAGGTGATTCGATTCTTCTCAGATACAGAACAAAACTTTGTTGAAATTTTAGATGATGCCATCGATTTGGATTACACAAATTCACAATATGGCGCATTTATTACAGGTGTTGCAGGTATTTACCCCCCTGAAAATGGTGTGACGTGGAATTACTGGTTTTCTATATTAATTGATGGAGAACTTTCATGGACAGGGCTCGATACCGTTGAGGTTGAAGATGGGAAAACCATCACATTTCAAATTTCTACAATGCTCGATGAAACTGACCTTTGGGTAGACCAAGTCATCTATAGTTTTCTAGAAACAAGATTAGCATCTTATATCAACCAAGATCAGATGCATTTCACGGTTGTGCTTGCGTTAAATAAACTTAAAAGCGCAGGATATGATGTCCCAAGTGTTTCATCATTAGCAGGCACATCACCTACACTTTTAAGAGACTCCATTTCTAATGCTTATAAAACAGCAGTCTTTGAAGTTGCACTCGGATTGAATACGGATGCAACCTTATCTTATTTAGAAACAGCTTCAGCATCAAATCATTATGAAGCAATTTCTCAACTTTCAGCACTGACATTACTCAATAGTACACATGCTAAGGTTGATCAACTGATTGCGATGCTTATATCAAGCACGCCAGAATATATGGATGCAGACTACGCAGGTATGGTGATTGCAGCATTATCTCATTATTCCGAAGTTGATGGTGTTCAAGCTTGGATTAACACCATGATTTTAGAGATTGAAGAAGTTTTAACGTTTGAAGGCATCACATCTTGGGGTAGTGCGAATGCAGCTTCAACAGCTCAAGCGATATTAGGACTTGTTTCATTAGGATTAACTCCAAGAGAGGTAACTCAAACAGGTTTAGAAGTCGAATTTGATTTAATTGCGGCACTTCAAATATATGAAACATTATCAGGATTTAAATATACATCATCTGATTCAAATTTAGATCTAGCATTTTCAACGCCGCAAGGCTTTGCAGCTCTTGTTGTGTATAAGATATATCGAGATACATGGGGTAATCCCAAAGTAGATCTCCACAGATAGGACCTTATGAAACAAAATTTGATTAAAATCATCATCAGCTTCATCGCAATTATCACGATTGGTGTCATTGTTTACCAACTGATGAGACCTCATCAAGCTGAATCTGAAGGTGTCATTTACCTTTTGATTCAAGATGAAGACAATCAAATCCTCTATGATGGAGAAATCCCCTTTTTTGAAGGTGATACCTTTTATGACATCCTAGCAAGAGAGTTTTCACTCATCTGTGCGACTCAAACTTATCAAGCTGACGATACATGCGCCTATACCTTTAATACGTTTATCTATCAAGGGAAGGTCATTTTAGGGATATCAGGCAATGATTTTGAACTCCTCACCGACTGGAGTCACACATTTTTAGCTTTTGAAGTTTTAGTAGAAAACAATTATGTCCTTTCAACACAAGGACCAAGTCACCAGATTTATCAAGATCAAGACCATTTTAGAATTTCAGTAAGAAGAGTTTCGGGGTAATTTGAGATGAGCATGACAAAGACAACACTTAGAATTAAAGATACAGCACTTATTGCCATATGTGCGGCGATTCTTTTTGTGCAACAGTTGTCACTCTCGATGCTCCCTAATATTCAATTTACAACACTACTGATTGTTTTATTTACACGAGTTCTTGGGTTTAAAAGAACGACATTCATTATCATCATTCATGTGATTGTCTCCAATTTCTTTTCACCTTATGGTCCAGTTAATCCGATGTATATGCCTTTTATGTTTATCGCTTGGATGCTTCTCCCCATATCACTGAAAACGATTTTTAAATCTCTTGATCATCCTTATGGGCTTGCAACATTTGGGTTTTTCTTTGGGTTTGTTTATGGTTGGATGTTTATACCGGTCTCTGTGTTTATTTTAGGCACACCATTTCTACCCTATTTAATTGCAGATCTCCCATTTGAGCTCATCATGGCACTCAGTAACTTTATAACGATTCTCTGGCTCTATCAGCCTTTAAAGAAACTTTTGACAGATCAAATGAACAAATTCATGCATATTGCTTAAAAAAAGACCTTGCTAAGGTCTTTTTGCTTGATAGCCTCTAGATCCAAGGCGTTCGATGATTTCTCTTTCAGTGATTTCTTTCTCATCATATTTGATGAATGCAAGATCTAAATCAAAATCAGTTGAAACTGATTCGATGCCATACATAGATTTAAGCATAATGATGATGGGTCCGCCACAATGACCACAGTTACATCCTTCACAAGTAAGTTGTTCAATTTTAAGTGTTGTATCTTTCATAGATGCTCCTTAGAATAGTGTGTTTTCTTGCTTAATAGAGATTTTTTCAATACATTTTAGATTTTCATTCTTGGCATTGTTGACAAGATTGGATACAGGATAATAAGTCATGAAGTCTTCGGGGTAAGGCTTCATGAGTTTCTCTATTTCAGTTTTTTCTTTGATGCTAGGATTCAGCCATTTGGTTTTAGACTCATCAGATAAGATGACGGGCATGCGATCATGAATGCTAGATATTAATGCATTTGCCTCAGTTGTAAGTATGGTTGCTGTATGGAGTTTGGTGCCATCTTTTCTTTCATATGTTGACCAAAGCCCTGCCATAGGAAATATTTTCTCATCTTTCATAAGAATACGCACGGGCTGTTTCTTATCTTTATCTTTCATCCATTCATAAAAGCCATCAGCAAGAATCACACACCGTTTGTGTATAACGGCATCTTTATAAGCTGGTTTTTCAAATAGAGTTTCACTTTTTGCATTAATCATTGAAAAACTCATCGTCTCATCTTTTGCAAACGATGGAATAAATCCCCACTTTATCAATCCAACACGATTTTTCTTTCCATCATGAATCACTGCAACAACCATTTGCCCTGGCGCAACATTATATCTTGGCACCAAAATGTCAGATGACATGTCATGGATGTCAAAGGATTCAGATAGATATTCTCTTAAATCTTCTAGATCAACAGTAATGGTAAATCTACCGCACATGATATCACCTTCTAAGTCTATTTTAGCATACAAAAAAAGGATACTCATTAAAGAGCATCCTTCATCCATGCTGTTATGCAAAGACGGTGGGTTTCTTATTCAGTAAAATGGTAATAAAATCAATCACCCATAAAATAAAGATACCTGCAAAAATCCAGATGATGCCGACAATGAGCATGACATTGTCTTTTTTGTGCAACCCCTTGGCAACTCTATAGATTCCCCAGCAAATGCCATCTAACCCTGGTAATGCGAGAATCAACTTAACAATCCAGGGCAGTCCATCAAAAAATTTAACTAAATCTTTCATTCAAACGCCTCCTTTGTCCTATATCCACAGTATACGCCTAAATTAAAGTTATGTCAAAGGCATCACCATCATTTATGGGTGTGTTCTCATAATTGATAAATCGACAAATCCACCATTGACAGCGCTTTCAATAATCGATTATAATAAATTTAGATACACGATACAGAGGCGCGATATACTGGTATAAAGTAATGTTAAGGTGGGACAACCATGTTACTTTAGAAGGAGTATGTCGCCGAAAGAACAATTGACGTCCACAATTTTTCTTGATGATTGAGGGTACACCTCCTTCATTGCCATTTTTGAAGAAAATGGAGAGCTGTCTTTTAAGACGGCTCTATTTTATTTATTTTAAGGAGTGAAATGATGATTCATACCATGAAGGTCGGAGACCAAAGAAGTTACAAACGCATTATATCCAAAGAAGATGTGCAAAAATTTGCAGAACTTACAGGGGATTTTAATGAGGCACATTTTAATGAAGAGTATTGCTCTAGAACAATGTTTAAAAAACCTATTGTACACGGCATGCTCGTGGGTTCTCTTTTTTCAAAAGTTTTTGGATGTGAGTATCCAGGCGAAGGCACCATTTACTGTTCGCAATCTTTTAAGTTTATTAAACCTGTTTATCCAGATATGGAACTGACAGTTAAAATTACGGTTAAAGAAATCGTGATTGAAAAAAATAGAGTCTTTTTTACAACAGAAATATTTGACGATGAAAATAACCTGCTTCTCACAGGAGAAGCGATGATGATGCCAAGGAAGGATACGACACATGAATAAATGGATTGAAAAAGAACAATTTAAAGGCTTACTCAAAGATAATCAAAGCATCATGATTGGTGGGTTTTTAACATGTGGGACACCAGAACTACTCATTGATTGGGTGGTTGAATCCAATGTTAAAGGATTAACCATCTTATGTAACGATGCTGGATATCCGGATAAAGGTGTGGGTAAACTCATTAAAAACAACCAAGTCAAGAAATTGATTGCAACACACATAGGAACAAATCCAGAAGCTGGCAAACTGATGAGCGCTGGTTTACTTGATGTAGAACTCATTCCACAAGGCACATTTATTGAACAAATTAGGGCAAAAGGTGGTGGCCTTGGTGGCGTACTCACGCCAACAGGCATTCACACACCTGCAGAAAAAGGAAATAAAATCGTGACGTTAAGTGATGGAAAGTCTTATATTCTTGCAGAAGCGATTGGCGCTGATCTTGCATTAATTAATGCCTATAACAGCAACCATTTAGGATCACTCACTTATTCTGGAACTGCGAGAAACTTTAATCCCGTCATGGCAACCGCAGCTGATATGGTCATTGCTGTCGTTGAACATAAAGTTGATCGTCTAGATCCAGAAGTAGTCATCACACCTCATATCTTTATTGATTATGTGGTTTTAGGAGGGCACAAATAATGGATGCTAAACACATGATTGCAAAACGCATAGCTCAAGAACTGAAACCTGGAGATTTAGTAAACTTAGGCATTGGGATTCCAACCATTGTTGCTGATTATATTCCAAGAGACCTTGAAGTATATTTACAAAGTGAAAATGGCATTATTGGATTAGGACCTCTTGCAGATGAGGCGCATATCGACTATAACCTAACGAATCCCAGTGGACAATACGCAACTGTTTTGGAACATGGTATGTTTTTTGATACCGCACTATCGTTTATGATGATTCGTGGTGGACACTTAGACTTAACTGTATTGGGTTGTCTTGAAGTCGATCAAGAAGGATCACTTGCGTCATGGATTATTCCTGGAAAACTAGTTCCAGGCATGGGTGGGTCCATGGATTTAGTCACAGGGGCTAAAAAAGTTATTATTGCAACGACACATACCAATAAAGAAGTTTCAAAGATTAAAAAACTTTGTACATTACCCTTAACTGCATATCGTTGTGTTGACTTAATTGTGACAGAACTTGCAGTGATGGAAGTTCGATCAGATGGACTTTACTTAATTGAAAGACATCCTGACGTTTCGATTGAAGAAATTATCAGTAAAACAGAAGCAGAACTTAAATACGACGTCGTTAAATTAATGGAGGTATAAAATGAAACAAGTCACACATCATTTAAGATTATCAATGCACGATGCTCATTATGGTGGGAATTTAGTGGATGGTGCAAGAGTATTAGCGCTATTTGGTGATGTTGCTACAGAACTCTTAATCCATATCGATGGCGATGAAGGGCTGTTTAGAGCCTATGAAAAAGTCGATTTCTTAGCACCTCTTTATGCAGGAGATTTCATTGAAGTCACTGGAGAAATCATTGCTATGGGAAACACTTCAAGAAAGATGAAGTTTGAATGTTATAAGATTATTGCATCTAGACCTGAGATCAGTGCTTCAGCATGTGATGTTTTAAAAGAAAAAATCTTGGTGACACAAGCGATTGGAACTTGTGTGACACCCAAAGAAAAACAAAGAAATCATCATGAATAAGCTCATCATTACATGCGCTATTTCTGGTGCAGAAGTTACAAAAAAAGATAACCCTTTTGTTCCTTATACCATTGAAGAAACAGTTCGAGAAGCCTATGAAGCTTATCTTGCTGGCGCTGCCATTATTCATCTACATGTTCGACATGACGATGGGACACCCACACAAAGTAAAACGCGTTATCAAGCCGTTATCGATCAAATCAAAGCGAAGTGCCCTGATGTCATTATTCAACCTTCAACAGGTGGTGCAGTAGGCATGACTAGAGATGAGCGTTTAGAACCAACTGAACTTGATATTGAGATGGCAACCTTAGATTGTGGCACGCTTAATTTTGGTGGAGATCAAATTTTTGTGAACACTGAAAATGATATCAAGTATTTTGCGAAAATCATGAAGGAAAGAAATATTTTTCCTGAACTTGAATGCTTTGAAAAAGGTCATATTGATTTGGTTCTTCGATTAAATAAAAAAGGATTTATTCATGAACCGATGCACTTTAGTTTTGTCTTAGGTGTCAATGGTGGTATGACTGGTGAAGCCAGAGATTTTCATTTCTTAAGAGAAAGTATTCCATCACACGCTACATTTTCTGTTGCAGGTATTGGACGATATGAGTTTCCACTTGCAGAACTTGCAATTTCCTATGGCGGACATGTTCGTGTAGGGCTTGAAGATAATATCTATATTGAAAAAGGCGTGCTTGCAGAAGGCAATCAAGCACTCGTTAAAAAAGTTGTTGAGTTGGCTAAAAAATATAACCGAGAAATCGCAACCCCAGATGAAGCAAGACAAATCCTTGGGATTGGAGGAAGTCATGAGTAAACATACAAAATATGGTGTTCATCGCGTGATTGAACCTAAAGGCATATTACCTCAAGCTGCCTATCAGTTAGATGCAACACCAAGTATATATCCAGATGAACTTCTGATTGATGTTGACGTACTTAATATTGATTCTGCATCGTTTCATCAGATTAAAGAAGCATGTGCGCATGATGTTGAAAAGATGAAAGAGATGATTTTATCGATTGTCTCTGTTCAAGGAAAAATGCAAAACCCTGTCACTAAAAGTGGGGGCATGTTGATTGGTGAAATCTTAGAAGTTGGCAGTGAGTTTCATAATCAAAATCTTCAAAAAGGTATGAAAGTTGCAACCCTAGTGTCTTTATCGCTCACCCCGCTTAAAATAGAGGAAATCATTTCGATTAACTTATCTAATGAACAAGTCAAAATCAAGGGTAAAGCCATTCTTTTTGATTCAGGTATTTATTCAGTGATTCCCAATGACTTAGATGAAAAATTGGTGCTTGCAGCACTTGATGTGTGTGGTGCACCAGCACAAGTAAAGAAACTAGCAAAACCAGGTGATACGGTCTTTATTATTGGTGCTGCTGGAAAAAGTGGTATGCTTTGCAGCTATCAAGCGAAAAAAGAAGTAGGTCCAACGGGTAAGGTCATTGGTCTTGTCAATGAAGAAAACCAAATTGAACAACTTAAAAATTTAGAACTTTGTGATGAATTTATCCTAGAAAGTGCACTTCATAGTATGGATGTCTATGAAAAAGTTTATGAACTGACTCAAGGAAAACTCGCAGATTTAACAATTAATGTTGTTAACGTGCAAAATACGGAAATGACATCAATCTTAGCAACTAAAGATGATGGGATAGTTTATTTCTTTAGTATGGCAACATCATTTACCAAAGCGGCACTTGGTGCAGAAGGTATTGGTAAAGATGTGACCATGATGATTGGTAATGGTTACACCAAGGGTCACGCTTTAGTGACGCTTGATATCTTAAGAGAAAATCGCAAGCTTCATGACTATTTCATGAAACGCTATGCATCGGAGGAAAACTGATGAAACTGGAACTCAACACAAGCTATTTAGAAAGAAGAATCAAATACTTTCCTAATGTGACAGATGAAGAGTGGAATAATTGGAAATGGCAAACATCCAATCGTATTAAAAATGCAGAACAACTCAAAAAATACATCAATTTAACCGTTGAAGAAGAACAAACAATCCAAAAAGTGTTAGGACATCTACGCATGGCAATCACGCCATATTATTTAACGCTCATTAATCCCGAAAATGATAAGTGTCCCATTCGCTTGCAAGCCATTCCTTTTGGTTCTGAACTCATTACAGGTAAAAACGATCTTTTAGATCCACTTCATGAGGACCATGATTCACCTGTACCAGGGCTGACTCATCGTTATCCAGACCGTGTTTTGTTTTTAATTACCGATATGTGTAGTATGTACTGCAGACATTGTACAAGAAGAAGATTTGCTGGACAAAAGGATGCAGAACTTAAAATCGAACAAATCGATCAAGCCATCCAGTATATTAGAGAACATGAAGAAGTTAGTGACGTCCTACTATCTGGTGGCGATGCCTTTATGGCAAGTGATGAACGGATTGAATATATCTTAAAGAAATTAAGAGAAATCGATCATGTTCAAGTCATTCGTTTTGGAACAAGAACACCGGTCGTCATGCCACAAAGAATTACAGATAATCTCGTTAAAATGCTTTCTAAATATCATCCAATTTGGGTGAACACACATTATAATCACCCCGATGAAATCACACCTGAAAGTAAAGCTTCTATTGATCGCTTAGTCAATGCGGGTATTCCTGTAGGAAATCAAAGCGTACTTCTTAAAGGTGTCAATGATTGTGTCCATATTATGAGAAAGCTTGTTAAAGGATTAATCGCAATTCGTGTGAGACCTTATTATATTTATCAATGTGATTTATCCTTTGGCATTGAACACTTTAGAACAAGTGTGAGTAAAGGCATTGAAATCATTGAAGGACTTAGAGGTCATGTCAGTGGACTCGCAGTCCCAACATTTGTGGTAGACGCACCTAATGGTGGCGGTAAAATTCCTGTCATGCCCAATTACTTGATTTCTCAAGGACCAGGAAAAGTAGTCTTAAGAAACTTTGAGGGGGTTATTTCAACCTATAGCGAGCCAGACCACTATGTGCCTGATTGTCATTGTGCGGATTGCCAAAAAGAAAAACTTGATGGTATCAGTGGGATGCTTCATGGAACACGTGTCTCTTTAGAGCCTGAATATCTCAAACGTAAGGAAAGAATTGAAAGTGAAAAGCATCATTAAAGATGTCTATGTCTTAGGGATTATTGGTATTTCCAAAAACGCCGGAAAGACAACAACATTAAATTACATCATTGATCAATTGAAAGATGAAACTATAGGATTGACCTCAATCGGTTTAGATGGAGAAGATTTAGACCAGGTTAACTTTTTACCCAAGCCCAAAATTAGGGTTCGACCCCATATGATTGTTGCAACCACAAAAAGTTGTTTAGAAAACACAAACCTCTCCTATGATGTCTTAGAAGAAACAGAGATTCATACAGCCATTGGTAAAGTCATGATTATTAGAGTTCTTAAAGCGGGAAATCTAGTCATTGCTGGACCTACAACCAATCATGAACTTCATCTTTTACTATTGAAAATGAAACAATATGTCAGACGCATCTTAGTAGATGGCGCATTTAATCGGATGACGTTTGCGAACATCAAATCCTTAGAAGGCATCATTTTATCTTCTGGTGCGAGTTATCATCTATCCATGGAAAAGACCATAAAGCAGACCAAATGGATTGTGGAATCTTTTAATTTGAAACAGTCTGAAACATTCCAAGAAGTACCTAAAGATCATTTAATGATAGAGACTAAACATCAAATATTTAGATATACCGATAAAAAAATTGCGACATTTTCAGATCGTCTTTCTCAAGATAATCCCATCATCACGCTATTTATTAAGGGTGCTGTTACTTCGAAAATGGTTGCTTTAATCATATCTAAAGGCATATCTGATTTTAAACTCATTGTTGAAGATCCAACCAAACTACTCATTACCTATCAAGAATATGAGTTTATGAGGATGAGAAAAATCGAGATTGAGGTCATCCATCAAGCAAAGCTGCTATGTGTAACGATCAACCCCTTTTCAACCATGGGACATCATTACGATAAAGAAGTTTTTAAACATGAATTACAAAAAGTTATAGATGTTCCAATCTATAATGTGAAAGATATGGAGTAACATATGTCTAAACTAAAACTGAACAAAGAGTTAATCAAATCCTGTAGACAATCAGCTAAGCAAATTGCAGATGATGTTCAAGAGATGATCAATAATCATTCTACAGTTACTGTTGAAAGAACATTACTGAGACTTTTAGGTATTGATGGCACAACAAAGTTTCAAGTTCCTTATGTCAATTTGGTAGTTGATCATGTGCTTGAACATGCCAATTTAGCTAAAGGGATCTTGCATTATATGTCTTATGCAGTTCATGAACATCATCAATCACCTCAAGAAATATCAGAAGGGGTAGCATTAGGAAAAATTGATTTATCTATTTATAAAAATCAACCTAAAAGCCCTTATTTAAGCGTTTTAAAGCCTTATATCGATCAAACACTTTCTAGAATTCAAGAAATGAAGAAAGTGCGAAAAGCTTGGATCAATCAAACAGATCAAAAGACAACGCCGAGTAAATATGTCATTGTTGCTACAGGCAATATTTATGAAGATATCAAGCAAGCAATATCAGCAGCTAAAAAAGGTGCCGATATTATCGCAGTCATAAGGAGTACAGGACAATCATTACTAGATTATGTCCCTTTTGGTGCAACCACAGAAGGTTTCGGTGGAACCTATGCGACTCAGGAAAATTTCAGATTGATGCGTGCAGCCCTCGATTTAGTATCTAAGGAAGAAAAAAGATATATCAAACTCGTGAATTATGCTTCAGGACTTTGTATGCCTGAAATTGTGGCCATGGGTGCAATTGAACGTCTTGATATGATGCTTAATGATTCTCTTTATGGCATTATTTTTAGAGATATCAACATGAAAAGAACATTTATTGATCAATATTTTTCTAGAGTATTAAGTGCCTATTCAAATATCATCATTAACACAGGTGAAGACAATTACTTAACAACATCGGATGCTTTTGAACATGCACACACCGTGCTTGCTTCACAGTTCATCAACGAGCAGTTTGCTAAAAATGCATGCATGGATGAATCTTTGATGGGACTTGGGCATGCTTATGAAATAGATCCCAATATGGAAAATAGCTTTTTATATGAACTTGCACAAGCAGAAATGTCAAGAGAGATTTTTCCTAAGGCGCCGCTTAAATATATGCCGCCTACAAAGCATATGACCGGAGATATCTTTAAAGGGACAGTTCAAAATGCACTCTTTAACATAACCGCAGTTACAACCCATCAATCGATTCATTTATTAGGTATGATGACAGAAGCGATTCACACACCATTCATCAGTGATCGCGCACTTGCTTTGGATAACGCAGCCTACATTGAAAAAGCATTTAAAGATTTTGGCGATGAAATTGAATTTAATCCAAATGGCAAGATTGTTAAGCGTGCTCATGAGGTCTTGAATCATGCACATGAACTCCTTGAAACGATTAAGGAAGAAGGACTTTTTACTTCTTTAAGTTTAGGTCGCTTTGCAGAAATCAAGAGAGAAGCACATCGTGGCAAAGGATTATCCGGTGTCTTTAAGAAAGACCAAGACTACCAAAATCCTATTTTAGACATACTGCTTGAAGCGCTAAAGGAGGAAAATCATGACAACAAATAAACAGATGATTAGACCTTATGGCGATACGCTCAATGACGGTAAAGTGCAACTCAGTATGAGTTTACCCATGCCTTGTGGTCCTCTTGGAGAAGAAGCTGCAAAGCAAATGGCTTTAAAAATGGGTCTACACGATCCGCAAGTTGTTCATAGTACACCTTTATCCGATGATTTTAGCTTCTATATTATCTATGGTACTTCAGAACATCAAGTCGATATTTCTAAACTTCACGTTGTTGATGTAGGTTCAAAATCGATGAGTAAAGAAGAAGTTGAAACCTTTATTGAAACACATTTTCGTGAACCTTTGGTTTTTATTGGTGCTTCAACCGGAACAGATGCACACACTGTAGGAATTGATGCAATCATGAATATGAAAGGCTATAACGGAAACTATGGACTAGAACGCTATAAGGGGATTGTTGCGATTAACTTAGGGGGACAAGTCGATAATGAAGCACTTCTAGAAGCGGCAATTTCTTATAAGGCAGACGTTATATTAATCAGTCAAACCGTGACACAAAAAGATGTTCATATTCAAAATTTAACTTCATTTATTGAACTTCTTGAAGCTGAAAACAAACGTCAAGATTTTGTCGTGATTATTGGTGGCGCGAGAATTCATCATGCACTTGCTAAAGAGCTGGGTTATGATGCAGGATTTGGACCTAAAAAGTACGCATTTGATGTGGCAAGCTTTGCTGTTGAGAAGCTTAAAGAAAAAGGTATTAAGCTCAAAGAAAAACTTTGATATGAGTCTCTGTGGTAAAATATAAGTAGATAACATATCATATTTAAGGAGATTGAAGCGATGAAAATTTATACTAAAAGAGGCGACCAAGGACAAACAGATTTAATGTCAAAACGCGTTAGTAAGGCAGATTTACATATTTCAGTCAATGGTGCATTTGATGAATCCATGGCATTTATCATCATGTCAAAACACTACATACGACTTCAAGAAATCCATCAAGAATTAGACCAAATTCATGGACATCTCTTTTCGATATGCCACGAAATCGCACTCAATCGTGAAGATAAATATATCACGCAACCTGGGGATGTTTCATGGCTTGAATCTAGATTAGACCATTATGATTCATTCTTAAAACCGTTAACTAAATTTATTAAGCTTGATCAAACGAAAGCTGCTTCATGGTTAAACCTTGCTAGAGTTACGGTAAGACGTGCAGAAAGAGAACTCATTTTACTTTCACAAGAACAACCACTTAACCCACATACATTGCAATATGTCAATAGGTTATCTGATTTTCTATTTACCCTAGCAAGATATTTCGATGAAGTTCAATAAAAGGAGAAAATATGCAAAAGATTAAAGTTATCATTTGGGGATTTGGTGCTATGGGCAGAGGGATGGCAAAAATGCTGCTCATGAAAAAAGGCGTTGAAATTACAGGGATATGTGATTTAAATCCAGCTTACAAGGATCAAAACTTTTTAGATATTTTAGAAGTGAAGTCGGATCATCCAGCAGTCAAAATTGATACCAATATTGATCAAGTGTTAGGTAAACAAGCTGCTGATGTGGTTTTACTTTGTACAGATAGTTTCGTTAAAGGCGCATTTGATAAGATTAAAAAAGTTGTATCTCACAAGATGAACTGCATTAGTACCGCTGAAGAAATGGCATACCCTTATGCAAGTGAAAGCGAACTTGCAAGTCAAATTGATCATTTAGCTAAAGCATTTGGCGTGACTGTTTTAGGCACTGGCATCAATCCAGGATTTATTATGGATTTACTTGTGGTTGCTTTAACAGGGACCATGGTTGATGTTGAACATATTGAAGCAAAACGAGTTAATTCACTCTCTCCTTTTGGTCCTGCAGTCATGCATGAACAAGGTGTGGGTATTTCACTAGGTGAGTATCATAAACGGATTATGGACCAAAGTCTGGCAGGGCACGTGGGATTTAGAGAATCAATCACCATGATTGCAGATGCTTTAGGTGTTAAACTAGATGAATTCAAACAACAAATGGAACCGATTGTGACTACCGTGGATCGAAAAAGTCCTTATGGAGAAGCAAAAGCAGGCACACTTGCGGGAATTAACATGACAGGACAAGGCTTGGTGAATGGCAGTGTCTTTATTGACATGTATCATCCGCAACAAATTGAACCAGAAATGGAAGGCACACAGACTGGTGACTATATTAACCTCAAAGGGACACCCAATATTCATATGTCTATTACACCAGAAGTTAATGGAGGTATTGGAACGATTGCGATGTGTGTGAATATGATTCCACATGTCATTAATGCGAAGCCAGGATTAAAAACGATGATAGATTTACCTGTTCCAAGGGCCATTTTAGGCGATATGAGAGATATGATTGAAAAGTAAAGCATATAGGAAATCTTTTTTGAGATTTCCTATTTTTTTCTTTTGATAGGAAATTCTATTTATTTATCTAAAAATCACTATAGACAAAAAGCTCACTTTTGGAAGTGAGTGTATTGACATTTATCATAAATAACCTAAATCATGAGTTTGTTATAAACATCTAAAGGA
>JAUVXD010000011.1 GCA_030603805.1 Acholeplasmataceae bacterium
AAAGGTATACAAGTTTTTACGAACTCGAGGTTCAAATCATTTAACTACGCCTTCGCTCTTATTTTACTACCATTCATATAAATATAAAAGACTAAGAGAATAGCTCCTAGCCTTAGTATACGAAAAATATGCCAATTGGATGATGTTTCCAGTTGGCATTTTTATTTATTTTAGGTTTTATCTGTGCTTATGATGTGGGAATAAAATCACATCACGAATGCTTGGTGTATTGGTCAGTAACATAATCAGACGGTCAATGCCAATACCGATGCCTCCTGTAGGTGGCATCCCGTATTCTAAGGATTCAACAAAATCCACATCCATTTCAACAGCTTCATCATTGCCAAGTGCTTTTTCTTTCACTTGGTTTTCAAAACGCTCTCTTTGATCAATGGGATCATTTAATTCAGTAAATGCATTCGCATATTCTGCTTTATTGATGAAAAGTTCAAAACGGTCCGTAAATCTTGGGTCATCTTGATTCTTTTTAGCAAGTGGTGAGATTTCGATTGGGTGACCGTAGACAATGGTTGGTTGGATGATCACATCTTCACAATACTTTTCAAAGAATGCTTCAACAATATGACCATAGCCATAATGTTTTTCAACATGAATGTCATGAGCTTTCGCATGTTTTTTCGCATCTTCTAAAGACATATGTTGCCAGAAGTCGACACCAGACATTTCTTTAACAGCATCAACCATGTGCCATCTCTTCCAAGGGCGCCCCATGTTAATCGCAACCCCATTGAATTCGATTTCGTATGTGCCTCGAATTTGATAAGTAACGGTCGATAAGCATTCTTCAACTAAGTTCATCATACCTTCCATATCTGAATAAGCAAGGTACGCTTCAATGGTTGTAAATTCTGGATTATGTGTGGAATCCATACCTTCATTTCTAAAGAGTCTTCCAATTTCATAAACAGCTTCAAGTCCACCAACAATCAGTCTTTTAAGTGGAAGTTCGGTTGCAATTCTTAAGTAGAAGTCCATATCAAGGGCATTATGATGCGTCACGAATGGACGTGCAGCTGCACCACCTAAAATACCGTGAAGGACAGGTGTTTCAACTTCGATGAAACCCTTGCTGTCAAAGAAGTTTTGAATTGCACGAATAATTCTTGGGCGTGTCATCGCGACTTTTTTAGCGTCATCATTTACAATTAAATCGACATAACGACGACGTCTAGCTTCTTCCTTGTCTTGTAGACCATGAAACTTATCAGGCAGGGGTCTTAATGCTTTAGATAAATGGGTGTACGTGGTTGCTTTAATGGTCAGTTCATTGGTTTTCGTTCTAAAAACAAATCCTTTAATTCCAACGATATCCCCTAAATCACCTTTTTTGTAGATGTCATAAGCTTCTTCACCAATCATATCGGATCTGACATAAATTTGAATTTGTCCATCGCGATCTTGAATGTTTAAAAAGCCTGCTTTACCTTGTCCACGCTTAAGCATGATACGGCCTGCAACAGAGACTTCATAATGGTTGGTTTCAAAGTGATCATGATCAAATTGATCATAAGCTTCAAAAACTGTTTTTGATGTATGTGTTCTTTCGTATTTATGACCAAAAGGGTCAATACCTTTTTCTCTAAGTTCTTGTGCTTTTTCTCTACGCACAATCTGTTGTTCTTTTAAGTCCTCTGGATACATGTGTAAATCCTCCTAATCCATGATATTATATCATAAGAAAAGCCATAATTATAGATTATGGCCGTTTTTCTTCTGTTAAAAGCTCATACATCAATTCATCTTTCTTTGGTGTTAGACTGGTAATTTTAACCTTAATAATCTTGAGTCCAAGATAAAGAGTTAAAATATCATTTTCTTTAACCAAAGAAGAGGGTTTTGCAATTTTGCCATTGATTTCTACTTTTTCTTTTTCAGCAGCTTCTTTGGCAATCGTGCGTCTTTTGATGATGCGCGCAACTTTCAAGTATTTATCAAGCCGCATTGCCGTCTAATGTTTTCTTCTCGTTCCACCAGGAAAGTTTTCCGGTTTCAACGATTTCATCAATGTCTGCTTTAGTGAGTGTTTCCACTTCAATTAAGTAGTTAGCAATCAGGTCTAATAAACTGCGGTTGGTGGTAATAATTTCTCTTGCTTTTTCAAAACATGTGGTAATGATGTGACGTACTTCTTTATCGATTTCGTGAGCGACTTGGTCAGAGAAGTTCTTTTCTTTGAAGTAATCTCTACCTAAGAAGACGTTACCACCTGAGGTTTCATATTGGATCGGTCCTAAATCAGACATCCCGTATTCAGTCACCATAGCTCTTGCAATTGCTGTTGCATTCTGAAAGTCATTATATGCACCAGTCGTTACGGTATCAAAGACGATTTCTTCAGCAACGCGTCCACCAAGATAAGATGTGATTTTAGCTACTAAAGTTGCTTTGGTTTCAAGATATTTTTCTTCTTGAGGCGTCATGAGGTTATAACCGCCTGCACGACCTCTAGGAATAATGGTGACTTTTTGAACGATATTCGCATCTTTAAGTTTAAGTCCAATCACAGCATGTCCTGCTTCATGATAAGCCACAGTTTTCTTTTCAGAAACTGAGTATTTTCTAGATTTCTTTGCAGGTCCCATCATTACACGGTCAATCGCTTCATCCATATCTTGTTCAGAAATGAGTGTTCTGTTATCTCTAGCAGCAAGGAGTGCAGCCTCATTAAGTAAGTTTTCAATATCGGCACCAGAGAATCCTGGAATACGATGTGCAAAATCATCAAGCTTAATTTTTGGATCGAGTTTTTTATTTCTAGCGTGTACTTTTAGGATTGCTGCACGTCCTCTCACATCAGGTAGACTAATTGTGATTTGACGGTCAAAACGACCTGGTCTTAGCAACGCTGGGTCTAAAACGTCAGGACGGTTGGTTGCTGCCATAATGATAATACCCATATTGGTAGTAAACCCATCCATCTCAACTAAAAGTTGGTTTAAGGTTTGCTCTCTTTCATCATGTCCGCCACCTAGACCAGCACCACGCTGACGACCGACGGCATCAATTTCATCGATAAAGATGATACAAGGCGAATTTTCTTTAGCAACTTTAAATAAATCTCTAACTCTGGAGGCACCAACACCAACAAACATTTCAACGAAATCAGATCCTGAAATAGAGAAGAAGGGGACATTTGCTTCACCTGCAACAGCTCTTGCAAGCAAGGTCTTACCTGTACCAGGTGAACCTACAAGCAGAACGCCTTTAGGAATACGAGCACCCATATCTACGTATTTTTTAGGTGTCTTCAGGAAGTCAATCAGTTCTTCCATTTCTTGTTTTTCTTCGTCACATCCAGCAACATCCTTAAATGTTACGGTTTTTTCACGATTTAATTTTGCTCTATTTTTGGCGAAATCAAATGCTTTAGAGTTTTGATTGTTTGCGTTTCTAAAGATGATAAATAAAATCACAAGCACTAAAATCATTGGAACCAAGTTAATCAGCACTGTCCAAATGGTGACACCTGAACGAGGGACAATCGAAGTTTGTCCACCATTAGCTTCAACTTCAAGTAAGATGTTTTGAGCAAATTCTAGAGGCATGATGGCTTCAAAATTAACGGCACCATAATATGTTGCAGAACCGCTTGTTCTAAGGAAGGTTCCCTTGATTTGAACTAAGCTAATATTATCTCCACCAACTGGCGTATATTCAATTTTTTCAATATGACCTGCTTCAGCAGCAGCGGTAAGTTCAGTAACATTCAGTGTTGCAACATCACCTTGAAGTGCATCTCTTAAGAATAAGAAGACCCCAATGACTATCACAAGCGTAAAAAGCATGATCAGATAATCAGGCTTTTTTCTGAATTCCTTTTTTCTTTGATTTGGATTTTGATTCATAGATGAGCCCCCTTAAGTGCTATAAACTTCTGGTTTCAGGACGCCAACGTAAGGTAGATTACGATAGTATTCGTTATAATCTAGACCATAACCGACGACAAATGCTTTGGGAATAACTTTGCCAACATAATCTGGCTGATAAGGTCTAACTCTGCCTTCAGGTTTATCCAGTAATGTGACCATTTTGACAGAACTTGCCCCACGATGTTTAAAGAGTTCGATGATCGTAACAATCGTATTTGCGGTATCGACAATGTCTTCAACAATAATAACATCACGACCCTTGATGGAAATATCTAAATCAAGTTTGATTTTGACATCACCAGAAGATGCAATCCCACCATGGTAAGAAGATACAGACATGTAAGCCATGTCAAATTTGAGATCAATATGTCTTGAGATATCTGCCATAAAAGGTACACAACCTTTAAGAAGCCCGACTAAAATGGGAGACTTATCTTGGTAATCTTTGGTGACTTCTTTGCCAAGTCTTTGGCAGATTTCTTGAATTTCTTGTTCAGATACTAAAATCTCTGAAATATCATTATGCATGTTGATTTACCTCTTCAAGTTTGAAATAGCATGTATGGGTATCGCCTAAGGTTTGATTGGTATAAAGGTTTTCTACCCATAAAACTTGATTGTTGTTATCTGTTAAGACCCAAAGACGATTGCGCGTATCCATTGGGATTTTTTTATCAATCAAGAGTTTCTTTAGCTTCTTATGACCATAATCATAAGTTAACAAATCGCCTTCCTCACGATGGCGAAGCCATAGTGGAAATGCTAATTTATTATAACATAATTTTATGTATTGTGCAGTATTGAGGTCGGTTTTGGACAAAAATGTGAAAATAGCCACATTTAATATTTGTTGCTTACCTTCTTTGATTTTGATTTTAGTCATCTTTGGCTTTGTCATGAGTTCGACTTTAGCACTGTTATATGCTTTTATAAAGGCATAATCTCGACTCAGCTTATAAGATTGATTTGGTTTTTTTGATAAAAGCATACGTTTAATTTTGGAAATAATTTCATAAGAAACATTAAGCTTATAATACTCAATCAAGTAGGCAATCATATCATCTTGAAGTGCTTCATCTGAGGATACAAAAAGATCAATTGGAATCGTGAGTGTTTCTTTTAAATAAGTTTTTGTAATATTTCTAATCAGTCTAAATGCACTAGTCATTTGATGATGATACTGTTTGATTTGTTCTAATAAATCAGGATTCTCTTGTTTCATTAAAGGAACAACTGCATGACGATATCTATTTCTTAAATAATAGTTATCCTCATTTGAATCATCTGTTAAATAAGGGACATTGTGCTTATGAACATATTCCGTGATCTCATGTTTCGAGAAATATAAAAGAGGTTTGATATAGGTATAGGTTTCATCGGAGTGCATCATTTGCATCCCTGCATACCCTAATAGATTGGATCCTCGCGTTAATTTGATTAAGACGTTTTCTAAAAGATCATCTAAGTGATGAGCGGTTAAAATATAAGGTGTTTTATAAAGATCAGCAACCTCTCTTAAGTAATGGGCTCTTAAATGATGTGCTTGATGGTGAAAGTTACCTTCAGAAACTTTAATCGTGTAATAGTGAAAGGGAAGTTCATGTGCTTTACAGTAAGACTCGACTAAATCTTTTTCGATGATGGAGGCCTCTCTTTTTAAATGATTAAAATGAACAACAACTAAAGAAAGTTGAGTTTCTTGAAGCATCGATAAAAGTGCCATAGAGTCTATACCGCCACTGACGGAGACAATCAATGGAAGCTTTGTATTGATTTTTAATTCAGTTTTTAATAAAGACTGAAGTGACTTCATCAGATATAACCTCACTTTCTATAGTTTTATTATATCATGCATGCTATAAATATTATGGTTTACAAACCGATATCTATGTTATAATAAAGAGCGATAAAGGAGGCCAAGATATGTTAATTTTGGCAAGTAGTTCACCCAGAAGAGCAAAGCTTATGAAGGATGCAGGTCTTGATTTTATTGTTGAACCCAGTCATGTGGATGAAGATATTCATGACGAAAAAATGAAACCTGAAGAATTTGTTTGTGAGCTTGCAAAACTTAAGGCTGTCCATGTGGCAGGCAAGTATCCAAACGATATCGTGATTGGTGCGGATACCATTGTTGTCTATGAAGATCAAATCTTAGGTAAACCTAAAGATGAAGAAGATGCGTATCGCATGCTTAAGCTTTTATCTGATGATAAACATGTAGTTTATACAGCTGTCGCACTTGTTCAAGGTGAGAAAATTAAAACTTTCGTTTCAGCAACCGATGTTTGGATGAAAAATTTAAGCGATTTAGAAATTAGAAACTATATTAAGACAGGCGAACCGATGGATAAAGCAGGTGCTTATGGTATCCAAGGTGAAGGTGGCGCTTTAGTGGACCATTATAAAGGAGACTTTTTCACCATTGTAGGGTTACCGCTTAAAGAATTGCTTGAAGCACTTAAAGCATTTAAGTAGACAAGGTTATTTCACAGAAATAGCCTTTTTGTTTAATTTTAGTCGATGAAGCATGAGATTATTATATAATAATAAGTAATCAAAGACGTTTTCAGGAGAAAACTATGAACACAAAGTCAGATACTTGGAAAAAAGGTATTGTGTATCAAATCTATCCCAGAAGCTTTATGGACAGCAATGCTGATGGCATCGGAGATATCCCTGGAATCATTTCAAAATTGGATTATGTGCAAAACTTAGGCGTAGACATGATTTGGCTATCGCCTGTTTATGGTTCTCCAAATGATGATAATGGTTATGATGTGAGTAATTATGTTGGGATAAACAAAGAATATGGAACCATGGAAGAAATGGAGTTACTCATTAAAGAAGCAAAACTTAGAAATATTAAGATTGTCATGGATTTAGTGGTTAATCATACATCTGATGAGCATCCTTGGTTTATTGAATCTAAGAACCCTTTAAGTCCCTATAGAGATTATTATATTTGGGCTAAAAAACCTAATAATTGGACAAGCTTTTTTGGAGGTTCTGCTTGGGACCAAGTAGGAGATGAGTATTACCTACATTTATTTTCTAAGAAGCAACCAGATCTCAATTGGAACAATCCTAAAATCATGGAAGAAATTCAAAAGATTATGAGATTTTGGCTTGATAAAGGGATTTATGGGTTTAGATGTGATGTCATTAATATCATCTATAAAACGTCACTTGAAAACGGAAAGAAGAGATTCGTATTAACAGGAAAAGAACACTATCACTCTCAAGAAGGATGCCATGATATCTTAAGAAGATTAAGAAGTGAAGTCTTAAATGATTATGATTGTTTTACTGTAGGTGAAACTGTGATGGTTACACCTAAAGAAGCGAACGATCTTATCCTTCCAGAACGCAAAGAACTCGATATGGTCTTTGGTTTTGAGCATATGGAAACCGATCAAATCAACAATAAATGGTTTAAAACTAAATTTAATCCGAACAAATTCATGAAAACGATTGCGACATGGCAACAAGAAGTCCATTGGAATGCCAATTATTTAGAAAATCATGATCAACCGAGATCCGTATCTAGATTTGGTGATGATAAGAAGTATCATTATGAGAGTGCAACGATGCTTGCAACACTCAATTTGACACTTAAAGGGACACCCTTTATTTATCAAGGTCAAGAAATTGGTATGACCAATGGTGACTTTAAGTCATTAGAGGATTACCAAGATGTTGAAACGCATCGTATATATCAGATTGCACGAAGCCTACATTTTCCCAAATGGTATATCAAAAAGATGATTGAAAGAACCTCTAGAGATAATGCTAGACAACCGATGCAATGGAATGATTCTAATGGTTTTTCAAAGGGGAAACCTTGGCTTAAAATCAATGCCAATCAGTCTGTCATCAATGTTGAAACACAAGAGCGCGAAGATCACTCTATTTTAAGTTACTATAAGACACTCATTCGTTTAAGAAAATCATCAGAGACACTAATAAGTGGCTCATTTAAGCCATTATACATGAAGTGTGGTGTATTCATTTATCAAAGATATGATGACAATAAGACCTATAGTATTGTTTTAAATATGACAAGAAAACCTAAAAAAGTTCCTGTTAAGTTCAAGGGAAGTATCATCATATCCAATTATGGAATAACAGAACTTTCATCGACATCATTAAAGCCTTTTGAAGCACTGATGATTCTGGAGGATATGAAAAATGATTAAATATAAACACCCTTATTTCATTCTAGAGACCAAAGATTTAAGCTATCTTTTTTCAGTGATGCCTACAGGTCAACTTGAGCATCTCTATTTTGGAGAGAAGCTTAAAGACCAAACCTATGAAGCGCTTCACACGAAGCTTGATGCAGGTATGGGTTCAACGATTGAATATGTCAATAAACAGGGTAAAGTCTTTTTAGAACTCATGCCATTAGAATACTCAGGTATTGGTAAAGGAGATTTCAGATTATCGCCTTTAGAAATAAAAATGCCGGATCAAACCTTTGTGAGTGACTTTATCTATGATCATCACGAAATTATTTCTGGGATTGTTAAAAGTGAGATTCTCCCTTATGCAGATGCAAATCTTGATGAAGCTTTTAGTTTGATTGTGACTTTGAAAGATCACCATGCAAATCTAGAACTTAAACTCATTTATCAAACCTTTGATCAAACCAATGTGTTTACACGTAAAGCAATCTTAATCAATCATCATGAACAGGCAGTTGAAGTGAGAAAGATCATGAGCATGATGATAGATCTTCCTGAAACCGATTACGATCTATTAACCTTTGATGGCGGATGGATAAAAGAAGCACACATCCATAAAAGAAGTTTAAGTTACGGCATCTATATTAATGATTCAAAAACAGGTGCATCCTCAAATAAACATAATCCCGGAATCATCCTTTCGAAAAAAGATGCGAATCAAGACTATGGTGTGTGTATTGGGATTAACTTAATTTATAGCGGAAACCATTATGAGGCCGTTGAGATCAGCGGTCATGGTTCACTACGTGTGATGACAGGCATTAATCCGTATCTATTTGAGTGGACATTAAAGACAGGAGAAACGTTTGAGACCCCTGAAGCTGTCTTAACTTATTCTAATACAGGCTTTAATACACTATCTTATCATTTTCATGAGTTTATCAATCGTCATATCATTCCTAAACCTTTTATTAAAAAACTAAGACCTGTGGTTTTAAACAGTTGGGAAGCTTTTTACTTTGATTTTAATCAAAGAAAACTCCTCCATTTAGCAAAGGAAGCTCAAAAGTTAGGTGTGGAGCTTTTTGTATTAGATGATGGATGGTTTGGAGCAAGAAATGATGATCATCAATCTTTAGGTGACTATGATGTTAATCAAAAGAAACTACCTCAAGGTATTGATGGCTTAGCAAAGAAAATCAATCGTTTGGGATTAGATTTTGGGCTTTGGTTTGAACCTGAGATGGTCAATCCGAGAAGTAGACTTTATGAGATGCATCCTGAGTTTGCCATTCAAATTCCAGGAAGAATGCCATCCTTAGGTAGAAATCAGCTTGTTTTAGATTTATGTAATCAAAAAGTCATAGACTATATCTTAAATGAGCTTTCAAAAATCATTGAACACGCACCAATTTCATATATCAAATGGGACATGAACCGTCATATCACGGATATGTATTCATCTTCTATCGATTCACAAGGTAAGTTTTTCCACACGTATATCTTAGGTCTTTATCAGATTTTAAATACACTCAAATCAAAATATCCGAATATCTTAATAGAAACATGTTCAAGTGGTGGTAACCGGTTTGATTTAGGGATGCTTTGTTATGGGGCTCAAATTTGGTCATCTGATAATACAGACCCCATTGAACGTTTAAAAATCCAAGAAGGATTAAGCTATCTTTATCCCCTTTCAACCATTAGTGCGCACGTTTCTATGGCACCACACGCTCAAACTCTAAGAAAAACACCACTTTCGACACGCTTTAATGTCGCTAGTTTTGGTGTTTTAGGTTATGAACTTGATTTAAAGTATTTATCCCCTGTGGAAAAGAAAGAAATAAAAAAACAAATTGATTTTTATAAGAACTACCGAGAACTTTTTCAGTTTGGTAGATTTTATCGCTTCGATCAAGGAAAAGATAATCAAAAGATATGGCAAGTCTCTTTCGAACATAAGCATATCCTTGGAAACTATCAAATCTTGCAGAAGCCTTCACCAGAACTTGATACTCTGAAACTCAAGAGTTTAGATGAAGAATTTATTTATGATATCAAATCCTTAAATCAAGGACTTGCAATCGAGCGTTTTGGTCATTTGATTGCACATGCACTCCCCATGAAACTAAATCCAGAAGGTTTTGTGATGAGACAAATTAAAAAACATAAAATGCTCGATAATGCAACCGAATCTTATCAAGCTAGTGGTCGAATGCTTCAACACGGTATAAAAATTAAACAGCAATTCTCAGGCACTTACTATAATTCAAACACAAGAATTTTAGGTGATTTTGGTTCTCAACTTTATGTTGTTGAACCAACCAATATGAAGGAGGTTGCACATGAAAGAGATTAGATCATTAAATTTTGATTGGAAATTTGGAGCATATCAAGAAGAACATTTAAGGGGTTTAGGTCTAGAGAAATTTGAACGTGTAGATTTGCCTCATCATGCGGTTTTAACACCCTTTAACCACTTTGATGAAAAGATTCTTCTAGGTGTTTTTACCTACTATAAAGAGTTTTTTGCAGAACCATCATGGAAAGATAAAACGATTAAACTTTATTTTGAAGGTGTGCTCCACCGCGCACATGTTTATGTTAATGGACACCTTGTAAGTATTCATAATGGTGGCTATACCCCTTTTGAAGTTGATATCAAAGATTATCTAAATTTTGGAGAAATTAATCCTATTTTAGTTGTTGCTGATAGTGATGAACATCAAGAGATTCCACCCTTTGGTGGACTCATGGATTATTTAGGCTATGCAGGAATCTACCGCGAAGTTGAATTAAGAATATTAGATGCGCACCATATTATCGATGCCTATGTTGAATCCTATGGAGAAGGTGATTTCAAACTTCATGTGAAAACCTCACATCACCAAGGCATCTTAGATGTCAAAATATTATCACAGGGCTCACAAGTTTATCATATGCCACATGAAATTAAATCGAGCACAAACACACTTTATATCACGCTGGATCATCCTATTTTATGGGATGTCAACCATCCTCATCTATATGATATAGAGATTACCTATAAATCGATTGAAACAGTCGATATATACAGATTTAAGTTTGGCATTAGAAAAGCTGAATTTAAAACAGATGGATTCTACTTAAATGGTCAAAAAATTAAACTGATGGGTCTTAATAGACATCAAAGCTATCCTTATGTAGGCTATGCGATGCCAAAACATGCTCAAGTGGAAGATGCAAACATCTTAAAATATCAACTAGGACTCAATATCGTTAGAACCTCACATTACCCACAATCTAAACACTTCTTAGATCGTTGTGATGAAATTGGACTACTCGTTTTTGAAGAAATACCTGGATGGCAACATATTGGTGATGAAGCGTGGCAAAATCAAACACTTGCCACCTTAAAGGAAATGATTGAAAGAGACCGTAATCATCCATCGATTATTTTATGGGGAACGCGCATTAATGAATCTGCGGACCACCATGACTTTTACTTAAAAACAAGTGCACTCGCTAAACAACTAGACCCTACAAGACAAAGAGGGGGTGTGAGAAATTTACAGCAAAGTGAGTTCTTAGAAGATGTCTACACTTATAATGATTTCTCACACACAGGAAAAACTCCGGGTTTAGCGAAAAGAAAGTCCATTACAAAGAATGTACCTTACTTAGTGACTGAGTATAATGGACATATGTTTCCAACCAAGCGTTATGATGATGAACTCAAACGGATTGAACACATGAAAAGGCACTTAAATGTGATTGATAACATGATGGGTTCTAAAGAAATCAGTGGTGCCATTGGATGGTGCATGAATGATTATAATACCCATCAAGAATTTGGTAGTGGGGATAGAGTCTGTTATCACGGCGTTTTAGATATGTATCGTATCCCTAAACTTGCAAGTCTTGCTTATAGTATTCAACAAGAAGAGATTCCGATATTAGAAGTCACGTCAACGATGAATATTGGAGAATATCCTTCTGGCCATATCAAAGAAATCTATGTCATGACGAATTTAGATGAAGTTAAGCTCTATAAAAATGATGTTTATATCGGAACTTATTTTAAAGATACAAAGAAATATCCACATCTTAAACATGCACCCATCGTAATTACAGATCTCATTGGTGAGACCTTAGAAAAAAATGAACAGATGACTAAGCGTGATGCTGAGGCTACAAAAAAAGTATTAAAGGCAGTCACTGAGTATGGTAATAAACTACCCCTTAAATATAAATTAAGAATGCTTTTCTTACTTAAAAAGTATAAACTTGGCATGGAAGATGGGGTAAGACTATTTTACACCTATATGGGGGGATGGGGAACCAAAGGTGTTATCTACAGATTTGAAGGATATAAAAACAAAGAACTTGTGAAGGTTGTCACAAAAGAAAACAATCACGATTATGATTTCATCTTAGAATCTGATGAACACACCTTAACGATTAATGAAACTTATGATGTTAAACGCTATGTCATTAAAAAGGTTAATCAACATCAAGAAATAGCAGAATATGCCTTTGATCCCCTTGACATTAAAGTACATGGTGCCATCGAATTGATTGGACCATCCCTCATCACTTTAACTAGTGGGGTTGCAGCATTTTGGGTTAAAACGAAACATCAAGGTGAAGGACAAATCATCATTGAGTCTTCCACCCATACACTCATTGAGGAGGTAGAGGTTTTATGAAACTCTCCATTGAAGAAAAAGTTGACTTACTAGACGGTTTAGATGTTTGGCATACAAAGCCTATTGGAGGCATCCCATCCATCATGATGGCTGATGGTCCTCATGGGCTTAGAAAGCAATACGAGTCAAAAGATAACTTAGGGGTCATGGGCGCAATGCCTGCCACCTGTTTTCCAACAGCATCTCTAACCGCGTGTAGTTTTGATAAAAACTTGCTTTACCAAATGGGCAAACTGATTGCTAAAGAAGCACAAGAACTTGGAGTCAACATTGTTTTAGGTCCAGGCATTAATATGAAAAGATCACCACTTTGTGGTAGAAATTTCGAATACTTCTCAGAAGACCCTTATCTCACAGGAGAACTCGCAGCGTTTTTTGTGAGAGCCATTGAATCTGAAGGTGTGGGGACATCAGTTAAGCATTTTTTCGCAAATAACCAAGAAAAAAATAGATTCACCATCGATAGCATTGTGGACGAAAGAGCCTTAAGAGAAATCTATTTAAGAGCCTTTGAACGTGTTGTTAAGGAAAACCCAGCAACAGTGATGGCAAGCTACAATAAGATTAACGGCTATTACGCCACCGAACACCCGATGATTTCTAAAGTCTTAAGAAAAGAGTGGGGATTTAAAGGTGTTGTTGTGAGTGACTGGGGTGCAGTTCATAATCGCGTGGAATCGATTAAAGCTGGCACTGATCTTGAAATGCCATCTTCTATGGGCTATCGTGCGAAACAAGTATTAAAAGAAGTGAATAAAGATGAGCAGCTTAGAACAGCGATAACAAAATCGAGTGAACGTATCATTGAGATGGTTAAAAAATATAAGAATAGTCCAGAAGTCACCTTTGATCGTGAAAAACACCATCAAGAAGCGAAACGTATCGCATCTGAATCAATGGTACTACTTAAAAATCAAGACATTCTACCACTCAAAGCTAAAGATCAAGTCTTAATGGTGGGTGCCTTTTTATCCCAAATGAGATATCAAGGTGGAGGCTCATCACACATCAACCCAACAAAACTCGTTCAAATCAAAGATATTTATTCCAACTACTCCAAGCAAATTAAACTTGCGAAGGGCTATCATATCGATCATTATGATATCGATGAGGACTTAGTTTTTGAAACACTTGAGCTTGCAAAAACAGCTCAAAAAGTAGTTTATATCTTAGGTCTACCAGATCAAGAAGAAACTGAAGGTTTTGATCGTAAGACTTTAGAAATACCAAGAAATCAAATTCATTTATTAGAGGAACTCATTAAAGTCAATCCTAATGTTGTCACAGTAATCCTTAGTGGGTCTGTGGTTAACCTATCTTTCGAACCAAAAGTTAAAGGCATGCTTATGGCGTATTTAGGTGGACAAGGTTCTAGTGAAGCGATTATGGATATCTTATATGGTAAGGTAAACCCATCAGGAAGACTTGCAGAAACATTTATTGATGACATCAAAGAATGTAATGTACAACTCACTGAAGATAACAATGCCATCCACTATGAAGAGTCAATCTTTATTGGATATCGCTATTATCAAACCTTCAATAAACGTGTGAGATTTCCATTTGGCTATGGTCTATCTTATACCCAGTTTGACTATAAGACAATCTTAGTTTCCGAACAAAAAAATCATTTTGATATCGATATCACTTTAGAAAATATCGGAGATGTAAAGGGAAAAGAAGTCATCCAAGTTTATATTGAAAATAATGAGTCTACAGTCTATAAAGCAAGAAGAGAACTCAAAGCATTTGAGAAAGTAGAACTTAAAGCAGGGGAAGAAAAAAATATTCATATAGAACTTCCAAAATCCGCTTTTGAATATTTTGATTACTTTAAGAAAAAATGGGTTTTAGAAAAAGGTGATTATCAGATTGTCATTGCAAAAAACGTGGAAGATGAAATTGATGCGATTGATGTCCACCTTGATGGTGAAGAAATTCATCAACCATCCTTAAGTTATCAAAAATATATCTATGACTGCACAGAGTTTAATAAAATCTGTCAAAGAAAGCTTCCTGAAAAATCAGTGGTTCGAAAAAGACCTTACTCCCTATCTTCGACACTTGAGGATGCAAGAAACACATGGATGGGAAGAGTTGTATCAGGAATCATCATTAAAGAGGGTTTAAAGACAGCCAAAGAAATGAAAAGTGAGTGGATGGTTGAAGTCGCTAAAAAGACGATGTTAGAAACACCGATCCACATGCTTGCGATATTTAGTTCAGGTAAGTTTACCTTTGAACAAGCTGAAGGACTTGTAGATATCATGAATCTTAAACTATTTAAAGGCATAAAAAAACTTAGAAAAGGTGCAAAACGATGAATGAAACCATGAAGGTTCCAAGAAAAACGAAGTTAACGTATTCAATGAGCGGCATTGGTCGCGATATGATGTATGCGCTCTATAGCACATATTTAATTGTCTTTTTCACAGATGCCTTAGGACTACCGAACTGGCAGCTTGTCTCTGTAGGGATTATTATTGCTGTTGCTAGAATATGGGATGCCATCAATGATCCCATTATGGGCACTATTGTGGATAATACCAAAACAAGATATGGAAAATTTAAACCCTGGGTCTTAATTGGTGCATTATCCTCAGCGGTTATCTTCTTTTTACTCTTTCAAGATTTAGGATTAAGTGGCACTGCCTTTGTTGTTGTTTTTGGATTTTTATATGTGCTATCAGGCATGACCTTTACAATGAATGATATTGCGTATTGGTCGATGTATCCATCCTTTTCATCAGATCCTAAAGAAAGAGAAAGTATTGGATCCCTTGCAAGAATTTTCGCGAGTCTCGGTATGTTTTTAACAATCGCACTTGTTCCAATCATTTATCAGAATTTTGCAGGCGGACCCAAACAAGCCTTTTCGATTATCGCCTTAGTTATCTGTTTAATCTTTGTCATCTCTCAAGTTGTCTTATTTATTTTTGTTAAGCAACCTAAAAATAAACTTGCAGAAGTAAAACAAGAAAAGACAAGTCTCAAAGGTATGATTAAAGTTATATCTAAAAATGATCAACTCTTAGTCATTATCATCGCGATTTTCCTATTTAACACAGGATACTTTATTACAACCGCTTTAGGTATTTATTTCTTCAACTATGACTTTAATAAATATGGTGGTGCAGAATTTACGATGTTTTCTGCAATCCTTGCGGTGAGTCAACTGACTGCACTATCCTTATTTCCTTTGATAGCGAAAAAGATGAAACGTGCAAGTATTTTTAAAATGGCGATTGGTTTAATTGTCTTAGGATATATTGTCTTTATGAGTGTCGGTTATGTGCTTCCAATGAATATGCTTTTTATTGGTTTTGCAGGATTAGTCCTTTTTAGTGGACAAGGATTTATTCAAGTGCTTGTTTTAGTTATGCTTGCAGATACCATTGAATATGGCCAGTGGAAACTAGGCACAAGAAATGAAAGTATCGTGTTTGCGATTAACCCATTTGTAACAAAGCTTGCAACCTCGATGCAAGTTTTAGTTGTGACACTTACGCTTGCATTATCAGGTTTAAATGAAGGAGTGATTGAACCTCTAACATCAGCTAAAGATCAAGCAGCACTATCAGGAACACCACTTTCAACAGAACAAGCGAGAGCACTGATTGCATCAAATGTTGATTCAAGTATGCTCCTTGGACTGAGATTATCCATGATTGTTATTCCACTTATTTTGATTTTGGCATGTTATATCATTTATCGGAAGAAATTCATTATAGATGATGTTTTTTATAAGAAAATTACAGATGAACTCAGTGAAAAGATTGAGTCCACAAAGTAGTTGGAATCAATCCTATAAGAGACTAAATTAGTTTTATCTAAAAAATAAGTATCCCCAATATGAGATGATTGTGATAAAATGAAGCCAATCATACATATTGGGGGTTTTATTATGAAACGATGCTTTTCATTGTTGGTTGTTTTTTTCATTTTATTTTTTTTAAGTTCATGTATTGTTGAATCCATACCAAGTACACCTTCTCTACCTAATGATGATACTCAACCGACAGAACCATTTGAATATCAACTAACAGCGGCTACTTTTGAGTCCTTTTTTAGTGTTCAAGCAACACTCAAACTTAATCAGGCTTCCTATTCACTTGAACTTAAGATGAGTGCACTCAAATCTGTTAGTGATATGGATATCGATTTTGGAATCATTGTTTATTTTACCTATTTAGATGGAGGAACCAAAAAGCTTTGGTTGCACCATATGAGTGATTCAATGAATGGTGCATACTATCAGGATATCGTCCCAATGATCAGCTTTCATCCAACCATGGAACCAGAAGTTCATTATGTCGTCGTGAGTCAGGCACAAGGCTATTTTAAAACATATCAACAGGTAACAGTAGAAGAAAAAGTCTATCAAGTTCCACTTCTTGATGACCATCAAGTTTTAATTAATGATGTCGTTGAAAACAAAAGAGTGATGGACCTATGGCATCTTGAAATGAATAAAATCGAACAAAAGGCTGATTTACCCTATATTCTTGATCAAGCAGCTCGAGTTAGGATTACTGGAAGTTCAGGAAGTTTTGATGTCACAGTAACAAGCATGTTAAGAGTTAAGCCATTAGAACAATACATGGAACATACCATCGAGAATCAAACGACGATTTATCAAGTGATTGACCAAAGACTTTTTGGATTTCCACTCAATGATTATCGAATCTTTGAACAAAGATATTATATTAATCCTTATGTTGCACAGCATGAACTCGATATGATTTATGAAGATACACTCTTTTCTCAAGATAGTATGCTTTACTCTGTGAGTTATTTACTTCACAAGTTTACAGAAACAGAACAAGGCTTTTTAGTTGAAGGCTATCTTAAAGATTTTTTTAGTTCGAGCGAGTATCATATGCTTAAAGCCGTTTATAGTGAAATCGGCGTCAGTGCACAAGCACTCGATCAAACGATTGTTAGAATCACTTATAAGTTTCTTGAAGACCAGATTGATGTATTGATTAGATATGTGATTGAAGGAGGAAGTGGTGATCTTCAATCGATAGTGAGTGAAACAAGACAAATCCTTACATTTACAGATTTTACAAGTCACGATTTAAGTAATACAGCCAAATATTATATCTATCCACCGAGTGATTTTGATGAAATCACTGAACTCACGAATGTCTTAGAAGATGTTTCTCAACCTTATTCACCGCAACCAGATTTCTATATCACCTATTTTGAAACAGGCCAGTATGTCTATGTACCTAAAGATCAAAGTACCAGAGTAGAAATTTATACGATTGATCGTCTTAAAGTCATTTCAAATCAAGCCTATATCATGGATGAAACAGGCAATAGTTTCTATCTTGAAGCAGGATATTATTTCATTAAGATTATCAGTGTATCTTCAAAGACAAGTTATGGCTATCAATTTAAGTTTGAATATTTAGATTATGAAACATCTGGATTTTTAGATAAACCAATTGAAATTAAGGAAGGCATCAATGCCATTTTAATTGAAGGACCTTATGATTTTGTGTCAATGAAGCTTGAATTAGATGAGGCTGTTGTCCTTAAAATCCATTATTTAAATCAAAATACGGAACTGCAAATGAACTATCAAAAACCAGATTATTCTGTTCAAAGAGAATGGTGGCAAAAAGATTCCATTTTTTATCGAGATTTTCATGGACAATCAGTGACGTTTTATTTTAGAGCACAAATGCCCGGTGTTTATCAATTTGAAGTGACAATTTTAAAAGGTGTTGAAGTGCAAGAAGAACCTTATCCTGAGGTGACGCATGAGTTTTATGGACCAGAGATATTATTAAGTGAGCATTTCCCACCTTATTTAATGACACTTGAAATTGTTGAAAAATCATTTGTTGAGTTTTACTTTGAAAAAATAGAGCATGTTTCAAATTTTGCTATGGTTTATGTTATCGATCACCTACATCAAAATTTAACACCTCAAGGTCTTTATGGGTCCAATGCGAAAATTACATTACATCCTGGTACATACACCATTCATGTCATGTCATTAAATCTATCAATGACGAGAGTTAGAGCTGATATTACACCCTACCTTAGTCTTGAAATCAAATATTTTGATATTGAGTCTTCAGAGACACAAAATCCTCACAGTGAAGGATTTCCCACACTAGAACTTTTTCATTTTGATAATGGACATTTCATCCAAGCGTGGTTTACACTTAACGAAGATTCAACAATCTTTATTGGAAACACGAAATCTTATACGCTTCATCATGCATCAGGTGAGCATATCTCCTTTTATAGACTGACGATGACAAGAGTTAATGGTAATTATTACCAATTAGAAGCAGGAACTTACTATATTCACCACATCAACGATTGGGTGAATCAACCAAGACTTTATACCCTGTTGGTTGCAGTCATATTGGAAGAAGTTATCGATGATAATTTATTCGGTAGTCAAGTACCCTTGGTAGATGTAGGTACTTACACATATCAAAAAGATATGTATTATGATGAAGAAATGGTTAAATTTGTCGTTACAGAAACTCAAAGCTACAGAGTAACAACCAATCAGTTTGCGTATATTTATAAAGCAGATGGTACCTACGTCACTTCAGGTAATACTTTATTTAATGCGACATTAGGACCAGGCACTTATTATATTTGGATGCCGGGCTATAGTAGTGATACCTGGACATTCACTTTACAAAAAAATTAGGAGTTCCACGGAACTCCTTTATTTTCGAGTGATTTTAATTTCTTCTAGTTCTTTTTTATCAAAAACGTATTGTTTCTTGCAGAAATGACATTCAATTTCTGCTTTCCCATCCTCATGGATTAAGGAATCTAAGGTTGGATCATCTAAAGCAGAAAGTGATCTTGCAAAACCATCTTTCGAACAATGACAGGTATAACTGATTTCGTGTTTACTTAAGATTTGTTCTGTACCATTGGCCAGTAGGTTTAAGATCTCTTCAGGTGTCTTACCTTCTTGGATGAGTGTGGACATGGGTGGAAGTTTTGGAATTAAGGATTCTAAGAAAACAAGCGTTTCTTCTTGGCATTCTGGCATCACCTGAAGGATATAACCACCAGAGGCTAAAACAGTTTGGTCTATGTCCACTAAGACCCCAACTCCGACAGAGGAAGGGATTTGTTCTGATAATGCAAAGTAGTATGTGAAGTCATCACCAATTTCACCTGTTTGAAGCTCTGATGATGAGGTAAAATAATCTTTCATGCCTAGGTCTTTGGTGACATGAAGAAAACCAGAACCGACGGCTGCACCAACATTGAGTTTTCCTTTTTTAGGACCCTCCTCATATTTGAGATATACATTTGGATTTAATATTTCACCCCGAACTTCACCTAAAGTGTTCGCTTCAACAAGCATCGATCCTATTGGACCATCGCCTTTGATGCGTAAGGTGATTTTTTCATCATCCTTATACATGAGACCCATCATTGCAGAAACGGTTAAAAATCTACCAAATGCAGCGGTTGCTGTTGGCCAGGTTTGATGAATTCTTCTCGCTTCTTCAACTAAATGTGTTGAAGAGGCTACATAAATTCGAATGGTTTTATTGTAAGCATAACTAATTAGTGCATAATCATTCATAGTTTATTATCTCCTAAACAGTATTGTACCATAATTGAAAGTTCACAAACTCTATGATACAATGAATCGGGTGAAATTCATGTCATTTAAAATTGGAAATCTTGAAATTGAAAACAAAATCATTTTAGCACCGATGGCTGGTGTATCGAATAGCCCTTTTCGACTACTTACGAGAACTTATGGTGCAGGTCTTGTTTTTGCAGAGATGGTTTCTGATAAAGGACTTTTATATAATAACGAAAAAACGATTAAACTCCTTTATATGACAGATGCTGAAAAACCGATGGCACAACAAATCTTTGGTTCTGATTTAAAAACGATGGTTGAAGCAGCGCTTTATATCGATCAACACAGCAACTGCGATATCATTGATATTAATATGGGGTGTCCTGTTCCTAAGGTTGCCATTAAGGCACAAGCAGGTGCATCACTGATGAAAAACCCAGATTTGATTTATGATATTGTCAAAGAAATCGTTAAAAGAGTTAAAAAACCAGTCACAGTCAAAATTAGAAGTGGTTGGGATCATCAAAGCATTAATGCAGTTGAAGTTGCAAAAAAAATCGAAGCTGCAGGTGCAAGTGCAATTACTGTACATGCCAGAACCAGATCACAAGGCTATAGTGGATTTGCCGATTTAGAGGTCATTAAAGCAGTGAAAGAAAACGTAAGTATTCCTGTGATTGGTAATGGCGATATCGTCGATGGTCCATCTGCAAAACGCATGTTAGACTATACGAAGTGTGATGCAGTCATGATTGGTAGAGCAGCTTTAGGAAATCCTTGGATTTTTAGAGAAATTGATGCGTATCTCAAAGATGGTACCATTTTAGAAAGACCTTCACTTCATGAAATCAAAGACATGATGGTTGCGCATTTAGAAAGCTTAATTGATCTTAAAGGCGAGCATACTGCAATTCTAGAAATGAGAAGTCATGGACCATGGTATTTAAAGGGGATTGAGCATGCATCCAATTTGAGAAAACAGCTATCTCAAACGCGAACTAAAGATGAGTTCATCACACATCTAGATGCATTCTTTAATAAAAAATAAGGGAAAAAGTCACAGGAAAACTGTGACTTTTTTGTATCTTATCCTTAAGTTTTGCTATTTGATAAAGTCTCTATAGGAGATTTTCAACTGAAATGATAAGATAAACTTAAAGAAACGAGGCGATGATATGTTTAATCAACTAAAAATCAATCAAAGAATTCATGAGGCTGCCAAAACTTGGGATATTTCTGGTGCTGCAATTCTCATGCACAAAAATCAAATCCTTCATGAGGGCTATTATGGATATCAAGACCGAGTATCTGGTATCCCAATTTCCAAACATGATACCTATTTATTAAATCCAAGATCACCTTTTTTCTTAGGATTATCTTTAATGATCTTAATTGATCAAGAGAAGCTTAAATTAGAAGATGATTTAAGTCTTTATATCCCTGAATATAAACACGCACACCTAATTAAAATCATTCATCTTATTAAGCATCAATCCGGGATCATCGATTATTTCTATGAAAAATTAATGGTAGAAAAAAGAAAAGATCAAAATCATTTAGCATTATCGGAAGAGGATACCTATCGGATTGAAAGAATGCTTTACAATCAAGGCATGCCATTTCATGAATTTTTTGATTTAATCAAGGATGAAGATTTATATTATGAACCCGGTGTTAAAGATGAGGAGTTTAGTGCATCAAACATCATGTTACTTAAAGAAGTAGTTGAAAGAATCTCTGGTATGACGATTACTGATTTTCAGCTTCACTATATCTTTCAACCAGTGGGTATGAAAGAGACAGTCATCGGATCCAAGGCAACAACAGTTTCTTATGGTATTCTCAAAGGTGAGCATTTGGTTAGAATTCCAGTAACTCATGAGATTAAAGAATCTTTTGTAACAACGATTGGTGACATGATGCATTTAATGCAAGCCTGTGCTGAAGGTAAGATTCTATCTAAAAAGGCTTGGCGTATTGGTCTTAAATATAATAAAGAAGGTTATTCCATTCTCACTGAAAACTCCAACGGGATTCACTGCGGTGAAGGCATGATGCTTGGATATGATTTTAATCTATACTTTGATCAACATTCAAAGATTTCATATCTTCATTTTGGTAATGAAGTTCAAAAGTCAAAGGTTATTGGAGGCGATTGGAAGTATTTTAGGAAAGATATGCGTCAAATCATTGAAGAAGAAACAACCTTCCCAAGTAAGTTTACAAAACTTGTTTTCTATCACCCATCAAACATGTGGGAAGCGATGGAACTTGAGGTGGCATCCGATCAAAAATTATTTGTTTTAGATGCAAAAAAATCCATTTGTCTTGCTGCAGCCTATCCATCTAAGAAAGCTTATGTGCTCATGGAAGGTTTAAGAGCGGTTGGATTACTGGTCTTAGATATTGATCCTAAGAAATCTATTTATTTTGTTGATATTGTCTTAATTGATCAAAGATATCAACATCGTGGCTATGGAAAAATCATGGTTTCAAAAGCTCTTGAGATTCTCAAAAACAAAGGGGCTAAAAAAATTGAAATTGGTGTCAATAGATTCAATATTCCAGCTCAAAAACTTTATTTATCTCTTGGATTTGAAGTTGTTGCTGTATATCCAGAAGGTATGGCACTGAGAATCAATTTCTAGTTCAATATAACTTCTTAAATTTCATTATGAAGTGATATAATGAGGTTAACACGATTTTTAATTAGGGGGTTCACATGAAAAAACTAGTCTTATCTTTCCTTTTCGTCCTACTATTAGGTGTTCTTTTTGCATGTAGTTCAAATGAACCATATGAAGAAGACCCTACAGACAATCAAACCATTTTAACAGATGCTGTTCCACAAAGAAAAATGATTTATACCGTCAATAGTAGTTATGATGTGACAAATATCTTAGAAAGTGTCGATACACTTAAGGATCTACTTGCTGCTGATGAATGGTTTGATTACGAGAGTATTCGATCAAACTCTGCAAGATTTACAGTTAGAGTCAAGACAGAGCGTTTAGATGCATTTACGGATGCACTTAAAGCAAATTTTCAGGTTCGAGATTTTGTTAAAGAAGGTAAGGATGTATCACTTCAGTATTTAGATAAAACTGCAAAAATCACTTCGATTAATCTTCAAATTACAAGACTTCAAAATCTTTATGCATCTGCAAGTCTATCTGAAATGATTACCATCAACACTCAAATGGCAAACTTAGAAGTTGAACTGATGAAGCTTCAAGGTGAGTTAAATGTTTTTGATAGTTTAATTGAATATAGTGAAGTTCATATTACACTTTATGGTAGTACGATTGTGACACGTTCTCCATTCATTAACCGTTTTGGTAATGGTTTCTTAAATGGATTTAGAGCCGTATTTTCTGTTTTAGATGCCATTGGTATTGTGATAGCAAACTTAATTCCATTTGCCTTAGTCTTTGGACCCATAGGTCTGGGTATTCATTTTGGATATAAAAAGTATCAGGTTAGAAAAAAACTTAAAAAAGAGAAAATAGAAGCGGCTAAACCTAAGGGAGAGTAATCCTCCCTTTTTTAGTGGATCAACTCGTGATAAAATAAAAGAGATCAAAAGAGGTTATGATGAGACGACTTGAAAGCTTCGATAAAAAAGATTATGATGATTGCACAGGACATTTTAAGAGAACTGCCGTGAGAGCGATTATTTTTAAGGATCAAAAGCTTGCGATGATTCAAAGCGCTAAATTTGGTGAGTATAAATTTCCTGGAGGTGGTGTCCTGGATGGAGAACCCATGGAAGATGCACTCATTCGAGAAACCAAAGAAGAAACAGGTTTAGTCATCAAAAGGGATTCGATTAAACCTTATGGATATATGATAGAAAAGAGAAGATCCATCTTTAATCCAAATGATCTTTTTGAAATGGATTCATATTACTATCTGTGTGAGATTTTAGATGAAATCCATCAACCAAAAATGGATGACTATGAAATTGAGTATGGCTATCAGCTTAAGTTTGTATCATTAGACGAAGCTATTTTAAATAATCAAAACCAATCCATTCATCAGCATGTTGCCACTTGGATTGAAAGAGAACTTAAGGTTTTAGAGATCTTAAAGAAGGAATCATATGACACTATTTGAGATGTATCAATCATTTTTAAACACACATCCTATACAAAAGAAATTATACAACGGTCAAGAGATTAAGTATCGTCTTTTTGGGCATGGAAATCAAATGATTTTAGCATTACTTAGTGGCAGCATGCTTAAAACAAATGCTTATTTTAAAATGCTTTCATCATTTGAAGTAGAGTATCAAGTTATGACCCTAGAGATGCCTTCGGAACTTATAAAGATGGATCATCTGGCGGATGTGATTCATTATGTTTTAAAATCTTTAGAAATTGATCAAGTCTATTTGCTAGGTGCATCTTTTGGCGGCAGCATAGCCCAAGTGTTTGCTAAAAAATATCCTAGTTTTGTTCAAGGGATGATTCTATATAACACACTCACTCAAACAAATTTGATGAATGAACACTCCAAATGGGTCATCAGCCAAGTCCTAGAAGCCATCCATCAAATTAAAGAACTTAGAAAACTCATGCCATTATCTGCCATTAAAGATGCACTTATCAATCAGATTAGTGAAGCACTCAGTAACCCAAGGGACTTAGATGTCTTTGAAGCATTAATTCATGAATATACAGAACATGACGAAAAGGTTCAAATGGCTTTAATCTTAGATTTACTGACTAACTATCACTTCAAGAAAGAAGACTTTTCATTTTTAAAACAAAGGGTTTTAGTCCTTTATGGGCATGATGATGATCCTTTTGGTGGCACAGAACTCATCGAGACTTTGGCGGATGTTTTGACAGAACCGATACTTAAATTCATTGAAGCAGATAAACTCAGTTTAGTGATCGATCCTAATCCATTAATCAAAGAAGTTAAAACATTCATTAAATAACAAAAAACCGCTTAATTAAGCGGTTTTATTGTTCTTATCAATGAGATAATTCTTATAAAGCTCTGTTTGATCAGGTGTTAATATCACCTTAACATACGTACCATCTTCTTCATATCTAGTTTCAAGCACTGTATTGTTTTCTTTAATCTTAGAAAATATTTGTCCTTGATCAAATGGAATTCTGAGTAACTGAATCCTATTTTGTTTGTAGAGATGTCCATAAATGGCATCAACTAACACATCAATGTTTTCATTGGTTCGATTGGATACAAAAATATAATCTTCATGAACAGGGGGTTGCATCAATGCAATCTCCTTTTTTGTAAGGACTAATAATCTTTCAATATGATCGGCACCAATTTCGGTGAGTACCGCTCTTGTTGTATCAATTTGAAGGGGATTAAAATAAGCTCCATCAACCACATGAATGAGTAAGTCTGCTTGAACGACATCACTTAAGGTAGACTCAAATGAGCGAATCAGTTCATGAGGTAGCTTGCTGACAAATCCAACGGTATCAATTAAGATAAAGGGTGGATGATTTTCTTTTTGTAATCTTTTCGCTTTCGTATCGAGTGTAGCAAAAAGCATATCTTTTTCTAAAACAGGTTCTGAATCGTGATGTAAATATCTAGAAAGTGAATTCATTAAAGACGATTTACCTGCATTGGTGTAACCCACTAAGGCAACCACTGGTATTTGATTTTTCATTCTTTTTTGTCTAGAAATTTGTCTTTCGGATTTGATCTTTTCAAGCTCTTTTTTGATGAAACTAATTTCATTAACAAGTTTTCTTCGATCGAGTTCTAGTTTGGTTTCACCAGGTCCCTTCGCATTGTATGAACCTCCACCTTGTCTAGAAAGTGAGTTACCCATACCAACAAGTCTGGGTAGTAAATACATTTTTTGAGCAAGTGAGACTTCTAAGACGGCTTCTCTACTTTGTGCTCTTTCTGCGAAAATCGATAAGATGAGAAAGCTGCGATCGATGATCTGAACTTCAAGTTCTTTTTCTAAGTTTTTGATTTGTGCAGGAGATAGTGTATCATCAAAAATAACGATATCGATATCTAAAACTGCAATCATGGTTTTAATCTCTTGAACTTTACCCGAACCAATATAAAATCTGGGTGTAATTTGTTTGGCGTTTTGGACGACTTTGTCCTTTGTTTTAATACCTAGAGCATCTGCCAAATGCTCGAGTTCGATGAGTGAGTTCATCGTTTCCTCAGTGGTCTCTTTATAACTGAGTCCGACTAATATTGCTTGATCCATATATACCTCTTTATGTGCAACCAAAATGGTTGAGGACAATCCTAAGTTGTCTTAAATATATGCACAAACGTGCAACGTCTCGTCAAATGACCATAAGATGTTGCCACTGGATCATTAAAATGATTTGGGCAACTTAAGCTTGGTTTAAATGTCTAAGTTTAATATACATGATGAACCCTCCTTGAGTTGCTGAAGTAGTAGTTATCAGCAGTTCTATTATAGACTTTATCTCTCTTTTATACAATAAGAAACCACTTAAGATGCTAAAATCGTGCGTTGAATTACATATTTGATTTTACTTCTTGAGTCCTGTATTATGATATAATAGGGTTAGTCAAAAAGGGGTGCGATGATATGATTTATAATATACCAATCTGGAAGTTTATCGTTGATCTTTATATCGTATGGGTCTTAGTCTTTTTCTTAGTCAAATTTTTACTATCGAATAAGAGAATGCTTTCGATTGCCACATCTTTTTTATTTGTTTATTTATTAAGTTATGTGGCCAATCTTTTTGAGTTCCCCATTACATCCCCTATATTAACTTATGTCGTTGAATGGATGCCTATTTTAATCATTATCATCATGGCCCCCGATATTAGAAGATCACTTGAGATGGTTTGGAAAGCAGATACGAGAAACGAATTGGTTGTCATGGGTAGCGAGAAAACTAAACAAGCGATTGTTGATGCTGCTATGTATTTATCAAGCCAACAAATTGGTGCACTGATGACCATTGAAAAGCATAACACTTTAGATCAATACGCTGAACGTGCGATTACGATGAATAGTGAAGTCTCTAAAGAGATTTTGATTAATATTTTTACCCCAAATACACCACTTCATGATGGTGCAGTCATTATCCGCGGGGATTCGATTTTATGTGCTGGTGCTTATTTTGTGTTATCCGATAACCAAAACTTTGATAAGACGATGGGTTCTAGACATCGTGCAGGACTTGGTATTAGTGAAATTACAGATAGCTTAACCATCATTGTTTCAGAAGAAACAGGTAGTGTGTCTATTGCTGTTGAAGGTATTATGCTTAAGATTAATGATCGAGACAAGTTAATGGAATACATTAACATGTTCATGAAGTGAGGTTACCGATATGTTCAAGAAATTTTTAACCCTAATCTTCGAACCGCTTAAAGCTTTTTCCAATCGAAATATTGCAGAAAAAACATCTAATTATTTTAATAAAAACAAATGGCTTGCCTATGTGATTTCATTTTTAATCACACTAGCAATCATGCTTTTTAAGTATGTCATACCCGGGCTTGCGTGGTGATTTCAATGCTTCAACATCCTATTTATCCGCTCATCATTACATTTTTCACTTTGTTTCTAGTCATCATTCAAAGCATTCAGTCTGAAAAAGTATTAAAGAACAGACTGATTTTAGCGTTTTTAAATATGACCATCGCAGTGATGGTTTTTGTGATGTATAACACACTCATTTTAGGGGTTTCCGTGTATGAGGATGCCTATATCATCTTTAATTTCTTTGTCTATTTCGTCTTTATCCTTGTCTTATTTTCAACCTTTAAGACGGCAATTTTAAAAGCGAACCATTATCAACTTTTCGTTAAATCGATTAAAAACTCTAAATGGAATGCGTATTATGTTGTTGATGCTAAGGAAAAAATTAGAGATATGTCTTCAAGTTTACTCCATGAACTCAACTTAGAAAAAGAAGATATTATTGGTAAAAAGTTTTTCAGTGTTTTAAATAAAACGATTCGTTTCACGAAGCTTAATGGCCAAGAAATTAATAATCGTTCTTTAGAAACTTATTTTTTAAACTATAAAGAGCATGCTAAACCTGGAGACTCTGAAGTTCAAGAACTCACGTTCTTAAACTTTGATGGAAACCCAGTGATTCTTCATATGGTGATGCAGCCAGTTTATGTTTTAGGGAAGTATAAGGGTAGAATTTGTGTGGGTGAAAAGAAAACAGATTTCGATTTACTTGCTGTTGAAAAAGAGCTTAATGAACGTAGCACTGAGCTTGAAAGTATTCGTCATAAGTTTATTGCAACCCTAGAGATTTCTGAGGAAGGACTTTTTTATATCGATTTAGATGAACGCACCATTTGGGCATCAGATGCCTTAGTATCCATGCTTCAACTTCCAGGAAACACATTAGACTTAACCGATTTTAGACGCATGATTGAGCCTGAGGATTTAAAGAAGTATTTAGCCCTCTTAGGCGATTTGACAGTGAACAAAAAACAATATTCAACTTCTTATCGCATCAATGTATCAGGTAGATATCTTTGGTTTAAAGAAAGAGGAAAAAGACTTTTTGAAGATACACACGCTGCAGTCATCATGGGTACATTAAACCCTATGAAGACAAAGCATTTCTTAGCATCAAATATTGATGAACTCGACAGGCTTAAAGATCACCATGATATGCTCGTTTCAATGAATAAGCTGTTTAAAGATAACAGATATTTCCAGCTTCTTTTAATTAGACTTAAGAATATTCCTAAAATCAATGAAACCCATGGCAGAGAAGTAGGCAATATGTTGATGGCTGAATATATTAAAAAACTGAGAACAACCTTTGTTTCTGAATCAGGAGACATTTTTAGAGTGTCTGGTATTGAGTTTGCAGTAACGATTACAGATCCTAGAAAAATGGATGTTTTAGCTCAAGGCATTAAATCCAATAAGACATTCTTAAATCTTGTGATGCAGTATGGTTCGATTTCTGCTGAGCTCGAAGTCTTTGCAGGAATTGCTGTTGGCGGCTCAGATGCACATGATGAACATAAACTTTACCAAGCAAGCCTTCAAGCATTAAAGATTGCTGAAAACCCACAATTTGCAGCACATGGCTGTTACTATAAGGATATTGTTTCATGAACAAAAAAGAATTGAGATCTTTAATGCTCATGGAAAGAAACATAAGAGATCCATTAGAATTAAATCTTAAGAATCAAAAGATTATTAGAGATATTAAAAATGATCCTTTATATATGAAGGCATCTTGTGTTTCTATCTTTTACCCCATGAAGGGTGAAATCAATTTACTATCACTCATTAACGATCAAAAAACATTTTGTTTTCCAAAGATTGAATCTTCAGAAATGAGATTTTATAAGTATGAACCGCTGCAAGAATTTGCACCTTCTAAATTTGGTGTCATGGAACCTATCTTTGGTGAGATCTGTGATTTAGAAATCGATTATATGCTTGTTCCTGCGCTTGCAATATCAAAGGATTGCTACCGGATTGGATATGGAAAAGGATATTATGATCAGTTTTTATCCAAACATAGACCCAAGCATGTATTTGGTGTCATCTATGATTTTCAAGAGTTTGATGAACTACCACACGAAACATACGATCAAAAGTTAGATGGCTATTTTAAGGGGACTTTATGAATACAGCATTAATTGTTGCTGCTGGTGCAGGAACAAGAGCACAAACGAGTCAATCAAAAATTTTATATCCCATTTTTGGTAAACCAGTCTTCATGTATAGTGTTGATCTCTTTTTGTCCTTAGGATTTGATATTGTTTTGGTTGTTGCAAAAACAGATTTAAATGAGATTCGAAAGTATATATTTGATGAAAGTATTAAAATCGTTTTAGGTGGAAAAACTAGAAGTGAATCGGTGATGCTTGGATTAAAAGAAGTTGAGACTCCTTACGTCTTTATTCATGATGCAGCAAGACCGTTAGTTTCAAAGGATGCAATCTTAGAAATAGAAAAAGCACTGGCTTATCATGATGCTGTTTTACTTTCTGAGAAACTGACATCTGCGCTTAAAAGATATCAACAAGGATCCATATCTTCTCTATCCAGAAATGATTATGTGCTTGCACAAACACCTCAAGCATTCTTAACTGAAAAGATTAGATATGCCTATTTAAGAAATGATCAAACTTATGATGATGATATTTCACTTTATCAAGCATTTTATCCAGATGAAACGGTGAGTGTTGTAATCAATGAAACACCCAATATAAAAATTACTTATCCAGATGATTTTAAAATCGCACAATTATTTTTAGGTGAAAGGGATGAACCCATGCGTATTGGACATAGTTTTGATATTCACCAACTTGTCTTTGATAGACCACTCATTTTAGGGGGCATTACTATCCCTCATGAAAAAGGATTACTTGGGCATAGTGATGCCGATGTTTTACTTCATGCAATTGCAGAAGCAATGCTTGGTGCGCTATCACTTGGAGACCTTGGAACCTTTTATCCAGATACAGATCCTACCTATAAGGATATATCATCAGGAAGAATATTAAAGGAAGTTTATGCTAAAATCAAAGAGAAAGGCTATGAAGTAGGCAATATCGATGCAACCGTTTATGCAGAACTCCCTAAGCTTAACCCTCATATCTTAAGTATCAGAGAAAGCATTGCCAAGATGATAAGCATTCCAATAGATTTAGTTAGTATTAAAGCAACCACGTATGAAAAACTTGATGCGATTGGAGAGAAAAAAGCAATTGCTGCAGAAGCAGTTGTCTTATTGAAGAGGATATAGAAATGATTATTGATACACCTTTTGGACAATTTGAATTAATTAAACAGCATAGAGAAGGCTTTGATCTTCTCAAATTTCAAGAGCGATATGTGGATGTCGCTTTTGATCGTTACACCTATTTAGTTGGAGATATGTCTTCAGGTATTTTAAGATTAAAAGGATTTAATTCTGATCCTAAAAGTCCTAATGGCTATAAACGAATTCCTGATTATTTAAACGAATCATGCAATATGAATTGCGCTCATTATGTATTAAAGCGGATGAAACCTTCGAATGATTAATAAATCATTTGAACTAATCACTCAAATGAGATATACTTAATATGCAAAGAAGGTGAATGTAATGGATAACACAAAACAACAAGTTTTAGACTTGATTCATAAGGTTAGACCCTATCTTCAAAGAGATGGTGGCGACATTGAAGTATTAAATGTTGAAGACGGCATTGTTTATGTCAAAATGTTAGGTGCGTGTGATGGATGCATGGCGCTTGATGTCACCCTCAAGCAAGGTATTGAAACCATGTTACTTGAAAATGTTCCTGGCGTTATTGCAGTTGTAACTGTTGACTAAAGACGAGATGTCGTCTTTTTTTATTAAGAAACATAGGATTATTTATCTTATTTTTTGAAAAGAATTAAAAGTTTGATACAATGAAATTGAACAATTGGTTTGAACATCAAAAAATATAAAAAAGAGGTCGCTATGAAAAGAAAAGTAGGTATTGTCGTAGATTCCACATTTGGTATTCAAAAGGAATTTGCAAAAGCAAATAACATCACAGTCGTTACACTCAAAGTTATCATTGATGGAAAGGAATATGTGGATGGCACCTTTGATCCAGATTTAGTGGTCAAGGCACTTCATGAGAAGAAAAATATCACCACATCTCAACCCACCCCAGATCAGTTTTTAGATGCTTATCAAAAGCAGTTGGAAACATTTGAAGAGGTCATTTGTTTGACGCTTTCTAAATCATTATCAGGAACTAACAACTCTGCTAATTTAGCACTTACGATTCATGAAAAAGATAATGTGAAAATTGTGGATTCAGAATCAACCATTGTTGGCGGCATGTATATGACTGAAAGACTCCTAGATTTTTTAAATGAAGGTCATTCTGCAGCTGAAGGGGTTTTGTTTCTTGAAAGACTTAAAGATGATGGATCACTCCTCTTTACAGTAGATAATCTACACTCCTTAGTTAAAAGCGGACGTATTGGCAAAGTTCAAGCATTTATTGGTAATGCGTTAAAGGTTAAGCCTATTTTAAGATTTAAACGTGGTGTTCTTGAATTAGAACATAAGGTCAGAAGCTTTAATAATGTGTTACTCTACTTAAAAGAACAAGCGACAAAGCTTGTGGACCAAGGCAAGAAAATTATTATTCGAATTGCCTATGTGGATCGCTCTGTAGAAGCCAAAGAGTTACAACATGTCATGGTTTCCGTTGCAGAAAACTTAGATGTGCAAATTAGAGGGGTCATCAGTCCTGTTGTATCTGCACACGTTGGACTTGGTGGTTTAGGTATTTATTTAGGTGTTGAATAACGAGGGCAACCTCGTTTTTTCTTTCTCTATACGCTTCATATAAAATATGATATAATGTTTTCGAGGTTTTTGATATGAACATTAATGATCAGATTGTATGTAAGATTACAGGCATTCAGCCTTACGGTGTTTTTGTCACTTATGAAGATTATACCGGACTCATTCACATCTCTGAACTCTCCGATCAGTTCGTCCCATCGATTGAAGATATGCTATCAGTTGGGGATGATATTGAGGTCGTTGTTTTAGAAGTTGATGAAGACCATAAGCGACTTAAATTAAGTTATAAGAGAGCCAATCCAATCCATCCTAAAATTCAAAAAATGGTGAGAATCAAGATTGGATTTCACTCTTTAGCTAAGGCTTTGCCACACTGGATTGAAAAAACGAAGAAATAGAGGATAAAATCATGTCACACATTCAACTCAACATCAATGAAGTACGTCCATTTTTAACAGAACAACCCGAAAGTCTCCAAAAGAAAGTGAGTGAAATTCATAAAGTCATTCACGAAAAAACAGGTCAAGGCAGTGATTATTTAGGCTGGCTTGATTTGCCAAAAACCTATGATAAAGAAGAATATGCACGCGTTTTAGCTGCAGCTAAAAAAATTAGAAAGCAAAGTCAAGTCTTAGTCGTCATTGGGATTGGTGGATCTTATCTTGGGTCAAAAGCAGGTCTAGAGTTTTTAAGTGAACCCTTTAAAAAAGGAAAACTAGAAATCATTTTTGCTGGACACCATATGTCAGGTAAATACTTAGCCAATCTTTTAGAATATTTAAGCAATAAGAAATTTTCAATCAATGTCATTTCTAAATCAGGAACAACGACAGAACCTGCCATTGCATTTCGTGTATTAAAGCGCGCACTTGAAGAAAAGTTTGGAAAAGAAGAAGCAAAAGAAAGAATTTATGCAACCACTGATAAAAAAAGAGGTGCACTTTATACCGTTGCAAAACAAAACGGATATGAAATGTTTATCATTCCTGATGATGTAGGCGGCAGATATTCTGTCTTAACACCTGTTGGACTCCTACCACTTTCTGCAGCAGGCATCAACACCAAGTTGATGCTTAAAGGTGCAAAAGATGCGATGGTCCGTTTCTCAAAGCCTAAATTAGAAAGTAATGAAGCTTATCTATATGCAGCTACCCGTTATCTTTTATACACATCAGGTAAAAAAATTGAAATGCTTGTCGGCTATGAACCAAGCCTACTTTATTTAAATGAATGGTGGAAACAACTCTTTGGTGAATCTGAAGGTAAAGATCATAAAGGTTTATTTGTTGCTTCTGCAGGCTTTTCAACAGATCTACACTCGCTTGGACAATACATTCAAGAAGGAGAAAGAGATTTATTTGAAACAGTGATTCATGTTGAAGATTCTGGTAAAGATGTCTTAATTCCTGAAGAATCCAATGACTTAGATGAACTTAATTATTTAAAGGGTAAACCCATCTCTTATGTCAACCTTCAAGCACTTAAAGGGACCATGATGGCACACAAGGATGGACTTGTACCTAATATATTATTAACCATTCCAGGATTTGATCCTTATACATTTGGATATATGGTCTACTTCTTTGAAAAAGCATGCGCAATGTCTGCTTATTTAATTGATGTAAATCCATTTAATCAACCAGGTGTTGAGGCGTATAAGAAAAACATGTTTGCTCTTTTAGGTAAAAAGGGCTATGAGCATATATTAAAGTAGGGATTAAGATTGAAACACAAAAAAACATATTCTGAATATGAAACCGAAGCTCTGGGCTATGAGCTCGGTTTATTGCTTAAAGATGAACCTAAGGTTGTGATCTTGTTGGACGGAGAACTTGGTTCAGGCAAAACAACATTTACTAAAGGATTAGCAAGGGCTTTAGGGATTACCCAAGTCGTGAATAGTCCTACTTTTACGATTCTAAAAAAATACGTGACAAAAGATCATCATCACAGGGTTTTATACCATCTTGATTTATATCGATTAGATGGGTTAAATGATGATTTTGATTTAGAGGAATATATCGATGGATTGGGCATGGTTGTCATTGAGTGGCCCTTTAAGGTTGAAGCACTCTTGCCTAAAGATTACTTGTTAGTAAAAATTGAAAAGTTATCCGATAACGAAAGAAATTTCGTGATGACTTGTGTGGGCATTCCATGCAAAAGGGCGGTGCAATATATATGAAAACATTACTATTTGATGTCTCAACCAATGTCATGTATGTTGGGCTTGCTAAAGATTCTATTTTGATCGATTATTCGATTCGAATTGCGCATAAGGATCATGCCAAATATTTAGTGGATCGCATTGAACAAGTTTTAAAGAGAAATAAAACAAAATTAGAAGATTTAAGAGAAATCGTGATTGGTTATGGTCCTGGATCTTATACAGGGATACGAATTGCAGTGATGGTGGGAAAGATGCTTGGGTACACCAAAGCCATTAAGGTAAAGACCATTAGTTCACTCTATTTTATGACAAGCGGTTATGAAGGCAAGATTGCAGCACTCATTGATGCTAGAAGAGGCTATGTTTTTTCCATGATTCATGAAAATGGAAAAATCATATTAGAAGATGGATATCGTAAACTCGCTGACCTTCATTTAGATCCAAGATACAAAGAGGCACAAACCATTTTTATTGATCATCAAGGGTACGAGGTCAATGTGAAGCGGATTTTAGAACATGCTACCTTAGTCGAAGATATCCATAGTCTTGTTCCTAATTATCTAAGAAAGACAGAAGCGGAAAACGCACATGATCAGAAAAGCAACGATTGAAGATATTTTAAGTATTGTAAAACTTGAGGAAAGTGTTTTTAATGTGAGCCTTGGAGAAACTTTCTTATATGATGAACTGATGCTTAATCCTTTTGCACATTATTTTGTCTATGAAATAGATAGTGAAGTTTTAGGATACATCGGATTTCGTGCAACAGATGAGACTTCAGAAATGATGAATTTTGCAGTGAGTCCCAAAGCTCAAGGCATGAAGATTGGTTCCAATCTTTTAGCATATTCCCTAGCTTATTTAAAACAAATCGGCGTAAAAAAGATTATGTTAGAGGTTAGAAAAAGTAATACAAGAGCTCAACATATATATGAAAAGTTTGGATTTATCCAATCCTATATTAGAAAAAACTATTATGAAACAGAAGATGCATATGTCTATATGAAGGAGGTGTCATGATGATTATCTTAGCGGTTGAATCGAGTTGCGATGAAAGTAGTGTTGCACTGGTTAAAGATGGAAAAGAAGTCTTATCGCATGTTGTTTTATCACAAATGGATATTCATGCCATCTATGGAGGCGTCGTTCCTGAAATCGCATCAAGAAACCATGTTGTCCATATGACACGCGTCTTTGAACAGGCACTTAAAGAAGCACATATGACACCTAAAGAGATTGATTTAGTTGCTGTCACAAGAGGACCTGGATTAATTGGATCACTACTTGTAGGCATTAATGCAGCAACCGCATTTGCGTTTGCTCATGGAAAGCCTTTATTAGGGGTCAATCATTTACATGGTCATATTTATGCAGCAGGGCTTGATCACGAACTTAAATTCCCAGCACTTGCACTCTTGATAAGTGGTGGACACACAGAGCTCATCTATATGAAAGAACATATGAGTTTTGAACTTTTAGGCACTACGTTGGATGATGCAGTCGGTGAAGCCTATGATAAAGTTGCAAGAACTTTAGGCTTAGAATATCCAGGCGGACCTATATTAGATAAGCTTGCCTTACTTGGATCAGATACCTATCATCTACCAAGACCCTATTTGGATAAAACAGCATTTAACTTTAGTTTTTCAGGATTAAAAAGTGCAGTCATCAATATCGTTCATAACAGTGCACAACGAAATGAAAAGATTAGAGTTGAAGATATGTGCGCATCCTTTCAAGCAAGCGTCTTAGATGTTATCATTGAAAAGACAAAATTAGCAAGTGAGAAATATTTAGTCAAACAAGTGATTGTTGCTGGTGGTGTAGCAGCAAATCAAGGACTTAGAAAACGAATTTATGAAGAGATTAAAGATCAGGAAATCATCTTTCCTAAAATGGCTTATTGTACAGATAATGCAGCCATGATTGGTGCAGCTGCTTATTATCAGTATTTAAAAAAAGGCGCACTTAAAAACTATCTTTTAGGTGGGGAATCAACATTAGGTATTGAAGACGAGAGATAAGACTCTCGTTTTTTATTAATCATTCTAGAAAAAATAGACGAAATCATCTTGAAATTATTCAATTATCACCAAATACTTACATCTTTGATGTTTTCTATTGCTAAATTGTTGTATTTTATTTATCAAAAGAATAATATAAGATTAAAGAAAAGGAAGTGATTTCTATGAAGTTTTTATTCAAGCTGATTGTTCTTCCAATCATCACTATTTTGGCGATTCCAGCCATTTTTTTAGCCTTAACCTATAAGAGTGTTGTCATACCTGTTGAAGATTTTGAAGGCACCACGGCTATGCCACTCTCACAAATGATTAATGAAGAGTTTGATGCATTCTTAACAGATAATGATTCTGAGTCTACTGTGGGCATTAATATTGCTCAAGCGGATGCTAATGGATTACTTAAAGCACAGTTTTTAGGAATGAATCCAAATTATCTTGATGAAAATGCAACCGATGATCAAAGATACTATGTCATTAAAGAAGATTTCTTTGGATATCAAGGATCTTGGGTAAGATTTAAAGATAAAACCGTTGAAATTGAATCCGGTCTTCATGTCTTTGTTGGAGGATTCACCTTTAAGACAAGACTTTTAATTGCATTTGAAATTGAGATTTCTACAGATGAAGTCGTTTTAAAATTAGATAAATTAACTGTAGGGAACCTCCCACTTGCTTGGACATTTTCAACAGTAAGCTGGGCTGCTGAGCAAATTACAGGAAATAGCATTAAAGATTTAATTGATGATCAACTCGGTGGTATTGCTGAATTCGATATGACCAAGAGAGAAATTAGACTAAATGTCGATAATTTACTAGAAGAATCGATGTCAGAGGATCCACAAACACTTGGACTCGTTCGTTCACTCCTAGCTTTTATCGAAGAAAATGATTTATTAGATATTGGATTTACAGATGGCGAATTTAGAGCAAGATTTGCATTAGGTAAGACCAGAGATGTCACAACACCTATTGTTGCAATTCCAGTCCAAGATCGCATTTTAAATGATGCCCAACTTCAAGCTATTTTAGCATCTAGAGTCAATGCTTTAGTCTTAACAAGTATTTATAGCCCTAATCCATTTATTGAACTTGATGCCTATACCTTGAATCGTGTCTTTGAGTACTTCATGAGAAATACCGAGTTTGGTGCAGGTATTATCCATGAAGCAGAACTATTTGAAGGCGTTAATTTAAAGGCACTTACACCATTTGTTTCCATGACTGCTGAAACTTTTGTGGTCAATATTCCACTCATTATAGAAGATGCTACAGATCCAAGCAAATCTTTTAGAACGGTCATCATCATTGATGCGACCCCATCAGTTGAAGGTAATGACTTATTGATTACATTAAATACACTGGTTGCAGGTGAAGTTGAATTATCTAATGAACATATTTCAACACTCCTTTCTGCACTTGGTGAAAATGATATTATTCGTGATGGCGCATTCGTCTTAGAAAACTTTGATGAACAAATGAATCAAGCAGGTATGGGTATTCAAAGTGTTGCAGTTGTTGGTGGAAAACTTAGACTCTATATTTCACTTAATGAATCCATTCCATTTGCTGATATCCAACAAGCAGTTCAAGATGTTTTAGATAATATTGCAAATAATCCAAATTATCCACCAGAATTAAATGATGCCATCAATGATGTTCTCTCAAGCTTAGTTGACCCAGAAGCTGATCCTGAAGAAGCGGTCGCAAATCTTTTAGAAGTTCTAGAAGGTTTATCTGATGAAGAACAAGAACAACTCTTAAATGATTTACTTGATGAATTCCAAAACACAGATTTAGACTTTAGTGAAATTTTCAATTTACTCCCATAATCTAAATCATAGATTAAATCAACACTTTAGGGCATCCTAAGGTGTTTTTTTTAGCCCCCTAACTTGTAGTTTGAAGCATTATCTTATATAATAAATAAGACAATAAGAGGTGATACCATGGAAAATACTTCCAACTTTATTAAAACCATTATCGAAGCTGATTTAGCAAGCGGTAAACACGATGAAATTATTACAAGATTCCCACCCGAACCCAACGGGTTTTTACACATTGGCCATGCAAGAGCCATCATTACTGACTTTGAATCTGCCATCCAATATGGCGGATATACCAATCTTCGTTATGATGATACCAATCCTAGTAAGGAAGATGATGTCTATGTCAAAGCGATTTTAGAAGATATTCGTTGGTTAGGCTATGAACCTAAAAACGTCTATTTTGCTTCAGATTACTTTGAAGAAATGTATGATCGTGCAGTTCTACTTATTAAAAAAGGTCTTGCTTATGTGGATCATTCGACACCAGAAGAAATGGCTAAGGACCGTGGTAATGTAACAACACCTGGTAAGCCATCAAAGTATAGATTGCGCTCTGTTGAAGAAAACTTAAAGCTTTTTGAAGAGATGAGAGCAGGTAAGTTTAAAGAAGGAGAATGCGTCTTAAGAGCTAAGATCGATATGGCATCTCCTAATATGAACTTAAGAGACCCAGCACTTTATCGTATCAGTTATGCAGAGCATCACAATACAGGTAAGAAATGGTGCATCTATCCAATGTATGATTATGCACATCCTTTAGAAGATGCCATTGAAGGCATTACGCATTCGTTATGTTCTTTAGAATTTGAAGATCATCGTCCCCTTTATGACTGGGTTGTTAGAGAAACTGAAATGCCTAAAGTTCCAAGACAAATCGAGTTTGGACGCCTTAACATTGAAAACACAGTCATGAGTAAAAGATTCTTAAGAGAACTTGTCGAATCAGGCAAAGTTAAGGGTTGGGATGATCCAAGAATGCCAACACTTTCTGGAATGAGAAGACGTGGATATACCCCTGAGGCGATCCGTAATTTCGTCATTTCAACAGGCTTATCTAAGGTGAATTCTACAGCAGGCATCGATATGCTAGAAGCTGCAGTTAGAGATGACTTGCAAAACCATGCACGTCGTGCAATGGCTGTCATTAATCCTTTAAAGGTAACCCTGACCAATTATGATGAAAATAAGATTGAGTATGTCGAAGTCCCTTATCATCCTGAAGATGAATCCTTAGGGACAAGATCAGTTCCATTTTCTAGACATCTTTATATCGAACAAGATGATTTTGTTGTTACTAAGCCAAATAACAAGTATAAAAGATTATCTTTAGGCGATGAAGTTAGACTCTTTAACACCTACTTTATTACAGCACATGATGTCATTTATAACGAAAAAGGTGAAGTGATTGAAGTGCTTGCAACCTATGACCCTGAAACCAAAAGTGGTAGTGGGTTTAGTTTGAGAAAACCCAATGGAACCATCCACTTTGTTGAAGCAAGTAAAGCTGTCAAAGCAACCTTTAACTTCTTTGGTCCAATGATTATCGGTGATGATTCCATGGATTTAAAAGACCGATTTAATGAAGACTCATGGCATGTTAAAAAAGGCTTTATTGAAGAAGCACTTAAAGATGCGAAACCACAAGATAAGTTCCAATTCTTAAGAAATGGATACTTCAACATTGATCAAGATTCAAAAGAAGATGATATCATTTTAAATGAGATTGTCCCACTCAAGAGTTCATATAAATAGAAAGTTGGTGGGCTATGAACTTTCTAGCTACCCTAAATGAATCCCAATTAAAGGCGGTCATCCATCCAGGTGGCCCTCTTTTTGTTGTCGCAGGTGCAGGCACCGGGAAAACAAAAACACTCACCTCAAGAATTGCATATTTGATTATGAATGGGGTTAATCCTTCGCATATCTTAGCGGTGACGTTTACCAATAAAGCAGCTAGAGAAATGAAACAACGCGTCGTTGACATGACAGGACCTCACGCGATGAGTGTTTGGTTATATACCTTTCATGCTTTTGGTTTGCAAATTTTAAGAAGACATATTGCAGAACTTTCCTATGGATATCGTCCTAATTTTAATGTCATTGATGAAGATGATGGGAAAAAGATTATTCAAGATCAAATTAAAGATTTAGGTCTTGATGTGAAGATGTTTTCAACGAAGCTCCTTAAAAATCTCTTTTCTTTATATAAGTCTAGAAGGTTAGAAAAATTTGAGAGAACTGATGAAGAAAAGATTTTTAAGAAGTATCAATCCTATTTAAGAGAAAATCAATTACTAGACTTTGATGATCTACTCTTATATACCCTAGAACTTTTAGAAGATTACCCACGCATTAGAGACCATTATCAAACCTATTTTGAGCATGTCTTAGTCGATGAATTTCAAGATACGGATTCAATCCAATATAAAGTACTCCATCTTTTAGGTGCAAGACACAAAAATGTGTTTGTTGTTGGAGACCCTGACCAAAGTATTTATGCTTTTAGAGGGGCGAACTACGAAAATGCCCGTAAGTTTATGAAAGACTTTGGTGCAACCCAAATTCTCCTTGAACAAAACTATCGATCAACCAATAAAATCTTACAAGCAGCCAATCAACTGATTAATTATAATTTTGATCGCCCAGCAGCAAAAAATTTAGAGTCAGATAAAGGCGATGGCGAAGCACCCTTTTATCATCATACACAAAATGATATTAGAGAATCCTTTTTTGTAGTCAATGAAATCAAAAGACTTCATAGTTTAGGATATCCTTATGAAGAAATGGCAGTCTTATACCGAAATAATGCTTTATCTAGACTTTTTGAAGAAGCGATGATTAAAGAAGGTATTCCTTATATCATTTATGGTGGGATCTCATTTTATGAACGTAAGGAAATTAAAGATGCACTTGCCTATATTCGAGTTGTTTTAGATCCTACCTTAGACTTTTATTTTAAGCGAATTGTCAATGTCCCCAAACGTTCGATTGGCTTAGTCAGTATTCAAAAGCTTGAGACAAAAGCTAAAGAATTAGGTATTTCCATGTTTGAAGCCATTGATTATGTCGATCTTACGCCAGCTGCTAAACAAAGCTTAATCGACTTTAAAAAACTTGTCATTGAAATGGACAAGGGATTTTCTGAGATGGAAGAACTCGGTCAAATCATGCCTTATCTGATGGGTAAGACCGGATATATCGATATGCTTCGTGCTGAAAATGATGATATCGCTGATGATCGAATTCAAAACCTAAAAGAACTTCAAAACGTTTTTGTCAGAGGAGATCAATACTATGAAGGCAGCTTCTTAGAAAAACTCACCGAACAGCTCGATCAAATTGCTTTATACACAGATCAAGATCAAGAGGTTGATGAGTTTGATCATGTCAAACTCTCCACATACCACCAGGTTAAAGGATTAGAGTTTAGAGTCGTCTTTATGGTGGTGATGGAAGAAAACATTTTCCCAAGTGACCGTTCTTTAATGAATCCTTTAGAACTTGAAGAAGAAAGACGTATTGCGTATGTGGGTATCACGAGAGCTAAAGAAAAGCTTTATATGAGCTATGCGGATGAACGCTTAGTCTATGGTTCAAAAAGATATAGTTACCCTTCGAGATTTATTAATGAATCCAGAATTAAGACAGAAGAACCCAAACTGATCGATCATCAAGATTCGAGTTCACGCTTCTTAAAAACAGGGGATCATGTTGAACACAATGTTTTTGGTACAGGGGTTGTCATTAGGGTTGATGATGATATTGCAACCATCGCGTTTGCAATGCCTCATGGGATTAAAAAAATCTTGGAAAGTCATCCAGCATTAAAGAAAACAAGAAAATAAAGGTTAAGTTTACTATCATCATATGGGGTGATGGTATGCTCAATGATGAACAAAAGAAAGTGGTTGATAGCAATGAACCCTTTCTTTTTTTACTTGCCGGGGCAGGTTCTGGTAAAACAAGAGTCATTGTTGAAAAGATTCAAAGATTGATTAAAGAAGGTGTTTTACCTGAACATATATTAGCCATCACTTTTACAAGAAAAGCATCCAAAGAAATGAAAGAAAGAGTATGTCATCCAGATGTTCATATCCATACCTTTCATCAATTATCTTTAATCAGATTAAAAAGTTTTTATCAGGAAGACTTTAAGGTGATTGATGGCGATATTGGGCCATTTAATAGACTTGAACTCTTAGCGATAACTAAGTATAAGAATAGCTACTATCAAACAAAAAAACCTAAATATTATGATCAATATCAACAAATTTTAGTTCAAAATCATATGAAGGATTTTGATGATTTATTAATCGAGTATTATGAGCTCTTAAGAAAGAAAAAAATTAAAGAAAACTATCAGTATATCTTTGTTGATGAGTTTCAAGACACCAATCGACTTCAATATTTACTTTTAAAAGCACTGATCAATCAAAACACGAAAGTTTTAGCGGTTGGAGACCCAGATCAAAGTATTTATCAGTTTCGAGGAGCAAATTCAAAGATTATCGATCAGTTTGTCAAAGACTATCAAGCAAAAGTCTATACGCTTAAGATCAATTATAGATCAGATTCCATGATCATAGAACACGCGAATCGCATCATTAAGCGAAATCATAGGACATATCAAAAGGAATTAATACCTTCAAATCAAAGAGAAGCGCTTGTGAAATCAATTCTTTTTGAAAAAGAATTAGATGAGGTAAAGTGGATTATCTCTACCATTAAGGAACTTAAAAACATGAAAATCAAAGACCATGAAATCGCGATTCTTTACCGGAATCATTTTAGAGCTTTCCATTTAAAAGAGATGCTTATTGAAGAAAATATCTCATTTGAAACTTATGATCATGAAACATCATATGAAACTCATGGAATTCAGCTCTTATCCATCCATAAAGCTAAAGGCTTAGAGTTTGATGTTGTCTTTATTATGGGTCTTGAACAAGGCATCATGCCTGCACTTAAAGATTATAGACAAATCGCTTTAGATGAAGAAAGGCGTTTGATGTTTGTTGCCATCACCAGAGCCAGACACATTTTATATCTGACAACATCGAAAAGACATGTAAGCCACCATACTTTCACATCATCTCAATTTATCAGGGAATGTGGACTCAAATCGATTTCTTACAGGCACATTAATGATATAATATCATTGGGTGATTTCCATGGATATAAAACAAAGGATGACCGAACTGATTCAAAAGATAAATCAAGCAAACGATGATTATCATACAAAAGATCAGCCAACAATAACCGATTATCAATACGATCAATTATTAAAAGAATTGATTGAACTCGAACAAGCATATCCCTTACTCAAACAAGAAAACTCACCAACTGAAAAGATTGGTGGTCTTATTTTAGATGGGTTTGAAAAAGTGACCCATGTCATTCCGATGATGAGTTTATCGAATGTCTTTAATTCAGATGAACTCAAATCATTTGATGAACGCATCTTAAAACAAGTGAGAGATTACTCTTTTGTTACAGAGTTAAAAATAGATGGTCTTGCAGTAAGCCTTAAGTATCAAAAGGGGCGTTTTGTCCGTGCAGCAACCAGAGGTAACGGTTTAATTGGAGAAGATGTCACCCATAATGTTAAAACCATTAAAAGCTTACCACTGATCTTAAATGAGGCTATTGATATTGAGGTTCGCGGCGAAATCTTTATGCCGCATAAAAGCTTTAAACAACTCAATGAAGAACGCATGAATCAAAATGAACCGCTTTTTGCAAATCCAAGAAACGCTGCAGCAGGAACCATTCGTCAGTTAGATTCTAAGATTGTTGCACAAAGAAATTTAGATCTTTTTGTATATACAATTGTCAGTGCTAATCAATATGTAACGACACAATTTGAAGCACTTAAATACTTAGAGTCTTTAGGTTTTAAGGTGAATCCTAATTACAAGCATGTTAAAGATGTCAATGATTTAATTCAGGTCATCCAAGATTACGATGATTTAAGAAAATCTTTACCCTATGACACAGATGGTGTTGTGATTAAGGTTAATGAATTAGAGTTATATGATCGAATTGGCTATACTGCAAAATCTCCAAAATGGGCAACTGCTTATAAATTTCAAGCAGAACAAGCAGAAACCATTTTAAAAGACATTACATTTCAAATTGGACGCACGGGTGTTGTGACACCTGTTGCAGAACTAGAACCCGTCTTTATTTCAGGTTCCACTGTGGCTAGAGCAACCCTGCATAATGAAGATTATATTCTTTCCAAAGACATTAGAGTTTGGGATGTCGTTTTAGTGCATAAGGCTGGAGAAATTATTCCTGAAGTGATTTCTGTGGTTACAAGTAAAAGAGAAAGTCAAAAGCCTTTTGAAATGATTAAGACGTGTCCGATTTGCAAAAGTCCACTTGAAAGAAAAAGTGGAGAAGCCGATTATTATTGCACAAACTTAGAATGTCCCGGAAGAAACATGAATAGTCTCATTCATTTTGCTAGTCGGGTTGCCATGGATATTGATACCCTTGGAGAAAAGGTTGTTGAAACACTTCATGACCTAGGATACTTAAGCAAAATCCCTGATATCTATTCTCTTAAAAACTATGCACAAGAATTAAAAGATATTCCAGGATTTGGAGATAAGAAAGTCGATAAGTTATTGGCTGCGATTGAAGCATCCAAAAAACAAAGCTTAGATAAGCTCATTTTTGGACTCGGGATTAAGCATGTGGGGGCTAAGGTTGCAAAAACTTTAATAAAACATTACCCAACCATGGATTTACTCATAGAAGCAACCTATGAAGATTTAACTGAAATTAATGATATTGGTGAAATGATAGCACAAAGCATTGTTTCATACTTTAACAAACAAGCCCATATAGATATGATTGATGAGCTTAAAGCACATGGACTCAACATGACTCATGAGAAAACTGAAAACATCACCCATGAGTTTAACGGTAAAACACTTGTTTTAACCGGAAAACTTGAGCTTTTCTCAAGAGATCAAGCAACCTTCCTCATTGAAAAGTGTGGTGGGAAGGTTGCATCTTCCGTTTCAGCTAAAACAGATTACGTCATTGCAGGCGAAGATGCAGGATCGAAGCTAAAGAAAGCTTTAGAACTTGGTGTAACCGTCTTATCAGAGGCAGATTTCAAGGTGAAAATTGATGGATTATATTAAAGTACACGGGGCTAGAGAAAACAACCTTCAAAATATTGATATTGATATTCCTAAAAATAAACTCGTTGTCATGACGGGTATTTCTGGTAGTGGGAAGTCATCACTTGCATTTGATACCTTATATCAAGAAGGTCAAAGACGTTATATGGAATCACTGTCTGCTTATGCTAGACAGTTTTTAGGTAATTTTGAAAAACCAGATGTTGACCGCATTGAAGGATTATCGCCTTCGATTAGTATTGACCAAAAAACAACTTCTAATAATCCAAGATCAACCGTAGGGACAGTGACAGAAATTTATGATTATTTAAGATTACTTTATGCCAGAGTTGGCACACCCTATTGCCCTGGAACTGATGAACCTCTAACGAAGCAATCAATTGAGGAAATGACACTCCGTGTGATGAACTTACAAGAAGGTTCAAGAGTTTTAGTGATGGCACCGGTCGTTGAACAGCAAAAAGGGTCCCATAAAAAGTTAGCAGAACAGTATATGAAAGAAGGCTATACGAGAGCACTTCTAAACGGCGAGCAAATCATGCTTGAAGATATGCCTGAGTTAGATAAGAATAAGAAACATGATTTTTATTTAATTATTGACCGACTCATTGTTAAAGACGGGATAAGAAGTAGACTCTATGATGCTTTAGAGCTTGCAGCAAAACTTGCGGGTGGAAAGACTAGAGTTCAAGTAGGCGATGACATCACCCTCCATTTTTCCCAAAACTATTCATGTAGTGATTCAGATTTTACCATTCCTGAATTAGAGCCTAGATTATTTTCATTTAATACACCCATTGGAGCATGTCCTTATTGTAATGGATTAGGCATTAAACTTGAGGTATCTAAAGATTTAGTCGTTGATCCTACAAGAAGTTTACTCGATGGTGGATTAATCCCTTATAAGAATAATGATGAAGATAATTTAAATAACCAGCTTTTAGAAGAGGTCTGCAATTACTATAAGATGGATATGGGCATTCCCATGTCAGAAATGGATCCTGACCACATAAAGATTATATTATATGGATCACCCGATAAAATTCACTACCGCATGAAATCATCATCAGGTAGAGTCCATGAAAAGGTCGATTATTTTGAAGGGGTCATCACCAATTTAACGAGAAGATATAGAGAAACAACATCCGAATGGATTCGTACATGGATTGAAAACTTCATGACGGATTCGATTTGTCCTGTTTGTAATGGCGGTAGACTCAATGAAGCCGCACGCTCCGTTAAGATTGGTGGAAAAAATATTGATGAACTGACAAGATTATCAATTGATGATACAATTACCTATTTATCTCATTTAGAGCTTTCTAAAGAACAACAGCAAATCGCAAGACTTGCACTTCAAGAAATCATTTCTAGACTGACCTTCCTACAAGATGTTGGTTTAGGATATTTATCACTGGGTCGATCTGCAGGAACCTTATCTGGTGGTGAAGCACAGCGCATTAGACTTGCCACTCAAATTGGTTCTAAGTTAACTGGCGTTTTATATGTCTTAGATGAACCATCCATTGGACTTCATCAAAGAGATAATCATAAACTGATTGAAACCCTAAAGAAGATGAGAGATTTAGGCAATACTTTAGTTGTTGTTGAGCATGACCATGAAACCATGCTTGCCTCCGATTATTTAATTGATATAGGTCCTCGTGCAGGCAAGCATGGGGGTAAAGTGGTTGCTGCTGGAACACCTGAAGAAGTCATGAATCATCCAGATAGCATCACAGGTAGATATTTAAAAGGCTTAGAAAAAGTGGAGACACCAAAGACAAGAAGAAAAGGCAGTGGAAAAGATATCTTAGTCATGGGTGCTAAAGCCAATAACTTAAAAGATATAAGTGTTTCATTTCCAATTGGTAAATTGACTGTGGTGACTGGGGTATCAGGCTCTGGGAAATCGACTTTAGTCAATGAAATCTTGCTCAAAGGCTTGCAACAAAAATATTATAAGACCAAAGATAAACCAGGGCTCCATACAGCAATTAATGATCACCATATGATTGACCGTGTCATTGAAATCTCACAATCACCGATTGGAAGAACACCACGCAGTAATCCTGCAACCTATACCGGTGTCTTTGATGATATTAGAGATTTATATGCACAAACCACAGAAGCGAAAGCTAGAGGCTATCAAAAAGGGCGTTTCTCATTTAATGTGAGAGGCGGTAGATGCGAAGCCTGCAGTGGCGATGGTGTTAAAAAGATATCGATGCACTTTCTTCCAGATGTTTATGTACCCTGTGAGGTTTGTGGTGGTACGAGATATAATCATGAAACCTTGCAAATTAAATATAAGGGTAAAAATATTGCTGATGTCTTAGAAATGACGATTGAAGAGTCCTTATCATTTTTTGAAAACCATCAAAAGATTTATCAGAAATTAAAGACGATCTATGATGTTGGGCTCGATTATATTACCTTAGGACAATCTGCAACCACGCTATCGGGTGGTGAAGCTCAAAGAGTAAAACTTGCGTCTGAGCTATATCGAAGAATTACACCAAGTTCCATCTATATTTTAGATGAACCGACCACAGGTCTTCATACCGATGATGTGAAAAGATTGATTTCTGTCCTTCACACCATTGTTGACGAAGGTGCAACTATGGTGGTGATTGAACATAATTTAGATGTCATTAAAAACGCAGACCACATCATCGATTTAGGACCTGAGGGTGGCGATGCAGGCGGAGAAATTGTAGCCATTGGAACACCTGAAGAGATCGCATCAGTTGAAAAATCCTACACAGGACAATACTTAAAATACGCTTTAAAATGAATGAAAAGGTTTGAAGTTTGTTATAATACTACATGTCGGGGGACGTGCTATGAACGATCACAATAATCATGATAAAGATCCGAACAAACTTTCTGAAGAAGAACTTATAGCTCTGCTAGAAGAACTTAAAAAAAGAAAGAAACCCAGAGGGGTTTCGGTATCCCTAGGTTTTCTCTTGCATAAAAACTATATTGTGCATATGTCTTTATCGCTATTAATTAATGCACTCTTATCTGTAGTAGTTGTTGGACTAGCCATTGGTTTAGGACAACCCATCATTCAATTTACGATTATTGGATTTATCTTGGCTATTATGCTATTAACGGTGATTGAAAATTTTGTTAAGTTATTACTCTTTCAGTATTTTGCAAGAGCGATGATTTTATCGATGGGCTTACTTTCGGTCTTTGTTCAAATCATCATCTTGTTTGCTATTGATTTACTAATGGCAGAAAGCTTTCATTTCATCACGATTGAAGGCTTAATCATCTTCTCATTTGTGTTTTCACTCTTTAGACTAGTGACATCGACTTATTTAAGACGTTGGATCTATAAAGAACATATTGTCTTTTTTGGAGGTAAGAAATGAAGTTAAAAATTAAACATTTGATCAGGGATCTAGAATTAGAACTTCTAACCAACATCAAATCTCTCGAAAGAGAAGTCAAATCTGAAATGTTATCTAGACCAGGTGTTGAACTTGCTGGGTTCTTAGATTTCTTTGATGCAGAAAGACTGATTTTAATTGGTTCTAAAGAATCACACTTTTTAAGACTCCTCCCTTATGATATTAGAAGACAACGTGTTGAAGATATGTTTATGAAAAATCCTCCAGGCGTTATCTTTTCAATTAATGTCGATATTGAAGATTTATTTTATGAGCTTGGCAACATGTATAATGTCGCAATCTTAAGAAGTAAATCTAGAACAACCCCATTATCTGGACAGTTATATCAGTATTTACATAGTAAGCTTGCACCTAGAACATCTCTTCATGGGGTCTTACTAGATATTCATGGTATGGGAACTTTAATTACGGGGAAATCTGGGATTGGTAAAAGTGAAACCGCACTAGAACTGATTAAAAGAGGACACCTTTTAATCAGTGATGACCGTGTGGATATCTTCGAAGCAGCACCTGGTGTCTTAATTGGCAGTGCACCTAAAATTTTAGAGAAGTTTATTGAAATTCGAGGGATTGGGATTGTGGATGTTGTTTCCATGTTTGGGGCAGGGGCTTATCGTGAAAATAAAAAGATAAGACTCGTGATTGAACTTGAACATTGGAAAAAAGGAAAACAATATGACCGTTTAGGTATTGAAACTGAGACCACTAAAATCTTTAATACAGAAATCGCAAAAATTACAATCCCCATTTTACCGGGACGTAATGTAGCAACACTCGTTGAAAGTGCTGCAATGAATCAAAAACTGAAATATTTAGGCTATAATGCGGCCTATGAACTGACTCAAGCAGTTAAGCTCAAAGCATCAGGTATGGGAAGGGATGAAGACGATGAATGAATTGATAAAAAAACATAAGAAGGTTTTATTAGGATACGGGTTACCCCTATTGATTTTTTTTGTGATGATATTTCTTGCAGTGGTGCCACAAAGTGGCGTGCCTTATAACAATATCGCAGTCGATTTGGGGTTTGCACAAATCGCCTGGTATGCTGTATTTATTTTAACTGGGATTTCTCTAGCCGCTTATTTAACCTATAATGAGTTTAAAAGAGTCGGTTGGGATACAGAAGTCTTATTTGATGGCTTACTATATGCAGTACCCTTATCCATTGTAGGATCTAGACTTTACTATGTCTTATTTGATCCAGTCGATCGTTATGATTCTTTTATTGATGTCATTAATGTCACCAATGGCGGTCTATCGATTCATGGGGCAGTCATTACGGCATTCATCTTTGTTGTTATTTTTACACGTATTAAAAAGATTAATTTCTGGTTACTTGCAGATATGCTCGCGATTGGCTTTTTAGTCGGTCAAATTGTGGGTCGTTGGGGCAATTTTATGAATCAGGAAGCTTATGGTCCTGTGATTCAGTCACAGTGGATCATCGATATCCTTCCTGGATTTATTCGTAACCAAATGATGATTTCAGGGTTTTATCACCATCCCACATTCTTATATGAAGGCTTATGGAATTTCTTAGGTCTTGTCCTACTCTTAGTTGCAAGACGTAAGCGTTGGTTTAAAGTTGGAGATACGATGGGTTTATACTTAATTTGGTATGGACTAGGTCGTGGTGCCATTATTGAACCGCTCCGCGTTGGAGGTCATCCAACGGATGCTTTAAGAATGTTTGGTCTACCAGCGAATATCATTTTATCTTTAGGTCTATTTATGCTCGGTGGGATTTTACTGATTGTTATTAAGCATTATCTCATTAAAGACCAAAAATATTATGTCGATATGTTGGTCGAAACGCATGATTAAAACGGTACTACTCGACTTAGATGGTACGTTAATTGATACCACAGGCATTATTATCGATGCCTTCATTAAAACATTTGAGAAATTCTTTCCTCAAGTGGTTTTATCTGATGAAGAGTTATCCAACCTCTTAGGACAAACACTGTTTAAAACATTTGGATTTTATGCTGACTCTAAAGAACAAGTCGATGATATCGTTAAATACTATCGAGAAGTCTCTAACCAAATGATTGAAAACGGTCTTGAAGCATTTCCTAAAGCAAAAGAAACACTCGCCTTTTTAAAGAAAAAGGGGATTAAAGTGGGTATTGTGACATCGAAGATGCGCACAGTTGCAACATATCATTTAGAACTTACAGGATTAATCAGCTATATTGATGGGATTATTGGTTATGAAGATGTCGTTAGACACAAACCCGATCAAGAACCAATTATTAAAGCACTAGACTTGCTTCATGCTAAAAAGAGACAAACCGTTTATGTAGGTGATCACGAAAATGATATCAAAGCTGCAAAAAGTGCAGGCATTTATGCATGCGCAGTCACTTATAGCAGAAGACTTAAAGAAATGCTTTTTGAACAACCAGACTATGTCATTGATGAACTAGAAAATTTGAAAGATTTGATTTAAAAGGAGAATGAAAAACATGATTTATGACGTCTTAATTATTGGTGCTGGTCCAGCAGGGATTACCGCAGCCATTTACGCAAAACGAGCAAACTTGAAGGTTGCGATGTTCGAAAAGGACACGCCTGGCGGTCAACTTTCAAAATATAATGAAATTGAAAACTATACAGGGGCAAAAAAAGTTGCAGGCTATGAGCTTGCAACCATGATGATTGATCATGCTTATGAACTGGATATTGAAGTCATCTATGATGAAGTCTTAGAAGTCAAACTTGAAGGTAATTTAAAGAAACTCATCACACCAAATCAAACCTATGAAGCAAAGACCGTCATTATTGCATCAGGTAATGTACCTAGAAGACTTGGTGTTGAAAATGAAGATAAACTTGCTATGAATGGGATTAGCTGGTGTGCCATTTGTGATGGACCACTTTATAAAGAAAGAAAAGTTGTGGTGATTGGTGGCGGCAATAGTGCTGTTGAAGAAGCATCCTACCTTGCAACGCTTGCAACGCATGTGACTTTAGTTCAAAACCTTGATTTCTTAACTGCGGATAAGAAAGCTCAAGATATTTTACTCAAACATCAAAATGTGGATATCTATTATGGGTCTACTGTTAATAAATTTCTCATGAATGACCAAGGTTTAACCGGTGTTGAAATTAAGACCAAAGAAGGACTTAAGACCATAGATGCCGATGGCGTCTTCGAATATGTTGGATTAATTCCAGTTACTGATTTTGTCAAAGACTTAGGCATCACCGACAAATGGGGCTATATTAAGGCCAATGAAAAAATGGAAACAGACGTCCCTGGCATTTATGCAGCAGGTGATGTCATCGTTAAACAAATTAGACAAGTGGTCACTGCAGCTGCAGATGGTGCGATTGCTGCACAAAATGCTTTAAAATATATCGAAACCTGGGAGTAACATTTGAGCTTTGCACGTACAGTCAAAGAGGAATTGGTCACAATTCCGGTTGAGCTTGAAGAACAGCTTGCAGAATTTTCTGCATTCATCAATCTCAATGGAGAATTTCATATTCAAGAGAAGAAGAAAATGCTCGACTTCAAAAGTAATAATCCAACCGTTGCCAAACGGTTTTTACAGCTTGTTAGAACGCTTTATCAAGCGGAAACGAGTCTCATTACCCAAAAGCTTAATAAACTCAAACAAAGACAAGCCATCATCATTAGAATTCAATCTAGGGTCGAAGATATTATCAATGAACATGGACTTTTAGATAAACCGATTGAAAATCAAGAATTGATGTGTGCAACTCCTGAAGCAAAAAAATCTTTCTTAAGAGCAGCCTTTTTATCTGGTGGGTCCATTAACCACCCCAAAACTGCAGAATATCATTTAGAGATTTTTTCAAGAGATCCTAATCAAATTGTCTTCATTCAATCTTTATTAACATTTTTTGATTTGAATGCAAAAATAACAAAGCGAAGAAATGGCTATATTTGCTATTTGAAGGATGCTGAAGGTATTAGTGATTTCTTGCAGATTGTCGGTGCTCAAAATTCGCTTTTCCAATTTGAAGATATTAGAATCAAACGGGATTTTAATAATTCAATTAATCGCGTGATGAATTGTGAAATCGCCAATGAAAAGAAAGCTTTTCAAGCAGCGATGGATCAAATAAGAGATATTGAACTGATAGAAACCTATGTGCCAAGGCATACCATCGATCAAAAGATTATGATGGTTATGGATTTAAGAAAAGCATATCCGGAATCCACCTTAATGGAACTTGTAGCAGCTTACGAAGAAACATTTCATGAAACCATTAGTAAATCTGGACTCAATCATCGTTTAGTTAAAATTAGACAAATGGCAGATGTCATTCGAGAAGGGAAAACATCATGATTATCGGTATTGGTATTGATTTAGTCGATTTAAATCGGATTAAAGAATTGATGGATGATCGTTTCATCAATCGAATTTTATCAAGTGACGAAAAAAAGATGTTTGAAAATATCGCGGCTGAAAATACAAAACTTTCCTTTTTAGGCGGAAGATTTGCAGCTAAAGAAGCCTTATTTAAAGCAATCTCTAAAGGACACGGAAAAACCTATTACACGGACTTCTCCATATTAAATCATGAAAATGGAAGCCCATATGTTTTAACAGATTTCTTTAAAGATGATGAAATCATACACATTTCCATCACCCATACAGATGACCATGCCATCGCGTATGTGATGATTGAAAAACTTTAACATAATTACTCATAAAGTTGTATTTTTAAGGGTAATTCGGTATAATTCAAATGAATAGGATGTGACATTATGGCGAGAGTTCAACAACCTCAAAAAAATAGTAAACCAGTCGCTAAGACTCAAGCTTCAAAAAATCCAAAAAGCAAGCAAGAGTTAGCGAAGACAAACCCCAAAAGAGAACCATCAAAAAACGAGATTTTATTTTTCCGTATTGGATTGATGGTCATTGCGTTAACCATCATTACAGTCACCATTATCTTCATCATTCAATACTTCATGGATAAAGAAGAAGAAAAGGGTATTTTTGATGATTATACACACATTACAGCATCAGATTTAAGATATCTAACTTATAATCATGGCGATAGTACGTATGGCATGTTTGATTTCTTTATGGGCAAAGAAGAGTATGAAGATTTATATCAAGCCATTACCGATAACAATTATATCTATGTGTATTTCTATAGAGCATCCGATTTAAATGATACAATCGTTGAGCAGATTAAAGCGATGGATTTAGAAGGTAAGGCATTCTTCTTGATTAATTTAGATACAGCGGATGGTCAATCTGTTTTTACAAACGGTGAACTTAGTCATTTAAATTTAGATCAATCAAGACAACAAATGCTTCTAACCTTTGATGTTGATGGTGCAAACCCTCAAACATTTAGATTAGATTCAGTAGCCAATCAAATTAGAATTACCTTAAATACAATCAACTAATATGAAAGGGCTCAGCCCTTTTGTGCTATAAGGGAGACTTTATATGAATGAACAAATTATTAAAGAAATTAAAAAAACTTTAGGTGTTGCTGAGGAAAAAATCGTTACAGTTTTAAATTTGCTGAATGAAGGTAATACCATTCCCTTCATCGCAAGATACCGTAAAGAAGCAACCGGCGGTCTTGATGAAGAACAAATTAATGAAATTTATAAGTCCTGGGAATACGCAAATAACCTACTAGAGAGAAAAGAACAAGTCATTCGCTTAATCGATGAAAAAGGCATGCTTACAGAAGAGTTAAAAGCAGAGATTTTAAAAGCTCAAAAGCTTGTTGAAGTTGAAGATTTATATCGTCCCTTTAAGGAAAAGAAAAAGACCAAAGCAACCGAAGCGATTGCTAAGGGTCTTGAACCACTGGCTAATTTTTTACTGATGTTTCCATCTAGTGATGTTTTAGAAGAAGCGAAGAAATTTTTAAACGATCAAGTTAAATCCGTCGATGAAGCATTAGAAGGTGCGAAGTACATTATAGCAGAATTTATTTCAGATGATGCCAATTATAGAAAATCGCTTCGTGAAGAGATGGTCAAGCATGGCGTTGTTGTCACACAACTTAAGAAAAATGCTGTAGACGAAAGAAAAGTCTATGAGATTTATTATGATTATAATGAACCTGTTTCTAAGATTAAGCCTCACCGAATTTTAGCGATTAACCGCGCTGAAAATGAAAAGATTATTAATGTTAAAATTGAGCTTGACCGTGAGCGTATGTTAAGTTATTTGGAGCGAAAAATTATTAAAAAGGAAGAATCAACTGCAACCCCTTATCTTAAGGAAGCGATTGAAGATTCTTTAAAGCGTTTAGTTTATCCTTCATTAGAAAGAGAAGTGCGCTCAGAACTCACTGAAAAAGGTGAAGAACAAGCGATTGACATCTTCTCAATGAACTTAAACAAACTGCTTTTACAACCACCGATGAAAGGTAAAGTCGTTTTAGGCATTGACCCAGCCTTTAGAACAGGATGTAAATTATCTGTTGTTAATGAACAAGGTAAGGTCTTAGAAAAAGGTGTGATTTATCCTCATGAGAAAACACTCGGTGGCACAATTTCAGATCAACAAATTAAAGATTCTCAAATTAAATTATTACAACTCATTAAAAAGCATAAGGTTGAACTGATTGCGATCGGCAACGGGACAGCATCAAGAGAAACAGAAAGCTTTGTTGCAGATCTTATTCGTTCTGTTGGAATGAAGGTTTCTTATGTGATTGTTAATGAGGCCGGGGCTTCTGTTTATTCTGCATCTGAACTTGCAAGAGAAGAGTTTCCTGATTTTTCAGTGGAAGAAAGATCTGCAGCCTCCATTGCAAGAAGATTACAAGACCCTCTATCAGAACTTGTTAAAATTGATCCTAAATCGATTGGTGTAGGTCAATATCAACATGATGTGACGCCCAAGAAATTAAATGATTCATTAAACTTCGTGGTCACTCAAGCGGTGAACCAAGTTGGAGTCAATATCAATACAGCAAGTAAAGCACTTTTAATGTATGTATCAGGCTTAAATAAATCCAGTGCTGAAAATATTGTAAAATATAGAGATTCAGTGGGTAAGTTTAATAATAGACAAGAAATCTTGAAAGTCCCCAAGCTTGGAGCAAAGAGCTTTGAGCAATCTGTAGGATTCTTAAGAATTCCAGATGGCAATGAAGCACTCGATATGACTGCAGTTCACCCAGAGTCTTATGGGATTGCTAAAAAGATTATGAAGATGTATAACATCACCGGTGAAATGTTTGGAAGAGATATCGTAAAGGATGCAGTGGCATCCCTTGACCGTAAGAAGATTCAAGAAGAACTTGGCGTAGATAAGTATACACTTGATGATATTTTAGATGCGTTTGTTGCACCTCTTAGAGACCCACGTGATCAATTTGCTCAACCGATTTTAAGAAGTGATATTTTAAAGTTAGAAGACTTATCGGTTGGTATGGAGTTAGAGGGTACCGTGAGAAACGTGGTAGACTTTGGTGCATTTATTGATGTTGGGCTAAAAGAAGATGGATTACTTCATATTTCTAAGATTGCTAAACATTATATTAAGCATCCTAAGGATGTCTTAAATGTTGGGGATATCGTAAAGGTTTTTGTCTTAAATATTGACTTAAATAAAGGCAAAGTTGGTTTAACTATGCTTAAGGATACACTACCAAAATAATTGACCGATGGAACGTGATGAACTCACGTTCTTTTTGTTTAAAAATGGAGGTTGGTTGCAATTTTTGATAGATAAGGCTAAAATCAAGATAAGAACATTCATCTTTGAAAGGCATTGATAGTTTTAGTGGAGGGTTCAAATGGAAACTTTTATCATTTCAGGATTGATTGTTATGGCAGTAACAATTGTGGGGATTGCAGCTGCGATTTATGTGATGTCTGATCAAAAAAAGAGAAATGAACTTTCTCCGATCAACAGCACAACAGCAACCCTCTTATCTAAAGATATTTACCATAAAGATGATGAAAAACAGTATGTAATTGATTTGAAGTTAAGATCTGGAAAGAAGAGATCTTTCGAGGTTGTTAAAAAGATGTGGCTTCATCTTCATGAAGGTGATCAAGGGATTTTGACTCATAAGGGATCTGAGCTGATTGATTTTGTCGTTAAGAAATCCTTATATCATGAGCATAAATCATTTTTTAAGAATAATATTAAAACAGAACCCATATTATATTTTTATGGAGAAGCTAAAGAGTTAGGGTTAAATATCTTTAGTGATCGAAAAATAGAAATAGATTTAAACGATGTATCATATTTAATCAAAGAGATTAAAGAGGATCAAACAGACTGGTTTTTTTCAGTGACAACTCAGGATAATCGAACACTCCAAATTGAACGTTTTAGTCCAACAGAAGTTAAGGTAAGTTCTTGGATTAAAACTGAGGAATCCTTCCATATTATCCCTATAGATTCATTGTTTAAAGAAATTGAATTGTTTGCAGGTAAATCTTAAGATTCATAAGATTCTAAATGTTGATAAATAGGTTGACAAATGAGTTAAAATACGCTATTCTATAAGGGCGCAAAAGCGCAGGATAAATCAGGTGGAGTAGTACTCAAGTGGCTAAAGAGGCACCCCTGCTAAGGGTGTAGGCTGGGAAACTGGTGCGAGGGTTCAAATCCCTCCTGCTCCGCCACCTGTTGGCCCGTTGGAGAAACGGTTAACTCACATGCCTTTCACGCATGCATTCACGGGTTCGAATCCCGTACGGGTCACCAATATGATTATGAAACGCTCTTCTCACCCGTGGGAAGGGCTTTTTATATTTATATTCATAGGGAGTTTTAATTTCTTTGAAAGTACAAAAGTTAGAAAACTTGTTGGTTTGATTGCTTTTAATGAAAAAGACTCAATCAATCAAAACTTATATCAACATAAGCATAATTACAGCCAAAAAAAGTCTTTTCATGTTTATTTTTTAAATTTATCCGAAAAAACCAACTTATGTTGGTGTAAGTTTTGTAGTTTTTGTTAATGAGTCACGACTCGTGATATAATTGTTATAAATAATACGAGATAAACAACACAATTGTACTTTGGAGGGGAATATATGTTTTGGGATTATGTAACTTTTGTTATAGTCTTAATAATTGGACTAGTAAATATCATTTGGCCACAAGAAACTGTTTATATTGTTTGGGCAGTTAGGCACGGTATTGATGATGAAAGTAGAAGGAGTTTTGAACACCTCATGAGATTTATAGGTATAGCAATTGTCATCGGTTGTGGTATTTGGCTATATTCACAATTTTGATTAATAAATAGCGAAGTTAGTTTTTTATGAAGTTTGAGGGGAGTCATTCTTAATGATTAGAAACAAAGAGAAATTTCTAGTTAATCATTTGAAATCAATTTTTCAACATGGATTTAAGATTTCTACCAAATTTAATCAAGAGTATTACAGTCAGATTCCACATAAATACTATAAATATAGAGAAGTTAACGAGAATAACCTAAGAGCAGTTTGCTTTTAAGTCAATAAAGTAGACACAAAGAGTAAGAAAGATTTGAATAATATAACTGTTATTTACATACTATTAAATGCAACAGATGAAGTTAGCCCATTTTTTCAAAACATCTACTCATTGAAAGAAACAGAAGAAGATGCTATTAGCAATGTAATGAAATTCACATCACTTTCTGGTTATAAGATTGTTACTATTGAAGGAATCGAAGTTATAAATGTAGATGATCTCGATAATATAGAAGAACTCATAGAAGATGAGAATTTTTGTGGTTTTATACAAAATATTAAAGAAGCATACCCAGACGAAGAATAGAATGGATGAAAATTACTCATTGAAAAATATGTATTATTAAGTTGGAGTTGAATAGGAAACATAAGCGTGGTATAATTGTGGCATAAAAAGGAGACTTGATTATGCCGAAAATTATACCAATCAGAGAACTTAAGAATACTGCATCTATTTCTAAGTATGTAGAAGAAACCAATGAACCTGTTTTTGTTACTAAAAATGGATACGGATCAATGGTTATCATGAGTTTAGAAGTTTATGAGAGAGAAATTTCTAAGAGACAAATGCTTGATCTCATTAATGATTCCCTTGAAGACAAAAATCAATCTAATCAGAAAGTTGATGGAGCACTTTTCTTAAATGAAATGAAAGTTAAATATGGTAAAAAAGAGTGAAGCATAAACCTGAAGAAAGAAGTATAATTGAATTTATAGATGGTGATCTTGAAATAGATGTCAGAGTTGATTCTGAAAAAGATACCGTATGGTTAACTCAAAAACAAATGAGTGAACTTTTTGATGTTAGTGTTGACAATATTAGTCTCCATATTAATAATATATTTAAAGAAAATGAGTTGGATATCAATTCAACTACCGAGGAATCCTCGGAAGTTCGATTAGAAGGAAAAAGAAGTGTTACAAGAAGAATAAAAGTCTATAACCTTGATGTCATCATATCTACGGGGTATAGAGTGAAGTCAAAACGAGGAATCATTTTTAGAAAATGGGCAAATCAAATTCTTAAAGAATATATGTACAAAGGTTATGCGATTGACGAAGAAAGACTTATCAAACATCAAGAATATTATAAAACATTTACAACATCTGTAAAACTCATCGCTGATTTAATTGTGGTGTTAGTATAGTTTAGTAGACACAAAGAGTAAGAATCCTTCTTATGATAAGATATAAGGAAGGAGGCGATACTAATGTCTAACAGCAAAAAAGGCAATCGTTATTCAGAAGATTTTAAAAAGCA
>JAUVXD010000005.1 GCA_030603805.1 Acholeplasmataceae bacterium
GGTTAAAATATTCTTGTAAATAATTGGGTTTTTGCATACTTCAATTATACCAAAAAACCACCCTGGCTTCCAGAGTGGCTTTTTTGTTATTAAGGCTGTTTATCTTTTTATTTCGTTACAGCCCCTTGATTTCATTTAAAAATTAAATTATTTTTTTAAGTTGTAGAAAGATTTTAAACCAAGATATTGTGCTGCATCACCAAGTTGATCTTCGATTCTTAGTAATTGGTTATACTTAGCAATTCTATCAGTTCTTGATGCAGAACCCGTCTTAATTTGACCTGCATTGGTTGCAACTGCGATGTCTGCAATAGTTGTATCTTCTGTTTCACCAGATCTGTGTGAGACAACGGCAGTGTATCCAGCTCTCTTTGCCATTTCAATAGCATCAAATGTTTCTGTGAGTGTACCAATTTGGTTTACTTTAATTAAGATTGAGTTTGCAATACCTTTTTCAATACCGCTTGCAAGTTTTTCAGTGTTGGTTACAAATAAATCGTCTCCAACAAGTTGAATCTTGTCGCCAAGCTTCTTCGATAGATATGCCCAACCTGACCAGTCATTTTCATCAAGTCCATCTTCGATAGAAATGATTGGATACTTTTGAATCAGTTCAGCATAGAAATCAGCAAGTTGTTCAGAGGTAAATTCTTTACCATGTTCACCTGCAAGGACATAAGTCTTCTTTTCTTTATTAAAGAATTCAGAAGCTGCAACGTCCATGCCTAAGAAAATATCTTTGCCTGGCTCAAAGCCTGCTTTTTTAATCGCTTCTAAAATGACTTGAAGTGCTTCTTCATTTGAACCAAGGTTTGGTGCAAATCCACCTTCATCGCCAACAGCTGTGTTATAACCTTTAGCTTTTAATACAGCTTTTAAGTTGTGGAACACTTCAGTACCCCAACGAATGGCTTCTTTAAATGTCTTAGCGCCAACTGGAAGAATCATAAATTCTTGGAAGTCTACGTTGTTATCTGCATGTGAACCACCATTGATGATATTCATCATTGGAACTGGTAATTGTTTGGTATTGAATCCACCAAGATATTGGTATAATTCAACGCCAAGATAATCTGCAGCAGCTTTTGCTACTGCCATAGAAACACCTAAGATCGCGTTTGCGCCTAATTTTGACTTATTTTTTGTACCATCAAGTTCAATCATTAACTTGTCGATTGCAACTTGGTTAGTTACATCAAAGCCTACAAGTTCAGGTGCAATCACTTCATTCACATTGTGAACTGCAGTTAAAACACCTTTCCCTAAATAACGTTTTTTGTCACCGTCTCTAAGTTCTACGGCTTCATGTTCACCTGTTGAAGCTCCGGATGGCACAATGGCACGACCAAATGCACCTGAATCTGTGTAAACTTCAACCTCAATGGTTGGATTTCCGCGTGAGTCTAAGACTTCGCGTGCGTAAATATCGCTAATAAATGGCATAATTTCACTCCTTATTTAGATTTTTTGCCTGTTGTTTTTGCTAATTCTATTATACACATAATTGTGTGATAATTAAAGATTATTGTCCATAAAAACGTTTACTTACTATACCGATAAGCATAAACTGTTCCAATGATAAAGAAGATAACTTCAAAGAGATTCTCTACGGTTAAGAAATAGCCAGATAATGGATTTAAAAATGAAAAATACTGTAATGGATTGAGTAACATGAGATAAAGATTTATATCTTGAATGTGATTAATGTAGAATAATCCACCATACAATGTGAGAGACATGATGTAATAAGCTAAAACGAAGAAAAAAATAGAAAGTATTGAAAATAAAACATGATGTTCAAGATATGCACTTTTAATTCTTCTGGCTATTAAATGAGCTAGAACCAATAACATGAGCCAAGTTAAGGAAAAATTAAATAAAAATGTGAGTAAAAGGTGCATTGATCCGATTAAGAGCCCACCAGAAAGTGACATAAAAATGCCCTGTCTAAGGACGGGCATTAAATCGCTTTGATGTATGGGTTCTTTAAGTCTTTTCCATAAATTCATAAATATCCCTCAAAAGTATTATATCATATTAGAGTTCTAGATATTTGAGTCTAGGTTTGATGATTAAGAAAATGATAGAGACTAAAATCCCTTTGGTGATATTAAATGGGAAATAACCTGCAACAGTAAACCATAAGAAACTCGAATAGTTTGGAAACTGCGCATTAGGAATCCATGAGAACACTGAAAACTTGATATTACCTGTAAAATATGAGAAATAAAAAGGTGTTGCGAAGAAAAAATTCACTGCCCATAAAATCACAGATAAAGAAAGTGTGATACAAGCTGTTGTGACAATAAACTCTTTTAAATGAATCTTATTATTATTCACACTAACTTCATAAAACAATGGTCTTTCTTTAATGCCAAGAAGTTTCTTAGAGATTGCATATCCTAAGATGATTGAAAATGATGCAAACATCGCAAGCAATTCTCCAACCAACTCGTCAGGTGCAAACCCTCTAAAAAGTCTTCTAGCAATGGTTCGAATTAAGACAACAATCAATGTTTCTTTTGTGCCTAAGACAAGAAGTGCGACTAAAATGGCAACTTCACTAAAATCAATCTTTAGAAATGAGAATGCTGGAACAATCCAGACAATTTCAATCAAAGACAGCACAATCGATACCGCTGCAAGTGATACAATGTAAAGCATTTTTTTTAAACGTAAGTAATTTGACATGATTTTAACCTCCTTAGTTAAATAAAAATTCGCCAAATTACTCCGGCGACAAAAAGACGTCAAAAAATGACAAATCTTCTCCCATCCAGACTTTACTGTCGGTCCCTGAATCACACAGGAGTCTGCCCGAAGGCTCGCGGACTATTACCGCCGGTCACGAATTTCACGTTGCCCCGAAGTATTTAATTACGGATATATTTTAACATATTTTTTATAATTTTCAATACACCTCAATTGAAAACGTTTTTTTTGTGTTGTCATCTTAAGAAATCAAAATATCAAGTATAATAAATATGGACAAAACGATAAGGAGTATATAACAATGAACAAGAAATTTGTAGGACTCATCATTATGGATGGATATGGGCTTGCGCCAGCAAGTGATTCTAATGCTGTGACTTTAGCACATAAGCCATTTTTAGACAAGCTGTTTACTGAGTATCCGACCAATGTTTTACAGGCAAGTGGAGAATATGTAGGTCTTCCTGATGGTCAGATGGGTAACAGTGAGGTCGGGCATTTAAACTTAGGTGCAGGACGTGTAGTTTATCAATCATTAACCAGAATCAATGTTGCGATTAAAGATGGTTCTTTCTTTGAAAATGAAGCATTTATTGCGGCTATTGATCATGCGAAGAAACATCAAAGTAAAATTCATATTTTTGGACTTATCAGTGATGGCGGTGTGCATAGCTATCCAACACATATCACAGCTCTTCATGATCTTTGTGTAAGACATGGACTCACCCCATATTTACATGCCTTCTTAGATGGTAGAGATACACCACCCACTTCAGGTCTTGGATTCTTAAAGGATATGATTGACCATGGGCTCAAAGTTGCAAGTGTCTCTGGTAGATATTATGCAATGGATCGAGATAATAATTGGGACCGCATTCAAAAAGCATTTGATAATATGGTTTTAGGTACTGGACCTATTTATGCTGATGCTTTAGAAGGTATTGATGCTTCTTATAAAGCCGGAATTACTGATGAATTTGTCATGCCTTTCTTAGTGGATCAAGCTGGATTAATTGGAGACAATGACGCGATTTTGTTTGCCAATTTTAGACCTGATCGCGCCATTCGAATTGCAACTGCATTTACCAATCCTGAAGGAACAAGACTCTACGAAACGCCTGGTAAAGCATCCTTTGATGCAACTCATGTGCCAAAAAATATCTTCTTAGTTTCGATGATGCATTATAATGAATCTGTAAAAGGTCCACTTGCTTATGAACTGCAAACTTTAGATAATTTATACGGTGAAGTCATTGCAAATGCTGGTTTAAAACAGCTTAGAATTGCAGAAACTGAAAAATATCCTCATGTCACCTTCTTCTTTGATGGTGGTGCTGAAAAAGAGTTAAGCGGCAGCAAAAGAATCTTAGTTCAATCACCTAAAGTCCCCACCTATGATTTAAAGCCTGAAATGAGTGCATTTGAAGTAAAAGATAAAGCTGTTGAAGCGATTTTATCTGGTGCATATGACACGATGATCTTAAATTTTGCAAATCCAGATATGGTGGGTCATACGGGTTCAATTGAGGCAACCAAGATTGCTGTTGAAACGGTGGATCAGTGCACGAAGGCAGTCGTTGAAGCGATTGAAAAAATTGGTGGGGTTGCTATCATTTTAGCAGACCATGGGAATGCAGAAAAAATGAGAGATGAATCTGGTAATCCACATACTGCACATACGACCAATTTGGTGCCTGTTGCTATTACGAAAAAAGATGTTAAACTGAATACAGGTGCACTTTGTGATGTTGCACCAACACTTCTTGATCTTCTTGGCGTAGAACAACCAAAAGAGATGACAGGTAAGAGTTTAATCATTAAATAGGTGCAAATTTTGCACCTTTTTTGTTGACATTTTTTGATTTATTAACCTTCTATGCAAATGATTAAACTTTCATTTATAAAAGTGGTATCTTGGCCTAAAGGGGCGTGAAATCTTTGAAAGCGGATGCTTATTTTAATTTATGTGTCGTTGATGTCTTTAAAGCAAGATCATTTTTTGAAAAATTAGGATTTGAAATCATAGAGGATTACTCAGACGACAAAGGCTTTTGTCTATCCTTAAATGAACGAGCTTATTTGATGATGCTTGGAACTGAAAAGTTTGAAGTGTTTGCAAAAAACACTGCTGTTGATAGTTTTAAGCATACCGAAGTTATCTTTAGTTTCGATGTGGGTTCAAAAGAAAAGGTTGACCATTTGATTGAATTGGTCAAAGATTTAGGTGGTATGGAAATTGGTGAAGCACACCAAGATGAGTATATGTATTATAGGTCATTTAGGGATTTAGATGGTCACCATTTTGAAGTGTTTTCAATGACAAAGAGATAAGTACATCTTATCTTTTTTTTTACACATATAGATTACATCTAAGCTTACAGAGGAGTACAATAGAAATAGGCAGGTATCCCTCATGATTTGGAAATGGATTAGTATCATTTATCATCTTCTCTTAAGCTTAATTTCAATCCTTTTTTTACTCTATACTTTCATGATTCCACATGGTGGTTCTTTTGTTTCTGACCCTGAAGCTTTTTATTTGGAGCACATCAATGAGTATCCTGATTTAAGTTATGGCAATACACATATCCCCTTACTCGATCAAAGCATCCAAATCGGTTACTATGAAAGTCCTTATGTATTAATAACACTCTATCAGGTAAGACTTTATGATTCCGATATTTATATTGCTGATGTTGTAGTTAGAGATCCCAAAGTTATCTTAACTGCATTTGCGAATCAAAGATTTGGTGGACATAACTATTTAGAAACTGTATCTCATATGGCTGAAAAGAGAGATGCAATTTTTGCGATCAATTCTGATCATGCAGAGCATTACAACCAAGGTATCGTCATTCGTAATGGTCAAATTTTAAGGGACTCGCTTTCTTATAGAAAAGCATTTGTTTTATGGGAAAATGGATCGATGTCAAGTATTATCGATCAAAATACAAGTGCACAACAACTGAGTGAACTAAACGCATGGCAAGTTTGGTCTTTTGGTCCACCACTCGTCAATCACTTTTTGAATGTCGCTCGCATCGACGATGGTTATATCAGAAATGAAGTTGATAATCCAAGAACAGCTTTGGGATGGGTTGAGGATTACAGATATATGTTTGTTGTTATTGATGGTCGCACACAAAAATCACGTGGCGTAGATATTGTTGAACTAGCATCGATCATGGTCATGCTTGGATGTCAAGAGGCTTATAATCTTGATGGTGGGGGTTCATCAACTATGGTATTTGATGGCAGAGTAATCAATACACCTAGTGGTGGTAAGGAAAGGAAGGTCGGAGACTGTGTCTACATCATCGGATAAAAATTCTACGCAGAAAATGGCCTTCTATGGCTATTTAGCTCTTTTACTAATGGCTTGTGTTAATCTTTATGAGTTCTTTAGTCATCAGGTCTATTCTCAAGTGATGCGTATGGTTTGGTTATATCCTATACTTGGTGGTTTAGTGATGATTGGTTTATTTGAAAGATGGATGGTTTTTCGAACTATCAGTTTATATCTTTGGAAAATGGCGATGTTTACTTTAAGTATAGGTCATATTCTTTTTGGTATATTTGAAATCTATGGTTCAGAAACGAATATTGTTTATCTTTACTTTTTTATGGGTGGATTGCTCGTCTTAGTTTCAATTGTTTTATTATGCATCAAACCTAAGGATCCACTTTTATGAACATTCTTTTAATACCCGCATACGAGCCTACGGATGCTTTATGTCGTTTGATACGAGAACTTAAATCTTATGGACTATCAAACATTGTTATTATTGATGATGGCAGTGGTCCTGTCTATAAAAACATTTTTGATGAAGTAAGAAATCTTGGTTGTCAAGTAATTACTCATGAGAAAAATATGGGTAAGGGTATGGCCATAAAAACAGGTATTTCATATGCAAAACAAACATATCCTCATTTAAGATACATCATAACCTGTGATGCAGATGGTCAACATCTTGCGAAAGATGTTTCACATATTAATGATGTAACTTTGATATCAACAGATGAACTCATTCTTGGTGTCAGAGATTATCATAAAAAAGGCATTCCCTTTAAAAGTAGAATCGGCAATCTTTTTTCATCTTTCTACTTCCATCTTTCGACTGGTGTCGTTTGTCCTGATACACAAACTGGTCTTAGAGCTATTCCAGTTGCTCTATGTCAACAAGCCTTGGGGATTCAAGAAAACCACTTTGATTATGAAATGGTCTTCTTGACTCTAGTTTCAAAACAAAAAATACCCTTGAGATTTGTTCCTATTGAGACCTTGTATATTGATCATAATGAACACACACATTTTAAACCTGTCAAAGACTCTTTTTTAATCTACCGAAAACCACTTAAATTTTTACTGGTGTCTTTGATGAGTGCTGTCCTTGATTTAGGTATATTTGCACTTTTGGTTTGGATTCTTGAGGGTCGATTAATTCAAGTGATTGCCATTGCAAGTATTTCAGCACGTGTCATGAGTGGTTCTTTTAATTTTATAATGAATAGAGTCTTTAGTTTTCAAAGTAAAGGTATTTTGTCTCATGAGATGGGTAAGTATTTCATCTTATATATTGCTCAACTCTTAACGAGTATTTTACTGGTTTATGTGTTTTCTACATTGTTCATCAATTTGACGTGGATTAAGCTTATGGTGGATTCTCTTCTATTTATCATCAGTTATATGATTCAAAAAAAGTATGTATTTACACATAAAGTTTAGCTTAGTGAGGCTGAAATAAAAAAAGTATCCGACTCTTTTGACTCAGTCAGATACAATCTAGTGCTTTTTAATTTGAATATTCAATAAAGATTATGTAGGTTGAATCTTATGTTTATTATTTTTAGTCTTCTTCATACTCTAATAGATCTGCAATATGAGGTTCATAACCTAGATGCTTGATGCAGTCTATAATCTCATCAAGTTTGACTGCTTCTTTACTAAACATGATTTTTGCCATAGCATTGGATAAATCATACTCAAAATGATCGATACCTAAGCGAAACAAACAGTTTTCAATCGACGTGATACATCCGCTGCAGTTAATATGCTTGAAATTGAGATATAAGATTGGCATATACCCTCCTTATGAGTCAAGTTAACTCATTTTTCTCAAATAATACTCAATGATACTTTGTGTACCATTTTCTGAGAATCCTTGATCTGAAAGTATTTGATATGCTTTGGTGACTGTTTCAACGACTTCTAACTTTAAGTCTTGTTTTTCTTCTAAGACGAGCTTTAAATCCTTTAGGAAATGCTTGACATAAAATCCCGGTTTGTAATCTTCAATCAGCATTTTAGGTCCATTATTGGTGGCTTGCCATGAGTTGGCACTACCTCCAGTAATGACTTTTAGCATGGCATCTAAATTGAGTTCTTTTTCTTTAGCATAGACAAGTGCTTCTGCAAGACCCATAATGGCCCCTGCAATGGTTGTTTGATTGGCAAGCTTGGCGTGTTGTCCTGAGCCTCTTTTACCCATATAGGTAATGGTTTTTCCCATTTTTTCAAACAAAGGTAACACCTTGTTAAAAATCTCTTGATCTCCACCAACCATGATGGAAAGTGTGGCATTAATTGCACCTAAATCGCCACCTGTAACTGGTGCATCTAGCATGTATAAGCCTTTTTGTTTAGCCTCTTCATATAAACTTACAGCAAGCGACGGTGATGATGTGGTCATATCGACTAGAATGGTCCCTTTTTTGACATAGTTCATCACGCTCTGATAGGTTTCTAAAACATCTTTCGGATACCCAACAATACTAAAGACAATATCAGCATCCTTCACACATGATTTGATATCTTGATATGCTTTAACTAAAGGTTCTAACTGAACTGCTTTTTCATAGGTCCTATTATAGACAGAGACCTCATATCCTGCTTTCGCAAGATGTAATGCCATGGGTTTGCCCATGACCCCTGTTCCAATCCATGCAACTTTCATCTTGTTCTCCTTATGTTGATCTTTCACTGAGCCATAAAATCACATCTTGAAATACTTTTTCTCGGTCGAGATCATTAAATATTTCATGATATGCACTTGGATATGTGATGATTTTTTTATCTTCTACTGGAATAATTTCATAAAGTCTTTGACTAAATGAGCGTGGTACAATTTTATCGTTTTCTCCGTGTAAGATGAGTACAGGTGTTTCGTAGTTTTTAATGTTTTTATTCAAGTATTTGACCCCACTGACAAACATGTTGCCTGCAAGAGAAAAATGAAATTTCTTTAAGTTCAGTGGATCTTCTTTGTACTCATCTTCTACTTGTTTAATTCTAGAGAGTTGATCATTGGCAAAGTTGGATTTTCTGGTTAAGAAACCTAACCATTTGTATCCAATGATTCTAAAGGGTAATACGTCTTTGATGTAGTAGGAAGGTGCCGCACTTGAAATGATGCCATCGACATCATGATACTTGACCCCATACATATTCACGATGAGACCACCCATACTATGTCCAATTAAAAAGAGTTTTTTAGGTAATTTCTTCTTTTCTTCAACGACTAATGCATGCAAATCATCAATAAATTGATGGAAACTCTTTAATGCACCACGTTTACCTTGTGACTGCCCATGACCTCTCACATCATATCTGACAACTGAGTATCCTGCTTGATTGAGTTTACCTGTAATTTCTTCATATCGTCCTGAATGTTCAGCAATCCCATGAGTGATGATGATGGTGCCTTTTGAATCTATGATATCATTACGTTTTACATGTAGTAAGATTTGATTAACTAACATCGTATCAGCTCCTTAACTTTATTATACTACCAAGTGATGTATACTTTAAGATGTTTTTATGATATACTGACCCTAAATTAGATTTTCGGGGGCTTTCAATGAAAAAAATCATCTTGTTATGGATTATTCTTTTGACGATTTTCATGATTCCTTTTCAGTCTGTTCAAGCAGATATCGGACCCAAAAGGACACTCGATGTTAAGGTCATTGGTGTCGATCAACCTTATTTTTTAGATATTTTAGTTCGTAATCAAATGCCTGAAGACATTACTTATATTCAAGAACACTACCACATGTTACCTGATATGATTTGGACTTTTGATGAAGATGGCTTTATATCGAATATCATCTCAGCACCTTGGGGAAGACCCATGCTTCAAGTAGGTGAAAATCATTATCGGGATGGTTATCATGCGCCTTCTCGTTTTAAACTGATCTTAATCTTTGAAGATGAGTCTTACATCACATCAGATATCATCACAACCAAACTCTTTAATAGTAGAATCACCTGGGATTTAAGTGGTATAGATTTAACTACAACCCAAATCGGTGTTGGCGATGTGACTGAAGAGTGGCCAATTGCCTATATGTCCATTGACTTAATCGTTCGAATTGTTCTCACTATTTTAATTGAGATTCTCGTTTTATATGTATTTGGGTATCGCTTGAAAGAATCATTTAAACTCGTGCTATACATTAATATTGTGACTCAAACGATCTTAACTGGGTTTGTGATTGCGATGCGTTACTTCTATTTTCCATTTTTAGGAGAAATCTTTGTTTTAATCGTAGGAGAGTTCTTCATTTTCATGATTGAGATCACTTTGTTTGTCTTCTTCTTAAAAGAGTTTACAAAGAAAAAAGCAGCACTTTATGGATTTGTCGCGAATTTGATTTCACTCATGGCAGGCTTTCTCTTTCTCATGATTTTCTATATGATTTTAAGTTATCTTTAAGAAACCAAATCCTGGTTTCTTTTTATTTTTATAAAATAAACATAATCGTTTGTTTTAGAAAAATATGTTGTATAATGAAAATAGAAAACGCTTTTAGGGAGAATTCAAAATGAAACAAACAGCCTTACACGACAGACACCTAGCGTTGAACGCAAAAATGATTGAATATGCTGGATTCCATATGCCAGTGTCCTATACGGGGATTTCTGAAGAGCATCTTGCAGTGAGAACCGGTATGGGCATTTTTGATGTTTCACACATGGGTGAATTTTTAGTTGATGGGAAAGATGCCTTAAAGTTTGTCAATCATATCGTTACCAATATCATCCCCTTAGATACATCTAAGGTCACTTATGCACTTTTCTGTGATGAATTAGGATTTGTAGTTGATGATTTGCTTGTTTACGTGATTAAACCAGAACAAGTGCTTCTTGTGGTTAACGCAGGGAATATTGATAAAGATTTTGAGTGGGTTAAAAAACAATCACAAGGATTCGATGTTTCTTTAAGAAACGTCTCTGAATCTTATGGGCAGGTTGCGATTCAAGGTCCACTTGTTCAAGAACATATTCATGAAATCATGGGTGTTGAAGGTAAAGATCTTAAGTTTATGACCTATAAGGTTGTACCTTTTATGGATGGCTATGTTATCTTATCTAGAACGGGATATACCGGTGAAGATGGATTTGAAATTTATGGTGAACCTAAGTATGTTTCAGAGGTTTGGGATCGTGCAGTGACTTTGGGTGTTGTACCTTGTGGACTTGGAGCAAGAGATACTTTAAGATTTGAAGCGAATCTTCCATTATATGGTCATGAAATCAGTGAAACCATTAACCCAGTGGAAGCTGGACTTAATTTTGCAGTCAAATTCGAAAAAGAAAACTTCATTGGTAAAGATGCACTGCTTAAATATAAAGAAAATCCTTTAAGAAAAGTTGTCGGTATTGAACTTTTGGAAAGAAACATTCCAAGAGCTGGTTATAAAGTCTTTTTTAGTGATTTAGAAATTGGTGAAATCACCACGGGTTATTTATTACCGAGTAATCCAACACCGATTGCCTGTGCATTGGTGGATATTAAGTATGCAGAGTTAGGCACCGAACTTCTTGTTCAAATCAGAAATAATAAGGTTCAGGCAAGAGTTAGAAATAGAAAATTTTATACAAAGAACTATAAGAAATAGGGAGGATTTAATTATGGTATTACAAGGATTGCTTTACAGTGAAAGTCATGAGTGGGTAAAAGTGGATGGCCAAACCGCTTATGTTGGTATTTCTGATCATGCACAGCATGCATTAGGTTCTGTTGTTTTTATCGAGTTACCTAAAGTAGGAAAAAGTGTTAAAAAAGGCGATGCTGTGGGCGCAGTTGAGTCTGTGAAAGCTGCTTCTGACCTCTATTCACCTGTTTCTGGAAAAATTATTGAAGTCAATAGTAACATTGAAAATGCACCTGAGCTCTTAAATGATGATCCATATGGATCTTGGATATTTAAGGTTGAATTAGCAGATGCATCGGAACTTGAAAAACTATTATCACCTGAAGCTTATACACCACTTTCAGAGGAGTAACTGATATGCACAAATATCTGCCACATACTGCGCAGGATATTGAAGAAATGCTGAAGGTCACAGGGGCAAGTTCCCTTGATGATCTCTTTTCTTCTATCCCTAAAAAATTAAGATTAACAAAGCCTTATAACATTCCAAGTGCTTTATCAGATGATAATCTGACGAAACACATGAAAAATTTAGCTGGACAAAATAAAGAACTCGTTATTTTTAGAGGTGCTGGTGCGTATGACCACTATACGCCTTCGATTGTCAAAGCATTAATTTCTAGACAAGAATTTTTAACTTCTTATACGCCGTATCAACCTGAAGTTGCTCAAGGGACTTTGCAATACATTTTTGAATATCAAACCATGGTTTGTGAACTGACAGGCATGGAAGTATCGAATGCCTCGATGTATGATGGGGCAACAGCAACTGCTGAAGCGATGTTTATGGCTTATGCTCAAACAGGACTTAATCAAATTTTAGTGTCTAGCACGATGAATCCTAGAACGATTGATGTGATTAAGACTTATGCAAGATATCGTAACATAGAAGTCATTTTAGTACCAGAAAAAAATGGGTTAACAGATTTAAATTGGGTTAAGGCAAATGCTTCAAATAAAATGGGCTTAATTGTTCAAAATCCTAACTATTTTGGTATTATTGAAAACTATGATGGTTTTGCAAGTGTCATTCACGATGCTGGTGGTCTTTTCATCATGAACGCTGAAGGACAGTCTTTAAGCTTACTTAAGACACCTGGTGAATACGATGCAGATATCGCATGCGGTGATCTTCAATCATTAGGTGTACCACTTTCTTTTGGTGGTGCCTATATTGGATATCTTGCGACTAAAAATAAGTATGTGAGAAAAATGCCAGGTCGTATTTGTGGACTGACCACAGATGTTGATGGTAAGAGAGCCTTTGTTTTAACACTTCAAGCGAGAGAACAACATATTCGACGTGCAAAGGCGAATTCAAATATTTGCTCAAATCAATCACTACTTGCACTTGCTGTGACAGTTTATCTATCTGCGATGGGTAAAGAAGGTTTAGTTGAAGTTGCAAATGAATCAATGAAAGGTGCACATTACCTCTATCAAAAACTCATTCAAACGGGTAAATTTGAAGTTGTCTATGATCAACCTTTCTTCAAAGAGTTTGTATTAAAGGCTAAATTTGATGTTGAAGCATTCGAGAAAATATTATTAAGTAAAGGCATTTTAGGACCTCTTCATATTAAAGACAATCGTTTGCTTTTTGCTGTGACTGAACGAAGAACCATAGAAGAAATAGATCACCTTGTAGAACTGGTGGTGAACCAACAATGAAATATTACAATAAACTCATTTTTGAAATCTCTACCAAAGGTAGAAAAGGATATGCTTTAGAACAAAAGGCACTTCCTGAAATCAATCTTCCACAAAACCTTTTAAGAAGTTCGAAAGCTGATTTACCTGAAGTTTCTGAGTTTGATGTCGTCAGACATTATACCAATGTCAGCCAAAAAAACTTTGGTGTTGAAACTGGTTTTTATCCCCTTGGTTCTTGTACGATGAAGTATAATCCAAAAATTAACGATGAGCTCGCAACTTTAAGTGGATTTGCCAATATTCATCCACTTCAACCTGTTGAAACAGTTCAAGGTTTATTAAAGATTTACCATGAAACACAAAACATGTTATCAGAAATTTCAGGACTTGCTGCATATTCACTCAACCCATTTGCAGGCGCACATGGTGAACTCGCTGGCTTAATGATTATTAAGGCTTATCATGAAAAGAACAATGACTTTAAGAGAAATAAAATTATCGTTCCTGATTCTGCACATGGCACCAATCCTGCAAGTGCAACCGTTTGTGGCTTTGATACTGTTGAAATTAAATCAAACCCAGATGGTACAGTGAACTTAGAAGCGCTTAAAGCTGTTTTAAATGATGAAACTGCTGGATTAATGTTAACTAATCCAAATACAGCTGGTGTTTTTGAAAAAGATATTACTGAAATTTCTAGACTTGTACATGAAGCTGGTGGTCTACTTTACTATGATGGTGCAAACTTAAATGCTCTCTTAGGTAAAGCAAAACCTGGAGATATGGGCTTTGATATAACGCATATTAACCTGCATAAAACATTTTCTACACCTCATGGTGGTGGTGGTCCAGGTTCTGGTCCTGTAGGTGTTTGTGCAAGACTGACTGAATTCCTACCCAACCCTATTGTCAAAGAAAAGGATGGCTTTTACTTCTTTGAAGATTCAAAAGATTCGATTGGTGCATTAGGACAGTTCTATGGCAATGCTTCTGTTTATTTAAGAGCTTATGTGTATTTAATGACCTTTGGTAAAGAACACATGAGTGATATTGGACCTTTAGCCGTCTTAAATGCAAACTATATTAAAGACTCCTTAAAAGACCTCTTTGAACTTCCAATTAAGGGCTATTGTATGCATGAATTTGTCTTTGATGGACTGATTAATGAATCGACCGGTGTGAAGACTCTGGATATTGCAAAACGTCTTCTTGATTACGGATTCCATGCACCTACTGTTTATTTCCCACTGATTTTCTCACAATCGATGATGATTGAACCGACCGAAGTAGAATCTAAAGATACTTTAGATGAATTTATTAAAATTATGCGTGTCGTTGCTAAAGAGGCGATTGAACAACCAGACATGGTGAAAACAGCACCACACCATACGATTGTTAGACGTCTCGATGAAGCAAAAGCTGCACGTCAACCCATTGTTAAATTTAAAGATATTAAATAACGTTATAAAGGAGCGAAGATTCGCTCCTTTTTAATGCATTTGAATTGGGATATTTAAACAAGTGAACTATACTAAAAGAAAAAGGAGCGTAATCAGATGCCAGCAATTTGCTATTTAGCATTCGATGGAAATGCGAAGGATGCGATTTCTTTCTATCAATCCATCTTTAAAGGTACACCTTCAACCATCATGACTTACAAAGATTTTCCGGATCCCGATTATCAAACACCTGAAGCCATTAAAGATTTGGTGATGCATGCAGAAATTGAAGTTTTTGGATCTAGAGTCATGATCTCAGATATGCCAAGGGGATTTGGGCTTGATCCTGTTATTGGGAATAATTTTTCAGTTGCAGTCATTTCAAGTGATTTAGATGCGCTTAAAGAGGCTTTTTTGAAGATTGCTGAAGGTGGAAAAATCATTACAGCGTTTGAAAAATCTTTTTTTAGTGAAGGATATGGTTATTGCTTCGACAAGTTTGGTATTGGATGGCAGTTTATTGCTGAATAGATGAATAAGAAAACCTGATTCTTGCTATCCCTTAAGTAAAAAACATAAAACCGGTACGAAATGAATTTTCGTATCGGCTTATTTTTTTAGATACCCATTTCTAAAATCACTTGGGTTGCGATTTGGTTATAAATCTTACCAGCTTCTTCTTGTCCACCAAAGAGGAAATCCCCATTTTGTGGCTGTCCAATTGGAATTTGACCTAAAACAGGAACACCTAGCTTTTTAGCAACGGTGTCTCCGCCACCTGAACCAAAGATAAACTCTCTTTTTTGATTACATGGATTTAAATAATAGCTCATATTTTCAACAACACCAATCACTTCATGACCAATGTTTTGAGCACCAATACCAGCTTTTACGGCAACATGTGATGCATTCACATGGGGTGTTGTTACAACTAAAATTTTAGATTTTGGCACATAAGTTTTAACATCTAATGCGACATCACCAGTTCCTGGTGGCAAATCAATTAAGATGATATCAATATCATTTTGCCATTTAACACCACTGAAAAAATGAACAAGCATTTTTCCAAGCATCGGCCCACGCCACATCAGTGGTTTTTCTGGTGGCATGAAAAATTCTGTTGATATCACTTCAATCCCATTTTTTTCAAGAGGAATCATTTTCTCATCTTCTGTTGAAGATAGTGGTTTAATACCTACTTTTAAAATATTGGGAATCGATGCCCCGTAAACGTCAGCATCAATAATGCCTACTTTTTTGCCTTGTCTAATCAGTGCTGCAGCTAAATTGGCAGTGACTGTAGATTTACCAACACCACCTTTACCTGATGCTACAGCTAAATACTTCACAGGCTTTTCACCTTCAGGAACAAACTCTGATTCAAAAAAGTCAATTTTAATTCCAGGAAATCCTAGTTCAATCTTAACCAATTTGATAATTTGTATTTTAATGGCTTGTTCATGTTTTTGTTTATCTTTTAGATAAATCTCTAATTCTGCGACCCCATTGGGTCCAATGACGAGTTTCTTGATTCCGTTGACTTCTTTAAAAGGTTTATTATAGCCAGGATCGATTATCTCATCAATGCGTTTTCTTAAATCATCATATGTCATCCGATTTCACCTCGAGACAATTATACCAAAAAGCAGGGTTTACCTAAATGAAAATGATAAAAGAAAACGTTTCATCTTGTTTTCTGGCATACAATTTTCTAAAACCATCGTATAATAGATTTAAAGTGGTATATACCAGCGGAGGTTTTTCATGAGAATTGATTATGTTGCACCGATTCAAGGCGAACATTTAGACGTCTCTGTTGCTCCTGATGATACATTTAGCCAAGGATTACTCGGTCCTGGTTTTGTCATACTTCCTAAAGATCATCATGTATTTGCACCCTTTGATGGTAAGATTTCTTTGCTTTTTCCAACCAATCATGCGATTGCTATACACCATGCATCTGGTGTTAACTGCTTAATACATATTGGATTTGGTACTGTGGATTTAAAAGGAGAAGGTTTTAAGGTACATAAAAAACTTCACGACGAGGTTAAACAAGGTGATCTTTTAATCGAATTTGATTATGATTTCTTATCCAAACATGGCGTTTCTATGGCAACCCCGGTTGTATTCCTTCAAAAAAAATCAGTGGATGTTATCAAAAGTAATCCTGAATCTGAGCGCATTCAACTGCTTTTAGAGGTATTATAACGATGCTAGAAACACCAAAATATTTAAAAGTTATTCATTACATTGAAAGCCTCATAGAATCCTCTAAGGCACATACTTTAATTCCTTCAGAACGAACACTCTCAGATACGCTTCTAATTTCTAGAATGACGATACGTAAAGCTATTGAAATGATGGTATCTCAAGGGAAACTCTATAGAGTCCACCATAAAGGAACCTTTGTATCTGAACACAAACTTTTCAAAGTGTATAACACCATGAGCGGTTTTACCGATGAAGTAACTGCTACAGGTGGTATGGTGAGTACAGATGTTTTACTGTTTGAAATCATCAAAGCTCCTGAAGAAATCTTATATAAACTTAATTTAAATGAAGACGCACTTGTCTATCATATCAAGCGTCTTAGGAAAAAAGATGGCATGCCAATGATTCTTGAGGATGCCTATATGCCTTTTGATTTATGTGTTTTAAGTATCGAGGATGCAAAGCATTCTATTTATCAATCTTTAAGAAAAAAGTTATCTGTTGCTATGGCTTCTTCTATCCAAGAAATCAAAGCTGTCCTTGTTGATTTGGAAACTTCCAGTTATCTTGGCATGCAACAGGGTGAACCCACCATTGAAACAACCTATACCAGTTATTTAGAGAATGGGCGTATTTTTGAATATGTTAAAACTGTAAAAAATCAACATCACTATGAACTCATCGTTCAATCCTTTCACCTTAAGGGGAATTCACATGATTAAAGGCGTTTTAGTATCCGAAGGCTATGCGATTGGTAAGATTCTTAAAATCAACGACATAAAAATTGATTATCGTAAAAAATCTATCCTTGATCCTATCCAAGAGATTAAGCTTTTTAAGCATGCCATTCATTTGTCTAAGCAACAGTTAAACTCACTGAAAGATGAAACAAGGAAAAGACTTGGTGATGAAACATCACATATTTTTGATGCGCATATGATGATGGCTGAAGATCCTGAATTTATTCAATCCGTTGAAAAGATTATTCAAGATGAGGTCTGTAATTTAAGTTATGCAATCAAGATGGTTGTGGACCATTTTGTCGATCTGTTTATGAAAATTGATGATGACTACTTGAAAGAGCGATCTAAAGATATTGTCGATGTTTCACAACGAATCATTAAAAATGCACTGGGCTTACCCATCGTTGATTATGCAACCATTGACCATGAAGTGATTGTAGTTGCAAAGGATATTAAACCTTCAGAAGCAGCTCAAATGAATCCCAAATTTGTTTTAGGATTTATTACAGAAGAAGGTGGAAAAACTTCTCATAGTGCGATTATTGCACGTTTACTCGGTATTCCTGCTATTGTAGGTGCCAAAGATATTTTATCTTTAGTCACCACGGGTCAAGAAATAATTATGGATGCTGTTAAAGGCGAAATTAAACTTTCGATTGATCGTGATATGAAACAACACTACTTAAGATTAATCGATATCCTTAGACAACAAAAAATGGAATTCATGCAATATAAAGGAAAGCATAGCTCAACATTAGATCACCACAAGTTTGAACTTTCTGCAAATATCGTATCATCCCGAGATATAGAACACGTGATGCAATTTGATGCCGATGGGATAGGTCTATTTAGAACCGAATTTATGTTTTTAGACCGTATGGCAATGCCTTCTGAAGAGGAACAATTCATTGAGTATAAGAAGGTTTTAGAGGCGATGGCACCAAAACCAGTTGTGATTCGAACACTGGATATTGGTGGCGATAAGCATGTTCCTTATCTCCATTTAGAAAAAGAGGATAATCCTTTTTTAGGTAATCGTGCCATTAGACTTTGTTTTCAAGAAATTGAGATTTTTAAAACTCAACTTCGTGCATTGCTTCGGGCAAGTGCCTTTGGTAATCTAAAGATTATGTTTCCGATGATTGCAACTAAAGAGGAATTCTTAAAAGCGAAAAAAATCGTGATTGAAGTTCAACAAGAACTTGAAAAGTCAGGGATCATCGTAAAACCTTACGAACTCGGTATTATGGTTGAAATTCCTTCTGCTGCTCTATCAGCAGATAGCATAGCATCCGTGGTTGACTTCTTCTCAATAGGGACAAACGATTTAATTCAATACACTTTTGCCGCAGACCGAATGAAGGAATCTTTAGAATACTTATATCAACCTTTTAATCCTGCCCTTTTAAAACTGATTAAAATGGTTGCAGATGCTGCAAAAAGACATCAAATCTGGGCAGGTGTTTGTGGTGAGATGGCATCAGATTTACTTGCTGGACCGCTTTTAATTGGTTTAGGCATTCATGAATTATCGATGACACCTGCTTCTATTTTAAAAATGCGTGCTGTTTTTTTGAAATTAAACTATGAGGATTTAAAACAATTAGCCTCAAATGTGTTAGAATTAGAAAGTGAAGAGCAAGTGATTCATTTGCTTAAACAAAAGATTCAACAATAAGGAGCCCTTATGGAAAAAACGTTTATCTTAAAAGCAGATAATGGCTTACACGCAAGACCAGCTACTAATTTTGTTCGCTTCATGTCTACGCTGCCTTCTAATGTCTATATCATACATAAAGATTTTGCTGCTGACGCAAAATCAATTATGGCCGTGATGAGCATGGGTTTATCTAAAGGCGCAAGCTTTCGAATCAAAGTGGAATCTGAAAATCAGGATGTCATGAGTCAAATTGAAGCTTACATGCTAGAAAATCATTTAATCTAAGAGCCTACACATAGGTTCTTTGTTTCATTATTTTTAAGATCATCATCAATATCTAGGGGGAGCATCATGTATATCAATCAAACTACTTATTCAAAACATAGACAAAGACAACTGGTATCCTTTAGTTTTAAGAAACGTATGATACCCATTATAATTGTTTTAGAAGCAATTTTCTTAGTAGTTCTTCTTTATGGAATCATTAGCGATCGTTTGATGTTTATTTTTGTGCCAATATTGCTCATGTTTATTATTCCAATCGAATTTTACCTTTTATCTAAACTTAAAATGAAGTTCGACTGGAAACGAAATCCCTCTGTGCAAAGAGAACCTACCATGAGATTTACGTTTGAAGATGATTTGATTCAGATTGAAGATTTATCAGAAGATTCTACGATTGGTAAGATCAAATATGAATTCATATACTGGGGTTCTGAAGATTTGTTCAACTTCTATTTATTTCCAAATCCCAATATGGCTTATGTGATTGATAAAAAAGGATTTGAATCTGGCACAACAGTTGAAATTAGAAATTTTTTATCTTCAAAAATAAAAAAATCAAAGTTTTCAAAAAAACCATATTAAGATGATGAAAAATGGGTTCTCAGCCGAGAACCCATCATTTTTTTATTTTCCGTTTTTCTTTAAGTGAAAAGCTTTTTTAAAGTTGTCTTTAATACGCTTCATAAACTTTGTTTGATCATATGAAAGAATGGAAACACGGTAAACTGGCGCAACCACATAAAGTGCTAGAACTAAGAAAATCATCATCACAATGAGTGCGATAATCGTTTCAAAGATGGAAAGCAATCCACTTGCTACAGCAATAGGGGCAACAATGGGTGTAAAAAATGGAACAAATGCCATCACCTTTAGAAATCCATCGCCACCTGCCATAGGTGCGAAAATCCCCATATAAAATCCTGCAAGCATCATCAGCATAAGTGGAGATTGAAACTGTTGATAATCTTCTTGTGTAACTGCCATAGATGCGAAAAGTGCAGCAATCACTAAATAAAAGAGCGTACCTACAATCATAAACATTAATGAAAATAGAAGTACCGATGGCCAGTTAGGCATGAGTTCTGCTAAATAGGATAAAAGGGATAAATTGCCATCGGGTAAATTAACTGCTGCTGAGGCATCAAAGAGTCTACTGACTAACACACCTATCGCACCATATCCGATGACGAGCAATCCTTGTATCGCAACAAATATAATACTTGAGGTAATCTTACTTAAGAAATGAATTTTAGCAGGAACGCTTGCAATAATGGTTTCAATGGCTTTAGTTGATTTTTCTTCAATGATATCGACACCAACAAACTGAGTTGCCATGGTGATTAAGATAAACATTGGAAGCACTAGCATACTTGCTATGGAACCAAGCATCATCCCTTGATCTGGATCTTCATAATCTGGTGCCAGCACTGTACTAAAATTAGGTCTTTCATAATTGCCGATTTGATAATTAATAATCTGAAGTTCAATAATATTCATGAACCCAGCATTCATATGAGGAAACTTGCTATAAATCGTAACAGTAGGTGCTGCAATATTTCCTGAAAAATGAATTAAGACATTTTGTTCGCCATCAGCCCAAAATTGATCGACATCAAGTGCATCAATTTCACTAAATAAATAGAAATCAGTACCTTGAAAAGGTGCATTAAACGATCTCGATAAATCTTCTGTTAGGTTAGGTTCTACTGTTTCATTAAAAATAACAATGGTGATATTTTCTATTTGTGGCTCATCTTTTCCAAAAAGACTCATAATGGCTGGAATATTAATCACAATCACAGTGAGTAGTAAGATGACAGCATTTGCGATAAAAAACGCTTTTCTTCCCACTCTTTTTCCTAAACCATACTTCACTAAAAACTTAAACTTCTTCATCTTTTTTGCCTACCTTTGCAATAAATATTTCGGATAAAGAGGCTTGTTCAACGTCATATTTCGTGATGTGTTTACATGTCTTGATGTAATCAAAGACAAGTTCGGAAATAGTTTCATTTTCGATCTTAACTTCTATTTCATGTGCGTGTTCGATGACTTGATAAACACCTGGAATCGTTTTTAATTTTTCGATATCGACATCGCCGATAATTTTGATGTTTTGCTTCTTAAAATCCTTTTTAACTTGATCAATTCTACCTTCAATAATCGCTTTCCCTTTTTCTAAAACAATCAGTTCTTCACAAAATGATTCTACGTGATCAAGTTGATGTGATGAGAAAACAACCATAGAACCTTTCTTTTGAAAATCACGAATGACTTCAACAAAAAGTTCGGTGTTAATTGGGTCCAATCCAGAAAATGGCTCATCTAAAACGAGGAGTTTTGGATTGTTGATGATGGCCGATATAAATTGAATTTTTTGTTGGTTACCTTTGGATAATTCTTTGATTTTTCTATTTTTATAATCAGGAATATCAAACCGTTCCAACCAATAATCAAGTCTTTCTTCAATTGTTTTTGGATCCATGTCTTTGAGTTGTCCAAAATAAAGCATCAGTTCTTTCACTGTAATCTTAGTGAGTAATGATCTTTCTTCAATCATATAACCAATTTCATTGACATTATGGTAACCTACTTTTTCCCCATTATAGAGGACTTCCCCTTCAGTGGGTTCTAAGAGTCCCATAATCATTCTAAATGTTGTGGTTTTACCTGCACCATTTGTGCCAAGTAAACCAAAGATGTCACCTGGTTTGATGGTAAAACTCAGTCTATCAACAGCAACCAATTGACCATAGAGCATACGTGCATTTTTGACTTCAAGCATATGAATTTCTTCCTTCCAAATCTTTGTTTTGAGTTATTTTTTTAAGTGATCTTTCCAATCGTCTTTGTGCTTTTTTGAATCATCAGAATGCCCAAAAGAAAAAAGAGCAATGATGATAATGATTGCGACAATTCCAATAGGAATAATTAGCGAAAAATTCATGTCCCCACCTCATTTCACAATCATTATAGCACATTACTCATAATTATACAATATTATTTTTTGTTATTTCTTCATTTCCTTAGTAATCATGGAGACAAAATCATCAAAACTAATGGTTATTTGATCTTGTGAACCATATTTTCGATAAGTCACTAATCCTTCTGCTGCTTCCTTATCTCCTAAGACCAGTGAATACGGAATCTTTTGAGTTTGAACTTCACGAATTTTATATCCAAGTTTTTCTTCTCTTAAGTCACTTTCAACACGAACACCTTTAGCTTTAAGTGCTTCGTGAATATCCATGACGTACTTGTGATGATGTAAGACGTTTACAGGAAGAACCTTCACTTGGACAGGTGCAAGCCAGAATGGGAATGCGCCTTTATATTCTTCAGTGAGGTATGCAACAAAGCGTTCCATGGTTGATACAATGCCACGGTGAATGACTACCGGACGATAAATATTTTTACCATCTTCTCCAACATAAGTTAAATCAAAGCGTTGTGGGAGTAGGAAATCAAGTTGAATGGTAGATAAGGTTTCTGCATTTCCTAAAGCGGTCTTCACTTGAACATCAAGTTTAGGCCCATAGAAAGCTGCTTCGCCAATCGCTTCATAATAATCAAATCCCATTTCATCCATGGCTTCTTTAAGCATTTTTTCAGCTTTCATCCACATCTCATCATCAGGGAAGTATTTTTCAGTATCTTCTGGATCGCGGTATGATAATCTAAATTGATAATCAGTGATATTAAAATCTTTATAGACAGCAAGTAAAAGTTCAGTGGTTCTCTTGAACTCATCTTTAATTTGGTCTGGACGTACAAAGATATGCGCATCATTTAAAGTCATTTCACGGACACGCTGCAAGCCTGAGAGTGCACCACTCTTTTCATAGCGATGCATCATGCCAAGTTCAGCAATTCTTAAAGGGAGTTCACGATAACTATGCACATCATTTTTATAGATTAACATATGGTGTGGACAGTTCATTGGTCGAAGCACAAGCATTTCACCATCTCCCATGTCCATCGGTGGAAACATGGAGTCTTGGTAATGATCCCAGTGTCCTGAAGTGCGATATAAATCAACGTTTGCCATAATTGGGGTATAAACATGCATGTAGCCTAAAGATAGTTCAACATCAGTGATGTAGCGTTCAATGGTACGACGGATGGTTGCACCTTTATGTAACCAAAAAGGTAGTCCTGGACCCGCTTCTTTGGTGAGCATAAATAAATCTAGTTCTTTACCAATTTTACGGTGATCTCTTTGTTTTCTTTCTTCAAGGAGGGCTAGATGTGCATCTAAGTCTTTCTTGGTTAGAAAGGATGTGCCATACACACGAAGGAGCATCTTATTATTGGAGTTGCCTCTCCAATAAGCACCAGCTAAACTTAAAAGTTTAAAGTTTCTAATCAGCTTGGTTGATGGGACATGACCACCACGACAAAGATCGGTGAAATCCCCTTGAGTATAGACCGTTAAAACATCATCTTTAAACTCTTCAATGAGTTCTAATTTATAAGGATCTTCAACAAAAATCTGCTTAGCTTCTTCATAGGTGACTTCTCTTCTAACAATCTTAAAATCAGCATCTGAAAGCTTAAGCATTTCTTTTTCGATTTTTGGCAAATCCTCATCATTGACTTTATGATCGCCAAAATCGACATCGTAATAAAAGCCTTCTTCAATCGCTGGACCAACACCAAAATGAGATCCCGGATAAAGTCTAGTAATCGCTTGTGCCATGAGGTGCGCTGTTGAGTGGTTGATAACATCTAAGATTCTTGGATCTTTTTCTGTCAGCAGTTCTAAAAGACCGTCTTCCATTAATGGACGGTTAACTTCGATATATGCCTTGTTAAACACGGCAGCAATCGACTTTTTAGCTAAGCTTGGGGAAATACTTTCTGCAATCTCATAAGGACTAACACCTTTTTGAAATGCTTTGATGTTGCCATCTGGAAATTGAATTTTGATCATGTTGATCACTCCTTTTAAAATATAAAAAGTCCCAAGAAATAAATTCTAAGGACGACAAATCGTGGTACCACCTTAGTTCTAGCATTGCTAGCACTCATCATATGGATAACGGCATGACCCGGACTAGTTTTTTTAGTCAGCTCCAAGGGAGTAATATCAATCGTTTGCAGCTTTCACCGTCCTGCATCGCTAGGTTTGATGATATCATGGCCTCTTCATAGCTTTCGTACTTATTATAACACTTTAATCTGTGATTTCAACTAAATTTAGCCTTTAAACTGTTGTTCAGTCAATTTCACATAAGTCATTAAATCCTTAAGTCGCTGAATCAAGCGTGCTGCTTTAACACGGTTCATCTCATCTTTATTGACGGTCAGTGCATCGACTAGCGAAACAAACTCAAAATTAGAAGTCATGAAAACAGGCAGTTTTGCAGAAAGTCTATATTGCATAATAGGCACTAAGACTTCATCTCTAAACCACGGAGACATATTTTCTCCACCCATATCATCAAGCATCAAGACATCGGCTTGTTTTAGTGAATTAATTCTTTCTTCTAAATTACCTTCATTCATGCCTTGTTTAATCGATCTCACTAAGTCAGGCATATAAACAAAGAGGACAGTAATATTTTTTTCAGCAAGTGCTTGAGCGATAGCTGAAATCAAATAACTCTTACCTGTTGCATATTTGCCGTAAATATAAAGACCTTTGTGATATCGGTCCTTCTTATAGTTTTGAATAAACTCAGAGGCAAGATCAAATGCCTTTTTTCTTTCTTCATTAAAGACTTCAAATTCTTCTAAAGTTGCATCTTGAATATAGACTTCAGAATCATAAAATTTTAAATGCTGTTTGATTTTCTGCCTTTTAATTTCTAATGCTTTTTCTTTGGTTGGACGATAAACAATTTCAATATAAGGATCTGTACGAAGAACAGGTTGATAGCCATCCTTAGTAAAATGGGCATCCCGGTCTAAGAGATACTGATAGACTTTGTAAATGTCTACGTCTAAAATATTTAAATTCATGGTTTCTGGGTCTTTTTGAATCACTTTTCTCATGTCTTCAAGTGTCATGTTATCCCTCCATTTTGGCGAGTTCAGCCATGTAGTCATCCATCCAATCAGGTTCTTTGACCTTCATTTTCTCTGGTCTTGCTTTTTGTCTATTTTCATATTCTGTTTCAATACTTGATGCAAAGTTAATCGCATCTTCTGTCGTTAAAACACCTTTATTAAGCCAATCATGCAAAACCTTTTCTAAATAGTTTATATTAGGTAGAATACCATTTTTATGCTTTAAGATGAGCATTAAGATTACATTAATAATACCTGGTTCAACACTGTTTCTTTCAAGTAATAAGGATGCTGTCGATAAAGCTAAACCTTGTTGATCTGTTTTTGCATATTTTTGGATAATCACTTGTGGGGTAATTTGGTCCATCAAGGTTGGTTTAGGAATATCTTTAGACTTAATCGTTAGAATTTTATGTTTGGTTTCATAGTGTTGTTTAGCTTTTAAGTTGAGTTGTGGGAAGTTGATGAGTTGAGTTCTAGATTTAGCAGCTGCTTCATAGATGGCAACCATATCTGAGACATCAAACTGATAGACAAATGCAATCTTATTGATTTGTTCTTTAAACTTTTCAGTTAAGACCTGAGACGTTTTGAGTCGTTCAGGTAGTCTTTCAACAAACCCTTCATAATTAAACTTATAAGTGATGTTTGAACCACCATTTTGTGTTCTACCTTGAAGGGGATGTTCCACATTTAAAAGGTTTAACGATTTAAACTCATAAAGATGGTCAAACGATTTGGTAATATTATCATAACCTTCAGTCTCAGGAATATCCATTTTAAAGAGGCTTGTGAGCATCGTCATATTTTTTTCTCCAATCTCTGATTGAAGATAAGACCCAAAAACAGTATCGACTAAAAACTGTTTGGCTGTGAGTGGTGCTTTCATAAAATAAAGATACATGTCTTCTTTTTGAAAAACAGTGAGTAAGTTGAGTGCTTCAAGTTTATTTCTAATGCGTAAGAAGTCGATTTGTTTTAAATTGAGTAAGTCAAAAAGTTCTTGATGCGTGTAGGTCATTCGATTGGTCTTATTAATCAATTGATAAAAGGTGTTATATAAAGCTTGACCTTCAAGACCCATTAAAGGCTGATATAAAAGTGCGAGCACTTTAAAATCAGCAGCAGATAAATCTGATTGGCTATGAAGTTGAAATTGACTACTATTTTTCATATCCGATACCTCTTAAAAATTGAAGGATTTGGGCATAAAGCGCGTCTTTTGTCCCTTGATTGCCCAAGACAACATCAGCTTTTTTTGCTTTTTCATCGAGTGAGCTTTGACTTTGAACTCTCATGAATGCTTCATCATAGGATAAGTGGTCTCTTAGGATGAGTCTATCGATTTGAGTCTTTTGGTCCACATGGACAACCAAGACATAATCGACCTTGGTTTGATACCCAACCTCATAGAGTAAAGGCATATCAATGATCAAGATGGGTTCATTTTTTAGTGTTTGTTTAATTTTTTCGATTTCCTCAAAAACAAAGGGGTGCACGATATGATTGAGTGCTTCACGCTCAAGTGGATTGTCGAAAATAATCTTTGCTAGTTTTCTTCTGTCTTCTTTAGTCTTAACGGTAAAGCCAAAATGGGACACGACTTGTCGGTTCATGTCCATATTTTCTGTCCATAATTTTGAGACAATTTGATCTGAGTCAATGACTGGAATATCTAGAGATCTCAAAAAATCGGCAGCTGTGGACTTACCAGAAGCGATACCGCCTGTTAGTCCGATGATCATGGATTTAGTCTTGACAATTGGGGCAGACATAGGTTCCACGTCCTTTAACCTTCATTTTAATAATTGGAGTTTGACATATTGGGCAAGGTTCACCTTGTTTCATGTGAACCATCAGTTCGTTTTGAAAGCGTCCATGTACGCCTAAGCTTGAGGTATAACTTCGAATGGTTGTACCGCCAAGTGAGGTTGCTTTTTCTAATACGTAAATCGCAGATTTTAATATCGTTTCTACATCTTCAAAAGTCAATGATGATGCAGGTCTTGTTGGGTGTATATGAGATCGAAATAGTGTTTCATCCACATAAATATTTCCAAGACCAGAGATGATGTGCTGATCTAAAAGTGCCGCTTTAATCTCGATGGATTTACTTTTGAGTTTATTAAATAAGACATCTGGTTTAAGATCTTTAGGTTCTAAAGCCAGTTTATTTAAAGGATAAGACTCAAGATAAGAATCTTTTGATAGTAAGGTGATGGTTCCAAACTTTCTGACATCGTGATATCTCAGTTCTTTTCCACTTTTAAATTTAAAGATGACATGCTCATGCTTTAAAATAGGTTCATCTGTTTTTATAAAGAATTTCCCTTCCATCCTCAAGTGAATGATTAAAGCATAGTCATTGGTTAAAAAGATTAAATATTTACCCATGCGATCAAGCTTTAAGATGGTTTGATTTTTGATTTGTGTTAAAAAATCATCAAGTGGTGTTGTAATGAGCTTAGGATAGATCGCAACCACATGATCAATGGTTTCACCTATAATGGCGAGTTCTAATGTGCGTCTTACCGTTTCAACTTCTGGAAGTTCTGGCATAAAAACCTCTATTTAAGTTCGTACCAATTGTTACCAATGTCACAAGATGTCTCAAGTTCAACCTTAAGTTTTATTGCATCTTTCATCATTTTTGGTACAACTTCTTTCATTTCTATAATTTCAGATTCTGGGACTTCTAAGATAAGTTCGTCATGAACCTGGAGTAAAATTTTTGATTTTTTCTTATGTTTCTTTAAATAGCGATATAAATCAACCATTGCTTTCTTTAAAATATCTGCTGCACTACCTTGAATGGGGGCATTGAGTGCTGTTCTTTCACCAAATGCGCGCATTGTGAATACAGGGGAAGTGAGTTCTGGAATATATCTTCGACGTTTCATTAAGGTTTCAACATACGTATGTTCTTTGGCAAATTTGACAATATTTTCCATGTAATCCTTGATTTCAGGATAAATCGATAAATATTGATCAATAAATGCTTGAGCTTCTTTAGGGGTGACATGAATATCTTCAGATAATGACCATGCACCAATACCGTAAATGATACCAAAGTTTACTGCTTTTGCTGCGCGTCTTTGTTCAGAAGAAACTTCTGTCACATGAAAGACATCTTGTGCGGTTTTGGTGTGAATATCTTGTTTCAAATTGAAGGCTTCAATTAAGGATTTGACATTGGCCATATCTGCAAGGACTCGAAGTTCAATTTGCGAATAATCTGCACCTAATAGGACATGCCCTTTTTGTGGGACGAAAAATTTTCTGATTTTTCTACCTTCTTCAGTTCGAATCGGAATATTTTGAAGATTAGGATCTAATGAAGATAGTCTTCCTGTAGTCGTTAAGGCTTGCATATAGATGGTATGGACTTTTCCATCTTCAAAAAGGTTTTGTCTAACCCCTTCAATATAGGTTGAATAAAGTTTCGTGAGCTGGCGATAAATCATGATTTCATCAATGATGGGATGTTCTTTTTGAAGTTTTGTTAAGACTTCTACATCTGTTGAATAGCCTGTCTTCGTTTTTTTGCCATAGGGGAGTTTTAAATCTTCAAAAAGGATTTCTCCAAGTTGTTTAGGAGAACCTAAATTAAACGGTCTACCTGCAAGTTCAATCACTTTGGCTTCGGTTTCTTTAATGCGTTTATCTAAATCTTTTGCTTGTGTATTGAGTTCAGTTTGATCGACATAAAGCCCATTAAACTCCATTTCTGCTAAAACTTCTGATAAAGGAATTTCTAAGTCTTCTAAAAGTTTTATTTGCTCTTGTTCTTTTAGTTGTTTTAAAAGTGGATCTCTGAGTTCAAATATGGCTTTTGCTTTAGAGGCAATATGTCTTTGATAAATGGCATCTTCTGGAAGAGCTTTTTTAGCACCTTTGCCATAAACCACTTCATCATATAAAATATCTTCATAATTAAAATCAGAGACGATACGCTTAAATTCTTCTTTGCCTAATTGAGACTTAATTAAGTATGCTGCAAGTAGCAAATCGAAAGTCACTTGTTTAATCTCTAATTTTTGCCATAAAAGAAAGACTTTAATCGCCTTATAATCATAGACAAATTTAGAAATACTTTCATCGGATAAATACATTTGAAAATTAATCGATGAAAGGGCAAATTCTGGGGACAAGTAATAATGATTTTTGCCATCTGAAATGCCAACACCCCAAAGATTAGCTTTATGATAGTTATAATCGGAAAACTCAAAATGAATGGCTAAATCTGGTTTTAAGATTTTCCCAAGCTCATGTTCATCACCAATGTTTTGGTAATGCCATTCGGATTTAATATCACTGGGTGCTTCCATTTTTTTGACAAACACATGAAGATCTAAGTTCTGGAAAAATGACATGAGTTCTTGCGTTTTTGTAGGCTCAACAGAAAGACTACCTGGATGATAATCGATTTCTGCATAAAGATCAATGGTGACAAGTTCTTTACTCATGATGGCCAGTGCTTCATGTGTTCTAATATTTTCCCCAAGTTTTCCTGGGATTTTATCCTTGTTGGCAAGCATATTTTCTAGCGAACCATATTCTTGAAGCAGTTTAATCGCTGTTTTTTCACCAACACCTGGAATGCCTGGAATATTATCTGAAGGATCTCCCATCAGTGCTTTTAAATCAATCATTTGCTCATGAGTGAGTTGATATTCATCAAAAAGAGATTTCGGATTATAGGATGCAACTTCCTTCATCCCTTTTTTAAGTAGGTTGACTGTAATGTTTTGATCAACGAGTTGAAGTAAATCTTTATCTGATGAAAAAACCTCCACTTGATAGCCTAAATGAGAGGCTTCCTTTGCTAAAGTGCCAATAATATCATCTGCTTCATAGCCTGGTTTGCTATAAAGTTTTACACCTTTTAAATCGATATATTGATAAACCAGTGGTATTTGTTCGATCAGTTCTTCTGGCATTTTAACACGGCCAGCTTTATAGCCTTCATAAGCTAAATGTCTTTTGGTTGGTTCTTTAGTATCAAATGCAACCAGTGCATCACTGATATCATCGGTGATGATTTTTTCAAACATCCCAACAAATGCAAAAAGCGCATTCGTGAAGACGCCTGACTTGGATTGCATCAATTTTGCCCCTGGATATGCGGTTGCATAGTAGGCTCTAAACATAATGGAGTTGCCATCGATGAGTACGATTTTTTTCATAATGTGTCTCCTTTTCCTTCATTGTATCATAGATACAGACATTACTTTTCCACATCTTTTGGGGAAAAAAGGGTGAAAAAAAAGGGGTCAGCGATACTTAAATTGACCCTTTCCTTTACCTTTTCCTTTTTTATTTTGAGGTGCTGGCATCATCTTGGAAGGATTTTTAGATAAGCTTTCTAGCTCTCTTTCATCCATATGCATCATCTTTTTCATCATCTTTTTTTGTGTGTCAAGTGCAGTTCTTAGACGGTTGACTTCAGCCACCGTCACGCCTGATCCTCTAGCAATTCTTTCTCTTCTGCGACTGCTTTGATCGACTAAAGTCGGATCTTTTCTTTCAGCTTCAGTCATACTATGGATGATGACACTCATTTGTTCAAATTGCTTGTCATCGACTTGTGATGCTGCATTTTTCATTTGACTCATACCAGGAATAAATCCGAGTATTTTTGAGATGGAACCCATCCGTTTGATCATCTTGAACTGTTTCATAAGATCGTTATAATTAAACGTATCGGACATGAGTTTTTCCATCATGTTTTTCGCTTCATCTTCATCAATGGATTCGGTTGCTTTTTCAATGAGCGTTAGAACATCTCCCATCCCTAAGATACGTGATGCCATGCGCTCTGGGTGAAAGACTTCAAAGGCATCCATCTTTTCGCCACTTGATGCAAACTTAATGGGAATACCAGAAACTTCTTTAATGGATAATGCAGCACCGCCACGGGTATCGCCATCGAGTTTGGTTAATATTGCACCGGTTGCGATGAGTTGTTCATGAAATGATTTACAGATGTTTGCTGCATCTTGACCAGTCATCGCATCAACTGTGAGTAAGATTTCATTCGGCTTTGCAATCTCTTTAACATCGATTAATTCTTGCATCATTTTTTCATCAATATGCAGTCTGCCTGCAGTATCAATAATGACCACATCGAAGCCTTTTTCCTTCGCATATTTCAAACCATCTTTAACGATTTGTCTTGCGTCTATTAAGCCCTTTTCGAAGACTTCAATACCCACTTGTTTACCAATGGTTTTAAGCTGTTCAATCGCTGCAGGACGGTAAACGTCAGCAGCAATAAACAAGACTTCTTTCTTTTCTTGTTTACGGATAAAAACGCCTAATTTTCCAATCGCAGTTGTCTTACCAGACCCTTGAAGACCAATGGTCATAATGGTGGTTAATCCATTGATATTATAACGAATACCTTCTGCATCTTCACCCATGACACGCTTCAGTTCATCATGTACGATTTTGACAACTTGTTGTCCGGGATTGAGTCCTTTAAGTATTTTTTCGCCAACGGCTTGTTCTTTTATGTTTGCGATAAAGGATTTGACAACTTTGAAATTAACGTCTGCTTCAAGCAAAGAAAGACGCACTTCACGCATCATCTCATCAATATCATTTTCGGTAAGAAAGCCACGTCCAGTCAGGCGACGCATCGCCATTTGTAAGCGTGAGCTTAAGCTGTTTTCTGCCATTATTCATCCAACTTTCTAAGTGCTTCTAATAACGAGACATCGTTTTTAAGGATGGCTTCGTCGATTATTTTTTTTCTTAATTCTTGAAGTTTCAATAATTTAAGTTTTTGTTCATAATCATAAAGATGTTCTTCTACTTTTTTTAAGGTATCAAACACAGCATTTCTTGAAACCAAATATAGTTCTGAAATTTCCTGCAAGGAATAGTCTTCGTGGTAATAATGCTCAAAGTAAAGAACTTGCTTTTCGGTTAAGAGTGCTTTATATAAATCAAAGAGCTGATTCAATTGTTCTTTCTTATCGAGTGCTTCCATGATAACCTCTTAGAAAAAATCTCTAAATAATCCGTAAATATATTGCTCGATATCAAATAAGACAAGATCATCAATCTTTTCACCAAGACCGACATACTTGATGGGTAGATGATAAAGATGTCTAATTGCTAAAACGATACCACCTTTAGCTGTGCCATCGAGTTTGGTTAATACAATGCCTGAGACATCGGTAGCATCCTTAAATACTTCTGCTTGTCTCATGCCATTTTGTCCAGTAGTTGCATCAATCACTAAAAGTGTTTCTTGTGGGGCATTGGGTAAGGTCTTTTGGATAACACGTTTCATTTTTGATAGTTCTGCCATAAGATTTGTCTTGGTTTGAAGTCTGCCTGCAGTATCACATAAAACGACGTCATATTTTTCTTTTCTAGCAATCTCTAAAGCATCATAAATGACCGATGAGGGATCTGATCCTGCAGGCTTAGCATAGACAAAGGTTTGACTTCTTTTGCCCCATTCAATGAGTTGATCAATCGCACCTGCTCTAAATGTATCTCCAGCAACCATCATGACCTTTTTACCTTCATCTTTAAGTTGCTTAGCAAGTTTACCAATGGTTGTTGTTTTGCCAACCCCATTAACACCTACAAAAAGATAAACATTGGTTTCTCCTTCATCATAATTTAAGTCTGTTTGAACAAGTTCACCTTTTAAGTAAATCTCAAACATCTTATCAACAATGATTTCTGCCAATTCTTTAGGTTCTTCTATTTTCTTATTCAGCACTTCTTTTTTAAGTTCATCTATAAAATAAATAACGGTGTCTATCCCTATATCTGCTTGAATAAATAAGTCTTCCAAAGCATCAAAAAGCTCATCATCAATTTTACTTGACTTCGCTAAAATGGCTTTAAGGTTTCCTAGGTTTTCTTTAGTTTTATGAAGTCCGAGCTGATAGCGCTCGTTTTTAGGTTTTTTACCAAAAAGTTTTTGAAATAGTCCCATGTGATGTCACTCCAATTTCTTGATTATTATACCACAAGACAAAAGAAAACCGAAAGTTATTCTTTCGGTAATTTTCTGACAAATGTGATGAGTTCATCGAAGTTTAAGTGTTGACTCATTTCATCGACATATTCAAGATAAATGATTTTTCTTTGCTCATCGAGCACAAAGACACTACGTGCCTGAAGTCTAAGTTCTTTAATGTTGGTTCCATATTTATTGCCAAAGTCTAAATCGAGATAATCACTTAAGGTAATGACATTAGAAAGTCCTGAATTACCACACCATCTGGCTTGAGCAAAAGGGAGGTCATTACTAATTGTTATCACTAAAACATCTGTTCTTTCAGAGAGCTCTTGATTGACTGTTCTTGCCTGCATATCACAAACAGTTGTGTCTAATGAGGGTACAACATTTAAGATGATATAACGGGATTTGTAGTCGGATAAATGTTTGGTTTCATTTTTAACCGAAAGTGCCTTAAAATCTGGTGCGAGATCCCCAACCTTCTTGGTTTCCCCAAGTAATGTGATGGGTTTGCCTTTAAATGTTTTCATAGTTACCTTCCTTATCAAATGATTCATCATTATTATATCATATCTTTGATTTTTTTCTATTAAAATGTAGTCCCCCGATCAAAGAACCGGGGGACTCATTAAGGGGATTTTGTGTACTTTCGTACACGTTTATAGGGGATAAGTAGCATCCTTCTTTGCGGATGCATGATTATCTTAACACCTTTTAATAGTTTTGTAAAGCGTTTTTACAATGAGGGACTAGAAATGGTATTTTTTAGTCTTTTTTCACATATTTACACGATGGAAAGCCACTACATGCTGTAAATTCACCATATTTTGACTTTCTAATCACGAGTGGTTTGCCACAAACTGGACACATTTCACCGGTTTGTTTAGGTCCGATTTTCTTCATTTCCTTTTCTGCGACTTCAACCATCGGTATAAAACTATTGTAAAATCTCGAAATAAGGTGAGATCCTTTTTGTTTGCCATCAGCAATCTCATCTAAGACGGTTTCCATTTTCGAAGTATATTCCACGTTAATGATTTTATCAAAGAATATATCAAGTTGTTCTGAGGTTAATCTGCCTTGCTTGGTAGGCTTAAACCGTTTTTCTTCGAGTTCCACATAATCTCTTGATTTTAAAGTCTGAATAATTTGTGCGTAGGTTGAAGGACGACCAATCCCTTGATTTTCTAACTCTTTAATTAAGGTTGCTTCACTATATCTTGTCGGTGGTGTGGTGACTTTTTCAATTGCTAAAACATCTTTAGCGTTGAGTTGTTGACCAACTTCAAGATGAGGTAGAAGTTTATCTTTATTCTTAGATTCTGTAAACATCTTTAAATGACCTTCAAACTTTTCAACAGAACCTTCGACTTGATAGATGTGGCCGCCTGATGAAAGTGTGACTTTCGTGATTTCAAAGATGGCAGGTGACATCAGGGATGCGACTGCTCTTTGATAGATACGTTTGTAGAGTCTATATTCATCTTTTGAAAGATATGGTTCTAAAGATTCCGGCGTTCTAGATAACGATGTTGGACGAATAGCTTCGTGAGCATCTTGTGCATTGGCTTTGGTGGATACTAAATATTTACCTAAATAGGCTTTCCCAAAGTTCTTTTCTATATAAGCTTGTGCTTCATGAATAAAAGGTTCTGCAAGTCTTGTAGAATCTGTTCTCATATAGGTGATAAGACCTGTGATTTCTCCGTTAATTTCTTTACCTTCATAAAGTGCTTGTGCAACCATCATGGTGCGTGTCGCACTCATGGAAAGATTAGAAATCGCATCTTGTTGTAAGGTGGATGTGATGAATGCAGGTTTTGGATTTCTTTTGGAGTCTCTTTTTTGAATATCTGTGATCGTAAAAGGATTTGTCGATTCAAGCACAATTTTTTCTGCTTCACTTTGAGATAATCTCATCTTTTCAGGAATAAGGTAATCTGCTTTTAAATGTTGAAAGGTAGCTTCAATTTCAAAGTAAGTTTCTGGAATGAAGGCTTCGATTTCTTTTTCTAAGTCTACAATCAGTTTGAGTGCAACACTTTGAACCCTTCCTGCTGATTTTGATTTAATTTTAGCTTGCAAAAGTTTAGAGAGTTTAAAACCAATGATACGGTCTAGGATGCGTCTTGCTTCTTGTGAGTAAACCAGATGTTGATCGATTGGTCTTGGATGATTTAAAGCTTCTAAAATGGCAGGTTTCGTGATTTCTCTAAAAACGATACGATTTGATTCCGTTGAACTTAATCCTAAAACTTCTGCAAGATGCCAACCAATCGCTTCACCTTCTCGATCTGGGTCGGTTGCAATTAAGACATCTCTGCCTTTACTTTTATCAATGAGTTCCTTCACGGTTGCTTGTTTGCCTGGAATTACTGTATATTTTGGTTTGAAATGGTCTTTAATATCTAAACCTAAGCCATCAACGCCTGTCGTAGCCAAATCTCTAATATGCCCCTTTGAAGATAAAACAAGCACATCGTTACCGACGTAGCTGGCAATTGTCTTTGATTTAGATGGTGATTCTACAATGATGAGTTTCTTTTTCATGTCAACACTCCATTTCCATATCAATTATAGTGTTATAATTTTTAAAGTCAAGCACAAAGTTTAAAGATTTTTTTATATATATTTAAAGAATATATATCTTTTTTTCACCTTATTTTATGAGAAAAATCACATATTTACTTGGTTTTTTTAAAGGTAAAAAAGAAATCCCCTTTCTATATATAGAGGAAGAGGATTAGAAAAGTGATGGTTTTTTATGAAGCATAGATTTTATAGGCTCAAATGACTTCCTATGAATCGGAGTGGGTCCATATGTCTCTAATGCTAAAAGATGTTCTTTGGTGCCATAGCCTTTATGATTTTTAAAGCCATATTCTGGAAATAGCTTATCCATTTCAATCATGTAGGCATCTCTTGTGGTTTTAGCAACAATAGAGGCTGCAGCGATACTTGCGACGAGCTCATCACCTTTAATAATACTTTTTAAAGGAATATCAAGTTCCATCGGCATCGCATCAATTAAAACAAATTCAGGTTTGATTTTGAGTTGATGAATCGCTGAATACATCGCTTCTTTGGTTGCTCGATAAATATTGATCAAATCAATTTCTTCAACGGAGGCAATCCCTATGCCAATGGCAAGTGCATGTTCTTTAATCTCTTTTAGTGCAGCATCCCTCTTTTTTTCAGTCAGTTGCTTTGAATCATTAACGATGGAAAGCTTGGCATCTTTTTTTAAGATGACCGCTGCTGCAACCACAGGACCTGCTAAAGGACCTCTGCCTGCTTCATCAACACCTGCTATAAAGTTATATCCTAAATCATAAAGTTCTTTTTCATAAAGGAACATCTTCGAGTCGATCAAAGGATAACCCTCCAAGCTGTTTATTTCTTATATCCGTGAGGATAATGGTGTAGACTCTTTGATAATCGATTTCTCCACCTTTAATTAAGCATCCTCTGGATTTTCCAATATGGTCTAACATGGATACATAATCTTCATCACCTTGGATACCATATCTTTCTTTTAAGCGTTCAAGATACTTTTCTTTAAGAAAGGTCAGTGCATAATGCACGATATCATCTTCTGGTAAGATTTTATCTTTAATCGCGCCAGTAATGGCAAGATGATATCCTACACGTTTATCTTCAAATTTTGGCCATAAGACACCTGGTGTATCAAGGAGTTCAAAATTATCTCCAAGTTTAATCCATTGTTGGGCTTTGGTAACACCTGGGGTGTTTCCAGTTTTGGTAGCTGAAGATTTAGAAAGTTGATTGATTAAGGTGGATTTCCCGACATTAGGAATACCTAAAATCATGGTTCGAATTGGTCTTTCTTTTAATCCCTTACTTCTTTCTCGATTTAGTTTTTCTTTTAAAACTTCTTGAGCAAGGGGATGGATTTTATTCACATTCTTACCACTTTGAGCATCAATTTTTAAAGTCGCATATCCCAATCTTTTATAATGTGATTCAAAGTGGTTCAGTATTTTTTCATCGGCTAAATCCATTTTATTAAACAAGATGATGGTGGGTTTATGTGAAATGATTTTATTGAGTTCAGGATTCACTGATGAAAAAGGAAGTCTTGCATCAAGCAAAACGATGACAATATCCATGAGTTTGATTTTTTCTTTAATTTCTCTAAGAGATTTAAACATGTGGCCAGGAAACCACTGAATTTGCTTCATCATGAGACACCTCCAAAAGGCCAAAGTTTAAAGATTGCCTTTCCGACTAAGTCTTCGCTTCGGATTGCACCAAAGCTTCTTGAATCATAGGATGCTGGATAATGCAAATATCCATTGGCATTATCGCCAAATGCGAAGAAAAGATTCTCTTTTAAAATATGTTGTTCTAAGGATTGCTCCATAATTTCTTTTTGATTTTGATAAACGTAGTAAGGTTCTCCGGTTGCTGCAAGAACTACAATACCATTAATCCTGATTTCATAGCGCTCTGTTTGAAAGTTATAATTGACAAATTCAACAAGATCACCTGATTTGGCATAAATTCGTTTAACAAAAAATATCTCATTTTGAACACGAAGAATATTACCAAAAGCATCTCTTTCATAAAACATGGACAGAGGAACAATTGGATAAGCGTCTTGTGTAATTTTAACAATCACAATATCGCCAACTTCAGGTTCATAATTAAAGTGATAGATTAAAATGCGATCGCCTTCTTTAAAGGTTGGCATCATCGATGAATGCTTTACATCAGAAGGGAGTACAAAAAACATGAATATAGTGAAAATAACCATCATCGATAAAGCTAAAAATGAAAACCAATCTAGGATTTCAAATCGATATTTCAAAATGAAATGATTGGTTTTCACATCCCTTTGATGCTTGGTTTCATGGATGGATAAAATCACTGTAAAAATCGAGAGGATGGTTGTGACAACAAAGCCAATCATTCCCCATCTTAACCCTAATTTTGAAACTTCAAATGCATAAAGGATGATGGTGGTCATCATCAACATAACGGTCAAGATTAACGATTTATAGGCTTTACTGAGTGTCATAATGTGTCCTTTTGGTTTTAGATGATGTCATTTAAAATATCTTCAAGTTCGACCATTGTGACTAAGACTTCTCTAGCTTTGGTACCTTGACTTGGTGATACGATTTCATATTGTTCTAGCATTTCAACCAGTTTTTGAGCACGGTTAAATCCAATTTCAAATTCTTTTTGAATGCTGTTAATGGATGCATTACCTGTTTGAACGACAAAGTAGGCAACATCTTTAAATAAATCATCATTAATGATTTCTTTAGAACGTAGGGTTGCTTTAAGTGCTTCGTGTTCAAAAATATAATTAGGTTTGTATTGTTCTCTAATGAAATCAGTGACTGCATAGATTTCATCATCGGGGATATAAGCACCTTGTAAACGATGTGTGCGATCCGCACGTTTTAAAAGCATATCGCCTTTTCCAAGAAGTGTTTCTGCGCCAGCGCCATCTAAGATGGTTGTGGAATCGACAAATGAAGAGACTTTAAATGCAATTCTTGCAGGAATATTAGATTTAATCGTCCCTTTAACAACATCGGTGGTTGGTCTTTGAGTTGCAACCAGCAAATGAATGCCGGCAGCTCTTGCTTTTTGGGTTAGTCTTTGAATAGAATCTTCTACATCATGAGGTGCAACCATCATGAGATCAGCAAGCTCATCGATGACAATCACGATATAAGGCATTTTTTCGCCTTCCACTAAACCACGCTTTAAGTTATCGTTATATGATTTAATATCTCTTGCTCTAGAATTCGCAAATGTTTGATATCTTTTTTCCATTTCAGACACAGCCCATGTGAGTGCGGCTGCCGCCATTTTGACATCTGTGATGACTGGTGTCACTAAGTGTGGTAAATCATTATAAGGCGTAAGCTCTACCATTTTAGGATCAATTAAGATCAGTCTTAAATCCTTAGGTGTATTTTTTAAGAGTAAACTGACGAGTACGGTATTCACACACACAGATTTACCTGAGTTGGTTGCGCCAGCAATGAGTCCATGAGGCATAGATTGAATATCGACATAGATGTTTTCACCATCGATATCAACACCTAATGCAATTTTTAAGGGATGTTCCATATCATTTAAGAACTCTTTGGTGTCAACGACGTTACCAAATGCAACGATTTCCGGTTTAACGTTTGGTACTTCAAGTCCTACATAAGGTTTTCCTGGAATTGGTGCTTCAATACGTAGTGATTTAGAAGATAAGTTCATCATGAGGTTATCTTGAATGTTCACCACACGTTTAACATTTACCCCAGGTTCAAGTGCGATTTCATAACGTGTGACGGTGGGTCCTTTGACTGAACCATTAACAACACCTTCAATACCAAATTGTTGGAGGGTTGCATTAATCACATCAATTTGGTTTAAAAGCCAATCAGGTTTTTCATTTAAATCACGATCTTTTTTAGAGAAGATCTTAATCGAAGGAAACTGATACACAGGCTCAAATCTTGTTAAATAAGGTTTTTCTTGGTCGATTTCATGAACTTCGACATGTCTTGTTTCTTTTTGGATAGAACCAAAATCAGATGAGACAATCGGTTTAGTTTCTACAGGGCGCTTATAGGTTTCAACCCGTGGTTCTCTTTCAACATGTTTTTCCTGAGGTGTAGGTTCCATGGTCGCAACTCGTCTGATTGGTGTTTCCTGCTCCAAAACATCAGGCTTCATCTTAAACGGCATCTCTGCTTCTTTTCGTTCAGGCTTAACATACCGTTTGCCAATAGGATTGATGATTTTCTTTTCTTTAGTTTCAACTGCTTCTGTTTCTTTGGTTGGCACATAACTTGATTCACCAAAATAATCCGTTCTTGTTTTATTGGAGATGATATTGGTGAATTCATAATACTTATTGCCATGCTTACGCACGGCTTCACTTTCGGTAAGTTTAGGTTTGGTTCTAAAAGCATCAAAGCGTCTTGTCGTATCTCCGGTATCTTTAACCGTAAACGGTACAGTGACAACATCTTTAACATGGGTACCAAAAATTGGAGAAACAAATCTAGACTTCTTATACTTTTCTTTTCCTCTAATCCCTTCTAATTTGACGAACTGAAAAATAACAAAGGGTTCTTTTTCTAAATTAAGTTCAACGGATTCTTTTGGTTTTCTCATGTTAATCCCCCTCTGCTTCGGTGATATCTTTTTTAATATCACTATAGATTTGGTCTATACCTGTATCAATGGATTTTTCTTGATCAAAAACTTTCTTGCTATAAATCTTATAGGTTTCTTCACCTGTAATGGCAATCATCGCCATACCAATTTTAACTAAAATGATTTGAAGTGCGATATCTTGGGTAAAGCGTCTACCCCAATAAACAGGATTGACGGCATTCATGACTGTAAATGCAGCTTTCGTCACTTTATTGTATTTGGTTGCTGTTTTGACGATTGGGTTATTTTCGATTTTATTTTTAGTTTCATTAAGTTCAACCAGTTTACTTAAAGTCATCCCTCTAAAGAGTCTTAAAATTCTACCTCTTAAAAGCTCTTCAAGACGGTCTGTGATGTAGTGATTGAGGAGTAAGGTTTCATCTAGTGTGAGTTCAAGGTAAGGATATCTTGATTTTGGATAAAATTTCTTAGCGATATCAACCGATAATTCTCGATTAATTTGCATTAAATACTTAGGGTATCCGATTTGCGTTCTTTGTTCTTTATCCTTAAACTGAAGCTGCGCATCTTTAATGAGCATCTTAATTTCTTCTTCATCAATATCTTCTTCATCGGCAGCTTTAAGTTTAAGACCCTTGTTCAAACTCATTAAAACTGCATAAAGATAAATCAGGAGTAGCAGTATAAAGCCAAAACTGACGCCAATTAGAAAACTGACGAATGTTGAAAAATCAAATCTAATGGAGTTAATAAACGATAAAAAGTGCATGTTTTGACTGCCTCCTTATATGATATTATATCATGTTTAATTAAGAATTAAGAGTGAAAAGAAAGGAACCAACAAAGGTTCCTAATTGACAATCACATCGTTATGAAAGGTGTAAATGCGCATCAGATAAACATAGTCTTCATTTAAGTTTCTTGATGCTGAGATCGACTCAATATAATAGATCCGATCTTGGTCTAATAAATTGTTGATGAATAAGAAGATTTCATCCGTACCATCAAAGGTCATATTCAAAGTGATTAAAGTATATCTTACCGTTTGAGGAAGACTTTGAGTAAAGGGTGATTGAACACCTGTATCAAATCTAATTTGGTAACCATCGACATTGGAGAGACCAGAGAGATTTTTTACATAATCAAATTCATTGGTAATTTGTGTTTGATTGAATGTGTTGGGCAAATATTGAATAATCGCTCCAATTTCATTGTGGATATTGGTTTGACCAGAAGCGAGCACTAAATTGATTTCAAACTGAAGATTTGTTTGTTCACGTCTAAGTTCTTCTAATCTTCTTTCCATCACTTGACTGATATAAAATCTAAGTCCAACTAAAATGAGTGTTAATGCTAAAATGAGATAGATAATTTTGATTTGATTGACTTTTTTGCCAAAAACGTTGATTTTACGCATAGGTCACTTTAACCTCCCTAGCAATACCTGAGAGTGTTCGGACACTTGGACTAGATACCATCCAACGATCATTTTGAAAAGAGCCTGAGATGATGCCGTAATTCTCATAAATGTTGATGATGTACTCATCAAGAATAACTGGGATATCGGAAATGATGATCAGCGTCATGGTCTTTGTTTTTTGATCAAGCACAAAGCTTGCAATGGTCATGCCAGGTACTGCTTCATTCAAAAGATTGTTGACATAAGTATCATAAAACATCTCTTGTGTTTTTAAGAAATTATAGGCATTGCTATACTGAATTTCTCTTTGAGTATAGATTCTAGCTGGTGGCGTTTCCCTTAAGACAATCTCAAGTTGATTTTGAAGGTTATTATTAATGCTTTGTTGAGTGTTGATATCAATTTGAAGCGTTTGAAAAGGTAGATAAACTAAAAGTGTTCCAGCAAAAATGAAAAATGAAATGGCTAAGATGACATTTAAAATTTGATTAATACCTGGTTTTCTTTCTAGATGAAAGTGAAAATCTTGATACATTTGAATTCTTGAATCTTTGACTTTACTTGAGATTAAAGCGACTTGAGTCACTTTCGGCATCGCTTTAAGTGAATCACCTTGACCTAAAATATCAACAACTTCGATCTCATAATCTGTTAGTTTGGAAAAGAGTTTCTCTTGAAGCATTTTATACGTAATATCTTCAGAAAAATTGAAGAAGACTACATGTTTGATGAAAGCTGCACCTTTTTTCAAGTTGAAACGGTAATAATTTGAAATACGTTCAACATAATTTTCAACCATCTCAAAGTATTCCATCGCTGAATCATCAGATTCTTCTATGATAGAAAATACAGGTGTACCCTCTTCAATGATTTTAATTGAGACTTGTCTTTCATATAAAGAAACGAGCATCACAATCGGCTGTGGTGTCTTTGTTTTTAAGAGATATGCGTTATAAAATGCTAGGGATGGAATATCAAAAGTGACTTGTTTAATACCGAGACGATCAAATATATCATGATAATCGTGCAAAATATCAGAGTTTGCAACAATTAAAATGATTTTATAGATTGCTGCATCTTCATAAGTGACATGATAAACATATGATGGTGTAGCAAAAGGTGTATGGATATCGATATTGATTTTTTGAGAAATGTAATTTTCTAAGGTTGATTTTTGTAAATCTTCTTTTTTAATAATCACTTCTCTATTGATTAAAGAATGATCGCTAATAACAAACTGAACAAACTTTGGCTTAATCTTATTGATTTTGAACATGGTCTGCATCTTTTTAAAGAGCAGTTCTGGTTCTAAAATTTTGCCATTAAGAATGGTATTTGGATCAAGGTCGATGTATCCATGTTTTTCATCTTCAGTAAAATCAGATTTGGAAACATAAAAACCGACTCTAGAGTCTGTACAGAAAATTGAGATGGTGCGTTTTTCTTTTGCCATAGTCTCACATCCTTAAAAGATTGATATACCAGTTAATCAAGCCATCTCCCCATAGATAAGCGATAAACGCTCCAATCATGATGAATGGTACTAATGGAATATACTGATGATCATTTCTTATGAATATTTTACCATAAATAAAACCAAAGAGTGATGCGAAAAATAGGGAGAGTAGTGATTGTTGCCATGTCAGGAAAAACCCAACAAATAGGTATAGTTTTATGTCTCCGCCACCAAGTGCATCCTTCTTCAACATGAGTTTACCTGTTAAAGCAATGACATAGAGTAGAACAAACATAATGAGTGCAGAAGTTAGGTGGATTAAGAAACTTTGATTGAGGATTGAGATGATAATTAAAGGCACTAAACCAATCATCCAAATACGATCAATGACGATTTTTCTTTTGACATCACTCATCGTTTCGATAAGCATAACAATCAGAAAAATAGAGACACTGAAAAATTCGTACGAAAAATCATAAATAAGGTAAATCATAAGAAACGATAAACCACCAAATAGTTCGACTAAAGGATACTTCACTGGGATTTTGTAGCCACATGATGAACATTTACCACGATTTTTGATATAGCCAATCAGTGGTAGGACATCGATGAGATTTAAAGGTTTCTGACATGATTCACATTGACTATGTCCTAGAAGTGTTTGTTTTTTAGGAATGCGTTCTAATAAAAGAAAGCCAAATGAGACAAAGAGCATTCCGATATAGGTGATTAAAAAACCATAGAAAATCTCCATGAATATTCCCCTTTTTAGATAAAAAGGAGGTTTCTCGATGAGAAAAAGCCTCCTTAATTAAATTGATTTTTAAGATTATGGTTTTGGATTACCAGTAAAGTTGTTGCCTGATAATTCCATTTCAACACCATTGAGTTCTAATCCAGTAGCAGGAGCAACAATTGAAATTGTTACAGTGTTTCCACTAACAGTGATGCTGATGTGTGTTTCGTCGGCCGCAGCACCAAGAACTGCATAATCAGTAAGTGCGATAAATTCACTATCAAGTAAATCATCTAATGTGAAAGTTGCTACACCTTCTTCAACTGAATACAATCTAGCTTGTTGAACGATGTTGCTATAAGTTTGCTTAGCAGCATTTTCTCTTTGTCTTGCAATAAGACCACCAATGGTTGGTACTGCGATTGCAGCAATGATTCCAAGAATCACAACAACTGCAAGTAATTCTACAAGGGTAACGCCTTTTTTGTTCTTTAAAGTCTGTAACATGAGTTAATCTCCTTTTATACTTTATTTGTCTTATTTTATCATTAAATCTATCTTAATGATAGTTTAAAGATGAATAATTGTCAATCAAATTAATGAAATCTTAATGAATGATTTAGAGTTGGCTTCCCAGTGATAACATTGGTAACATTAATGCAATTAGCATCAAACCAACAATCAGATAAACGACGAGCATTAAAACTGGTTGTAATGCGTTTTTAATTTGTTCGACTCTCACTTCTGTGACGCCATTATAATAGGTAGAAAGGTTATCCATGAGTTTAGGAATATCGCCACTTCTTTCACCGGTAGCAATCATCTTAGACATTATCGGATCAATATAAGGACTTTCTTCAAAAGACTTTGAAAATGGTTTCCCATCTTCAATATATTTTATGGTTTTCCCTATGAGTTCTTTGTAGACAACGTTGCTAATAACGTTTTCTGTTGTCACTAAAGCATCCATGGAATTAATACCCTTACCCATCATTTGTGATAAAGCGTTTGCAATTAAGACTTGGTTATTCATTTGAATCAGTTCTCCAAAAACGGGTATTTTAAGCAGAAACTTGCTTAAGCCTTCATGAAATGGAGGACTGAACTTATTTAAGCCGCTTATGACAAAAACAATCGCAAAGATGCTACCAAAAATATAGAGTGCATTTTCTGCCATGAACTCCCCTGCATTGATGAAAAATGCAGTAATTGCTGGAAGCTGAGCATCCCCAAAGGCTGCAAATAAACTGGTAATATTCGGGAAAACGAATATGAGCATCCCTGCAGCAATCCCTAATGCAACAATCAAATAAATCACTGGCATTCTGATTGCTGATTTAATTTGAGCACTCACCTTGAGTGAATTTTCATAATAATTCGCCATTCTTAAGACTGTATCTGCTAAGTCTCCTGAAATCTCTCCAATTTCTATCATTTGAATGAGTAGTTTTGGAAACTCTTTAGGTCGATAGGATAATGCCTTTGAAAATGAGAATCCATTATAAATTTGTTGATATAATTCAAAATATATTTTTCTTAATTGTCTATTTTCTTGCTGGAGTGATAAAAGTTCAAGCGAAGGGAGTAATTTGATCCCTGCTTTAAGGAGTGCACCAAGTTGTTTTAGGAAGAAAACCAAATCTTTAGGTTTTAAGAGTGCACCAATCGTAATGGCATCCAATTTCGCTAATATATTCGTATATTCTGTAAGTTTAATCACTTCATAGTTCTTAGCATTTAAAAACTTAATACAAACCTGACGATTTAAGGCTTCAATTCTTCCCTTAACAAGTTTTTTATCTGCAGTGTATGCAGTATACCTATAGTTTCTAAGTTCCATCGTCTCACCTTAATCCTGTGTGACTTTTAAAACTTCTTCTAATGTGGTAATCCCTTGCTGAACTTTCTTTAAACCTGCTTGAAGCAAGGTTGTCATGCCTTGTCTTTTCGCTTCTTTTTCTAAATCTTGAAGGGGTGCATTTTGTGCAATGAGTTTCTGCATGACGCTATTGATGGGAAGTATTTCAAAAATACCCACACGTCCGACATAACCTTTATAATTACAAGAAGGACATCCTCTTGAGCGTTTGACTTTTGCATCTTCAATCAAATATTTCTTAAATAAAGCAACTTCAGTTGGTGATGGTTCATCATCATAGCTGCATTGACTACATAATCTTCTGACCAAACGTTGTGCAATCACTCCAGTTAATGAGGATGCGAGTAAGAAAGGTTCAATTTCCATATCGAGTAGACGCATCACCGTTTTAACAGCATCATTGGTATGAATCGTAGATAAGACTAAATGTCCAGTTAGGGATGCACGAATTGCAATCTCTGCTGTTTCAACGTCTCTAATTTCACCAATCATGACGATATTGGGGTCTTGTCTTAAAATCGATCTTAATGCATTGGCAAACGTTAAGTTGACTTCTGGATGTACTTGAATTTGATTAATTCCAGGTACTTTAATTTCGACTGGATCTTCAACTGTCATAATATTAACGCCTGGACTATTGAGTTCATGTAAACAAGAATAAAGTGTTGTTGTTTTACCAGAACCTGTGGGTCCAGAAACTAAAACGATGCCATTTGGACGATTAATCATCTCTCTAACGATTTTTTCATCTTTATCTTCTAAACCAATGGCCTTAATCTTACTCATAGAGCCAGATAAGTCCAAGATACGCATGACGACTTTTTCACCTCTTACCGTAGGTAGTGTTGAAATACGTAGGTCGATTGACTTATCTTGAATCATGGTTTGAATTCGGCCATCTTGAGGAACTCTAGTCTCTGTAATATCCATACCAGACATAACTTTAATTCTTGAAATCATTTGGGAATGAATTTTAATTGGAAATTCTCTCACCACATCTAAAACACCATCGATACGATAGCGGACAAGGACTTTGTCATCGAGTGGATCAATATGAATATCGGATGCTCTTTGAAAAACTGCAGATGCTAATACTTGGTTTACCAGTTTGACCATCGGTGTATCTTCATAGTCATCTTCTTCCTCTTCAACAGACTCACTGATGACATTTTGCTTAACACCTAAAGCTTCTAAAGTTCTTGTAAATCCATAATATTTTTCTATTTGTGAGATAATTTCATTTTTGGGAGCCGAGTAGGGCTTTGGACGATACCCAGTCATCATTCTTATTTCTTCAAATGTGCCAAAATCAAGTGGATCAGAGGTTGCAAACGCAATCTTTGTATCTTCAATTCTTAAAGGAATGATTCCTGTTCTTCTACAAAACTGCTCATCAATCATTTGAAGGACTTGTTCATCAATGTTATAGTTTCCAAGAGATATTCTTCTAACCCCTGTTGGCCCTTCTAAAGCTTGTAAGACTTGAGCTTCAGTTGTAAATTCTAAACGCACAAGGGTTTCACCAAGTCGTTCAGATTTTTTTTGTTTTTTTAAGGCTTCATGAAGTTGTGCATCAGAGATGACACCAGCTGAAATGAGTAAATCACCTAAACGTTTGAGTGCCATATCAATCACCTACCTTGGGAACAACATGTTGATAATATATTTCATTAATCGGTAAATATTGCTCGCTAAAGACTCTAATCACAACAGGGTCTTCTCCAAGAACTGTCATGGTTCTATTAAAGAAGAGGACACTACCTAAAACACCTGCTTGATGAAGGAGTTGGTAAGTCATTTCTGTATCTGTTTCAGTGATGATGACACCTGGTGTGTTTTCATCAAGTGTATTGAGTGGCAAATAGATGGTTTGATAAGGAATCGCAATCTTAACTTCTGTATCAAAACTATAGGTGGTAATGGTTGGGTAGCCAATCAGTTTAAAGGTAAGCGATGTGTCACTTGTTCTTTCAATCACAAATTTTAAATCTTGTTGACTTTGATTAAAGAAGGTAAGATCAAACTGATTAACTCTTAAAATCCTAACATTCATCCCATAATTTGCCCAAGTTGGTAAAGTTAAATTTTGCTCAAATAAGAATCCATTGAAATTCACCTTACCTGAGACACCAAGTAAACCGGATGCAATGATACTCATTTGAGTGTTTGTTAAAGGTAATGAGCTAAGTTCACTTAATAGAGAAAACCGCTTATTTTGTAAAATGATTAATTCACTACCATATTGCATAATTTGATCGGCATCTAGAATTGAAATATTGATCAATGTTGTTTGATCGATGACTGATTCCTGATAAGTGGATACGACATAATGAGACATTGAATAGACTTTTCTGCTATAAAGCTCATTGATATCTGAAAGTAAATCTTCAATCAGTTTTTCTTTTAGTATGACTGACTGGTTACCCGCAGTTAATAGATTTGCAATCTCTAAAACTAGTAGGTCTTGGTTTTCTGGTGATATGGAAAAAACAGCTTTATTTCTTCGGTCTCTTTGGATTTGGTTTAAGGTTTCTTGAAGATTAAACTCAAAAAAGGACATATCAACTTGGTATGCATACTCTTGAAATGTCACTTGATAATTGGCAGAGTTCTTCCAAACAGTTACTTCTAGATTTAAAGTATCTGCATATTCAGATGTTTCTTTATTGCCTAAATAGATAAAACCGACTGAGGTTTGATCGACTTTTGTTTGATTTTGAAAAACGATAAACATGATGGATGCAAACAGCAAGGAAGAAAGAAGTGCCGAAAGTGTAATGACAAGATATAAGTTTCTTTTTATCCAGCTTGGGTTAACGTTCATATTTTGGACCTCTGTTTTCCATTTTTCTTATTCTTATTATATCAAACTAAAGTATATAGGAAATTAATTTAATGATTTCTTAAGCTTTATGCATAGCTGATGACAAGAAATGACACAACAAATGTATAATCTTCTGTTCCTGTTGTGATAACATACGTCATTTTAACAGTTTTCAAAGCATTGTTATCCGATGTGGTAATAGAAAAATCAATGGACTTAAAGCTGTGATTGATGAGTTCAAATTCTTCAGCTTGAAAGTTTTCTTCAATTTCAAGGCGATAAGTATCACCATCTGCTATTTTTCTAATAATAAAGACGTCTAAATCATTTGAAAAAATAAGTGTATCTTCATTAACATTTAAAACTACACCTTCTGGTTCAAATTGATTGAGTCTTGTGAGCAGTGTCGTTGTGAGGAGCACGCCTTGGCTATTGGCGGAACCTGATGAATAAATTGCATTTAAACTTGCAACAAATGAGATAAAGATGGTTGCAATCAATGCTGTTGCAATACCACCAATCGCAACCGCACCAATCAATTCAACCAGTGTGACACCTTGCTTGTTATTAAACATTGACAAATGCCTCCACTGAAGTCATTCGATGACTAAAATAGTTAATTGTAATCGTGACTTTGATAATGGATTGTGCATTGATAGGTTTAACAACTGAAATGAAAATATTCTCATGGTTGTATGTTCTTCCCCCTATTGGTGGTTGGGAGAATAGGTTTGTACAAAAATCATGATCAAAATAGGTTCCACATGTATTGGGTAGTAAGTCTCTTGAAACCCCAGATGCATAACCTTCCATGAATGATTTTAGGTCAGCACTATGGGCATCATCTGTCATGTAGGTTGTAACATAGTTAGAAAGCATAATCGCTACTTGTGATGCAATAAGATACTCTTCAGTGGCCTTCGATTGTGTTCTTGAGTTAATCAAAATCGTCATGGTACCTACCATGACAAATGAAAGGATTAATATGCCTGCAAGTGCTTCAATAATTGTTAGACCCTTATGATTCATGATTCTACTCACCACCATCTATTTGAACAAATTATACAATATTTAGGCTAAAAAATCATAAAATTGTCTTGATTTTATGTGATTTACCCGGTTCTTAATGCATCTAATGGTGCAAATGATTTCTTTTTAAAATTTGTGATAAAATGAAAATAAGAGAGGAGGTGCCAAAAGTGAAGGATATCATCAATAACAAATCTGGAATATCACTGATGACTGTTTTAGGTGTTGTCGCTTTTTGGCTTGTTTCACTTTCAACTGTCTTGGTTTTTGTGTTTAACGATTCCTCTTCTGTCAATCGTAATATCGAATATGAAAAAGAGTATGCTGAAGCAGTAAGTGTCATTCATGCTGCATATCAGGTCATTGGTCCTGCACTCATTGCAGGAACCTATGATTACCAAGCGTCATTTTGGGTGAATTTTCATGAATCATTAAACATTACAGTAACAAAAAATGGTGACTTCTATGTTTTATCAAGACAAGTTGGTTTAAGAAGTTATTCTGGAGCTCTTGGCATTTCAGGTTCAATGATTGAATTGATTCCTGTACTCGATCCAAATGCACCCATTGATGAAGTCATGTTTCAAGCAGACAATATCTTAAATAGTTATCTAAATTTTTCTGGTGTCGCAGATCAAAACTTAAATTTTAGCAATTTGGGTCAACTCGCCAATATGAATTATGATTTTACAGTATCAAATGTTGGTGAGTTATCTTTAGATTTAACAGGAAGTACTTATTCAACAGGTAGCCTCAACTTAGGCGGAAATTCAGTAACTCATCTTGATACGAATGGTAATATGTTATTTGTGGATGGTAATTTAGATATTAATAATAATGTCCACAATAGTTTTTATATGGATGGTGTGGTTGTTGTTAATGGCAACATGAATATTCCAAATAATGTTAAGTTATCTGGTGTTGTCATCGTTAAAGGTGATTTAACCATTCAAAATGGTGTTAATGTTGAAGGCTTGCTAATTGTTAATGGTAAGACGACAATGGGTAATAGTGTCAACTTTGGTACACAACAAAATCCATCTTTCCTATTTTCAAAGGGACAAATTCAAGTTCAAGGTAGCTTTGATCTTTATGGTTTCTTATTTTCTGAAGGCTCAATCACGATTGGTAATGGTCAAGGCAATAAGTCCAATAAACTAATTGGTGGCATCTACTCCTTCCACTCAGTGCCAACGATAGGATTCCACTATGGTCCAATTCAAATTCTAGATATCTCAGTGTTAAAAGACCAGGAATATATTGATTTTTTAACTAGTGAAACTTCTGGTGGGGGATCCAATTTGGTTGTTACACAACCTAAAGTAAATTAAGAATTGGACTCTTGAATGAGTCCAATTTTATCTAAATATCACAGCATGAGGAGAATTAAATGAGAAAGCTAATTGCATTAGACTTAGATGGCACCACGCTTAATAAACAAGGTGAAATCACAGAAAAGACAAAAAAAGTTGTTAAGAAACTTAGAGAATTAGGACATATCATTGTACTTGCTACAGGTAGACCTTTTAGTGGAGCTTATCCGAAATATCAAGAGCTTGAATTAGATACACCCCTAGTTACAGATAATGGGGGTTCAATTGAAAATCCTGTGGATAAAACTTTTGCAAGACAAAAGACTTATATTCCACTTGAGATGATGCATCAAATTTTTAGACATGCTAAAAGTTATACTGTGACTTCATTTTTTTGTATTGATGATATGACATATGCTTATCAATATGATCCGAAACTAGAAGCTTTTTTTAGTGGAGTCAATGGTGATAAGATAATAGAAGGTGAACATACCGATTTTCTGGTAGAAGCAACCGGTTTAGTTTACATCATTCAAGAAGATGCGATGCATGATTTTGAAACGTATATTAGAGATACTTTTGGTCACACTTTAACACATCGTTTGTGGGGTACAGAAAATGGTACTGCTGTTTATGAAGTTTATTTAAAGCATATTTCTAAAGCATCTGCCATTAAGTATTTGCTTGAATATTATGGAATTAGTCCAAAGGATTGGATTGCTCTAGGTGATGGTGTCAATGATGTTGAAATGATCAGGGATGCGAATCACGGGGTTGCAATGAAAAATGCAACTGCTGAAGTGAAAGCAGTCGCAAGAGATATCACAAAGTTTGATCATGATGAAGAAGGCGTAGCACGCTATCTCAAACATTATTTTGATTTAACCTTATAGTAGTTTAGAGACGACCGTGTCGTCTCTTTTTTTATCCTAACAAAAAAGACTGATGCTTGCTTACTATTGTAGACAAGAAGTCAGTCTTTATGGTTTAATGTGGCGTTGCAAGAGGGATTCGAACCCCCGACCGACGGCTTAGAAGGCCGTTGCTCTGTCCAGCTGAGCTATTGCAACACATAGTCGGCATTGACTATTATAACGCAATCAATGCCGAATGTAAAGTATTAATTGGTATCAAATTGACTATAATACAGTTTTGAATAAAATCCATTTTGCTTTAGCAAATCCTCATGATTGCCTTGTTCAATGATGTTGCCATCATTCATGACAAAAATGACGTCTGCATCTTTAATCGTAGATAGTCTATGGGCGATGACGAAACTCGTTCTCTTTTTCATTAAAGCTTCCATCGCTTTTTGAATTAAAACTTCTGTTCTGGTATCTACTGAAGAAGTTGCTTCATCTAAGATGAGCATCGGTTTATCAGCAAGCATCGCACGACTAATGGTTAAGAGCTGTCTTTGACCTGCACTAATATTAGAACCATTTTCGAAGAGTTCAAATTGATAGCCACCCGGTAGGGATTCGATGAAGTGGTTGGTCTGCGCAGATTTTGCTGCAGCAATCACTTCTTCTTTGGTCTTATCTAAAGATCCATAGACGATATTATCATATATCGTGCCTTCAAATAACCACGTATCTTGTAAGACCATACCAAAAAGATTTCTGACATCTGATCGTTTCATGTCTCTAATATCAATACCATCAATTTCGATAGTTCCTGATTTGATTTCATAAAATCTCATTAAAAGATTAACAATCGTAGTTTTTCCAGCACCCGTTGGACCGACAATCGCGACTTTTTGTCCAGGTTTAATCTCAGCTGAAAATCCTTTAATGACTTCAACATCTTCTTTATAACCAAAATGAACATTCTTAAAGACAACATGCCCTTTAACCTTCTTTGGTTCTTTTAAAGTCTCTCTTTCAGGTGTTTCTTCAGGTTCTTTTAAGAGGTTAAAGATACGTTCAGAAGCTGCAGCGGTGGATTGTAAGACATTAGCAATACTGCCGATTTGTTGAATCGGTTGATTAATTTGTCTCGTATATTGAATGAATGCTTGAATGATCCCAACTTCAATTGCGATTCTTGGGTCATTTGATAACACAAGGAGTGCACCGACAACTGCAATTGCGATATAAGCTAGGTTCCCAAAGAAAAACTGAACCGGCATCATAATACCAGAGATGAACTGTGACTTCACTGCTGTATGATAAAGATCGTTATTGATACGGTCAAAGTTTTGATAGGCTTTATCTTGATGATTAAAGACTTTAACCACTGTGTGTCCACTATAGGTTTCTTCGATGTGACCATTAAGTTCACCAATCGATTTTGCTTGACTTCTAAAATATCCTTGTGAAAGTTTAACAAATTTGCTCACTGTATAAAGAGAGAACAGGGTTGTGATAAAGATGACACCCGTGAGTGGAATCGATAAAAGGAGCATAATGACGAAGATGCCGATAAATAACGTAATCGATCTAAAGATTTCTGCAATACTTTGAGTGAGTGTCCCGTTAATGGTTTCAATATCGTTTGTGACTCTGCCTAAAATATCTCCAAATTGCTGAGAATCAAAATATTTAAGGGGAAGTCTATTAATCTTTGCAGAAAGTTCTTTTCTCATGGAGTATGTTAAATTTTGAGTCATACCAATCAAAAGAAACGATTGAAAATAGTTAAAGAGTGCAGATAAAATATGCGTTCCTGCAATAAAAAGTGCAAGCTCACCAATCGATAATCTTAAACTTCCAATAATTCTAATGAGTCCAAATTCAATCGATGATAAATCTGGTGCTGCTTTGTAGGCACGTGCAACTTCTGAGGTAATTAAGCCTAAAAGCCATGGTCCTAATACGGTTAAGAGCGAAGCGATGACTGCCATGACGGCAGATAAGAAAATTCTTCCGCGATAGGGCTTTAAATAAGTCATTAGCTTTTTCATGGTACCTTTAAAATCTTGTGGCTTCTCAAGGTATGAGCCCATACCACGGGGTCCCATCATGGGGCGTGAGGATTGCTCACGACTTGGTCTTTGTTGTTGTTGTTGTTGTTGCATCTTAGAGTTCCTCCTTTGATAATTGTGAGGAGGCGATTTCTTGGTAAACCGAGCATGTTAACATTAAGTCTTCATGTCTGCCTTTACCAACAATTTTTCCTTGATCAAGAACAATAATTTGGTCCGCATAACGAATGGTATTGATACGTTGTGCAACAATGAGTTTGGTTGCAGTCACTTTTTCATCTAAAAGTTTTCTAAGTTTTTGATCGGTTTTATAATCAAGCGCAGAAAATGAATCATCAAAAATATAGATTGGAGGCTTTTTAGCAATCGCTCGTGCAATACTTAAACGTTGGCGTTGTCCACCTGAAACATTTGAACCCCCTTGAGCAACCATGAAATCATACTTTTCAGTTTTTTCTAAGATAAACTCTTTAGCCTGGGCAATGGTTGCAGCATCTTCTAAGAGTTCTTGGTTATCTTGATTGTCACCAAAAAGAATATTATCTTTAATTGTTCCTGCAAAAAGAATGCCTTTTTGAGGAACATAACCTAAGAGACGATGTAAATCACTTTGATTTAAATCCATAATGTCAATCCCATCAATTTTAATCGTTCCTGAAGTGCGTTCATAAAATCTAGGAATAAGGTTAATGAGTGTAGATTTTCCAGAACCTGTAGAACCAATAAAAGCGGTTGTCTTACCTGCTTCAGCAGTAAATGAAATATCATATAAGACTGGAGCATCTGCATTAGGATATTTAAATGTCACAGATTCAAAGCTCACCTCACCTTTAATAGTGCTTGGTAAAAGTTTTGGACTTAACGGATCTTTAATCGAGATTTCCATTTCTAAAACTTCCATAATTCTTTTTGCAGAAATGGAAGCTCTTGGAATCATAATAAAGATAAATGACATAAACATAAACGCCATAATCGCACGCATCGAATATTGCATGAGTGCCATCATTGTGCCTGGGTCAAAGCCGTCAATTCCAATAAACATCGTTGAACCAAAATAAACAATCGCAACGCTGGTTAATCCCATGATTAAGCCCATAATTGGCCACATCATACCCATGATGCGGTTGACAAAAATGTTTAACTTCATCGATTCTTTGCTGGCATCATCGATTCTTTTTGCTTGAAACTCTTGCGTATTATAAGCACGAACGACTCTAAGCCCGGTTAAGTTTTCTCGTGTGACAAGATTGAGACGGTCCACAAGTTTTTGAACCAGTTGAAAGCGTGGCATTGTAATCGAGAATATGATAATAATCATCACCAATAGTGCAACGATTGCTGCAACTAATAATAAAGATAATGATGGGCTTTGCATAATCGAAAGTGTAATGGCACCAATCGCTAAAAAAGGTGCTAAGATGATCATTCTTAGCAGCATATTGACAACCCCTTGGAGCTGTTGAATATCATTAGTTGATCTTGTAATTAGTGAAGATGTTGTGAAATGATCAATTTCCTGAAGCGAAAAACTTTCAATTTTTTGATATACTGCTTTTCTTAAATCTTTAGCAAATCCTGCAGAAATCTTAGATTCCATGTATCCAGAGATGATGGTGATACCAATACTCACTAAGGTTGCTGCTAGCATTAAACCGGCATAAATCCAGATTTTTGCAACATCAGGACTGATTGCATTTTCTCCTAGACCAATCCCTTCATTAACGAGTAATCCTAAAATTAAAGGGAGTAACAAATCTAAAAATGCACGCAGTGCAACAAAGAAAAAGACGATGAAAACGCCCCATTTGTAGGGTTTTAAAAATTTGAGTGACTTAATCAATTGTATTCCTTCTTTCTAATGAAAAGGAAAGACATTAAATCTTTCCCATCTGACTGACTTTATCTAATAAACGCATAAGCTCATCTGTATCTTTTTCACCAAGATAATCCACTAAAACCTTAAGTGGTGCATAATACTCTTCTTTTACAGATTCTACATATGACTTACCCTCTGTTGTGAGTTTGATATATGTGACACGCAAATCCTTAGTCGAGTTTTCTTTAATCAAATATTTCTTTTCAACCAAGTCATTAACCTTATGGGTAATTGCAGGTAATGTGACATGGAGTGTTTTAGCCACATCCGTCAACTTGATTTTTTGGTTTTGGTCACAAAACGCGACGCAAAATAAGACCATGGTATCTGCATCCGAAAGTGTGGTCTTTTTTCTTTTATATATACCGCTCTTTCTAAAATCTTGCAGGGCACGGTCAAGTTTTTGTAGTGTTCTAAGTTCTTTCAAAGACGTTTCCTCCAAAAATAAACAGGTATAAAATAGTTATATCTATGATATCACGATGTTAAAAATAACGAAAGCTACATAAAAATTTTACCATAATTTAACTGATTCATAGAATTGACGCACTTTTTTAAGTTCATCTTTTCTTAACTCATCTGCTTGAGGCATAATTTTATCGATTTGAGCAATTTTATGCATATAATATGCTTTCGATTCTTGTTTAATCTTTAAGATAGGTCCAAGATAAAGATCTTCTTCATTTAACGTCATCTGACCTCTCTTGACTTTTAAAATGATGTAATAAAAACGGTCGAAAACTAAGTATTCATCGATGATTATAAAACCATGATGCCTAAGATAATCTCTTAAAATATGCGTTTTTTCATTAGCTTGTAAGAGGTAGGTCACCTCTCTTTTGGGTGCATGATCCATGATGTCGCAAATGAGATAAGCCCCCATGCCTGCGATAATCGCAAGATCAAAATGCTCTTTAATTGCCAAAAAACCATCCGATAACCGGTAGGTTACTGGATAGTTTTTTAAATTGCCTTTGGCTTGTCTGAGTGGCATCTCACGTAAATCTGCAGCGATTCCATGCTTGATATATTGCTTATCAAAGGCTTCTTTTAAAACAAAACCGTGATCTGTTCCAATATCAAGAACAGTTTCATATCCTTTGCAGAGTTCAGCAAGAAATGAAATACGTTTACTTTTTGCCATAATAAAATTCGCGCAGTTTGTTTTGTCTCGATGGACTTCTAAGCTTTCTTAAAGCTTTCGCTTCAATCTGACGAATACGTTCACGTGTTACACCAAACTCACGACCCACTTCTTCAAGTGTATGATTTTTTCCATCAAATAGGCCATATCTGAGTCTTAAAACCTTTTCTTCACGGTCTGTGAGCGTTTCTAAGACTTCATCTAAAGTTTGTTTTACCATTTCTTGAAGCATAAATTCATGAGGGGTGAGCGCATTAGGATCCGAAATAAAGTCACCTAATGAAGAATCTTCTTCTTCACCTACATGAGCTTCTAATGAGATGGGTTCTTTTGCAATGCGTTGAATATTTTGAACCTTTTCGGGTGTTATCCCCATCTTTTGCGCAATTTCCTCTAGAGAAGGTTCTCTACCTAAATCTTGAATGAGCTGTCTTTGAATACGGATCATCTTATTGATGGTTTCAACCATATGGACGGGAATACGAATAGTTCTTGCTTGATCAGCAACAGCACGGGTAATCGCTTGACGAATCCACCAGGTTGCATAGGTTGAAAACTTAAAACCTTTTTCGTAATCAAATTTATCGACGGCACGCATTAAGCCCATATTACCTTCTTGAATGAGATCTAAAAATAATAAACCTCTACCAACATAACGTTTAGCAATGGAGACCACCAAACGATAGTTCGCTTCAACGAGCTTGTTTTTAGCGAACTGCGCTTTTTCAACAGCTCGTTTTAGTTCATCAATATCTTGACTTTGAAGCTCATTTAAACCTGCTTGATACTCATCAAGTTGTTCTTTTGCGTAACGACCATTAGAGACTGCAACAGCATATTTCTTTTCATCTTCTTGATTTAAAAGTGGAATTTGTCCAATTTCTTTTAAATACATACGGACTGGGTCATCAATTTTAATGTTTGAGGCAATCGATTCAATACTAATTAATTCTTCCTCTTCAACTTCAAGACCACTTAAGGATAAGTCATCTGGTTCTGCTTCTTCGAAATCAAATTCAACATCATCTTCATCTTCTTCGATTTCAAGCGTTGACGCTGTTTCTTCTTCCTCTTCTAATTCATCTGCAACGATGATATCAATATCTTCGTTGAGCAATTCTTTTTCAATCTCAAAATAATCTTCGCTGTTTGGTGCAGCATAAGGTAAGACATCTTCTTGTGTTAAATACTTTTCCTTACCTGCTTTTTTGATGAGATCTTTAATCACTTTGTCTCTATCCATGGTTTTCCTCCTAGTTCATAAGCTGACGAAGGAGTTCGTCTCGCTCTTTGGCATAACTGAGTGCTTCTATATCAGTTTCTGCACTTGCTATTTTTTCTTTTAAGTACTGCAAACGACGTTTACTGTTCGCTTGCTTGATGAGTTCAATATAATGATCGATTTCTTCGGGCTTGATTTCAATTTGATCTTTCCAAAATAAATCTTTTAAAATCACGTGTTCCATATAATCTCTTTGATCTTGGGTAAGTTCATCTAAAAAATCAGTCATGACAAACTCTAGATGATCTTCATAATAATGTTCAACACGAATTCGAATAAGTGCAGTTAAATGATCAGCAAAATCTGTTTTCTTTAAGTTTTTAATGGACTTGACCATTATCTCTCTGGATCTAATCATCGCAAAAATCAAGTAACGTTCCGCTTTTTCGAATTTATTCGTGATTTTTTGTCGTTCAGGAATTTTAATATTCGGTTGAATGACTGTGGGTAACACTTTTTTAGTATCTAGTTCTTCTAAAGGAATATTAAAATCTGTTGAAAGTCTTTGGACATAATACGCTTTAATCGAACTATCTGATGATTTGATCATCGACATGACTTGTTTTTTAAACTCTGCTAAGTCATTGGCGTTATTAAAGTTTTTCCCTTGCTTATAGTATTGGTATCTAAAGGCATAGCCATCTCTGGTATACTCACCAAAAAGCATTTCATACTTTTCAGGACCATAAGCTTTGATAAATTCATCTGGATCCATTTTTTCTGGAATGGAGAGGACTTCAACTTTGAGCTGTTCTTTTTCTAAAATGGGAATGCCATGATCGGCTGCCTTTAACCCTGCTGAGTCGCCATCATAGGCGATGATGACGGATGGCGCAACACTTTTGATCAATTTGGCTTGATCTTTTGTGAGCGCAGTGCCCATCGTTGCAACCCCATTTTTGATGCCGGCTGCATAACTACTCATCACATCAAAAAAACCTTCATATAAAACAACTTGTTTAGCTTTTCTAATTTCAGGAAGTGCCTCATAAAAATGATAAAGTAATAGTCCCTTTTTAAAGATGACGGTTTCAGGGCTGTTGATGTATTTGGTTTGTTCTTTAGGGTTCGTGGTTCTACCCGATAATCCAACAACATCACCTTTTGGGTTAGTGACTGGAAAGATGATTCGATCAGAGAAAAGATCATAATAAGTGCCATCATCTTTTTGTTTGACAACACCAAGCTTGATCATGTCAGAAACTAAATACCCTTTATCTTTTAAAAGCTGATAGAGTGTATCAGAAAATGGTGGTGCATATCCAATTCTAAAATGCAAGATCAGTTCATCGGTCATTTGGCGATCGTAGAGATATCTCATCGCTTCTTGACCTTTTTGACTGCTTTTTAAATTAAACTCATAAAATGAGGCAACCTCTTGCATCAGTTTATAATAAATTTCATTGGGGTCTTTTTGAACTTTCGCTTTTTTAATTTCAATGCCTGCACGTTCTGCAAGGATTTCAGCAGCTTCTTCAAAAGAGATATTTTTAATTTTTCTTAAGAAGTTAATGGGTGAACCGCCTTCGCCACACCCCATACATTTAGCAATATTTTTCTCAGGAGACACTGAAAAGCTCGGTGTCTTTTCCTGATGGAAAGGACATAAGCCCATGTAGTTTTTACCACGCTTAGAAAGTGAAATAAATTCACTGACTAAATCGACAATAGGCGTTTTCTCATTGATGATATCGATGAGTTTATTCTCCATTGAGTGCTCCTTTTAAACGAATTTAAAACTTAGTTTCTTTTTCTATATACATTCTTAATTCAGAAATAGGAACTCTCACTTGAGCCATGGTATCTCTATTTCTGACGGTCACTGTATCATCTGTCATGGTATCATGATCAATGGTGATGCATAAATAGGTCCCAATTGCATCCTGTCTACGATAACGTTTACCAATATTTTGAGTTTCATCATAGGTAACATCAAAATAGGAACATAACGTTTGATAGACTTCCATTGCTTTTTCAGCATGATCTTTCTTAATTAAAGGAAGAATGGCTGCTTTATAGGGTGCAAGTGTTGGATGAATGTGTAAAACTTGTCTCGTATCTCCGCTTTCTAATGTTTCTTCTGCAAGGCCATTCGATAAGAAAGCAAGAATTAAACGCTCTACACCCACAGAAGGTTCAATGACATAAGGCAAATACTTTTTACTCGTTTCAGGATCTAAATAAGCCATCGATTCACCTGAATGATTTTGATGGGCTTTTAAGTCATAATCTGTTCTAGATGCAATCCCCCATAGTTCATCAAATCCCCATGGGAATTGATATCTAATATCTGTGGTCGCATTCGAATAATGTGAAAGAGCTTCGGGTTTATGATCATCAAATTCTAGGTTTTCAGGCTTTAAGCCTAAGGATAAAAGCCAGTCCATGCAGTACTTTTTCCAGTAAGCAAACCACTTTAGTTCAGTACCAGGTTTGACGAAGAATTCCAGTTCCATTTGTTCAAATTCTCTGGTTCTAAAAATGAAGTTCCCTGGGGTAATTTCATTTCTAAAGGATTTACCAACTTGACACACACCAAAAGGCACTTTCTTTCTGGTTGTTCTTTGAATATGCTTGAAATTAATAAAAATACCTTGTGCGGTTTCTGGTCTTAAATAAATTTGATTAGCTTGTTCTAAGACAACCCCTTGATAGGTTTGAAACATCATATTAAATGCACGAATGGGAAGCCAGTCAGACTTTCCACAATTTGGGCAAGAAACTTTATGTTCCACTAAATATTGATACATCTCTTCTGTCTTCCATCCATCTGGATGAACATTTCGATTGTGATCTTCAATCAGTTTATCCGCACGAAATCTGTTGTTACAGCTCTTACATTCGGTGAGTGGATCACTAAAACCGCCCACATGTCCTGAAGCTTTCCAGACTTCACTATTCATCAAAATTGATGAATCAAGCAACACATTATAAGGCGTTTCTCTTTGAAATTTTTTAATCCATGCTTCTTTAATATTTTTCTTAAGTAATGCACCGAGTGGACCATAGTCCCAGGTGTTCGCTAAGCCCCCATAGAGCTCGCTACCTTGAAAGATATATCCTGTCGATTTTGCATATTGCACAATCTGATCTAATGTTACCATGCACACACATCCTTTAATGTCTATTGTAGATTTTTTAATGTTGTTTGTAAATGAAACTGATAGTATTTCAAAATAAATTCTTTAATCCTTAAAAGCGCTTCATCATCGATTTTTTCAAGCAAGTGATAAGGCATTAAAGAGAGTTTGAGAAGATATATGGCATCTTTGACATCTAAATCAATATACACATCTTCTTTCTCATAAACAAGACCCCCTCTGAGGATGCTAAGACCTTTAATCGGTCTACCATCAGCAGATAAGTCTAATCCATAGCCTAATGGCTTTAATATTTTAACTGCAAAGCTAAGTGAAGATAAAAAGATATTTGGTGCTTGAAGACTTAGGATCATGTCATGAAAAATTTCTTCATGACTTTCCTTATCCACCACGACATGGTCGATAATCTCTAAGATTAAAGCCGCACTTTGAGTTTGTTTGAAATCTTTTTTAAGCGTTTCAAAATCGTTGATGATTTTTGCTTCACTTAAAACGATAAAAGACTTTGTTGAATCTTTGAAGTCAATATGTGTCAAATATTGCGCAAGAATTCTATTTGGATGATTGACCTTTTGACTGCCTTGAGCAAGGAGTGTCTTTTTGCCCTTTGGGGTATAGACATAAAGGAGTCTTGCATGCTCCTGATAAGGCTGAATTTTATAGATCAAACCTTCCATAATTATTCCTCAGTATATCCGAATGCTTTTAAATCGGTTGGACGGTTTCGCCAATCCTTTTTAACTTTGACCCATAGGGTTAAATGAATTTTGGTATTTAAGAGTTTGTTGATTTCAAGTCTCGCTTCCATACCAATCTTCTTCATTTTTTCGCCGCCCTTACCAATTAAGATTTGTTTTTGAGTTGGGCGTTCAACGATGATGAGTGCTGTCACATCCACGGTATTGAGTTCATGATTTTCCTTAATCGATTCAATCACGACAGCAACGGCATGTGGCACTTCTTGTTCTGCGTGATATAAAATGCGTTCACGAATAAGTTCAGACATCAGCTTTTCTTCACTCTGATCAGATTTCATATCTTCTGGAAAAAAGGCAGGTCCTTCAGTGAGATATGGTATCAGTGTTTCTTCGAGTTTATCTAAATGTATTTTATCTTTAGCAGATATCGGAAGAACGCCTTCAAAATCATAGGCATGGATATAAGATAAAATAATTTCATCAATCGCATGTTTACCTTTAAGTTCATCGATTTTATTTATCACAAGAAAAACAGGGGTATCTAGATTTCTAAAATATCCTAAAATGTGATCTTCAGCATCCCCTTTTTGTTTATCAACTACAAATAAGATGAGATCAACATCAGATAATGCAGAAACTGCAACTTGATCAATGGTTTTATTTAAAAGGTCTTTACCCTTATGCATCCCTGGGGTATCCACAAAAACCATTTGATAATTAGGTCTTGTTAAAACACCCATGATTCTATGTCTTGTCGTTTGAGGTTTTGGACTCATAATCGCGATCTTTTCGCCAACGAGTGCATTAATTAATGTCGATTTTCCCACATTAGGGCGACCCACAATCGCGATAAATCCTGATTGATGACTACTCATTGGGCTTTTCATCCAAAATAAAGGCGTAAGGTAGAAGTTCATCCGGTGTTGTTTCTAAGGTTTTGCCTTGTGTATTTGCTAAAATGATTTTGGTCCCTTTAGGTAGGAGCTCATGCATCACTTGGCGGCATGCCCCACATGGAGATACAGGACCATGGTCGTTGGCAATAATGGTCATTGATTTAATGTCTTCCTTTTGATAGCCTTGGCTATATAAAGAATAGAGGGCACTACGTTCAGCGCAGTTCGTTAATCCAAAGGATGCATTTTCAATATTCGCACCATGGATATAGGTGCCATCTTTAAGTTCAATAGCTGCACCTACTTTAAATTTTGAATATGGGACATAAGCTTTTTCTCTAGCCTTGATGGCTTCATCGATTTGTTTCATGGCTTGCTCCTTTCAAGGTTGGCTGCTTTTAAAATACGTTCTTGTTCATAAATCATGATTTCTTCTTCTTCAGGCGTATGGTGATCATAACCTAGTAGATGCAAAAATCCATGAACAGCTAAAAATCCAATTTCTCTTTCAAAAGAATGCTCATAATCTTTGGCTTGAATTCTTGCTTGTTCAATCGAGATAAAAATATCTCCAAGTGATTTTTCTTTAGGTTCATCATTAGGAAAACTTAAGACATCGGTCGGTTTATCGATATTTCTATAAGTTTTATTCATCTCATGAATGCTTTCTTGAGTGACTAAAATGATTTGCATTGTTTTCTTTTCACTGATGTTTTTAAAAATTTTCTTTAAGAGCTTTTCAATCTCTTTAACATCTTCAGATGTTTCATTAAATAGGCTGATTTTCACTGTCTTCATACCTTTCTAAGATGCGTTGAACGAGTGGATGTCTGACCACATCAAGTTTATCAAAGGTAATAATTTTGATATCCTCTAAGTTTGTCAGTAACCCTAAAGCTTGATTAAGACCCGATCCGATGCCTCTGGGTAAATCGGTTTGTGAAGGGTCTCCTGTAATCACCATTTTAGATGCGAAACCTAACCGTGTTAAAAACATCTTCATCTGAACTTTCGTGGTATTTTGTGCCTCGTCTAAAATGACAAATGCATTTTCTAAGGTACGACCTCTCATGTAAGCTAAAGGGGCAATCTCAATAACACCTTTTTCCATCAAGGATAGCGTTGTTTGTGTCCCTAGCATTTCATACAAGGCATCGTAAAGAGGCACTAAATAAGGATCAACCTTTTCTTTTAAATCGCCCGGGAGAAATCCTAAGTTTTCTCCTGCTTCAACGACAGGTCTTGTTAAAATGAGTTTCTTTACTTTATTGTTTTTTAAGTCCGCGACTGCTTGAGCAACCGCTAAGTAAGTTTTCCCAGTTCCAGCTGGTCCAACCCCAAAAACTAAATCATGATGTTGAATGGCATCACAATAATCCTTTTGGTTAAATGTTTTCGGATATATTGATCTGCCTTGATCATTGACTAAAATTTTCTTTCGGTTTTTATATAAATCAAAGACACCTTCAAGCTGATTTTTTTCTGCCAGTTTGATGATGTACATGATATCACGTTCTGTGAGCTGAACCTGATGTTCTGCAAGCTCAATTAAGACAGCAAAAATAGCTTCCAACAATGGCATCTGTTCCTTTTTAGCGTCCGTGATGATTTCAGATCCATGAATAGAAACGATGATACCTAAATATTGTTTGAAAACTAAGAGGTTACGATCTTGTATGCCTACCAGTCTTGCGATTGCTTCGGCATGATGAATTTGTCGATTTAATTTCATTAAATCCGCTCCTTACCGTGTATACATTATACCATACCAGGAAAAAGAAAAAAGCACATCTGTACTTTTTTTGAAAGAATTTCATATAAAAACGCACCATCAAGGTGCGTATTTTATGTTACTTTTTTTTAGCGCGTGCTGCTCTTGCTGCGTCTTTACGTGCAACACTTGGTTTCACATAAAATTCACGCTTGCGTGCTTCTTGGAGGTTTCCTGACTTAGAAACGTCGCGTTTGAAACGGCGTAAAGCATCTTCAATTGATTCTTTATCGCGTACGATTGTTTTAGGCATTGGTCTGCCCTCCTTCCACGCTTAAGATAATAGCCTGTTTTATTATATACGATTTTTTTACATTTGTCAAAATGTTTCAAGCATTTTTTGCAGATAAGTATGAGAGTACATAAAGGGATGCAACTTCTGTTGGAAGAATGTTAAAACCTAAGGTGATTGCCACGACATTTTTTGATAGTAAGGCTTTTCTTTCAAAATCACTAATCCCACCTTCAGGTCCAATGATGACTGCAATCTTTAAGTTTTGAAAGTCATTTGGCAAGGCCTTTTCTAGGGTGACTGCCTTTTCTGATTCATCTGCAAGTAGGACCAAATCATAGATGGATAAGTCCATAGTTAAGAGATTTTTCTGAAAACTTAATTGAGGTATATCAAACCGATGTGCAAGTTCGGATGCTTCTTTAGCAATCGTTGTTAGTCTTTTTAGTTTATTAGAATCTGTATCAACTTTTGAGATGCTTCGTTGCATGGTTGTAAAGATGATTTCAGATGCCCCAAAGATTGTTGCATATTTGACAACAATTTCTGATTTTGGATGCTTGGGTTGTCCTTGAATTAACGTGATGTTTAATGTTTTGGGTTTATCCAGTTCTTTATCAATGGTATAGGTAACTTCTGGTTCTAATTGATGAAGTCGTGATAAAAAGCAATGCCCATTGTGACAAACGATCATTTCATCCCCTACATTCATCCGCATCACTTTTTTGATGTGATGGGCATCTTGTCCAGTAATCTTAGAATTAAATGTTTCAAGAAAATAACGCTGCATAGTCTTCTCCTTGATGAAAAAAAGCGTTCCCGTAGAAACACTTTTTAGTGACTGATATCAAAATTAGTGCAGGTTGTTTGATAAAACAACGAATACAATAAGCAGTACAGAAAGTACAGCTGATGTACGGACTAAGAATAATTCAAAGCCACGTGTTTTTCTATTTTTGAATAATTCTGATTTTTCACCACTGAATGCATCTTTAATGTCATCTTGTGAATGCTGTAATAAAACAGTACCAACAAGTAAGATTGCAGTGATGATCACTAAATAGTCGATCCAAAGCATAATATGTCCTCCTAAAAACTCCAATCTATGATATCAAATTTTAAACTCAATGTCAACCAGAAATGCACTTTGAACTTACTTATTGACCTCAGTTTTTGTAATTTGACCTTCTTCTAAGTATAAAATGGTATCTGCGATGTGTTTTGCGTCTTCTAAATCGTGGGTTGCGAAAATACAGGTGATTTTTTGCTTTCTTAATATCTCTTGAAGGTCACTACGAATTTGTCTTCTTAAACTCGCATCTAAGTTGCTAAAAGGTTCATCAAGAAGTAAAAGTTTGGGATGTGCAGCAAGACTTCTTGCTAAGGCAACCCGTTGTTGTTGTCCGCCTGAAAGCTCATGTGGATAGTAGTTTTTCTTTTCTGATAAAGAGATTAAATCGAGCATTTGCTCAAGCATCCTTTCTTGTTCAGCTTTTGATTTTTTGCTTAGGCTATATGTTATATTTTGAGAGACTTTTAGGTGCGGAAAAAGTGCGTAGTCCTGAAAGACCATACCGATATGTCTTTTATTTGGTTCTACAAAAGTTTTCTCTGAAAAAAGGATATCATCTTCGATTTCAAGTTCACCATGATTGGCACGCTCTAAACCTGATAAAATACGAAGTAAAGTGCTTTTTCCAGATCCGCTATTTCCGATGATTGCAATAATTTCTCCTTGGTTAAAAGAAGCACTACATCCTTTTAGGATGGGGTGGTCTTTTTCATATTGAAAATGAATATCTTTAAACTTAATATACATGGCTAAACACGCCTTTCTTGTAATGCGTTACGATATAAATCAAAGAACCTGCAATAAGAATTAAAATCAAAGAGGGTAATGCACTTTCTTGAATCATTTCGTTTCTGACATAAACATAAACCAAGGTTGATAAAGAATTATAATTGGTGGGTCTTAAGATTAAAGTTAAGGGCAGTTCTTTTAAGATATCGATAAATACTAAAATAAATGCTGTAATCAAACCTGGATAAATCAGTGGTAAGTCAATTTTTACTAAGGCTTCTAGTTTTGATGACCCGAGTAAATAAGCTGACTCTGTAAATTTGTCTCCTGTTTTTTCATACTGACTTTCGATCGCATTAAATCCAATACTTAAGAATCTTAAGACATAGGAGAAAATCAAAGTAAATAGGCTCATGGTGATGAGTAAAGTCGATGTATTTGGATTAAATAGTTTATAGATAGGTAGTAACAATCTATCTAAATCAACAAAGAAAAGATGCACAGCAACAGCGATAACAGCTCCTGGAATTGCGTATCCTAAATTAGATAATCTCACCCAAATCTTACTCAATTGGCTTCTATTTTTGAGTCTATTAAAATTAGCCATAACGAGTGCAATCAAAACAATAATGAAAGCTGCAATCATTGCATTTGCAATCGTATTATAAGATGCATAAAAAAGCTCAGGTCTTAACGTGTTTGAAAATGTGAGTAACATATACCAAATCATTTGACCTACCGGTAGGATAAATCCAATCAGCAAAATGAAAAGTAAAATGGATAAGACAATCACTTGATGGGATGCTTTGAGTTTTTTCCTTAAAATTCTTTTGGATCTCACATTCATTTGAAATCTTCTTCTTCCTCTTAAAAATCTTTCAATGAGGATGACTCCAAACACTATGGCCATTAAGTATGCAGAAAGTCTAATCGCGCTTGCCACATCTCCTAATGAAAACCAAGCATTAAAGATAGCAAAACTAAAAACTCTGACATTAAAGTAATGAACCAAGCCATAGTCATTTAAGGTTTCTAAAATGACCAGTAAACTGCCTGCAACAAGTGCAGGTCTAAGTAAAGGGAGTGTAATCTTAAATAGACTTCGCCATTTGGAGGCTCCAAGCATTGTTGATGACTCAATATAAGATGCACTTTGTCTAGATAGACTGGATAAAGATAATAAATAGATATAGGGATACAAGGTAAAAGCAAAAATAATCGATGCGCCGTAAATATTCATGATGTTGATATTCAGATTAAATAATCTGGTTAAAGTCCCAGTATAGCTTGTCATATCTGCATAAATATAACCTGCAATATATGAAGGAATTGCTAAGGGTAACACTAAAACCCAGCTTAAAAGTTTTCTGCCTTTAAAATCAAATCTTGCCACAAAATATGCAGATACAAATCCAATGAGTAAAGCAATGGAAACCGTTAAGATAATGAGTAAAATAGAATTTAAAATATAGTCTTTTAGTAAATAAGTTCTAATATGGTCCCATGCTTCAGATGCTGGACTGAAAAGCTCAAAAAGAATATTGACCATGGGCAGTAAAATCAATAACCCAATAGCAATACTCAATATTGAAAAGATATTCAGATGCTTGATCCATTTTTTAAGCATGGTTTAACCTCTGATTTATTTCCAGCCTACCTCGTTTAATAACATAATGGCTTTGGCACTATGTGTACCAAGTAAATCTAATGTAATCTCTTGTTTTTTAAATGTCCCCCAAGATAAAAGGAGTTCATGCGGTGTTACATCTTGATGAATTGGGTACTCAAAGTTTTCATGGGCGTAGGAAGATTGTGCTTCAATTGAGGTTAAAAACTCAATGAGTTTAATCGCATTCTCAGTATTTTTCGAATGTTTCGTTACACCCATACCACTGACGTTGATGTGTGTGCCTGTTGTTTCTTGATTAGGGAAAAAGATACGAACCGTTTCTGCAACGGTGACTTCAAATGGATCACTTGAATAAAGCATTCTTCCAATATAATAGGTATTCATAATGGCGAGATCTGCAACGCCTGATACGACGGCTTTAGCTTGATCTCTATCATTACCTTGTGGGTCTCTGGCAAAGTTTTTCACAATCCCATCTGCCCAAGTTTTGGCGTCTGCTTCTCCCATGATCGCAATCATGGATGCCATTAAACTTTGGTTATAAATATTGGTTGAAGTTCTTGTCACAATACGTCCACGCCATTTAGAATCTGTTAAATCTTCATAAGTCGATAATTCTGATGCCATGACACGGTCTGGATGATAAACAAAGACGCGTGCTCTCATGGTGAGACCATACCAGTAGTTTTCAGGATCTTTATATTCTAATGGAACATTTTCTTCTAAAATGGATGATGTCACAGGTTGGAATAAATCAAAGGCTTTAGCGCGTCCAAGTCTGCCTGCATCTGCAATAATTAAAAGGTCTGCTTCTGTATCAGAGCCTTCATTTTGAAGGCGTGTGATCAGTTTATCTGCTTCATCTCTAATTAAATTAACTTTAATTCCAGTCAGTTCTGTAAATCGATCATATAGGAGTTGATCCGTATCGTAATGTCTTTCTGTAAAGACAGTGATGGTTATATTGTCTGGTGATGATCCAAGTTGACATGAAGCTAGAATCAACATCGTCAGTATTAAAGATAAAAATAAATATATTTTTTTCATGCTATGACCTTCTTTCTAGGATGTTTTCGCATGTATCATTTTAGTGTGTTTTTTTACTTTAGTCAAAAGATTAGATAAAGATTATAAATAACTGAATTTTTTATTATAAGTAAGAAAAAATGGCTTAGTTAGAGCCATTTTTATGAGCAGGAACGCCGATTAACTTACTTCTTGGTGGTGCATCCTTTAAGACCACTGACCCTGCACCAATGATGGAATCATCTCCGATTCGAATTGGACCAATTAGGGTTGCACCTGCATAGACGATCACATTTTTACCAAGCTTTGGGTGACGGTCAATTTTTTCAAAAGTATTCGCACCTAAAGTAACACCGTGATATAAGATGCAGCCATCTCCAACCACTGCTGTTTCACCTATGACTAAACCCATCCCATGATCGATAAAGACACCATGACCTATTTTGGCAGCAGGATGGATATCAATGCCTGTGATTTTTCTTGTACGATAAGAGATAAGTCTTGCAATATTTTTAAACCCTTTGTTGTAGAGTTTATGCGCTCTTCTATGTCTTCTAAGAGCAATCACGCCTGGATAGGTGAGATAAATCATGAGACATGAGGGTGCTGCTGGATCATACTTTTTAGCTGCTTGAACATCTTCTATGGTGCATTTTAATAAGTTCATAAGTCATATAGAGGTGTTGATAAGTATCTTTCGCCTGTATCACAGACGATAGCAACAATCCTCTTCCCCCTATTTTCTTCTCTTAAGGCAACTTGTGTTGCTGCATAGAGTATCGCACCTGATGAAATACCTGCAAAAACACCTTCAGTTTTCGCAAGTATTCTTGCTGTTTCAAAGGCATCTTCGTTTGAAACTGTGATAATTTCATCAATGATATTTCTGTTTAATACCCCAGGAATAAAACCAGCACCTATGCCTTGTATTTTATGAGGTCCTGGTTCTTGACCTGATAAGACAGCGGAGTCTTTAGGTTCAACAGCGATAATTTGGACTTTATTTAGTTTTTCCTTTAAAACTTCACCCACACCGGTGATCGTACCTCCGGTACCAACACCCGCAATAAAGATATCTACGTTGTAGTCAGTATCTTCTAGGATTTCGATGGCAGTTGTTTTTCGGTGCATTTCTGGATTAGCAAGATTTTCAAATTGCATCGGAATGATGACATTGGGGTTTTCTTCTTTGAGTTCATTGGCTTTAAGGATTGCACCTTTCATACCAAGCTTACCTTCAGTAAGCATAACTTTGGCACCTAATGCTTTAACAATTTGTGCGCGTTCTTTAGATACAGTTTCAGGCATGGTTAAGATGAGTTGATAACCTTTTGCGGCACAGATGAAGGCTAAACCAATCCCAGTATTTCCACTGGTGGGTTCTACAAACAGTGTGTCTTTTGTGATGATACCTTGTTTTTCAATAGATTCAATTAAAGCAAAGGCTAGCCTGTCTTTCACTGATGATAATGGGTTATGGTTTTCGAGTTTTACGATAATTTCAGAAAGACTACCGATTCTCTTTTCATAATGATTCAGTCTAAGTAGTGGTGTCTTACCAATCAGTTCAGTATAATTTTGTGCGATTTTCATATTAATACTCCTTGTTTACGCACCTATTATAACCAATTGAGTGAGGCATTGCTTGCAATATGATTATGAAAACGTGTTATAATCTAACAGGTGATTAATATGGAAATTGTAAGATTTCAACTCGGACCCCTAAGAAGTAATTGTTATGTGGTTCATGAAAACAAAAAGGCACTCATCATTGATCCAGGTTATGAAAATGATGAAGTCCCAAGATATTTAAAGAAACATCAGCTTGAAGTCGATGCGATTTACATCACGCACGGTCATCCTGATCATGTAGGTGGTGTCAAGCAATTAAAAGATTTATATCAAGTTAAAGTTTACGCACCTTACAAAGATAAAATCTGGATGGGAAAAAGCACCTATAATCAAATAGGTTATGAAATACCTGTCGATATTTGGGTAAAAGAACCAGATGAAGTATTCGCGCTAGATAAAGTGTGGACCGTTTATGAGACACCTGGTCATAGCGAAGGTGGTACTGTCTTATTTGGTGAAGGGCAGTTATTTTCTGGAGATACACTTTTTTACCAAAGCATTGGTAGAACCGATATCCCCTTATCAAGTTCTACTGTGATTTATCAAAGTATCAAAAAGATTTATGCCCTTTTTGATGAAGATGTGGTGGTTCATCCAGGACATGGTAGATCCACAGATATTGGGCATGAAAAAAAGTTTAATCCCTTCGTTAGAGCATAAAAAAATCACGCATCCCTTTCCATTTTGGATAAGGATGCGTTTTAATTTATAATAGTCTCAAAGCAATTAATGGTGAATTGTTCTATTTTTTGGATTTTAACATATCTAACCTTTTCTTTTTGTTATCCTGATTAATTTTCATTTTAGCTTTAGGGTCGCTTGGGTTTGCACTTAAGCTTTGTGAGTTCATTTTCTGAAACAATTGATTTTTCGTTTTATAAAGCATACCATAGTAATTCATTTCTCTGCTTACCAAAGCATTTATGTACCCAGCTGATAAGAAGTTTTTTTCGCTTAGAAACCAATCTCTTAAGTCGACTATAGAATTCATATCTGTTGTAGATAGTTCATAGTCCTTTTCTCTAGATCTAAACAATTTAAGCATGGCTACAATTTTCTTAATATAGACATTATTATTTTCACTTTCAAATTCATCTATGACAAAGTCAAATAGATTACTTGGAGCTAACTGATCGTTTAACTCTGCAAAAATATAAACCATGGTCATAATTCTGTCTTTAATGAATTTTGGAGCAATTTCGTTTCGATTTTCTTGTTTTGAAAGCCATAATAATGAGAAATAAAAATACATCAAATAATCGCGTGACTTTCTTAAACCCATATGCAAATTGGATTTGATTAAATCAAGAGTTGGTTGTTTTTCTAATTTTTGACTTAAAATCTCCATTATAACATCCCTTAGTTTTAACGAAGTTATCAGTTGTCGTGAATGCTCATTTTTTACATCCTTCTTTTTTGTTTCATCTTTAATGCTGCTTTCTCTCTCGATTCTATCTATTTTTTCAAACAATTCTCTATTTTCTTTTCTCACATCACTACTTTTCTGTATATTATCGATACCAATAATAAACTGATTTATTATATCAAGATCCTTATTATTTTGGATTAAATCAGAATCCTTGAATAATGAGTTTGCCATCTCTACTATTTTATCAACTAGCCTGTTATCTTTTGTCCAGTGAACTATAAACAAAATTATATTTGCAATTTCATCATCATGTATGTCCACTAGTAGCGATAATATTTCATCCATTTTGTCATTAATATTTATGATAAAATAGCGTGCGCAAAAATATGAAAACATAAATGAATAATTGAATATATTGCCATTGATCTCGGTATCAGCCAACTTTTGGTTTTCAAGAGCTTTATTAATTTTTTCTGAATAGGCATAATACATTCTTGGGGATTCAGGATACTTGTCTAAATAATAAGAATCAAAATCTTTTTTCTTGAACTTATTATTCTTGAAAATGAAGTATGCTATCTCACATAAATAATTCTCAATCACTGATACTTCCACTGTAGATGCTTCTGATAACTGAATAAGATATTTATTAATTAAATAATCGTAGTAAACGCCTTTTGACCCTTTAACAAGTTTATCATGTTGCTTCTCTTCATATGCTTCCAGAAATATTATCACCAAAGTAGGGGTATTAACCATGTTTCCAATCTTGGTCGCATCATCAATCGCTCTTTTAATCTCAAGTACTCTTTTAGTTTGTTGATCTTGATCCAAAGTGCTGTCCTTGGAAACCCATTTTTCGATCAAATCAAATTTTTGTTTGTGTCCAAATGGCAATATCCTAATTAAATTTATATTATTATCTGTTATACTTTCAAATTTATAATCATACAAATCATCGCTAAGAGTTGCTATAATTTTAAAAAATGACATGTTAATTAATTCTTTAATAACCTTATCTGCACCGTTCTTATAATTATCAAGGTTGTCAATTAATAACACCACTTTACTTTTACTCTGATATACAACATCTCTATCTTCATAAAAATTATCTATGGCTTTGTCGATAATAGTTGATATATTAGTCTTTGGCGATGATTCAATGTAAATTGGAATCATTCCTTTTTTGTAATAATCAATAAATAATTTTTTCATAGCAAAGGTTTTCCCTACTTGAGAACCACCTTTTATGAAAATAGTTTGCGAACTATCCCAAAAATCTATCTCACTGTAACCTTTGAATTCAATTTCAACACCTTTACTTTGATCTTCTGAGCTATACGAGAAATATGGCTCAACAAAGACATCATCAAAAGAAAGGATTTTCGAATTCTTATATGGTGTTAGTTTTGAATCCATAAAAGCAGATAGATTTTTTTTATTTATTGGTATTACTGCATTTCCTAACATGATAGTTTGTTTCAAATTTAACTTTTTCAGTGCGATTGAACTTCTGTACAAATTTGCCTTATACGTGAATTCTTTAACCTCCATAGTACCTTCTTCAAGGTCCATCATAGTAATATGAAAACCCGATTTTTCAGTTTCATTAAAAGTAGCAAACGATGGACTTTTAATTTCAATATAGTTACTGCTATTACCTTGCTTTCTAATGACATTACTAATGTGCTCGTGTCCAGTAACCAAAACATCAGTATCCTCAAGAATTTTGTAAAAGTTCGAGTCATCTCTTTTGTACCATTCAATCGGATAATGTGAAAGGGATAGAGTAATATCATTATCTCCACGTTGAATATTCATTTCCAAGTTTTTCGAGTCTTGAAAAAAATCTCCTTGTGTTGCTTCCAAATCAAAGGCTATAGCACTTTTAAAACTTATGATGTTAATTGAAAACCCATTTGTTCGATACAAGTATTGATTGTAAAATTGTGTTTGTTTAATAAGTTTGTCGTTAGAAAATTGTTTTACAAATCTATTAAATCCACCCAAATGTTTATCCGACAATTTACTTATACTATCAACGTTAATTGATTCAACTTTATTTTTTACTCTAAGTTCTTTTCTGTATAGCAGTTCTTCTTTTGGAAGTAGATTTATGTTACAATCATGATTTCCAGGGTTAAAAATAAAAGACACGTTTATCCCATAATCGATAAGAATAGATCTGACGTTTTTAAAAAATGAACAAGCCTCTTTAAATTCATTATCTGCGCCTTTATCTGCAACATCTCCATTCACAATAAAAATTAGATTTGAGTTTTTAATTACAACAGACTTTAATGCATCAATAAACTTTTCCCTTTTCGAGAAAATGTGCTTGTTTAAACCATAATCACGGAAATGAATATCACTCAATGTTACAATATAATCCATAGCTTCCCTCCAACTATAAACATCCATATTAAAATTATATAGTGAATAAAAAGAAAAAAACAGGGCGTATACGCCCTATTAATAGTATAATATCTGTTTATTTTTAAGCATCACTAAGGTTTCAAGTTCAGTTGTGTGGAAAAACATACGAATGGGTACAACTTCTAATATCTCATACTTTTCATTTAAGAGTTTAATATCTCTTGCCAGTGTTTTAACATCACAGGATAGATAGAAAATTTGTTGATAATTTTGAGATAAAATTTCAGTGATGAGTTCAGGCATGAGTCCATTTCTTGGGGGATCTAAGATTAAGGCCTCTGCAGAAAGATGTTTCATTATTTCTTCAGCTCTACCCAAGATAACATCAACATGTTCTAAGTGATATTTTTCTTTAACAAGGTTTGCCATTTCGGTTGCTTCTGGATTAGATTCAATCATAGTGACTTTCCTTGTTTTATCTGAAATAAAAAATCCAATACTGCCAATACCACTATAGGCATCAATCACGTGAAGATTTGAATTGAGCTTGTCTTTAATCAGTTGATAGGCATCTGTGATCACAGGTAGATTAACCTGGAAGAATGAGCGATCGTTGATCATAAGTTCATAACTTCCAATCCGCTCTATGATGCGATTATCACCATATAAAACAATGGACTCTTTTCCTAAGATATTCTTAGGATTATCTTTAATATTTAAAGTGATGCCTTTGACTTTAGGTATTTTTTTAAGTTTTTCTACAAGCTCAACTTTGCCTAAGAAACTGCGCTCTAAAGCAACCAATGTAATCAAAACCTCTTGGTCTAAATTGGTTCTAAAAATGATATGTTTTAAGACTTCAGGATTGATTAAAACTTTATTTAATGATAGATACTTTAAGATTTCATTGGTCTTATGATCGGCTAAAATAAAATCACTGACAGGCATTAATTCTGAGTTGGTATCATCATAAAGACCAAGTGTCAAAAAAGGTTCATTCATGACATGATAAACAGTTTTATTTCTGTAATGATTGGTTTGTTGATTGGAGATGATATGCTTGATTTCAACATCAATGCCTGCAATTTTTTTAAATGATTCTTTGGTTGTTTTGATTTGCCATTGGAGTTGCTTTAATGGCGATAAATGGAGTAAATCTAAACTTCCAAGCTTAAAGTGATGGGTAATTCTATGCGGGCTTTTCTCAATGATTTGAACAATTTTTCCTTGTCCAAAGTTCTTCTTTAGTTGCGTGATTTCAACTTCCGCAACTTCTTCATCGATTAAACCTTTAACAAAAATTACAACACCCTCATGCTTAATCACACCTTGTCCTTCATAGTCTAAATCAACAACTTTTGAAACAATACGACTACCAACAGTTAACATCATCTTCCTCCTTAAAGTAAAGCGCTAGTCCACCTTGAGAGGTTTCCTTATAGGACTGATGCATATCAAGTCCTGTTTGATACATGGTTTGAATCACCATATCTAAAGAGATTTTTCTAGAGTCTGTTAAGAAGAATGCAAGACCACACGCATCTATGGCACGGAGTGCTGCAACCGCGTTTCTTTCAATACATGGAATTTGGACATAACCGTTAATAGGGTCACACGTTAAACCTAAATGATGTTCAATCGCAATTTCTGCTGCATATTCGACTTGATCCATATTTAAATTAAAGAGTGTAGCATGTGCTGCAGCTGCCATCGCACAGGCACTCCCCACTTCTGCTTGACATCCTGCAACGGCACCAGAAATGGATGCATTATGTTTGATGAGATTACCAATTAAACCTGCCACTGCAAGTCCATTTAAAATGCGTTCTTTGGTCACGACATCATGACGTTCATGCATGTAGTATAAAACCGCTGGTAAGACTCCACAAGCCCCACATGTTGGGGCAGTAACAATAATGCCACCTGATGCATTTTCTTCTGATACGGCGAATGCGTAACTCGCAACTAGTCTATTTTCTTTAATTTCAGGAATTTCTTTATCGACATTAAAGTGATAGAGTTCAGGTGCTTTTCGTTTAAGTTTTAAGGGACCAGGAAGCACACCGCGAGAGGCAATCCCTCTGACAATTGCAGCTTTCATCGCTTCCCAAATCGATTCTAAAAACTGATGAAAATCTTCATCTTCAAATTGATACACATATTCTGCAAGTGTCATTTTATGAAGCTTACAGTATTTTTTAATGTCTTTAAATGTTTTGTGTGGGTAGATAGGTTTTTCTAAATCTTCTTCACCTACAAATAAGATTCTACCGCCACCAACACTCTTCACTTCTTTAGTAACTAAAACTTCATTTTCTTTGAAGCCTTTAATGATTAATGTGTTAGGGTGTCTTTCTAAATCAATCGTTGTCAAAAAAGTCACAGGCTTTGGAGCAAGCGACTCTTTGATGACTTCTTCTGTTAAATGCCCTTTTCCAGTTAAGGCGAGTGAGTTAAATAGTGTAATCTCATAGGTTTCAATCTCAGGAAATGCATCTCTGATGAGTTTGACAGCCTTAGCTGGACCCATCGTATGAGAACTCGATGGGCCATATCCGATCTGATAAAGCGATCTAATGGAAAGCATATAACTTTTTCATTCCTTTTATTGTTTAAATTTGTTTTTCAAGTAATTGACGTAATACGCTGGATTAAAATCTTGTTTGGTGCATATTTGAAGAATTTCTTTAGGTGATTTCGAACTTGCAAAAGTATGCACATGCTCTTTAAGCCATAGATTAATCGCCTTGATGTTGTTTTTAGAAATCGCTTCTTCGATATTGATTTCTTTATTCATGGCTTCATACATTTGTGCAGCATAAGCTGAACCTAAAGCATAGGTTGGGAAATATCCAATGGCACCACCTGACCAGTGAATATCTTGTAAAACGCCTTCTTTATCTGTCTTAGGACGTTTTCCAACATACTGGCTCATCAGTGATTTCCATTTATTAGGTAAGTCTTTAACCTTAAGTTTGCCATTAATCATTTGCTTTTCAAGTTCATAGCGTACCATAACATGAAGTGAATAGGTCAATTCATCTGCTTCAATACGAATGAGTGATCTTTCAACTTGATTGATATAAAGGTAAAACTCTTCAACAGAAATCCCTTTAAGCTGTTTTGGGAAGAGTTCAACAAGTTTTGGATAATGAAGCTTCCAAAACGCCATCGAACGACCGAGCATGTTTTCATACATTCTGGATTGTGACTCATGAATGCCTAAAGATGTGCCGCCATGAAGGAAGGTATCATCATATTTGGGATCATTTTGAAGTTCATAAATGGCATGACCCATTTCATGAATGGTTGAAAAGATGGAAGATGCAAGATTATCCTCATGAAATTTGGTGGTAATTCTTGTATCTGTTGAACTCACACCGGAAGTAAATGGGTGTGCAGATTCTTTAAGAAGCCCATGCTTTAAATCATAGCTAAAGACTTCCATTAAGTATTCAGAGAATTTTCTTTGTTGTTCTTTAGGGAAAATCGCTGTCTTTAATCTTCGATTGAACTTTGGTTTGTTACCTTTCGTAACTTCTAAAACAAAAGGTACAAGTTCTTTTTTAAGTGTGTCAAAGAATAAATCATATTCTTTCACACCAAAGCCTTCTTCATACATGTCTAGTAAAACATCATAGCCCTTAAGCTCATCCGTTTCTAAATATTTGACTAATTTTCTGTTAAATTCAACAATTTTTTCTAACGTAGGTGCAAACATTTGGAAATCATCAGCTTCCTTAGCTTTTGCCCAAATGTGAGACGCTTGTGATGTTAATACACGGTAACTAATGAGTTCATCTTTCGGTACTTTTTTCACCATTCTTAAATCTTTAAATGCATTTTTGATTTCAACTCTAAAATCTGGGTCTTCAAGTGATTCTTTATGTGCATATAAATACTCAATGGCTTCAATATAAGCTGGATCTGATTGAATCTTATACATTTCTTCAGCAAGCACCTGATATTGTTTGGTACGATATTCGACTGAGCCTTCTGGAGCTTCAGTTTCTTGGTCCCACCCCATAAGCCATCCAAAGTATGAGAACGCCTTAATTTTTTTGCGTGTCTCCGTGTAAATTGTTAAATACTTTTCCATGTCTTATCCTCTTTTCTTTGACTTTAAGTCAATTATAGCACAAAACGGTTGAAGCGGCTTAAGATGGCAAATTATGTTAGGTCTTAGTCTTATCATCAAAACATCAAGATGGTTTCTTTTAGAATTATGATAAAATGATTGTAAAGAGTAACTTTGGAGGGGAACCAAGGATGTCAATCATTAGAAAAGATGGAAAAATAAGATATCATATACTCATTGTGTATGCGATGTTAATTGCATCCTTATTGAGTCTATTTTCTAAAGGCATAGAACAAAAAGAAATCTCTTCCTATATTTCCTTATATATTTCCTCTATAACCTCAATCCTGATCATAGCTTCTTGGGTTCTTATGCTGATTGCTGAAACCAAAGTGTGGCTTCAGCATTTTCTCGAAGAACTTGGAAAAGAACTGCCTTCATTTCATCTTAAAGATAGACATATAGAATCACTTCTTTTTAAATCTCATAAAAAAACCTATGTAAGTTCAGATATGTTCCAAACATTATGTGTGATTCGTTGCTGAACACTCCTTTTTTAGTCTAACAACCTTATGCTAAGAAAGGAAATTTAATCCATGAAAAAATTAAGCACTTCATACGATGCTATTTTGCATTTAAAAGCATCTCATATATTTAAGCCAAAATTATCACACATCCTCAAAACAACCTCAACCACGATGATTTTGTTGATGATGGTTTTTGGCTTTTTTGGTTATACTCAAAACTTGCTCAATCAATTAACTTATATTTTCACAGGTATGCATTTCATCATGATGATCACCTATATGCTTACTCGAGTTTCACTAGAATATCAGTTTATGCATGAAACGAAAACTAGATACAACCCTTATCTTGCAATCAGTATTGAAACTTTGACTTTAGGTTCAATTCTTTTAATCTCTCAAAGGATGATTGGGGCAGTTGTTTTTAATCTTCTATTTGCTCCTGTATTAAATATCATTTACAGCATCCTTGCTCTATTGAGTATCGGACTTATCATCTATATGGAATATGGTCTGCATATTAAAAAAGGGTTACTTAAAACTGTTCTTGTGACTTCACTGATGTTTTTTTTAGTACAAGCTTCAATGACTAAACTTTTATTTATAGCAAACCCAGTCATTTCATATGGGATGGGTTTCGCAATCCTTATTGTGTTATATATGATCAAACTCATTTTAATCCATTCGCGTCATGTAAGCTTTATTTTATCTCTTAGATATGATGATCTTACGAAAAGCCTCATCAAATTAGCTTTGAGCTTCACCTTAGTGATGACTTTTGTACTTTCGACAGATACGTTTTGGCCGTTTGATTCTAAAACTACTTTAACGTCTCAACCTGTCGTTATTGATTCATTAGAACTTAAAGGTCAATCATTTTTGTACCGAGAGATGATGATCACAAAGGACTATATGATTTTCTCATATGATAGAACCTATGTTATCTATCGAAAAAATCATGAATTTGGAAGAACCATCACTTTAAACTTATTGGATCAGCTGGTTGTGATGGGTGATGATCTTTATTTAATCTTAAGACAAAATGAAACCCATTCAAGCAATTATAGACGCTATGAAGTTCGAAAATTAAATGAATCACTTGAAGATGATTTTTACATGACAAGATGGGGTGTTGACGATCCACGTGTATACAAAGCCTATATCTTTGAGGATGTTTTGCTGTGGATGAATAGTCAAGAATCTTATGTCCTAGATGATGGATTAGACATTTATAGTTCACAGATCACGAATCAAGCATTTGAGCCTTTTGAAATATCCTATCAGGATAGTTATTCAAAAATTACTGTCTATATAGCACCAGATTCATTTTTTATGGATTTAAGGTCTAATTATCATACTGTTGATCAAAGATACATTTTCGATCAAGAAAAACAACACAAAATTGTGAGTCAAGGGTATCGATTGCAAAAGATATATGTATTTGAGGAATCCATGTTTTATCCAAATAGCATCGAATACGTCATAACGTCACTAGATGATGAGCATCTTTCTATAAAACTTGATGTGAGTTCTCTCCAAAATCCATTGTACTTTCATGCTTTCTTCTATAGAGATGGATATTTTTATATACTCTCGTCACCTTCAGGTGTCATCAATAATCCGGTTTATTATACAGTTTTTGATATCGAAGGTCATCTTGTTATGTATCAATTTTTAAATGGTCATATGGCGATGGATCCTGACTATGTGTATTTATTTAGAAGCCGGAGATTCTTTGGTGAAACAATCTATGAAGTCGTTAAAATGGATATCACACATGCCATTGATGATCTAATGGTACCCTTTCAAAACTTATCTGAAGTCATATTATCTGTGGGGTTTTTGCTCTTATTCGTCGTTTGGAATCGAAGTTTGTTCCAAATTGAAATCAATTCAAAAAAATCATAACCTGTTGGTATAAAATAAAAACCAGTTCTTAAACTTTTAAGAATTGGTTTTTTACTCTGTTTACAAAAATGCGAGTGTTGCAATACCAAAATATATGACTAGTGCTACAACGTCGTTAATTGTTGTAATAATAGGTCCTGATGCAGCAGATGGGTCTTGTCCAAACCGAGTTAAGAAAATTGGAATTAAGACACCCATGATTGCTGAGATAAACATGGATGTAGAAATTGCAACAAAGACCACCATTGCGATATCGGTTGCTGCTTGATTGCCAGTAAAATTAATAATCGATAAGAATACTGTAACAAAGATAAATGATGCAACTCCAATCGATAGACTATTCATCAAGCCAATTAAGATTTCTTTTACCACATGCTTTTTAGGAAGTTTATCTGATTCAAACTCTTTTAAATGTAGTCCAAGAATCGTTACCGCAAGTGATTGTGTGCCAATATTTCCTGCCATCCCTAAAATTAAGGGTTGAAATAAAACGAGGACGGTGACCTGTTCTATGGTTGCTTCAAAGATGGAAAGAAAGCTTGCAATCACAAGATTTAAGAAAACTGCAATCATCAGCCATGGAAGTCTTTGTTTGGTTCTAACGAAGGCTGTTGAGGTTGATTCATGATCTTGTAGTAAGGCCATTTTCTGATAATCGTATTCGGTGCTTTCAATCAGTTCATCAAAGATGTCATCGGCTGTTACAATACCAATTACATGATCTTCATGATCTAAAACTGGAATTGCGTTTCTGTCATAATCCTGAACGGTTACAATCGCTTTTTCAATGGAATCATCTTCATAGACAAAATGAAAATCATCTTCCATAATGCTTTCTAAAGTTTGATTGGATCGTGCGATGATGAGCTTCTTTAAATCCACGACACCAATAATCTTTTTTTCATCATCAACGACAAAGATGGTATCAATATAATCGGAATCCTTGGATGTTGTCACAACCTTATTGGTTGCTTCTTTAATGGATAAATCTTTATCAACTGTAATAAAATCTGTGGTCATGATGGAGGCTGCTAAGTCTTCATCATAAGTCATCAGTAATTCGATGGTTTTTGCTTTAATTTTTGGAAGAAGTGCAATATATGCTTCCCGGTGCTCTTCATCCATTTCCTCAATAAACTCTTTTAAATCGTCACTTTCTAGATTCTTGAGAAGTGATTTTTTTCTTGGTGTTTCTAAGAGATCAATGAGCTCAATTTGATCATCATTATCAAGTTCAACAAACATGTCTGTAAGTTTTTCTAAATTGATGAGATGGATGAGTCTAGATTTTTCATCTTGATCAAGCTTAGGATATAAAACAGCTAAATCATAAGCAAACATGGTTTTTAAAATTTTCTTTAATCCGTCATCAGAGTGTTTAAAATTAATTTTTTTCATTTTTACACCCCCAACATCAAACCAGCAAGCCCGAAATAAATAAATAGGGCTGCAACGTCAATGACGGTCGTAATGAAAGGACCAGAGGCTGCTGCTGGGTCAAATTTGAGTGCTCTTATGGTTAAAGGAATTAAGATCGCAACAATCGGAGAAATGATTAAGGTTAGCCATAACGATAATCCAACGACAAAAGCGATTTGTAATGGATTTTGAGCAAGTGAACTATTGAGTTGTGCAAAGACAATGGTCATGATGAATGCGACTAAACCAATGGCAAATCCATTCATCATGCCGGTTAAGATTTCTCTATAACTATTTTTGAGTAATCCTTTTTCATTGGTTGCAAACATCTTTAAGGTGACCGCAAGTGTTTGGGTTGCAACATTACCTGCTGAATCTAAGATTAAAGGTTGGAAAATGATGAGAAGTGCAACCGTTGCGAGAACTTCTTCAAAAGCGTGCGTGACTAATGCAATCGGAACGGATATAACGACTAAAGTGAGTAACCAAGGTAGTCTATGAAGTGCTGTACGAATGGCTGTTGAATCTTCAATCGTTTCTGGAAGACCTGCAAGCTTTTCAAAGTCTTCTTGAGCTTCTTCTTGGTAAATATCTAATGCATCATCTAACGTAAGCATCCCTAAGAGTTCCATATTTTCATTAACAATCGGCATTTCATAGGTTGCATAATTTCTAATCTTTTGAACGGTTTCTTCAATCGGATCCTTATCAAACGCATAAGGATGCTCTTCAATGATTTCAGAGACTGCAAGGGGTGTTTTTGCCTTAAGTAGTTTCTTTAAAGGCACAGCGCCTAAATAATGATGGTTTTCATCTGTGACGAAGATGGTATTAATCGATTCGACATCAGCAGCTTCTTTTATGACTTTTTTTGTTGCTTGTTTGACATCCATCTCTGGTGTGATGACAACAAATAGACTGGTCATTGCTGAACCTGTTTCATCTTCATCATAGGAAATCAGTTGAACGATATCGGATTCTTCACCAAGTATTGAAATGAGTTCTTCTTGTTCTTCATCTTCTAATTCCTGGATGATGTCTGCGGCATCATCGGGTTCCATCATTTCAACAAGTTCTTTTTGTTTTTCTAAATCGAATTCAACAAGAATTTCTGCAGCATCATCGGCTTCCATATAGGAAACAACTTCAGCTAGTTTTTCATTGTTGATGAGGGTATAGACTTTTTGTCTTTCTTCTGGCGTTAATTCAACGAAAAGTTCTGATAAGTCATGTGCATGAATATCATCTAAGTATTCTTTTAGAATTTTCTTGTCGTTGTTTAAAATAAGTTCTTTAAGCATTCTAACACCCCTTTCCTGTTTTTCATTTTAACATACAAATGATAGATAATGGCTTAATTAAGAAAAAAACACCAAGTGATTCGGTGTTTACGATCCTACGATTCGACCAAAGATCATTTTGGCTATTTTAAGACTTAAAGTCTTTGTTTCCTGATCTTTTTGAATCTTAATCAAACCTGTAAATAAGTCTTTTTCAATAATCAAGTACTGATCATGAAGCCTCATGTTTTGTTGATTCATAAAGGTGAGTAGTTCTTTGTGATCTAAGACTCTCATCACGATAAACAAATCATTAGGGCTTGTTTCATCTAAGGATAGATGCGTGGTTTCTTCCATTTTTCCTTCTAGATCCGGAATAGGATTACCATGTTGACAGTACTTAGGTTTCCCAAGATAGTCATAGAGTTTTTCTAAAACAAGAGGGGATGCAGCATGTTCAAGCATTTCAGCATCTTCATGCACACTTTCCCATGGAAAGCCTAACTTTTCAGTTAGAAAAACTTCCCAAATACGGTGAGAGCGTACCATGCGAATGGCAACCTCTTTACCTTTATTTGTTAAAGAAACACCTTTATAAGGGATAAAAGAGATGAGTTTTTTTTGCTCAAGTCTTTTAATCATCTCATTGACACTTTGATCGGTAAACCCAAATCTTTCAGAAAGCTCATTGGTTTTGATTAAAGATTGATTTTTTTCAATCGTAAGTTCGTAAATCGTTTTTATATAATCTTCTTCTGCCCGGTTCATAAAACTCACACTCCTTTTTTAGCCTAAGGCTACATCTAGAATCATCATCATAATAAATCCAACCATGACACCAAAAGTTGCATAATGGGCACCTTTAGGCGTTTGTTTATTTTGAGCTTCTGGGATGAGCTCTTCTACAACAACATAAATCATCGCACCTGCAGCAAACGCTAATGCGTAGGGAAGAATGGTTGAAACATAGGTCACTAAAATCGCACCTAAAATCGCAGAAATAGGTTCAACAACACCAGAGAGCTGACCATACATAAATGCTTTGGTGCGTGAAACACCTTCTTGTCTAAGTGGTATGGAAACTGCAGCACCTTCAGGAAAGTTTTGTATACCAATACCAATGGCTAGACCAATCGCAGAGAGGGTTGCAGCTGTGAGGTCTCCTGTAAAATATTGGATGGCACCAAACGCAACACCGACCGCTAAACCTTCAGGAATATTATGAAGGGTTATGGAAAAAACGAGTAAGATATTTCTTTTAAGTCTTGTAGGTAGACCTTCTTTGGTATGATTAAAACCAAAGTGCATATGAGGAACTGTTTTATCTGCGATATATAAGAAGATGCCCCCTAATGCAAAACCAACGGCTACAACAATCCAAGATATAACTCCCTGTTCGTCTGCCATATCAATGGCTGGCTGTAATAAAGACCAAAAGCTTGCAGCAATCATCACACCTGATGCAAATCCTAACATCATATTAAAGATGTTTCTATTGATATTTTTAAAGAAAAAAACTAAAGCGGCACCTAGAGCTGTCATGCCCCAAGTAAAGAGTGTTCCAAGTAATGCTTGTACCCAAACTTCTAAGCCCATAAACCATGTTAGCATATGTACACCTGTTTCTATTTTAAGGTAATCCTTAATTCCGTTTTAAGTATAGCACCACTTTATAGTGATGTCAACATTTTCTCGTCATAATTAAAGAAAAAACAGCAGCGTGTGTTGTTTTTTTAATTGCAAAACTTTAATTACGATTTAACTTGATTTACTGTTTGGTGTACAGCCTTTGAAATGCGTTTAGCAACTCTTTTATCAAAGATACTTGGAATGATGTATGTTTCTTTTAAATCTTTCTTAGAAATGATTTTAGATAGCGCATGACATGCAGCAATCTGCATCTTTGTGGTGATTTGCTTCGCACCACTATCTAAAGCCCCTCTAAAAAGTCCTGGAAAAACTAAAGCATTATTAATTTGATTTGGTAAATTGGATGCCCCTGTCCCTACAATGCGTGCACCAGCAGCTAGTGCTAAATCTCTTGAAATTTCTGGAATTGGGTTAGCGAGTGGAAAGACGATGGCATCAGAATTCATAGATGAAATCATTTCTTTAGTAACAATATTACCAGCAGAAACACCAATAAAGACATCAGCATTTTTGAGGGCATCCGATAAAGATCCTTTGAGGTGTTTTTTATTGGTTAGTTTGGCGATTTCTTGCTGAGGGATGTTTAATTCAGGATGTTTGTCATAGATGATGCCAAACCGGTCGCAAACAGTGATATGTTTTGCTCCAAGTTCTAATAAAAACTTAGTAATGGCAATACCTGCACTTCCTGCACCATTGATTGTGATTTGTACTTTGTTTAGTTTTTTATTCACAATTTTAAGTGCGTTAAGGAGTGCAGCACCTACAACAATGGCAGTGCCGTGTTGATCGTCATGGAAAACTGGAATATCACATAATGCTTTAAGTCTTCTTTCCACTTCAAAACAACGAGGTGCTGAGATATCTTCTAGGTTAATTCCTCCAAAGGATGGGGAAAGATGATAAATTGTTTGAACGAGTTCATCAACATCTTTGGTGTTTAATACAATTGGGATGGCATTGATGTTAGCAAATCTTTTGAAGATGGCACATTTGCCTTCCATCACAGGCATCGCAGCTAAAGGTCCAATATCACCTAGACCTAAAACAGCTGTACCGTCTGAGATCACAGCAACCGTATTATGTTTGGAGGTGAGCTCATAGACTTGTTTCGGGTCTTCTTTGATGGATAGACATGCACTAGCAACACCTGGGGTATAGGCGAGTGTCATGTCTTTCATGGTATTAAGTTTCATTTTGTTTTTGATTTCAATTTTACCTTTAAGTTCCTTGTGAAATGCTAAGGATTCTTTCATAATGTCCATATATGTTCTCCATTCAATTAAAAAGATGTCTTCTAAATCCATTATATGATACTTTGTGGTATCTTATTCAGGATTTCATGACATCTTAACGATTAATAAGTAATTAAGCTAAAGTAATGTTGTTCATTTTCGTTTCTTTGGTTTTTTCTTTTTCCCCTCTGAAATACTAAAACCATCAATACCCGATAATGCTTCGCCTTCACTTAATATGATTAAGACTATGATACTTACTAGAATAAATGCACCGAAGCTAATCCATGCCATTTCTTTGGATATGTCTTTAAAGGATTCTGGAGTTGAGACAATGCCAATCATAAAGAAATAGATGATATTAAGGAAATAAAATGATAATCCTGTAAAGATATTTGATGATAACCAAAGTGATAATGATAAGATGAATGATATTAAAATGAATATGGCTAGAAATATCTTATGATGTCTTTTAATTAGACTGATTCGACTTAAGAGTGAAAATAGGATAAGTAATCCGATTGATACTATGATTGCAACAAAGAAATCTCTGAATGTTAAACTATAGGCTTTAAATACATAATATGCAGTAATTGAAAATCCAATACCTACCATATTGATTAGAAATGTCAATTGATAGAAGACTTGATTTTTCTCTCCTAATTGATACACTAGAATACCAATTATCATCAGTAAAATCCCGATAATCAATCCAATCCATTGATTATGAGTCACTAGGTATTTAAAGCCAACGTAAATACTTAGACTCACAATCAGTAGTCCTATGAATCCAAAGATAATCATGCTTGTACGTTTATAGTGCATTTATGTCCCCCCTTAATAGTTAAATTGTATCATTTCGATGAAATATTTGATTATAAAACATAGCTATAGATTATACAAGTCAATTTAACATTTATTCTACAGGATAAGAATTTGATTCAATCATTCGTCTCAGTTAAATCCGTAATCGGATCGATTTTGATTTGATTATATTGATTCAAATAGTTAAAATCGTTTAAATGTTGCACCTTTGTGAATCTAATAAATACCATGAGGGATAAAACAATAACAACTGGTGATACATACCAAAATGCTTCATTTGAACTAAAATTCCATAATGCATGAAGTAAAACAACCATAAGGAAAACCAATAGAAATACTGGTTTTCTAACAAGATTGAAATTACTTTTATCATATGGATTAATTGCAACGATGGTTCCACCTAATAATGCGGTCCAAAAATGATGACCAATACCTAATATGGCAAATAAGCTTCTAGTTATAATATTGAGGTGCATTTCTAAGTAGATTTCTGAATCAAATAAAGCGGAAAGTCCATAGGATGATGTTTCAAAAGCATCAAAACCAGCACCTACTGCAAATCCAATCAAGATTCCATGAAACACATATTTTATTCTAATTCTTGAAAGGATAAACAAAACGATGATAAACTTTGCTGATTCTTCAACGAGTGCTGTTAATAAGTCTTCAATAAAGATGATTTCAGGGTATCCAACAAAGATTCTAAACATATAAGTCAAAGCAATCGACAAGGAACCTCCAACAAAAAAATAGAAAATGAGTTTATAACCTTTGATCTCTCTAGACTGATCAAACTCAAGTAATAAAATCATGAGCGTAAAAGGAATAGACATACTGAGTGTAAAATTGGCTAAAACTAAATCATCAGTTAAAAAAGAAATTAAAGCAATGAATAAAAAAGAAATCAATACCCAAAAGAAAAGGTGAGGTTTTTCTGTTTTTATCGTGTTTGGATGAAAGAGTTCATCTTCAAGTGTTTGAATACTTCTTTTTCTTTGAGCAGGATGCATACTTTCAAATAATATCTTGAAAAATGTCTTATTTTTCGGAATGGATGTTTTAGGAATGATTGAATCATATTGAAATAGCTGACCTAATGTTTGAACTGGTTTTCTAGATCTTTCAATTTCTAAATTGAAGATTGCTGGGTCAATCTCAAGGTGTTTTACAATTTTCTTTAAATCATAAGAAGGCACGAACTTCGTGCCCGATTCATATGATTGATATAAAGACTTCTCGATACCCGTAGCTATCGAAATGGATTCAATATCGATTAAAAGAGATTCTCTTTTTTCAAAAATGATTTTAGCTTTTTCTGGATTTGTCATAGTAATTATCTTTGTTTTCTAGTTTTAAATAAGCCTTTAATCTTAAGCATCCATTTCCCAAGAAGTTCTTTTCGTTTGATGCTTCTTTCTACTTGTTTCTTCTTTCGAAATTGTCTTTCTTCTGCTCTTTGTTTTTGTTTTTGTTCTAAGATGACTTTTTGCAAAGCCTTTCTTTCTTCAAGAAGAATGAGATGCACCTGTTTTCTGACTTGCTTTGATTTTGATATTGTAGATAGTCCTAATGAGTCTGTCACATAGGCTTTAATAGTTGAAACTTTAATGATCCCTTTATTGATATCTGAAATGATGGTGGCAAGCATCTTCATTTCAATTTTTGCAGTTAAGTAATCTCTCGAAGAAATCACGATTTTATGATCTATCGGGAAATGTTTTTCTTGAATATAGTTTTGGTAAAAATCTATATTTTGACCTTTATAGACATAACCAAAGCCTGCAACACGAATATCATTAATGTTTTTGTTAAAGATTTGGATAGAAAAATCTTTTTTACCATCAAGTGCATTGATATCACTGGTGGTTAGTATTTGAAATTTCTTATTGGAAAAATACATGGCAAAATACTTATTCATGCCTAAAATCATGATGGATAATAAGATGACTAAAGCAAATAAAACGATGGTGATGACTTCAAAGTTTTCTTTGATAAATTCGGTCATGACAATTCCCCCTTCGTAAGGATATAATCAATGAGTTGGTTAATCTTCTTAAATGTTTCTAGATTATAATATTTTTCATCAACTCTTGCCCCTTGTCTAATAAGATATAACATCATCTTCATATCAGAAAGCTTAACAAAGCTTAAGAGATAGTTTAAATCATCTTTAGATAGATAAGTCATCATATCTTCTAAAAGTTCTATTTGAGACTCAAGTACACAAGCTTCACCAATCTTCTTAAAGTTTATGGAATCATGATAGGTTGCAATCAGATGGGATGCAATCTTGAATTGATGGGTTAAGATCGATTGTTTGACAATAGGGGTTAAATCCGTATATAACCCTCGAGAAGCAAACTTACTAATGAGTTCTAAATCACCTGTTTTTAAAACTTCAAGATGTGTTTTTTGAACATCAAGACTGCTTTTCCTAAACCACGTTAAAGGATTTTGATAGAAGTGATCAATGTAGAGATGAATACCTTCAATAAAGTTATGTTCAATAAAGGTTAAAACTACTTCATACAGGTCTTCATCCTTTTGTTTGGTATTCATGAATGTCTTAAGTACATTTTTTAGGTGATATCTGGCAATCGCTTCAATGATATCTATCTTTGTGAGTGGGATTATGCTCGCCTCATCTTTTTTGAATGACCAAATTGGTTTAGGATTAGATCTGTAGGTAATTAAAGCAGAAACAAAGGGTTGAATATTCGGTTTATCTAGAAGACCCCAAATCACTAGGCTTAGTTGTTCATCTTCTATATCAAAAGAACCATGGAGTTTTGTATAGGCAAGGATATAAGATAAAAGATCATCCATATCTTCTTCAAGCATGTATTTAATAATTTTTAAATAGATTTCTTTGGCGCGGTGATAATAGTCTTCAACAAAGGAAAGCTGGTGATTGTGTAAATATGAAAACATTTCTTTTTGTCTAGCTTCAATCACGTAGTCTATAAAAACTTTTCCATAGATGTCTGGTTCCGATATTCTTAAGTTTTGTGCAGGAACGTTGGTAATCGCAGGTAATCCTTTTTGCACAATCTTTTGGTACTCAGAAATGACATCATCCGATTCTATTGTCTTTAAATTCAGTAGGTCATCTAAAGTGATTTCAAAGAGTTTAGCAATTTGAATCAGATTTTGGATGTCAAAAGAACTTTTCCCTCTGAGGTTTTGAGATACTGCAGATTTAGAGATAGATAAAGCATCTGCAAGATCATCTTGGGTCATGTTATGTTTTTTAAGTAGTTTTTTGATATATTCTCCTACTTTGACATTATCAATGATATCAGGCATAGATTCGCCCCCTTTTGGTTATAGTATAACGGTTCATTGAAAATTTATAAAGATGGTTTGTACTTAACTGGTGGTTAACTGGTTAGTTTTATTTTACACTATGATAGAAATAGAATTATTTCAAAGTTAAGAAAAGATTAACAAAATCGAAAAACATCTCTCGTGATGACAGGCAAACCGATTAAAGTTATATAGTATTTAGTTCTTTATAACTGTAATATCAAATCATCTTTCAAGTATCTGTTTAACTGAATTTTCATTTGAGAAAACGATACAAAAATAACCCACTTGTGACTGAAATGGTGGGTTTAACTCTTGAGTAGCTTTGAGTAATTAGTACTTTTTCAAATGTTACTGTTGTATCCAATTAATAAATGAAAAATGGTTTAGTTGCTTGAGGTATGCTTCAATTGGATCATTAAATATTTCCTATATGACAATAAGCATGTATTTATCCTTTTATGAAGTCGTTAATATCATAAATAGGGATTTGATTAGTAATTCTAAATAGTGTATCCTTAAAATAGTCTGATTGCCACTGATTAAGTTGATCAAAATCCCATCGTTTAAAGATGCCAATTAAAACAAAGATTTCTCTAAGTTTTAAAAACAATGGGAAATGTTTCCATTCGCATTCGTCTATATTTCTATATTGTGTATATGCTTTTAAGTCAATAAAGTGGACACGATAAGTGAGAATTTCTTACTTTGAGTAATACACTTGATAAGGCGTTTGATAATCGATGGAACTATGGATTCTTTTACGATTATAAAACCCTTCAATATATTCAAAGATAACCAATTTAGCTTCTTCGAATGTTTTTAAAACCATACGACTCAAACGTTCTCTCTTGATGATCGAATGAAATGTTTCGATCGGTGCGTTATCATAAGGCGTACCTTTTCTTGAATACGAATGAATCATTTCATAATTTTCGATGAACTGTTCGACATCATAACTTAAATACTGACTACCTAAGTCTGATTGAACTATAATTCCTTTTGTTTGTTTCGTCTTATAGACCGCTTGACGTAAAGACTCAAGGACTATTTCCTGTTTCATGTGACATTGATAACTATAGCCAATGATCATCTTTGAATGAAGGTCCATGACGGATGCTAGATATGTCCAACCATCATAGATGGTCCAGATATAGGTGATATCCATCATCCATTTCTGGTTAGGATATAATGTTGTGAAGTCTTGATTCATGATGTTCTCTTTATCATCGGGTGCTTTAGAAGTTGATCCTGGCTTATATTTCTTGGTAATGATGGATCTAAGTTCTAATCGCCTCATATAGACGCTGACGCGCTTAAGTGAAGCGTAATAGCCCTGTTTAATTAGCTCCCTACGAATCTTTGGTGCACCGTAGATGCTATCAAACTCGTTATAAATTTCAATTATCTTTGATTCTAACTCTAACCTTCTGATTTCTCTATCAGACATTTGATGCTTGAATATCTTATAGACAGTGCTACGGTTTAAATGAAGCACTTTACACATCATCTTAATTGGATAGATATGCTTGAATAACTTGATAAAGTCGACTTTTTCTTTTAGGGTTTTCGTGCGAATATGGCGGTCGCTTTTTTTAGGATTTCATTTTCCATTTCAAGTTCCCTAATTCGCTTTTCTAATGCTTTTACTTCTTTAGGTGTAACAGTCTTGCCATCCTCAGTGATTACAGGTGTAAGTTCTTTTGTCCATTTGTAGATTGTCCCGGTGGGTATGCCATACTCACGGGACAACTTAGATACTGATTGCCCGCTTTGAAATAGTTCGACGATTTGTTGTTTAAATTCGTTTGAATAACGATTGCCTGTTGAAGACATTGAGATCAACTCCTTCCTTAATATTCTATCATAAGAAGGATTCTTACTCTTTGTGTCTACTAAACTATATTAACAGCAAGTTTTATTAAAAAAAGTAACCTCTCTGATACATTATTTATTACCATATTTGGTAAATATTTCTGCATCTAAATTGGTTACTTTTATATTACCATTATCATGCATAAGGAATTATAATTACCTGAATAAACTCCATATTAAATCACTTAAATATTAGCAAGATTTTATCTTTATATCAATAATTTCGTGTTTTATATAAAGTGATTATGCGAAATGTTTACTGCTCACTTTCCTTTTGAAACGTGATAAATAAGTATAATTTAATATGATAAACCTCGGGGATTCAGAAAAACCAATGGTTTTCTATAGTAATTTACTTACTTGAATACATGGATGAATCTTGAAATATGAACTACATATACACATCTATTCATATGATGATAACCGGTTCATTTCATAGTGAAGATTTATGATGTCTATCACTTTTTGAAAATCTTTCTTAAAGTACAAAGAGGAGATAATCACATGCCCATAGTTAAATCTCTTAAATTTAAACATAGGTTTCTTTTTTAGATAGGCGTCTGGATTAATCAAGTAAATATGAATGAGGTATGTTTTATCCATGTAAGGTTGAACTGAGATCTTGTCAATATCAATCCACTTAATCATTCCTAGTGAACGGTAACGCATTTGTTCATGAATACCATTTTCATTTACGATTAACGCCGGTTTATGATTGAAGATACTCTTAAAATAATAAACAAAAGCAAATATCAGTATCGGCATAATCAAATAAGCGATAACCACTAAAAATAATGGAATCTTTGACGTTAACCATGCAGGTTCAGCATAATACAAGTATAAGTAGAACCCGAATAATGAGATTGCAAAAAACAACAATAGTGTTGCTTTTATACTAATCGATTTTTTCCTATTAATGATAATTGATTTTTCCATAACGTCTCCCTTTTCTAATACTGAAGACTACATACTTATCCCATACATAGTAATCATTAAACCCGCACCAATCAACATGGTTCCAACCAAATATTCTAGGAGTGTATAGATTGGTTTATTTATTCTAGCATTTTTGGGGTTCTTCGCATTAATTACTATAGAAATAACGTCCCCAATATGCTTTGTTTTTTTGTACCAAAAGGCAGTAAACTGACTTACCAATATATACTTACAATTTTGATATTCATATTGATAATGTGGTCTAAATGAACTATAACTTTCTCCATCTACTATATGTTCTAGTTGTATTAGCGTTCCTGACACAATTGCTTTATCGGATGAATCAAATAATATTCTTAATACAATAACATATATACCAGAAACCACAAAGATGAATCCGAATAACATAAATCCATAAAGTCTGGTTTGATCGAAACTAATCAAACTAACCGTCAGCATTGTCACAGTGATAAAAAGTAATCCGATATACTTCTTTTTGGTTGTCGTCTTTTTCTCTTTGGCATTGGTTTGTCTATCCACAAAAAAGTAATAAATAATTATCAAGATAATATAAAATAATAGTGCTGCCAATAGTATAACTAATACTAATGTGCCAAAACCAATAAACCCAGTTACCCATGTAAGTCCTTCCGGATTATTTCCAAAGGCCGCTGAGATAAAAAGAGCTAAACAATAAAACATGTATTTAATAATTTCCCACATCAAAACACCTCCTAGTTGCTGTTGGGTTTACCTTAGATAAACCAATAAAATTGTGGCACAACCTAAAACACCAATAAATTCCATATCATTTCAATTATAATCTTCAATAATCTAGATGATTGTTTGGATCTTCAACGGTTTAATCAGTAGTTATGAAAGTGAGTATTAAGGATTTTCATCATTCCGATACTCTAATTATCCAAGTATCACCAATTCTTAGCTCTAAATATTCTTTGATCATGGCAGTCGCTTTTATCAAGAAGGCATTGTTTAAGTGAAATAATGACAGTTCCCACTTGTTTTGTTGCTCATTATAACCACACTCTATTTCAATGTTACCTTTAAAACCATCTCTATATGGTACAGCCAAACAACTGCGTATCTCATGAATTGAATCAAAAATAGCATTTATGTCTTGCTCTTGTTTATTTATAGGTTCAATAAGTGTTCCATTGTTTTCGATAAACCAGTTACAAAAGAATTCGATTTTCTTACTGTTGGGTTTCTTTGAAAAAATACTCATAATTGATTTTTCCTCTTTAAGAAATTCTTAAGCATAGTAGTTATAGTCTAATCTTCACCATAAATATTAATTTCTTTAGTTAACGTTTATTTTTCGATTGATGACTTTTAATCCAGACATGAACTGATTCAATTCATCAGATTTGCAAAAATGTGAATATCTTCTTTTTCTCTTACCCTTTAGTTTAATAGTAATAGCTGTAAAACCACGATATTCCCTATAAGCAAATCCTTCTAAAGAACTTATTGGAAAAGTCAATGTCTTATATCCAAGATAGACTATTAGTTTATCTGCATCAGCTTTTAGGACTGTGGGATTACATTTATAAGCTTTAATAGTCAGATTTAGGTTGACAATAAAAATAAACTGGAAAAACAAAGTAGCAAAAATCCACTGTGTCTTTTCTAAAGTATTCTTGGAATTAATAATAAAATCAATTGCTGCAATGATTATCAACGTGAATACTGGTAATACGAGTAAACTAAAAATTCTAATAGAGATAGTCATACCTTTTGATCTTGTTACAACCATACATGAAACCCCCACTGAAGTCTATAAACCATTTACTACTATTATACTTAATTATCATTATCAATGATAGGTTACTATTCTAAATATTTACTGAATCAAAGAAGTTATGTTTAAATAGCATTAAAAAATGCATGATGAAGCTATTGAATTATTTTTGTCAACGTCAATGGGTATAGTAATAAAAAGCAGTATAACAAGATATGGGTAATAAATTGTCATGCTGCTTGATGATTGCTTCAAAATCAAATCTATAATCAATATATAAGTAGATTCATGGAGGAAAAAATCTTTCTAGTCTCTGTATTCTTTGGAAGCAAAAAGACAAAATGTGCCATATGTGCAACACAATGCTAGGTGGATAAAGTTTGCAACACTTTGCACAAAAAGAACCCACTAGTGGACGAATGGGTTTAAATGGGGATATTCTGGGATTTGTATAGAAAAGTGCGTAACTAGGGGATTTTCTGCTAGAGGCGCACTTTGATTTATCATTCAATTTTAAATTATTTGACAATGTTTGAATTCCATAATTATGATATTAATGAAAATTTCGGGAATTGTGTCGTATATGTGCAACACTTTGCTAAGGGCATTATTTATTATATGACTTGTAGTATTCAAATGAATATGTGGATTTCCCAACTTCAATACCATCCGAAAAAAACCTCAGTTCAATCTCTCTAAGTTTTCTATCGATAATATAAAGTATGCCAAGCTCATAATCTGAAACAGTCTTTAAATCAATACTTCCCTCCCAATGGAAATTACTCGATTGTTTGTTTGTAAGTGCCATCAGTCTGTCTGCATCAGATCTAATTTTTTCTAAATCTCTACCTCTTTTTTTCATCTCAATAGCAATCAGATTATCCTTGGGCTTTTCTCCTCGGCTATGAACTATAAGGTCACAAACTACTGTAACCTTAGCTTCACGTGATGTTCCTCTGTCAGTTAGTATAGCTTTGATTTTATCCCCGTTTCTATTGTATTCAGCATCTACATAATATTCTCTAAAATGAGTATTCTCTAAATGCTTTTCTAACTGACTTTTCAAAGATGCACATAAACTTCTTTCGCTAACATCTCTTAAAATGTTGCTTTCATCTTTAATTAGAAAATCCTTATTTGCACGATAAAATATTGACAATAGCTCATTCTTTACTGAATATTCCATTTAGGCTTCTCCTAATTCAAGTATTTATGTTTTAACACACAGCAATATGATATGATTCATAATCCGTAATATTTATTTGGCAATTTCATGCATTTCCTAGTATTATCAATCTCTAATTTTGAGTTGTTTCGATTCTTATTAGCTTGACTAATGCAATCATCAATTTGATCGAATAAGCTTGCATTTTGAACTAATACAGTGTATTTTTCATTATCTGACAATCTTGGTGGAAATGTCTCATAGTTTATATCATAAATCGTGTCTTGTCTAGTCTCTAACAAAACAGTAATAATTCCAAGTCTTTTGCCTACACCCCCTTTTAATGCTTGATGAATCTCATAATCAACATGTGGACGTGTGTAAGTTTCTTTTCCGACAATACATAATAAAATCTGGCAATCAGACATTTTCGACAAAATAAATTTACTTATTTCTTCATTATGCCATCCAGCAAAATCTACATCTTCAGGAACCGAGTAGTAACTTACTCCTAGTTCACTTAACTTTGACTTTATTTTTTTCACGTGTTTCGTATCTGCAAGATGGTAACTAATAAATAATTTCATGATCCTACCTCACACAAAAATAATCGCTAATAATCCACCTATAAGAATTGGCACATACAATAGGATGATTGATGGTGATTTAAAACCAATCAGAGGTGACACTTTTAGCCCATGATATTTTGCATCTGACTTTACATCTTCATCTTTAAATGACATTCGAAAGTCAATTTCTTCTTCTCTAAAACCTCTAACCTTATCGAATAAGTTGCGAAAACTTTTCTCTAACATATAATAGTATAAATCCAACATCATAAACAAAGCAGCAATAATTAATGCCAATATGAGTGCAACTTTGACTTGATTACCACTATTAATACTAAATCCCAATGTGATTGTAATTGTTATGAGTGAAACTGTCCATGATTTGATTGTATTTGAATAACCAGACAGTCTACCAATCACTTCTTGTATTAGTTTTAAGTGCTCGATTTTATTCATTTGTTCCTCCTAATATTCGTCTATTCCTAACATTACACATTTTTAAGTTGTTGCATTTATGAAAACATATTCCTCTTCACGTCTCTACATTTTCTTCAATGTCTATACATATTTTGTATATTCGTGTAATGAACAGCTCAAAATTACTTGAATCTTTTTAAGTAAAAGTTGTTGTATAATGTGATTTATATAGTATAATATTACTGAACTAACTTGTGCAGGGTTAAAGCTGGGTTACCGAATGGTAGTAGGCGAAAGCCAAGAATTCCTTTGCTCCTAGGGTTAGTTCTTTTTTTATTTTAGTGCTTCTTTTATCTTTTTGAACATGTCGGGATCATTACAAATGTCATCAATGATCTTCTGTGTTAACTCATATGAATAGGTATACGACCAATTTTCTCCTAATTTATGTTTATATGCAAATTCAGGAACATCTTTCATTTTAAAATGCTTGTTATAAAGATTAAAAGCATATGTTGTAAAATGCGTTTTAGCCCCATCACTAACCGGTGTAATTTGAATGTTTTGTTTAGTTAGTTCTTGATTGACATAAGCAAGCACTTGCTTATTAGATAAAGGATGCGTTAGGCTGGAATCAACCGCTTTATGAACCACTTTAAGTTCTGCATCTTTTGGAGATGTTTTCGAGATTTTAAAATCAGCATCACTTATATTTTTAACTTGTTTAACTGCTATTTGATAAGTAATAGCCATTGTTTGAGGAACAATATCGTTGTTACTTGTCTCAACCAATATATGATCAATGTACTTCTTGGTTGCTTCATATTTAGCTTTAATTTCTTTGTTATACTTGTGAATAATTTGAATTGAATCTTGCGGGGAAGGCAAAAACATTGTAATGTAATTTGTTGGTAATTTATCGTTGATGCTAATATCAAAGTACTGATGCAACTTATTGCTGAAGTTCACGACACAGGCCATGAAAATATCATTAAACATAATTGCATATTCAGGAACAATCAAGTGGTTTGCCATGTTTCTTAAACCAACAACTGCTTCTAAATTAATCCGAATAGGATCTTTCGAGTTAGTCATAATCTTTTTAATCGCATCAGTTAGTGAAATAGTTCTATTGATATTTTTTTTATTATAATGTATTGGTAATTCATTTTTTATCATGTAAGCTTTTAACATCAGTTCCCAAGCATTACAAATGAAAAAAGTAAAGCCTTCGACTTTATATTTGATTGTGGGTTTGTTATATATTTCAATAGCCAGGAGAAAAGCCTCTTGGCTTTTTTCTAACATAACATTTATTAATTTTTCACTCTCTTTTTTTACAGTCATTTGTCCCACCCCAATACTTGTCTTTATTTATTATTATACTTTATTATAAGTTTATTTATTCATTTAAGTTGAAATATCAAGAGTCAGCATCATTTATATTTGTGCTACATATTAAGAATGCTCAACGCTATAGAGCAAAATCAATATTACCGTAATTCTACACGCGCGTGTAGGGGGTGAAAGTGTTTTGTAGAAAAACTTCCACTTTTTGGCTTAATAGAGAGATTTGATTTAAACCTCAGTTTCAAAATCACGATTTTCAAAAAATGGTGCCACGTATTTTAGATGTGGGGCTTGCGGTCGTGAAAATTTTGTTAATGGAAACTGACCGGGGGGGTATCAAACATTAATTAATTGGTTTATGGCTCTCTTCATAAAGTTCTCTAGTCTCTATGGGTGTATGACCATTGTTTTCATACATCCTGGTATTATTATGAAGAATCATGGTGAGTCCAACAAATAAGTTTAATTGAACTTCATCTTTAAACTGATAACCTCGTTTATTGATATAGCCCATATAATCAGAAGGCTTTCCACCCATGATGATTTGATCATGTATTTCTAGCACATCGTAGCGAATGTCATCTGGTTTCTTAATCGCTACCAATTTATTCGCTATGATGAACTTCTCTAGGTCTAATAAGGGTTTCATTGGTTCAACGTATTCATCATCTTCATACTTAAGAAACTCTTCCTTAGAGGGCAAATAGCGTGGTTTATTGGACTGTGCTAAAAGCAAGTCTTTAGCAACTCTAATATCCTTACTATCCTTTAAATAGAAATAGCCATTAGCAAGTATTCCTTGTTTAAAGGATAAGTCAATCTCATCGATGCTTGATAAAAGTTCAAGCAAAGGGATTGCTTCTTCTTTGGATAAAGATTCTTTCTCGTAATGATTAAATACTGAAATAAAGTCTTCTAGTTTAATCACACCATAAAGATTGATAGCTGCAAAAGCATATCTTTTAATAAGGATAAGTCGATTGGGTTTTTGATTGGTTGATTTATTTGCCATTTGATATTCTCTTCTTTCTAAGTTCAATAAAAACATAGATAGCATTTGGTATTAGCATACTAAGTATAAAGATAATAATCACTCCAATTTCATAGATCATAATGGTCCTCATTCTATTGCCGTTCACTGTGGTTTTTGCCATGTGAACGACATAAAGCTTTTTTGTCCTATAAAGGGTATGTAAAAGGTAGTATCTGTACCTCAAAAGGTATGTTGGTGTTGCCGTTCACATACATTATTGGCATATCAGAAACGTTAAGATTAGGATATAACATAAAAGTCATCTTACAAACTGTTTTTAAACCAATCACATAACTCGCTAAATGTTCTTGATGTCAATCCAGATAAATCTGAATCATATTCGGTATTAAAAACTCCTCTTGGTTGTTTATCTGGGAATTTAGGTATATCATCTGTTTTATAAAAACCCAGATTTTTCTGAATATATTGCTCATTAAACCTTATTGAATCAAGTTCATCTTTCGAATAGTTAAATAATAGTTCCGCTAATTTACTATGAATTTTCAAGTTGGAAGAGTGACTATTTTTAATACGTTCAACTAATTCATAGAGTGATAATCCCTTATCATCTTTTCTTAATAAAACAGAAACAATCCAAGTCTCATAAATATCAGAAACTAATTGTTCATGTCTAAATTTGTGAATTCTCGAATCACTGGTCGATGATTTTATTTCAATTTTCCTTGACTCTGTTATAGAGAAATCAAACTTCATTTTATCCATTGATTGCCAATAATTTGCAATGTTTGGTATCTCAATTTGGACAACATCAATAAAATATAGTTCAGCAAATAAGCCTTGCAACTCGACCATGGGGAGTTTTTGTTTATTCGCAAACATATTTTTAAGTGTATCGAACAAATCTCTAATGCCTATGGAACTATCATTATCATCTTCAGTATAAACCAATGCTAGATGAAGAAAAGCAGAAACACTTGAAACATCTAAATCTTGGCAAATCAGTACATCAAAATGCCCGATTATTTGATTACCTGTATCACCCATTTTACACAGCATATTAGTGCCTAAGAAAAGTTTTTTAGTCTGTTGTGCCACTGCCCTAATTTTCTTGTTTTGACTTTCTTTTGCAAATAAAACATAACCCTCTCTAGTTACTCCAAAATAACAATCATTATGTTTTATTACATTGTACAAATCATCTGTAGGTTTGTCAATTTCGAGCAAAACGGAATATAATTCTTTAATATCCATCATTCTTCACCTCTCGTTACAAAAGGTGCAAGTGAGTTAATCAAACTTGTCGGTAAATAAATTGCAAAAAACAGCGAGTAATAGTGTACACCTTCTAGTTTATTTGGTTTTACTAAATGTACTTGTAGATGAATATTATCAGGTCTATCATCTGGTAGTTTTCTATCACCAATATAATAATCCGGACTTTTCATATTTGGATTATGACCTTGTAAAAGCGTACTTAAGATTCGTCCATTTGCATCAATATTACGTTCTTCTTTGACTTCATAACGAACCCACATAATATCTGTTAATGGATCTATTTTTAGTTGTTGAAATCCCACACTCAATAAATCAAAAAAGTTCTTATGTAAATTACCTTCAAGTGGGTAGACATATTTATCAAAAACTAGTGATTTAACAATAGAAAAATTAATATCTGGAAGCAGTAAATGTTTTTGTGATGCTGAATAATCCTTTATTATCAATCTTTCTTTATACATATTTATAAGATTTTCAAGCAATTCATTATTTTCGATTGCTATTTTCTCGTTCAAATATACTGTATTTTGTGTTTTTATTTGGTCAAAATCAAGATTTTTCGTTTTAGCTACATTAGGACGAGTCAACCTTAAAACTTTACTGTTGTTTATAAATACGCGTCCTATTTCCTTGAATGGTGTCCCTTGATTCTTAGATTTTTCAATAATGTCCCATAGGGCATCATCATGTTCGAATATATGATGGAAGTCAGTCTTAATTTGCTGTGTAGTATAAACTCTACAAATATCTAGATATTTTTGTTTATAACCAAACCATCTAGCTCTTTGCTCGGTATTATCAACGTTACTCGTTGTCTTTGCGCGTCGAATGATATATGTAATTGCCAAACCTTTTATTGTAAGTCCTCTTTCAACCATATTGCCACCAACAAAAATGTTTGTCTTATATAGTTCGGAATTTTTACTTGCGTCTGTATCGCTATTACATAAATGCACTTTTGAACAGAATTTGATCGAATCGAGAATATATTCCTCAAGATCATCAAAAGTGGGCAAGATAGCACCATCTTTGCTGTAATTATCATAAGATGACAATAGGATTCTTCTCAAGCCTTGATATGCAATATCTTCATTGAATTCTGCTTTTAATTTCCATGATTCTAATATGTTTTGAAGTTTACCAACTACACTTGCATGATCAACTTTTCTTTGACTCGGATGAAACAACAAGGCATGATTTCCAAAATCACCTCTGTATTTTCTAATTCCGTTAGAAACAAAAAACGATGCTAATGCTTCAATTGCAGATTTAGGAACACCTTGTCCATCAAGTAACCCTGTTTCTGTTTCAGGTATTACTTTGATGTATTTATCTTGATTATCTCCATGAAATTCTGATAATCCGCAGTAGCCCTCACCTGGATAAACTAGTTCTCCAAAGTCGGGAGATAAAAGATCCAAGGTATCGATTAAAATGTTTGCCTGTGGTGTAGCTGTAACTGATATGAAACTGTGAATCTTTATTTTATTCTTGAGTCTAATGACAGACTCATAAATTGTACTCATGTTATTCTTTGTGCTTTTACTATATTTTTTTGTGTTTAGAGTAGCTTGATCACCTTCATCATCAATTACTAATGTAGGAATCAAGGATAGTGACTCATTATTAAAAATATCACCTATGAGATCTATATGTTTTTGGTGCTTTAATCCGATAATCACAACTTTTCTGCCTTGTTTAATGAAATCTTTAATTTGAGTAGAATCCAATAAATCAGAATTGCTATTAGTATCGAGTATAACTAGTTTCATTGGATCAATTGCAAATGATTCTTTAAGTCGAGTGACATTTTGGTCCAACAGATTATTCTTATTACCTCCTAGTACTATTGAGATTTGATAACCATTATCAAATGCTAGTCCTATTAAAGAAATAAAGTTAGATGTTTTTCCGCTTTGAACTTTTCCAATTACAATACCGGTCTTGGAGTCATAATCATCAGTTACAAAAGGATTTGGACACTGTGACAAAATATCAACACCATTTTGAATAATAGAGTCAATTGATTCTTTTGGATAATCATCAGTTTCCATCACATCTTTTACGCATGATGTGAAAAATCCATCTGTAAAAATGGTCCATGTTTTATGTGATTTAATTGGGATTATTCTTAAAAGTCCCTTCATAAGATTATTCCTCTTTTAGTTTAAGACTCTCTTCAAGTAAACTGTTCATTTTCATTCGAATATCTGATGGATCAATTCTATTATCCGGCGACATTACCGTACTCTCAATTTCTGCGATTGCCATGCTAAAGACAAACTTTGTCATTACAGCAATAAATTTGCTGTCATCGATTAAAGGACGAAAAAACGGATGTTTCATATTTAGTGTGATTCGAAACAAATCTCCTTCTTTCTTAATTAATACCCATTGTGTTGAATTCTCGTCAAAATTTACTCTAAAATTATAGTGTATACCATTTCTATCAAGCCTTACATCAGATGTTTTTGGACCTTCAATAACAACTGATGTATCATCATCTGTATCTACGATTAGTGTGTTTACAGTCTCAGATTTAGATTCAACCTCATTATCCTCTTCCACAATAGTGACTTGAGTATTTTCTACAATACCAGCTTGTTTTAATTCATTAACTGCTTGACCAATAATGTCACTTGAGTTTGCTTTTTGTCTAACTCGAATCTTTTCAGATTTCTTGATTAAATCCTGAATAAGTGGAAGAAGTTTCTCAATAAACTTTTCTTCTAATCCTCCATTATGCCAATCAAAATTATCCTTAGCTTGAGTTACCTTCCAATCGTCCATATGTAGTTCACCAAAAACTCTTTGATAGGGGAAATCATTGGAATTGCCGAATATTTCTTTTGGTCTATAGTTTTGTTCAACACCACCAATTATAACTCTATTTCGTCTAAGAAGTGCTAATCCGGCATCACTGACACTACCTTTTTGACGGATTGCAACAAATCCCTTTACAGGTAAAGTTTGCCCTTCATGTTCAACGACAATGTCAATATCTGTTTTCCATTCTCTTGTCGTTCCATCAGGCAATACTTCTTTAAATATTTCAACCTCTTCATAAAACAATTCTATTCCGTTGTAAATAATGCTAATATCCCCGCGTCGCAAATCTTCTCTGTAAATACTTGCTAGAAGAGACTTAACTTTCCCGATTGTTTTTCCACCAGTTATTTTTTTATTGAGGTTAGTTATTGTTAATATTGTAAAATGTTCATTAATACCTGCTTCTTCAATGTCATAATCAACATAGTCTTCATGGGTTTTACTAATTCTATCAACATTTACACTTGCAATGTATTTCATATCCGAGCCTAATTGTGTAGAGACTAAGGTCCAATATGATCCAAACCAACAAGCAGCCGTCTTAAGTCCCATTCCAAATTCATTTCGTCCACTTGTTTTTACTGGTGGTTTATCAATTTTGATTGCTCTTTCAAAGTCTTCTAATTCCATACCAAACGCATTGTCTTTAATTGTAAGAACATCATTTCCATCAAGTTTTTGTTCATATGTAACCTCAACAACTAATTTTTTAAAATCTTGTAGTTTCTTTAAGTCATCTTGATAATCAAAAAAACTTTGGGTAGAATTATCGACAAACTCTGCAATAGCAGTCCATGGTTCATATCTCAAGTTCTTATATGTGGCATATACGCCAGTTGTAGGTCGTATATTAATTTTTTGTGTCATTTTCATTCACCTCATCGACCCATTCCTCAATTGCAAAACTAAACAACTTTTCTGCCAACAACCTGACTATACTTACATTAACGGAATTACCTAGTTGCTTATATGTATCCATATCATTTTCAGAAAACTTATAGTTCTCATTGAAACTTTGAAGGTTTGCTGCCTCTCTTGGAGTTATATATCTGTAGGTTTTTTTATTGGAATCCCATATGACTGGGGTGTTGTTGATTGCAACCAATGTTGGAAAATAGTTTGGTCTTTTTGCTCTAATACCTGAATGTCTAAATTGAACTATTACTTCTCGTAGAGATTTAAAGTCATCTCCACAGTTCCATTCAAATTTTTTATGTGTAGAAATCCTATCTAACATATTGTGCTCTTTCGTCCATCTATCAATGAATTTCTTATGCTTAATATAAAACTTTCTGTTTTTCCGAGCAAATTTTTGCTTCCATTCTGGAAGTTCAGTGATTTTTCTATTAGTCTTCTCTTTTACTTGATAAATCTGCATCGATTCATACTCAGTATCACTCAAAAATATCCCCATGTAATCTAGCCAAACAGGTACATTACTTGATTCATATCTAGTTCCTTTTCTAAATTCATCCCAAATATCAAGAACTTCAACTTCACTATCGTCTAGGTTGTATTTCTCATCAACATGCTTTGAATCAAGAATTTTCCATGCATCTCCATTTTGCAAAGATTTCATCGCAGGCGGGAGATTAGTTAATCCTAATTCTTCAAGATGAATATAACCGTTTTTTAGTTTTATGATATCTCTGATATCTTTTCTAATACCTAAAATATACACTCTTTCCCTAATCTGGGGTATGCCAAACTGACTTGGTGATAGAATCAATGGTTTTTCTGTTACGTAGAAATTTAATTGCCGTAATTCTTTTTGGATTTTGTCCCAATTCTCAGTTTTATCTGATAAATTTCTAACATTTTCAAGTATTATAAACTTGCACTCATCGTGTATCTTCAATATTTCAATAATGACATCAAACAAATTGCCTCTTTCTTTGTCATCAAAACCATCTTGCTTCCCTGCTTTACTAAATGGTTGACAAGGAAAACCTCCACATAAAACATCAAACTTAGGAAGAGAGTTCCATGTCAGATTTATATCTCCTACTATTGGTGTATTCTGAAAATTATTCTTATACGTTGCTACACATGACTCATTGATTTCAGATGCAGTAACACAAAAACCACCAAGTTCTTCTAGAGCTTGGTGAAATCCACCTATACCTGCAAATAAATCAACAAATTTAAAATGCTTATTATTCATTAATTCAGCTTCCTCATTTCAAGTTAATCTTCAAGAAAAGTATTATTAAAGTTTGTTATACTTGTCTGATTTCCCAAAAAATTTATCAATTGGATACTTTTGTTCGTTTACCTTTATTTTTTCAACAATTATGTCTCTGGCATCAAAACCAAAGTAATCACACATTAGAAGACAATAAGACATTATGTCAGCCAATTCCTCTTTAATATTTCCGACATTAGTGGTTTTTGAACTCCATTGAAAGTTTTCTAAAAGTTCTGCAGCTTCTAAAACTATTGATTTAGATAAGTTTTCTGGCGTATGGAATTGTTTCCAATTTCTATCCTCTCTAAATTTAATTAGTTGACTAATGACTTCTTTCATATTTTTTAACTAATCTCCTATGATTATCTTGAATTTTAGATTCTATATACTTGCTTAATTCTTTATCTTCGCAATATATAAAACAGCCCTTTTGCCCACGCGATAGAAGTGTCTTATACGTGTTTCTTATGATTCGATCAGCCAGAGCATAATTCTTACTCGATTTAATTCCCTTCAAACTAGCATCAGATTTAGCTCTTTTAGAAGAATCTGTTACAACTTTTCCAGCAATATATCGAATATCACTTCCAAGTATTATTCCGACATAATCAAACTCTAAACCTTGTGATGTATGTATGCATCCCACTTGCTCAAAAGAATTTTCATCTACAGCCCATGTACTTGTTGAACTGAAATTCCATTTAGCTTTAAACCCATTCTCTAATTCAATATCATAAACATTTTCATCAGCATTTTTTTGTGTAACCCATTCATAACAATAACCAGCAATCATTCTACTCTTATTGTTAATCTGGTTTAGTTTTCTTAATTCATTTCTCATTGCAACTGGATCATTAAATATCTTAATATCGTAATCCAAATCAAAACCATCAAAGTTAGCTGTTTCTCTAATACCTAAGATATGATCAAGAAAAGAAATATATCCATCACTGCCATTGCATCTAAACTGCGATGAGAGTTTAAAATCGTCACCTGAATAGACTTTACTACCTAGTGCAATCGCTTGTTTTTTAATTTCATTAATAGAGCCAAAATCCTTAGTTGTAACTATTTGGTCTTCATCAATAAAAAATACACTTACTCTAGATGCATTGATTATCTCTTTTATTTGATTTTCACCAAGATTCATAAACATTCCTGATTTTTCATTCAATCTATGTGCTTCATCAACTATTAGACAATCAAAATCATTTCTATTAGAATCAACAAATGCTCCAGATCCTTTAAACAAGTTCTTCACATAATTGAGTTTAAAATTGCCTTGACGCATTTTTGTGAAATAAACATTTCTAGGTGCAGCATTCTTAGTGACATAATTAACCATTAAACTTCTAAACTCAGCAAGTAAATTAACCGCAATAACACTCTTACCTGTCCCTGGTCCGCCTTCTACGATAACGGTGTATTTTTCGTTTCTTTTAATTGAATTTTCAACCAGTTTTTTAATTGTACTAAATACAACTTTTTGCTCATCAATCATCACAAATTCCTGATTACCATTAATCATCGAAACAATTGTATCTTGTAAAGCTTTTGAAGGTCTAATCTTTCCATGGTCAATCTGATACATCAGTTCACCATTATCTGATTTTGACACATATTTGCTGATGAATTCTCTTAGTTTATGTAAATCTCTTTTTAGATAAACTGGAGAAATATCAATAATATCTTTATAGAGTTCATTTTCCAACTCTTCACGATATTCTTCTTTATAATTATGCAAGTAACTACAAGGATACAATTTTATCTGACTCAATTGAACATATTCATTATAATTTTCAATAATTTTTGCATAAGAATAAGCTTGATAAGAAGGGTGTGGAACTGATCGCATAGTTCCCGCTAAATAAGTAGTCACTAAATCTTCCCTACTTGTTCTCTTAGCTTCTTCCCATTGTTTTAATTCAATTATGACAACATTACTGTTATCATTATCATCTCTTCCAGAGATAATAAAATCAACTCTTTTTGAGGTTGCTGGAATTTGATATTCTATTGCTACTCTAATATCCTTATTCATTTCTGGATAATCGAGTAAATTTTTCATATGTAACAAGGAATTGTTCCATGATCTGAACTCAGATTCATTATTGTTAACTATGTTTCTACTTTCAAGTTCAGATTTAACCAAATCCGCAATTATGCCATTATCAACATCATTGTTAAACTTTGAAATTGTTCCGGAATATACTATCAATTCAACTCCCCCTGACCAATTTAATCCATTTAATGTGTATTTAGTATATTTTACCATTTATTGATTAAATATTTAAGACTTTTAGGGAATCATTGGTCTTTTTGAGGAAGTTTTTATCAAATCTACTGATTTTGCTTATTAAGTGCTTTCTTGCCTTCCTTGATAGATGCGACAAAATATGCATATTTGTTCTCTATTTTCTCATTTACTGTAGGTGTCGATTCTCTAATGCTTCCATCAGGCATTGTATAGGTTTTAACCTTTAATCTCTCGTGGTAGTGGTAAAGGAAATATTGAACCATGATTTTAATATCGTTATGAGTCCATCCTTCATTTTCTGTCATCTTTTGAAATAATCGATCATACTTGAAGAACTCTCTTTTATCCAGTTGAGTTAAATACTTATCATTAATCAAATATCTTGCGAAGATATGGTTTTTAGCGACTTCATTTTCATTAATGGAATCGTCACTAGATAAAGGGGAATATATATCTTTATCTCTTCTATCAATTATATTTCTTTTATCTGCTACATCTTTGGATATAGGATTGGATATAAACTCTTTAGTATTAGATATATTATTGGGTCCGATTTCCGTACCACTCCCGTCCGATTTTCGGACACCTTCTTGTTCGATAGTCAAACCGGGGGAGTCCGATTTTCGGACGGGGTGTTCGATTTCACTATACATGAAGTCCTTGAGTACTACTCTGTATTGAATAATCTTCTGTTTATTAAGATAGGTTTCATTCTTTTCAATGAGATTTTTCTTGATCAAACTTTTTAAAACCTCAAAGACAGTAGACCTTGCCTTAATTGATAACCTTTCTTGAATATAACTAATCGCTCCATAGTAACTACCTTGTCCATCTTGTGAATAGGAATATATCAGTGCGTATACTCTCATCTCATTTGTTGTCAAGCCCAGTTTTGTCATCCAGTAAAACTCGATAATGTAATGATAATCCGCAATATCATTCACTAGAATCACTACCTTTCCTTGTTGTCTTATCAATCAGTTTATTCAAACTTGATTCAAAGACTCTGAATTGAGTTCCAATACAAAATGCTTTGAGTTTACCTGCTTTTATATACCTAGAGACTGTTTTTGTTGATACCTTAAGACGTTTTGCTACTTCGTTTACTTTCAAAAATTCATCCATGTTTTCATCATCCTTTCAGTTGCTTTATTGCTATTGTACTCGGATGATTTGTTTTATTTGGGGGTCAAACTGAAGACTCGTACACTTTTTTACTCATTTGTTTCATAAGTCTTCAGTTTGACCCCCAAAGTATTCAATTGTCTCGTGTAAAATGAAGAATAAATCAAGTTATGCAACACAAAGCATGAACTTTAAGGTATATAACAAACAACACTATTTAAGGAGGATTTACCATGAGAACCGTTGAAGTCATAAAACCAAGTAATAAATACATTAACCAGGTAACAAAAGAGGTCATCAAGAAAAGAGTTTGTGCTTACGCTAGAGTTTCTACAGATGATGAAGACCAATTGAATTCGTATAAGGCACAGATTGATGAATACACAACCCGTATTCAAGAAAATGAAGATTGGATTTTTATAGGGATGTTTGCTGATCAAGGCATCAGTGGTACTCAAACTAAGAAGAGACCAGAGTTTCTAAAAATGATTGCTCTTGCTAGACTAAACGAAGTCGATTTGATACTCGTCAAATCGATTTCACGTTTTGCAAGAAACACAGTCGATGTTTTATCACTTGTTAGAGAATTAAGACAAATCGGAGTCATCATCTATTTTGAAAAGGAAAACTTATATTCAGATGATCCAAAGATAGATTTCACTTTAGCGATACTCTCTTCTATCGCTCAAGAGGAATCTAGAAGTATATCGACCAATGTAAAGTGGTCCATAGAAAAGAGATTTAAAGCAGGTATCGTTCATATACCAAAGATATATGGCTATATCAAAATGGAGGATGGAAGTTTTATAATTAATGAGACTCAAGCTGAAGTCGTTAAACTCATTTACTCTTTATTCATCGAAGGCTATAACATCAATGATATTAGAAAAATCCTTGAAGAAAAAGGAATACCTGCAACATCAAGACCCTTATGGAGTTACTCTAGTGTAAGAAGCATTTTAACCAATGAGAAATACACCGGTAATATCATCATGCAAAAGACGGTTACCCTTGATTATTTAACCCATAAACAAGTCATCAATGATAACATCGCAGATAAGTATTATTTAAAGAATGCACATCCAGCTATAATTCACTCAGCAGTCTATGAGATTGCTCAAACCATTTATAACGATAAAGTCCGTTATTCAAAGAATCTCGTAACCAAATATCCATTAACCAATCTCATCTACTGTAAGAACTGTGGTAGAACCTTAAGACGTCATCACTTGGGTGAAGTTAAACAGATGAGAAAAATCTGTTTAGATTGTAGACATACCACAACCGATACGAAATCTTGTGATGCATCCTGGGTGGAAGAAACCCTGGTTAACGACACAATGGATCAAGCAATCAAGGATATCTTATCTAAGAAGAAAGTCTATCAAAGAGTCCTTGACTACTATGCCTCTAATTACACGTTAAATAGCCTCTATAAGCGGTTTGAAGACTTAAGTGAGGAACACATTGAAGTCAATAATATTAAGGCGAATGCAGAGGGAAATGAACTCAAAGGCATTCATAAAGAAGAGACTATGATTAAGACTAAGATTCAGAAAATTAGAAAAGATATGATGCATCTTCAAAAAAACGCATCAACCGTTGAAACACTAAAAAAACTGCATGACAATTCAAATCAAGAGATTCCTACACTATTCTATAAACACTTCTTTGGCATCATCATTCATCAGTCTGGTGAACTCATTTTAGTGTTATCTAAATCTAGTGAAACCCATGAACTTCTTCCACTCATGAATCAGCTTGTAAAGTATCCTATATTACTAGAAAGCCTACATATCGATTATGAACTTAAAAAAGGATTAAACTACAAGGTGATTCTTCATGAGTAAAGTGATTATGATTCCTGTTGTTCAAGGTGTTAAGAAAACAAAAAGAGTAGCTATTTATGCGAGAGTATCTACACTTGAAGGACACCAAGATTCTAGCTATCTTCTCCAGGTTGGAGAACTCTCTAAAAGTATCCTTAAAAACCCCGATTACGAGCTTATCTGCATCTATGCGGATAAAGAGTCAGGTAAGACTAACAAACGCTCTAGTTTTCAAAAAATGATGGATTTAGCACGTGCTGGTGGCATTGATTTAATCGTGACTAAATCCATCTCAAGATTTGGTAGAAATACGATTAATGTCATTGGAGCAATCCAAGAATTAAGAAAGATTGGAATTGAAATTTACTTTGAAAAGGAAAACATGTCAACACTTGATCCAACGATTGATTTCATGTTAACGGTACTCGCTGCATATGCTGAAGAGGAATCAAATCAGATATCAACCAACACGAAATGGTCTATTATGAAAAAGATGAAACGAGGTGGGAACACAACGACAAGACTCTATGGTTATCATATTGAAAAGGAAACATTTACAATCAAAGAGGATGAAGCTAAAGTGATTATCTTCATCTTTGATAGTTATCTTCAAGGACTTAGATACAAACCGATTATTCAGATGCTTAAGGATAATCAGATTCCATCACCAAAGGGAAACGAAGTCTGGTGTCAGTCAACCATTGAAACAATACTTACCAATGAAAAATACACTGGAGATAATCTACTTCAAAAGACACTTTATGGAAAGTCGATTAAGAATGTTGATTATGCCATGGGTAGAGTTAATCAGTACCTTGTTAGAAATAACCATCCTGGGATTATCTCTAGAGAAAAATATGATTTAGTTCAAAAGATTAGAGATAACAATACCAAGAATAAGCACAAGGGTGAAACGCATCGAATAAGTCCTTATGCTTACTACTTCTATTCTGTTGACTTAGGAAAGTACTTAAACAAGATAACTGAAAAGCATCAAAACAAGTATAAGGTTGAAATGTTACTCGGCATTAAGAATGGACAAAGAGTCTCTTTTCGATTTGAATACATCAAAGAAGGTATGATGCAGATGGCTAAATACTTGGTTGATAATAAAGTTGCTATTACAACTAGACTTAAGGAAATGAAAAAGCCTACTTTAGCCAAATTGGAATTGGAGAAAGAAAGGCTTTATAAGAGTCTGGAAGGATTGAACTTAAGTGAAAGACTTGAGACGTATGGACTAATCTCTGATGTCAGATTAAGGATAGAAAAACTGGCGAAACTATCTGAAATGATTGATGGATACATTACCATCGCTAGAAAATTATCTAAAGAGTTTGATATTGTTTTAGCAAAAGAGTTATTCTCATCTTTTGTTGTAAAAGGATTTGATGTACATTTGACAGTTTCTCTTGGCAGGGATGAAATCAAAAATTTACCAGATTATCAAGACAAATATTATACATTCAAATCAGAAATTATTCAAATTTTTAGGAAAAGAGAGGTGGAATTTAATGTTTATCTGATTTAAAAATTTTGATATAACTATAGTTAGGCGTCCTCAAATAATAAGAATCCTTCTTAATATAAGAAAAAGAAGAAATTAGTAAGAAACTGTTAGAAGTCTAGATTTGATATCAAACACAACCGAATCTCTACCGAGTTGGCAACAATGAATAATGAAATCTAACGGTTTTTTACATTGTTTGGTTTTGCGTCTTCAGTCAAAGTTTTTGGTGGAGACTTAGGTTCTGGATTAGGTTTTGATACTGGTTTTTTTCTCGTATTGTGCATATTTAATACTCCTATTCTTTTTTGGGGGATTTATCTTTAGCTATTGCATTATCAATACCCTTCATTTTAGTGGATTTTGGTACTGGTAATGGTTTTTGATTTCAGTGATTATAGTCTTTTTTGGAGTGTTATTTGTGTTATTAGAATTACTTTTTTCCATTTACTGTATCCTCATCTGCTATAAAAACTTGTATAGATTTCGGCTCTGGATTAGGCTTTTTAATCTCCTGTTTTACTTGTGTATGACTTGATTCAATTTCTTGGTTTTTAGGAACGTATTTTTCTGACATTCTTATACCCCCAATGAAATAGTTAATAGAATATAGCATATGCTGATAAAAATAGATAGTGCCACAAAAAATAATTTAAAAGTTCTGTGTTTTTGTTCATATGAATCGATATTGTCAGAATACAACTTTGAGAAAAAATGGTATGACATTCTTTGCTCTTCAGAATTCTTTTCCTCATCATCTTTTAAACTACCTAAATATGCTTCGTTCTCAGGACTATTATAGAGTTCTGCAGTTTCATTTAAAATACTTCCTACATGATGCTTTAATTGCCCTGAAGGTATATATATTAAGAGAAAGAAAAACAACGAAAGAATTACGAAGATACCAGCGATAATCAGTAATATTAATTTGGGACAAGATATAGTTTCTCCACTCGCTATTGAAGCACTTGCAAGTGTAGATATAATAGGTAGGCTTAAGCCAAAGAGGAAAGAACTCCTGTCGCGAATTTCCTTTTTCCTAATAAGTTGTTGCTTATATTCTTCATACGCATATTGATACATTAATTCATCTTTTTTCAATTGATATCACTCCTTTTTTCTACCATTCTATCACTAAAGCACATTACATTAGCAAATTTAATACATCAAATATTGAAAAATAGTTGGTAATTATTAACTCTATTTTTCAAAAATCTTATAAAACACTTATGTCTGCAACCAATTGTGATAGTTCATAGACACTCATTGAAAGATATGGCGGTACCATTCTAATAGTGCTATGTGAATAATCATTAATCAGGTTTTTGTATTTCAAGTAAAGAACGTTAAATTTTTCATACTTACCAGGACTTAGTGCTAATGCATAATTTATTTTGTTACCTAGCATACATGTGTTTATCACACCTTTAATAGATGTTCTCGTTTCACCATTTAACTTCATTTCATCAATAAGTTTTTTTTCAATATTGTATTTTGATTCAGTAACAGATAATATCTTGAATAAAATAGTTTTTAACAGTGGATTGTTGGCGTTAATTCTTCGATAACCCACTTTATTTAATAAGTCAGTTCTTAAGGAATTGATTTGTAATGTCGGGTCAAAATATTCGTTATAAAAATACCCAGTTAATGAGATATTGTCGTACCAATCTTTATAAAGCTGCTCTATGTCTGCTGTCGTTAATGGAACCTTTTCATTATAGTGTAGATAACTTGCTTCAAATTTTCTTGTCTTTGATTTTACTAATGTATATGATGTAGATTTTTTAAAGTGATTGTTGATGCTCAAAATAATCGAACGATAAGTTCCAAGGAAACTTAACATCATAAAATCTTTTTGTAAATATAGTTGATCTGTTGAATCTACTTCCATTGACTTTCTTAACAATTCAATCTCATTGTCTCTTAATGTTTTAAATGCATCTGTTGATAATGAAAAATAAATGATAGGTGGGATACGGTCACGTGTCGGATTATAAATAAAGTCTGGGTCTCTCAAAAAAACATCAACAGTATCGGTCTTGACACTTTCTAAAATATAATATAAAGAATCATAAAAATGTGAGAATATTGTCCATTGAATATTTTTGTTTTCAGATAGAAAAGTTCCTATGTACTCTGAAGCTTTTACAATGTTATGATCATCATAGCTGTCAACAGGATCATCAAGAATTAAATAAACAACATCGTTAAATTCAATACTTGCAAAAAGAACTGCTAAAGATAATCTCTTTAACTCACTATCAGACAAAACATCGTATGGTTTGTTTTTATTACCGTCAATAGTAATCTCCAGTTCACTCTTTTTGTTAAACATAGGAACTATATTATTAGGTAGTGGGACTAGGTCTTGAAGCCTTTGGATGACATTATCTTGAAACTCCTTTTTGTTAAGAATTGCTTCTTTCTCTTCATCAATAACATTAGTGTTTTGTTTGTAAACAATATAATCCTCATCAATTGTTGGAAACATCATTATCAAATTGTTAAGAAAACTTTTTACCACCATGTTGAACAATTCCACATAAGTCACTAGAATGGTGAATCTATCAGTGATTAATGTTGACTCAACATCTTTTAAATGATTCCATAGAGGAGAGTCTTTACTATAGATCTTTTTAAACTCGATCCAAACCTCATTGACATGGTTGTTTAGATCATCCTTCTCAGCGGTTGTATATTGATTAATGAAGTTATCTACTGTCTCTCGCAAGTCATCATAAGAATCGTAATCATGACCACATACAGGACAAATGTGCAACATATACAGATTGATATATTCTCCAATATTTTTAAGAGAATCCAAGATGGATGTAGGAACTACCGTTCTAATTATATCTTTTATTACTTTAGGTGGTTTTAATTTCTGGATACTTTTTACGAGATTAGGTTGAATTAACTTATCAATTTCCCAAAAGTTTTGAATTTCTTTATCATTGGAAGAATAGGATTTTATTCTAGAAAAAATATCCATTAATCTTCTGTAGTTTGTGAATTCAAAATATCCAAAAATAGCTGAATTATCCCTCAGTTTTGTTGCAGTTGTTGTACCATAATACTTATTTAGTAGGTCAGCAAAAACTTCTGGATTATCATATTTTGCAACTAAATTTGAGTTTTCCAACTGTTTACTTGATGATTTACCAATGTATATGTCTTTTGTACTCGTGTTAACTAAGTCAGCTATAGCCTTTGATGTAAAAACCTGAACATTTAAATGAGATAGTTTTTTCTTTAGTGCATTTGTAACTCTTGTTTTTCCAGTTGCATTCGGAGAAAAAATTACCCTATTCGACCAATCTTCAAAGTCGTCTACCGATATGTATTTCTTGATTTTTGCATTGAGTTTTTCCAATTCTTTGCCCACCTTTTTGAAAATAGTTTTAATCGATTCAAATTATGATGTTCATTTTCCCAAATCTAGATTATGAATACTTATTGACTTGTAAAAAATCGTTCCATAACCACTTCTAATGTGTAGTAATCGTCAATTGAATTTTTTTTACATCGCTATGAATTTTCTTTTTTTACCTCTTCAAGCATTTTTTGCATAGTAGGATTATTTTTAGTTAATTTTTTTATTGTTAAATCCTCAGCCTTATTATTTGCTAATCTCAGATTGTTCTCAGATGATAGTAGAGCTTCTTTAGTTTTGTTAAGTTGTTTTATAGTTTCATCTATTCTATTAATCGCTTCTAAAAATCTTTCGCTGGCAAGTCGATAATTATTAGCAAATTTGGTTTTAAAATCATTTAGATTATCTTCAAAGTTAGTAATATCAAGATTTTGACTCTTTAACTCAACAAGTTGACGTTTTACTTGAGACGCATTTAAAGCAGCATCTCTAAGCAGAGTAATAATTGGAATGAAAAACTGTGGTCTAATGACAAACATTTTAGGATATTTATGAGAAACATCAACAATTCCTTGACTGTAAAGATCACTTTCAATTTCGAGCAGAGAAACTAATATGGCATATTCACACCCTTTTTCTCTTCTATCCTTATCTAGTTCTTTCAAGAAATCTTCATTCTTTTTCTTAGTAGCGGTTGTATCCATTTCGTTTTTCATTTCAAACATTATTGTTATAATCTCTGTCCCATCACTTTCATAATCTCTAAAAATGTAGTCTCCTTTGCTACCAGACTTCCCATCGTTATCTTTCTCAAAATAAGCATTCTTAAATGCTGTTGATCTTATCTTGTTGAACTCAATCTCACAGTGTTGTTCTAGTGTTTCGCCAAGCATTTTTGTTGATGCTTTAGCTTTAAAGTCTTTATAGAAATCAACTTGTTCCTGTTTTTGTTTCAATTGGCGTTCATAATCATTTTTTATTGATTGTTCACTAAGTTTCTTAATGTTTTCAGCTTGTTCAAGTTCTGCTTTAAGCTTGATGATACTTTGTTCTTTCTCGTTAATTTTGTCCTTTATTTCTGTTGTTGCTTGATTAATCGATAAAGCATTTCTAGATGATTCCCCATCTAATTTTGCTTTGAGTTGTTCATTTTCTTTTTCTAACTTAGAAATAGCTTCTGACAATTCGGTTGTTTTTTGTGCATCTAGTAATTCTAATGATTTTGCTGCTTGATCCTTTAAATTGGACAATTCATTTTGAAGGTTTTCTACTCGCTTTTCCTTTTCGAATTTTTCTGATTTTAATTCATCCATTTTTTTGTTAAATTCAGCTTCTTTGCTTCTCTCGGTTTCTAAAATAATTACTTGCTTCTGTTTATCAATGGATTGTTCTAGTTCTGTAAGTTTGTTTTCTATTTTGCTTTTTTCGATTGAAAATTCTGCTGTCAATGTTGTTTTTAGAGAGTCCTTTTCTGATACCAAACGACTTTCGAATGATTCAACCATCATCGATAATTTTTCTTTCTCAGTTCTGAGGTTTTCATACTCAGCTTTTAGTTGTCTCTCCATTTCAAGCAATGCATTTTTCTTGTTAGTCTCTTGCTGCATAATCTCTTTTTCTAGTAGAAATTTGTAAGTGTCGTCTTTTGCTTTCTGAATAGAATCAATAATCGGTGAGTTATCTACACTTTGAACATCTTGAAGATCGATGACATCTCCAATTTCACCTTTTTCCTCCAGTTTTAGCGTGGTAGAATTGACAATACTAACTTTGATTTTCGCCATTGTTATCCCCTTTCTAAGGATGAATTTTGTTTCTATCAATCTGTTCGCTTATATATTGTATGTTATAATTGTATTTTTCATAAATCATGAGAGACTGGTGAAACTAATTTATGAGTTGATTCTATATTTTTTTTCACATTAATAAAATGTAAAATCAATTGAAGTAATATGTTCAAACACAGTGTTCAAGAATAACCCAAATTGACCAATCAGAAAAATTAAGTTCAATATCCCAAACCTACCCTATTTGAAATAACTTGTCTTAAAGTTTAGTTCGTAATCACATCACCCCAAGTATTATTTCCAATACGTTTTATGATTATTCAACACTAGTAATCAATCTATCACTTGTTATACTATAAAATACACTCATTTTATCTCTTAAATAGGCTCTTTTAAGTCATTTTCTGCACACAATCAAACATTACTTCGGTGCCTATCTTGTTACATGAACTAATCTATAAATTGATGTAAAATTGACAAATTAAAGATTAATTGCATCATCATTATTCTGTCAATTGAGTTATAGAGCAAAAACCTATTCTTACTGAGTTAAAATCGCAGAATGAACTAATCCCAGCATACATTTTTTACTGCTATAAATCTCAAATTGTTTCTACAAATTTTTAATTTAACTGAACTTGAATAACATCCATCAGTTAATTATTATCACAACCAAAAATTATTGGCAAAGCACTTGAAATTGAATATTAGTGGATTACTTTTTGGAATTAAACGTTTTTAAAACTTTTGCCCAATCTACACTCGAGATACTTTTGACTTGTTCTGCCGTAATACCTTTATAACTATTCAGTATACCCGATAGATTAGAAGAGCTCATACCATCAACAACACTATAAATATTTGATTTTTCAGCAACTGGTATATTTGATTTAGCGACTTGTTGCTTAAGTCTAGATATTTCTACAATATGCTTATGTATTTCCTCATCTTTATCTTTTAGGCTCTCATTTAACTCAGATAAAAAAGTAGCCATAGAATCTGTAATGCCTGTTGTCACATTGAAAATATTCAAGAATGAGTTAATAATCGGGTTATCGAGATTATAAGGGTAGCGAAACATGTGATCTATCTCAGCCCATCCTTCTTCAAATATCGTTCTCACTTGAGTTTCAATCACGATATTTTCTTTACCTGGTCTAGTGATTAACAAGTAGTGAATTGAACGATAGCCAAAATCATGAGTTTTATATGCTATTTTATTCTCTTGGTATTCCTTAACCGAATCTCCGTCCCTAACATATGCAAAAGGTTCTTCTTTTAACTCATATTCTTTAATGATGTACTCATGAATTCCTAGCCAATCTTTTTTATACATGTGCAAAATCCGAATACCCGCAATATCAGTTATTATTTCTCGATAGTTTTCTTTATTGATAACAATATCGGGATTTTTTATCATTTTCCTAACAATTTTTGCCATTAGATGTTCTGGGTCTTTTACTCTTGTTTTGATTGAATGTACATTTGAAATTTTTTCTTGTGCTAATTGAGATATGTGTTGAGCAGCTGTTCTATAATCAGATATAATCTTATTATAGTCTTCCCTTATTTCACATAAATTTCCCCATTTAATTATCGGTTCATCTACTTCATCAATGTTAATATTAAACTTCTTTAGAAACTTTTCAAAATCACTATTCATTATATTTTATCCTTTCAAATAAGTAATCAAACGATTATTAACAAACTTGAATTCACAATAAATTTAGCTTTCTGGTTCACATAGAATCATATCGAATAGTATAGTAAATTAGCTATCCTAAAAGAAAACTTGTTGCACTAAACAGGTTTTAAATCCCGATCAATAATTCCTAATTCTATAAAAATCTTATTCAGTGCTTCCAATGTGGTATCTGTGAAATCAGTCAGTTTAGTTGCCTTACACACTAGATTCTCATTGACTTTCTTTTTTCTCATGTACTTAGTTCTATCCTCACCATATAATAGACCTTCTAGTGATTTTTCCTCAGAATCAATTCCCACCAAAATTTTATGATTGGAATCAATTTCATCTAGACTGATAAATTTTGATTTTGTGTCAGCGTCCAAAATAACTTTAAATGTGGTTCTTGATTGCTTAAGAAAGTTGTATATAATTTTTGCATTTCCAGCTCCACCTAAACTATATACATGATATTTAGACATATCAACTTTCAATATCTTCATATAAGTTTCAAATAATGCTTTGTCACTTTTGCCTTCTACGAGTAGGAAAACAACACTCTTATTAATTATTAGTTCTTTGTATGTGTTTGTCCCAATATCATTGATAATGGATGTTGGATTACTTATTGTTATGTGCTTCACAATTGAACCTGTATCATCGACATCTACAAAATAGTAGGATTCTAGATTACTAGGGATCATATCGATGCTATTAGTACAATATATAACTTTATTAGTTTTTGATAGTTCAATCAAATCAAGTAATATTTGCTTTTGAGCATCTGGGTGTAAAAACGATGCAGGTTCGTCAATTATAATAATGTCATCAACTTCCATTGAATTTTTAAGAAATATATATGAGAGATACCACCTTCGACCTAGACTCGTTGATTCTAAAGGGATATCTACTCCATTTTTTTCCTTAATCCTATATAAGAAAGTCTTGCCGTCTTCTGACAAAATCGCTGTTAATGATATTATTCGGTCCTTATCAAAAAGTGGAACAATAGATGCTAAATACTTATTAATTTGCGTTTTTATCTGATTCTTTCTCTTATCTGAAATATTATTTAGATCTTTTATGTCTTCACCTTGTTGTAAAATGCCATTCGTCTTAAGATATTTCGTTGCGCATCTATAGATTATATTATTGCCATCAGTTTTTCTGTTATAATAATCATTAGTGGACTGAAACAACAATGTGCTTTCATTATCTAAATAAAGTGCATCATAATTAATAGTCGATTTTATCAGTTCTAAGAAACTGTTATATTTCTTATTCTTTTTATCATGTTCATCGTAAAAGTCGTTAAGTCGATTGCTAAATATACGATGGATTTTTTGAACAATCTGTTTAAACTCGTCTAGTGCTTTCTTAGCGTTGTTATAATAAACTTCTAACTTACGATTTATTCCATCAATAGTTTTATCATACTCATCATAATTGATGTTTGAAAAGGATGCTAATAAAGGATCCATATAAACACTCTCTTTGCTTAAAACCTTTAAGTTGGGTATATATAAGTATGGCATGGATTGTATTTCATCATAATTAATATTAATTGTGCCCTTTTTAAAATTTTCAGCCATAAACTTCTCAAGAGTATGTGTAATCTCTGCTAGTTTTATCTTCGAGTTATTACTGTTTAGCTCATAGTCATAGAAACTAGAAGCTGCTATAATGTCAAAACGGCTATTAAATTGATTCTTTTTTCTTATTTCTTCAATTGTAATTTCGTTTAATTCCCTATAATACTTATCAAAATTATCTATTACTTTATTTTTTAGACTGTTTAACTGATTTTCCCATTTAGATATCGAAAGTTCATGTATTTTAGCTTTTACTCTAGTTGCTCTAAAATCACTATAACTTGTTTCCACTTCAACAATCCTCATCTCTTTATCAAACTCGACTTCATCTGAGAAATTTTTAATCTCGTCATCATTCAGTTCATAAATCAACTTGTAACTAGCAAAATCGTTATTGTAATGATCTTTTGAGAAAAACTGTTTTATGGATCGAAGGATATTAGTTTTTCCACTTCCGTTTTTTCCCACAAAACAAATAAGGTTTTGTGAAAAATCTATTTCAATAGGTTTTCTAATAGATTTGAATTGACTAATAATCATTTTTTTTAATATCATGCTATACCTCTGCACCTTCATCCATTAAATGAGTACTTGTTTATTCCTATATATATCTAATTCTAATCAACATATTGAAATATTAGTAATCATTCGATTGATTATATTTTTTTCTTTTATAATGCTATTCAAAATGCATAATCATTATATCCAATCGTGTAACTCGTAATTTGTATATTTTAGAGTATGATGTAAAACAACAAAAACATTGATTTATCCGTTGTAATTTAATCTGTTAGATTCACATAAATAAAATGATCAAAACCAGTGCTGCTATCTTTGCTTTTTTGTATAAACAAGTTTCGTCAAATGTGAAGACGCCAAAACTAATCCAGTTAAAATCACTCCCAACAATACACTCAAAATAACAAGTGTAATCACTGCATCACTCACTGTCATAAAAGAGAACCATTCTTCGTAACTTATGATATAGTTTGCCATTGAAATGATTAAAGAAATAGAAACTGTAGTTAAAATAATCAGTGTAATGATTGCAAATATTGTTAGTTTCATGTGTATGCTTTTCTTTTTTCTTGTTGTTTACATACCTCTATAGAAATAAGTTTTCAAAACTGAAAAAAAACTCATGACTAATAGAGCATCATTACAAGCTGAATTGATAATCTAAAGTTATTTTTGCACTATCTCATCTTATATTATAAATGAATATATTACTCAATAACAGGGCGCATATGTCCTATAATCTCTGGTTTTATAATGAAAATTTGTATATAAAAAGCTTGAGTGAGTTATGAAATCAAACTAATGATTTACTAAATTAATAAGATGAAACAACAAGTCATAAAAAAATAGGACACAAACGCACTGTTCATTTTGTTTCAATCTTTGTAAAATAGTTTTGTAGGTTCTTGTACACAAAACTAATTATTGGGGGATAATTATGATTCAGAAATTCTTAATTGCAATAATAATCTTATTATCTTCTACCTTAGACATAAGTAATGAAGTCATTGAAGACATGAGGGTATCTGATACTGCTACTTATGTTATTGAGAACCTAGAAACTTTAAATCAAAATCAAGATGAACAAGGATTTGATATCAGCCTATCCTTTGCGACTTCATTTCATCATGAAATTGATAATAATCGACCTTTGTTGTGGTGTACATCAACAAATACTTACGGTTCACATACAATGGCCGTTGCTGGTTATGAAAAATGGTCTAAAACAACAGGATGGTGGATATTCACATCAACTGAGTATCTCACTTTTGCTGAACTAAGAGATGGACATTCAACAAGTCCAAGATATTTTGATTTCAACGCCTATATAGGTCTTGCTGCATTTGTGAGGTTCGATTTATGAAAAAACTAATGATTGGTCTAATTCTATTTACATGTTTACTATCTTCTTGTCAAAAAGAAGAAAGACATAAAGTACTGCTTGTTGGCAGTCAAATCAATGATAACTTTTATGACTTAACCTATGAATCATGCACCATAGAAAATCATATCATTGAGCAAACATTTCAACTGAACCTCAAGTTCTCTGTCCCATTTGATAAATTTTATGGTGCATCCATAACTTTTGACCATGGAAGTCAAAGAACAAAGATCAATCCTACAGAAATTCTGATTAATGGGATTAAATATACCGAATTATCCCATATAACATATGGTACTGATCAAATAACGCTGATCATTCGATATGATATATCAACTTATGATATTTCATTCGATCTCGTATCAGATGTTAGTATTGGCAATCAAATTACCATCTCAACTCATATTCCTATTGAATAATCCACTCTTGGTATATGAAAAAGGGGCTGTAACGAAATAAAAAGATAAACAGCCTTAATAACAAAAAAGCCACTCTGGAAGCCAGGGTGGTTTTTTGGTATAATTGAAGTATGCAAAAACCCAATTATTTACAAGAATATTTTAAC
>JAUVXD010000009.1 GCA_030603805.1 Acholeplasmataceae bacterium
GAACGAACAAACAAAAATACCAAGTAGTCAAGGAATTAAGGCGAAAATATGCATTAAAAGATCTACTTGAAATATCGGGACTTCCCAAATCTGTGTATTATTACTATGAGCACCATCAGACAACAGATAAATATCATGATATCAAAGTACTGATATCAGAAATATTTGAAGCGAGTAATCGTACATATGGCTATAGACGTATTAAACTCGTTCTTCAGAACTTCTATCAGATTAAAATAGCACATAAGACTGTCATAAAGCTCATGAAAGAGCTACATATCGTTTGTAAGGTAAGAAAAAAGAGATATCGCTATATCTCTCAAATATCCAATAAAATTACACCAAACCTACTTAAAAGAGACTTCAAGAAAGAAGATCCTAACAAGGCATGGGTCACAGATGTATCAGAGTTTAGATTTAATCGAAAACGATTATATCTATCTGTCATACAAGACCTCTATAATGGTGAAGTCAAGGGTTATCAAATCTCTAGAAGTCAAAACCAGGACTTGATTCTTAGAACACTGAAAAAAGCGATTAACCCAAATGAAGACTTATCAAAGCTTCTCATACACTCTGATCAGGGCATCCTGTATCAATCCCCTAAATATCGTAATTACCTTAAGAAATCATCATTTACTCAATCTATGAGCGCTAAAGGTAACGCTTATGATAATGCAGTGGTTGAAAGTTTCTTCGGAACACTAAAGTGTGAAACCATCTACTTACAAAAAGGTTAAATCTTTAGCTGACTTAATTCGAACTATCGATGAATATATCTACTGGTATAATCACGGAAGGATTAAGTTGACATTAGGGGGATATTCCCCTATCCAATATAGACTCATGAATCAATAAATGATACAATAACTACAAAGAACATAAAGTACAAGAAAATGGTATCAATTCAAATTATTCTAAAATTTGGTATTATAAATCCGTCATTTTCCGCCATAGGGGATTTCAACTCTTCAATCAAATGTTCTCAAAGTAATCGTGTAAATGGTTTGGTAATCGTTAAAAGGTTAGACAATGTGAAAGTATCATGCAGGAAAAACCTACGATATTGGCTTATAATATCGTCGCGGAATTTGGAATATAGGGAAATATCACCCTTTCTGCATGAAAAAAAGCCTAATACAAATTGTATTAGACTATTGCTTCTTATATGGTGCGGACGATGAGATTTGAACTCACACGGCCTAACGCGGCCACATGCCCCTCAAACATGCGTGTCTACCATTCCACCACGTCCGCCATTAAAAAAGGTGCGAACACCTTTTTATAAGTTTATTCAACAGCAAAGATATAGGTATAGATATCTTGCTTGCCCTCAATCGTCTCAACTTCGATGTCTGGATTGAGTTTCTTCGCGTGTGCAACAATTTCATCTAACTCATCGTCATCTGCATCGTTACCATAGAAGATGGTGATGATTTCACGATCTTCATCGATCATATCATCTAGTAAAGCTTTTGCAGTATCTAAACGAGATGGGGTAGATACTAAAATTTCACCACGTGTAATACCAATGAAGTCTCCGTTTTTAATTTGAACACCTTTAAGTTCGGTATCTCTAACAGCATAAGTGATTTCTCCAGAACGCATGTTTGATACAATTTCCATCATCGCTTCAAAATTGTCATCGACATCTTGAGTTGGATCAAAAGCCATCAGTGATGAGTAGCCTTGAGCAATACTCTTTGTCTTAAGGACTCGAATTGAACGATTTGGACATAAATCAAGGGTTTGTTCTGCAGATAAAATAATGTTTTTATTGTTAGGTAAAATAATGACATGATCACAATTAAGTTCTTCAATCGCTTTAACAAAGGCTTCTGTTGATGGGTTCATAGTTTGTCCACCATCGATGATGGTGTCAACGCCAAGTTCTTTAAATGCATCATGAATGCCTTGACCAGATACGACTGCAATTAAACCATACTTCGATTTTGGTTTTTGAACTTTCTTTGGAGCTGCTTGAGGTTTAGGTTGTTCATGCACTGCATCACTCGTGATATTGGAGTGTTGAATGCGCATATTTTCAATCTTGATGGTTTGAAGATCGCCATACTTTTGAGCAAGTGTCAGTGCAACACCCGGTTGATTGGTATGCACATGAATCTTAAGTAGATCATCATCTGTGACAACCACTAAAGAATCACCCATTTGAGAAAGTGGGTCCTTCATGTAATTTTCATTAAACTTTTCTGGTTTGTGTAACTTAACAATAAATTCTGTACAAAATCCATACTTAATATCGACAGCACCTAAATTTTCAGCGCCATGATAGATTTCTTTAGAAGGTTGTTCTTTGATTTCTTCATTAAGCATTTGACCTTCAAGTGCCATAATCCAGCCTTCAATAATTTTAATAAAACCTGCACCGCCACTATCAACGACACCTGCTTCTTTTAAAACAGGTAGTAAATCTGGGGTTTTTTCTAAAGTTTCTTTAGCTTGTTGTAAATATGTATGCAATACTTCTTCAACACTATTTAAGTTGTTTTGTTCGCGGAGTACCTTTTCAGCTGATTCTCTAACCACAGTCAAAATTGTTCCTTCAACGGGATCCATCACAGCACGATAAGCCATTTGATAGCCACCAACCAACGCTTGAATAAATTCTTGAATGGTTGCTGATCCATTATCGATTTTTGCGATTTCAGAATAAACACCACGGAAAAATTGGGAGAGAATAACGCCTGAGTTACCTCGAGCTCCCATGAGTAATCCACGTGATAAAATTTTGGAAATATCGACAATAGATTGTGAATCTAAATTACTGACTTCTTTGACGCCTGCCATCATGGTCATTTGCATGTTGGTTCCTGTATCTCCATCGGGTACTGGGAAAACATTTAAATGATCAATTTCTTTGTGATTGTTCTTAAGGTTTACTGCTCCGTTTGTTACCATTTTCTTAAATAGAGTTCCACTGACTGTTTGATTCGCCATAAATGATCCTCCCTCATATTTGGAAAAATGACGTATATATAAAGTAAATTAGTTAACATTTCATAGTTATTTCATTTTATACTTTTCTAGTATAGCATTAAAGATTTGAAATTGCAATCATTTTTGAAACACATAAATATCCAATCGTATTATATCATATTTCGTAGAAATAAAGCAATTTCCATTGCCTAATGACATTTTTGAAGCTTTCATAATTTTCTTGTGATGATAATTGCTTTTCTGGTTGCTTTTTTAATTTTTTTATGTTAAATTAGGTTGTGCAGTTAGGAGTTGAGGAATATGGCTGAATGCTACGTAACAGGTAAAAAAACAGTATTTGGAAATAAGCGCAGTCACGCGTTGAACGCGACGCGTCGTATGTGGAAGAGCAATCTTCAAACCGTACGTATTAAGGACGAAGACGGAAAAATCATCAAAGTAAAAGTGTCCGCTCGTGCGTTGAAGAAAAACAATTTAGAACGCGTTTAAAAATAAAAAGGCCAACGCCTTTTATTTTTTTATAAAGACTACTTTTTCGAAATGACTACCAAAACCATACCTTCTTTGATGTGAACCAATCCTTCAGTTTGTTCAATTTCATTACTGATACATAAAGAATCATAAGTATTAAGCAAATACTCGATTAAAGGATATTTAAATCCTGATAAAGAAAGTGTAGCTTTTGGATACGCGAAAAATGAGTAAAACATCGATGGATCTCTAAAAGTGTGTAATCCAGGATTTAAAAGATAAATGGTACTGAAATCATCCATGATCTTGACTTTAGGAAACTGATTTAAAAGCATGGTGTGAACGATAAAATGCTCAATTCTTTCTCCACCGATCCCACCAATTAAAATGATTTCATCAGCATCTATTTTTGAAGCTTCAATAAGTGCCTGATGGGTATCTGTAACATCTTTAACCGGATTGAGTCTAATCACGTTAAGTTGTGATAAGATACCTTGATTGGTTAGTGAATCAAAATCGCCTACTGCAAGATTGATGGATATTCTTTGTTTATAAAGGGCTAAGACTGCTTGATCAACAGCAATGATATAGTCAGATTCATGAAGCGCTACGACTTTTCGAATGTCCTTAGGTGTTGGATAGGTAACCACAAGTACTCTCATTTGAGGGCCTCAATCGTCTGGCTTCGATTTTCCTGATTAAACAGATAAGATCCAACAACCGCAATATCGACACCCGCTTGTTTACATATTAAGATTGTTTCATCATTAATCCCACCATCAACTTCAATGGCAAATCTCAGTCCATGTTGCTTTCTTATGTCAACAAGTTCCTTCACTTTATCCATCATTTCAGGTATAAATGATTGACCACCAAACCCAGGTTCCACTGTCATTACTAAGATGAGTTCAACTTCATTAATATAAGGCATAATGGTTCTAATCGGTGTTTTAGGCTTTACAGAAATACCTGCACCAATATGGTGTTTATTTATTGCAGAAAGAGATTCACTGACATGATTCGCTTCAACATGCACAGTGATATATTTGGTTTGTTCACTCGCAAATTTTAAGATCCAATCCAAAGGATTGCTGACCATCAAATGCACATCTAAAGGTAGATGTGTATTTTTTTCAATCGTTTTCGTTATTGCTGGTCCAAAGGAAATATTCGGGACAAAATGACCATCCATAATATCTAAATGTAATAAATCTGCATTTTGAATGGAATTAAGCTCATTTTTAAGTTGTGTGAAATCCGCAGTGAGTACGGAAGGTGCAATTTTCATCTCTTCCTCCTTAATACTTTTCTTTTTGGTTTTTCACTTCATCACAGAACTGAACGTAGTTTTCATATCTGGATAGAGGTATATCTTGAACTTCAACAAGCCGTTTAATCTCACAACTTGGTTCATTTAAATGAAGACACTTGGATTTAAACTTGCATTGTTCACTTTTTTCAATAAAATCTGGATAATAAGACTTCACTTCATCGACATGAAAGATAACAAACTCGATTTTTGAAAATCCAGGAGTATCGACGATATATCCTTCATTAAATAAATAGAGTTCTGTATGCCTTGTGGTATGTTTTCCTCTGCCAAGTGCCATGGATATTTCTTGTGTTTTTAAGCCTAGTTCTGGCATCAGTGCATTTAAGAGTGTCGATTTACCAACACCCGTTTGACCTGCTAAAACTGTAATTTTGTCTTTAAAAATGTGGGTTAGGGTGTCAATGCCTATACGCTGTTTACTATTGACGTAATAAACTTCATAGCCCATTGACTCATAATAGATTAAATCGGTTTTAAGTCTTTTCAATGCTTCTTGACTGATTAAATCAATTTTAGAGATGACAATAACTGGTGCTAAATGCTCTTGAAGCATAATAATTAAAAACTTATCTAAAAGGTGAAAACTAAAATCAGGATTGATTGCAGAAAAGACTAAAAGAACTTGATCAATATTGCAGACATCTGGTCTAACTAAATCATTTTTTCTAGGTAAAATCTCTTTGATGATGATTTGCTCTTCTGAATCATCATAGAGGACATAATCTCCTACTTTAGGGCTAATAGTGACGATTTTCGTCTCTTTTTTGGTCTTTTTAGTGAGTTGTCTATTAAAAGATGAATCCTCATCAAGCTTCATATGTCTAAGTTTTCCACGTGCTTGAGCAATGATTTCTACTTTCGTTTCCAAATCAATTAAGGTATACTGATTGGAAATCATTTTCTTGATAAAGCCTTTTTTCAAATGTTCCTCCTAGGTCAGGTGCTGACTTCTCAGCTGTCCACAGGCAGCATTAATGTCATGTCCTTGTTCTTTTCTCAGTGTGACTTGAATGTTGTGTTTCTTAAGTATATCGTAAAATTTTTCCATAGTTTCGGTCTTAGATCGTTTATATGGCGCTTCTAAAACTTCATTATAAGGGATTAAATTGACATAGACATTAAGACCTTTTAAAACCTTGCAAAGTTCAAGTGCAACAGCTTCAGAATCATTGAGTTCGTCAATTAAGATATATTCAATGGTGACCCGTCGTCTTGCAACAGATAAATAATACCTGATGGCACCAATCACTTCTTCAACGGGATATGCTTGATTGATTTTCATCAATTTAGATCGTATCTCATTATTGGGTGCATGAAGACTGATGGCGAGATTAACTTGCAGCCCCATGTGTGCATATTCTTTAATTTTAGGGACAATGCCTGATGTTGAGACCGTAATATGTCTTGCACCAATCGCAAGTCCTTTAGGATGGTTAATGGTCGATAAGAATTTTAGTAAGTTGGGATAATTATCAAAAGGCTCACCAATACCCATCACGACGACATAGGCAATACGTTCTTTAAGAAGTCTTTCGGTTTCTATAATTTGAGCGATGATTTCCCCAGCATTTAAATCTCTTTTCTTTTTGAGTAAACCTGATGCACAAAAAGAACATCCAATATTACAGCCCACTTGTGTTGTCACACAAATCGAGTTTCCATAATGATGTTTCATTAAGACAGATTCAATCAAATGTCCATCATGAAGTGCATAAAGCGCTTTAATGGTACCATCTGCACTGATGTGTTTTAGAACGAGTTCTAAAGCTTGAATTTTGAAATTTTCTTCAAGTAATGAAACTAAGTCGTCAGGTAAATTACTCATTTCCTTAAAACTTTGAACTTTTTGTTGATATAGCCAGTGCCAAATTTGATCAGCACGGTATTTTTTATGATTATTTTCTAGTAAAAATTGGACTAACTCTTCATGAGTTAAGTTATAAATCAGCATACTATCACCTATAAGGTATTATACACGATTTTATAGACAAACCAAAAGAAAAACCCGACGAATCGGGTTTTAGCTACGAATTGCTGCTTGATAACTAAATGCTAGACGATTGGTGATTTTTTTCATGAGTGCATCCACATCTTCTGAGCCTAAAGTTTTTTCTGTATCGTTAAATACAAGGGAGAAAGCAATGGATTTTTTTCCTGTTTCGATATGACTACCCTGGTAGACATCAAAGACTTCAAGATCAACAAGTTGTTTTTTAGCTGTTTGTTTGATCATATCAATGAGTTCACCGGCTGGTACTTCTTCACCTACCACAATGGCAAGATCTCTTGAAATCGACGGATACTTAGAGATACCTTGATAAATGAGTTCTTTCTGATCATCAATCAGTTTTTCTAAAGATAGTTCTAAAACGACAGTCGGCTTAATGCCTAGTCTTTTAACTTCTTGTGGATGCAGTTCAGCGATGGTACCAATAACTTGATTTTGATATAAAATATGCGCTTGACGATAAGGATGATAACTCTTTATATCTGATGTTGTTTGGTAGGAAAAACTTGCACCAATCGTTTGGAATAGACGATCAACAATGCCTTTCATTACATAAAAATCAGGGGTTATCACTTCTTTTTTCCATGGTAATTCATGCCATGGACCAGAAAGTGCAATTCCAAGATGCGTGATTTCTTTGTCTTTCGCAAACACATGTCCAACTTCAAAGATTGAAACACTTTCAATTTGTCTAGATTGATTATACTTCACTGTTTCAAGCAAACCATTGATTAAGCTTTGTCTTAATGTTTTCATGTCCTCAGATAAAGGCATTAAAACAGAAACTGCTTCACCTAAGTTGTGATACCTTTTAACTTCATCCGTTTTTAGTAGACTATACGATATGATCTCATTGAGTCCTATGTCTGCCAACGCATGTCTTAATGCTCTAATCCTTTTTTGTTTAAATGAAAGCTTTCCTAACAAAGGTTTATCTACAGCATGAAGTGGAATCAAGTTCAGTCCGTGAATACGTGCAATTTCTTCCAAAATATCGGCATCAATTAAAATGTCTTTGCGATAGCTTGGTGCAGTGATTTGATAAGATTGGTCTACGACTTTAACATCATAGTTTAGTGCTTTAAAATAAGATTGAAGTTCAACTTCTTTAATCTCTGTTCCAAGTGCAAAATTGATATAGTCTTTCGAAATGGTGATAGTTGGGTTATTAACTTCATAACGCGAAGCTTCACTGATCCCTTGAGAAACTTTTGCATCTGCAAATAAAATCATGAGTTCTGTTGCACGTTCTAAACCTAAAAGAACGCGTTCATCATCAATACCTCGTTCAAAGCGAAGCGATGAATCACTTCTAAGTCCTAAGCGTTTGCTTGTTTTTTGAATTCGTTTTGGATCAAAGTATGCAGCTTCAATGATGACTTCTGTTGTATGTTCATCAATCATGGTGTTGGATAATCCCATGACGCCTGCAACTGCAATCACTTCTTTGCCATTGGTGATGACCACATCACTTTCTTCTAAAGTTCTAGATTCATCATCTAACGTTACGACTTTTTCTTTTGGATGTGCATCTCGAACAATGATATGGTTGGTTTGAACTTTTAGAGCATCAAACATATGAAGAGGTGTACCATATTCAAGTAATACATAATTACTGATGTCAACGACATTATTAATCGGTTTAATATCCGATGCAATTAAAGCACTTTTTAACCACCATGGTGATTCTTTAATCTGAATGTTGGATAAATGTCTCGCATAATATCGACCACATCCATAAGTCTCTATGTGAACTTCAATTGGATTCTTAGTTTTTGTTTCAACAACTTTAGGTGCTGGTAAATTCACTTTTAGACCACACATCGATGCAAGATCATATGCAAATCCCAAATGGGATAACAAATCTCCGCGATTAGGCGTTAATGCAAGCTCCATCACAAACCCATTAAGTGATAACACATCAAGTGCAGGTTTTCCTACTTCTTGTGGTTGATCAAAATAATAGATACCATCTTTGAATGCTTCAGGAATATATTTATCCTCAATGCCAAGCTCTTTAAGCGAGCATATCATACCATGAGATTCGACACCTCTTATTTTGGTTGCTTTAATTTTGAAATCTAGAGGTAAAACTGAACCTACCTGAGCAACAATCACATATTGACCTTGAGCGACATTATCTGCACCACAGACAATTTGCTCGATCTTTGTGCCTATGTCAACTGTCGTAATATGTAAATGATCTGAGTTGGGATGATCCACGCATGTCAAAACATGACCAATCACAAGGTCAGTAGATGTATTGATTTGATCAAAGCTTTCAACTTCGATAATTTTTTGATTTGTTATCTCAAAAACATCTTTAGGTACTTCAATCAAATTTTTGAGCATTGATTCTAGAATTTTCATTTGTTGACCCCCTTAAATTGTCTTAAGAATCTTAAGTCATTGGTGTAAAAATGGCGAATATCATCAATCTTATACTTCAAGATTGCAATACGTTCAACACCTACACCAAATGCAAAACCTTGATAGATTTCTGGATCATAGCCGCCCATTCTTAAAACGTTAGGATGCACACGTCCAGCCCCTAAAATTTCGATATAGCCGATGCTACCATCTTTCTTGATATAAGTCACGTCTACTTCGACAGAAGGCTCTGTAAAGGGGAAATAGGAAGGTCTGAGTCGAATCATACGTTCAGGACCAAAGAGATGTCTGACCATCTTTAAGAGTGCATCTTTGAGATTTGCAAATGTTATATTTCGATCCACCACAAGACCCTCAATTTGTGTAAATTGATGACTATGTGTGGGATCATCATCATCTCTTCTATAGACCTTACCTGGACAAATAATTCTTAAGGGTTCTCCTTTTTTTGCAAGCATCGTTCTTGCTTGTACAGGAGAAGTATGTGTACGAAGGAGCATGGTTTCATCTGTATAAAACGAATCTTGCATCGCACGTGCTGGATGATCTTTATCTAAGTTCATCATTTCAAAATTATAATGGTCATTTTCAAGTTCAGGACCTTCTGCAACCTCATAACCCATACCGACAAATAAGTCTTCTAAATCTTCAATCACTTGATTTAGGGGATGAAGTGAGCCTTGATAAAACTGATAACCCGGTAGGGTGACATCGATTTTTTCAGATGCCATAGATAACAAGAGTGCTTGATCTTCAAGGACTTGTTTTTTCTGATATAAAGCGACTTCTAAACTCTCTTTGAGCACATTGACTTGTTGACCAAATGCAGGTCTTTCTTCTGGGCTTAGATCACGAAGTTTTCCCATCAGCAGGGAAACTTCTCCTTTTTTACTTAAATATTTGACTCTAATCTCTTCAAGTTCTGACAGAGTTTGTGCCAAATTGATGTCATTTAATGCTGTGTTTTTCAAATTTAAAATGTGTTCAACCATAGTGTTTTCTCCTTAAAATAAATAAAAGTCCTTAGAAAAAATCTAAGGACGAAAGTATTCGCGGTACCACCTTAGTTCTAGAGTCATCTCTAGCCCTCAATTATCTTTAACGCAGATTGACGGGTGCGATTAACACCTCTCCAAGATGAATTCCCTAAACTTTTGACACACGGCTTCCACCCTCCCGTGCTCTCTATAGAAAATGAGTTTTAGGTACTACTTCTTTTCACAGATTTTTATCTTCTGTTATTGGCTAAAATAAAGAATAATCTTAAAAGTTCGAAATAAATCCAAATAATGGTGACCATTAAGCCAACAGCAACCATCCATTCATAGCCTTTGTCAAACTCACCGGATACAATCATTTCAGCACGATCAAAATCCATGGTCAGCATGAGTGCACCAAAGATGATAAAGACTGAACTAATTAAGATGATGACTGGTTCAGAAAATCCAATTTGAATGCCCAAAAGTGATAAGAAGAATCCAATCACAATAAAGAGCATAATCCCGAGTAATGATGCATACATAATGCGTCTAAATCTTGGTGTGACACGAATGGTTCTGCTGGAATATAAGAAAAGCATCACTGTAAAGATTGCAGCTGTTGCAATGACTGCTGCAAGTGCAACACCAGGTGCCATGGCATCAAATAAAACGGTAATCAATACCAGAATCAAGCCTTCTGTAACTGCATAAAGAATTGAAAATACGGGTGCTAGTCTGAGACTTCTTGATGCGATAATCACTGAGATTAAAGCAATAATTGCACTACCGATAATCATTGGAAAGAGTAATTCAAGTGGAAAATAAGATAATGCTAGATAACCAGAAAGGATTGCAATCGCAAAGAGTAATCCTGTTTTAAAAATAATGCCACGATACGTTGCAACTTCACCAGATGCAGTGTAGGCTTGGCTACGTTCAATTGATGCAAATACTGGGTTAGAACTGCGCATAATAATCAACTCCATTTCTTTCTACATTCATATTATATAATAATGTCATTTTAAAGTGCAAATAAACCAGCATCGATTACATTATTTTCCGTTTTTAAATCTTTAAATGCACCGAAGGATTCGAGCTTTTCAAAAACAGTTTTATTAATCTTTGTCCGTTCTTTTACATCATCTCTTGAAGTGAATGCTTTCTCTTCTCTTTTTTGAATAATATCATAAGCTACGGATGCTCCAAGACCATCAATGGCTGAAAAAGGCATTCTTAAACCTTCATTTTCCATAGTAAAGGTGGTTGCATCTGATTTATTAATATCAATAGGTAAGAACTTAAAGTTTCGTTTGGTCATTTCTAAAGCAACACCTAAGGTAACGACTAAGTTCTCATCCTTAACTTTGAGGTTAAACTGGTCGTTAAGTGAAACGAGTTTATTTCTAATCGCATTAGGACCCGCAATCATGACTTCATAATCAAACTGAACTGCACGTTTAGAAAAGAATCCACTATAAAAGAGTAAAGGCTTATAGACTTTAAACCAAGCAATGCGCATCGCCATGATGACATATGCTGTCGCATGCGCTTTTGGAAACATGTACTTAATTTGTGAAGCAGACCAAATGTACCATTCGGGGACATTATTTTTTCTCATTTCTTGTTCGTATGAAAGCCATGTTGCTTTATCCTTACTTGGTTTGCCTTTTCTAACAAACTCCATAATATCGAAAGCTTTAAGTGGCTGCAACCCTCGTTCTGAAAGCTGAACCATGATATCATCACGACACGCAATAATATCATTAAAATCGATTTTACCAAAATCAGTTTTTCCTGTCACTAAGCTTTGTGCGTTTTTAAGCCAAACGTCTGTCCCATGGGATAGACCTGAGATCTTAACCAGTCCAGCAAAGGTGTTTGGTTTGGTATCTACAAGCATTTGTCTTGTAAAAGGTGTTCCAAATTCAGGAATTGCATACGATGCGACTTCACTCATGATTTCATGTGATTTAACAGAAATGACATCTGTGCCACAAAAAAGTTCATAAACTTTTGGATCGTCAAGTGGAATATCTTGTGCACGTTGAAAAGGAAACTCATTTGGGTGTGTATCCACATAGTCCATTAAAAATTTAATCATGGTTGGATCATCATGACCTAAAATATCGAGTTTTAAAAGATTCGATTCAAAGGAGTGATAATCGAAATGTGTGGTTTTCCATTCGGAATTTACATCATCTGCAGGATACTGAATGGGGGTAACATCAAATATAGTTTTAGATTTCGGTACAACAACGATCCCTCCTGGATGCTGTCCAGTCGATCGTTTAACCCCTTCAATTTTTTTAGCGAGTCTTTCGATTTGTGCAGCCCTTGCTGTGATGTTTTTATCTTCTAAATAACCTTTAACATAACCAAAAGCATTGCGTTCAGCGACTGTTTGGATAGTACCTGCTCTAAAGGTGTGATCTTCACCAATCAGTTCTCTGACATATGCATGTGCAACAGCTTGGTAATCACCTGAGAAGTTTAAGTCGATATCAGGCACTTTATCACCATCAAATCCTAAGAAGGTTTCAAAGGGTATATCGTGTCCGTCTTTAATCAATTTAGATCCACAATGTGGACAATTTTTGGTCGGTAAGTCATATCCTGATTGAATACCCTTCATCAAGGGTTGAAAAGCTTTTTGCTCAGGTGTGAGTCCATAATGATGAATCTCTTCTTCAGAGAGATAAAAAACTGTAAAATCACCATTTGGGCAACGATAATGTGGTTTAAGCGGATTCACTTCTGTAATATCGAGAAGGGTTGCGACTAAAGATGACCCCACAGAGCCTCTAGAACCTACTAAATATCCATCATCAAGTGATTTTTTCACAAGAAGATGTGAAATATAATAGTTAGGAGCAAAATCATTATCGATGATGTTTTTAAGTTCTCTAGAAACGCGTTCAGAAACAAGTTGATGGGGCTCTTCGCCGTAAAGATATTGCAATTTATCATAGACAAGGCGCTTCATTTCATCTGAAATGCTCTCAATGCCTAATAAATCCTTAAATGCATCATCTGGAAGTGAGTAGAGTTGTTTTGGAAATGCTTGTATTTTTTCAATCATGTTACTAAGCAGTTGCGTATTTTTTACAACAATGTCATAAGCAAGTTCTTTGCCTAAAAAACTCATCGACTTAAGCATTTCATCTGTTGTTAAAAAATATTGTTCTGGCATCGTATTATATTTGGATAGTTCGTGGATACCTCCACCGACTAAAGGTGTTCTAATATAGATTTCTCTATATAAGACGTCCTTCTTCTCCAAATAATGAACGTCACCTGATGCAATCACAATCTTGTTTTGTTCTTGAGCAAAACGTATGATTTTTGCAATGATGGCTTCAATGATTTCTTGACCTTCAGGACCTAAACCTTCTTTTAAGTGTTTATAGGCTTGAGGGGGTTGCACTTCAATATAGTCATAATATTTAATCGCTTCAATCAAATCTTGATCAGAGCGGTTTAATGCAGCTTCAAAAACATCACCATTGGCACAACCACTGCCAATTAAGATGCCTTCTCTATATTTATTGACAACTGATTTTAAAGCTCTTGGTCCACTATAAAAATGTGTGGTTAAAGCATCGCTGACAATTCTAAATAAGTTTTTATAACCTACTTGGTTTTGCGTTAAGATATTAATATGATAGGGCATGATATGTTTCCATGCTTCTTTTTCATCAATGGCTTCATTAATTTCATGATAGTACTTAATGTCTTTCTTTTGAAGATCTGCCATCATCGATAACCATATTTGAGCTGTGACATTGGCATCATCTTCAGCGCGATGGTGTTGTTCTTGTTTGACTTTGAAGTACTTAGCAACTGCTTTTAAATTGAAGCGCTTCAACTCTTCATTATAAAAATATCTGGCAAGGTTTAAAGTATCAATCGCAAGCGCGTCATCAAAACCTAAACCAAGACGATTGGCATTTTCTTTGATGTGACCGATGTCAAACATGGCGTTATGTGCAACTAAAATCGAATCTTTAGCAAACGATAAAAAACTTGGTAAAGCTTCTTCTATGGTTGGCGCAGTTATTAACATATCATCGGTAATATCTGTGAGTTCTGTAGTGAAATGTGAGAGGGATTCTCCTGGATTCACAAACGTTTGGTAGCGTTCAGTTATGGATCCAGAATTAATCTTAACTGCAGCAATTTCAATAATTTTATCTCTTGTACTAGATAATCCCGTGGTCTCAATATCAAAGACAACAAAGGATGCATCTTTAAGTAAAATCTTGTTTTCTGAAGGTGTTGTGATTCTAAAATCGAGTTCATCGACAAAGTCTAATTCAACACCATAAATAGGTTTAATATCTTTGCCTTTGGTTGCTTTAAAAATATCTGGGTATGCATAAAGACCATTATGGTCAGTAAAGGCAATCGCTTCATGACCCCATTTAACTGCAGTATCGATATATTCTGATACATCAGTGACTGCATCCATATTGCTCATTTTGGTATGGACATGAAACTCAATTCTTTTGTCTTTGGCTTTATCGAAACGTTCTTCTTTTTTGCTTTTTTCTATGAAATTGATGGCATTCGCATATAAGACAACATCTTTTTGATAGGTGTCATAATTGGCGTTACCATCGACTTGAATAAAATCGCCTTCATTTAAAGACTCAGCGAGCTCTCTATCCTTAGGACTCTTAATAAACCTTTTAACATAGATGGCATCATCGTCATCTCCTAAAACAAAACTCATTAAAGTCGAATTCGTTAAATCTCTAATTTCAAGTTTAGAGATACTACCTTGGACTAGGAAATTGGTATCGCCTTTTTCGTTTTTATATTGGTCTAATCGATATTGATCGACTGGAATTTCTTTAATCGATACTGCTTGAGGACTTCCCTTTTTCGTGAATGATTTTTTGATTTGCTTGGTTGTTTGTTTGGCATAGACCTGTTTTTGCTCCATCACCTTTTCTTGTTCTTCTATCGATGTTTCGATCAGTTTGGAGGTTGGTGTCAATGTCTCAGTGATTTCAAGTTTTACTTCTGCTTTGAGACCAAATGTTTTAAAAACACTTAAAATATCTGGAATATAGGCACTTACATAAGCACTATCTTCGTCTATCGATAGAAAAAATTGACGATTGTCATATCGGGCTTTAAAGTTCTTAAGAACCAAATATCTTGCTTTTTCTTTAGAGAGTTCAATAATCGCATAGTCAAAATATCTCATTGCGAGATTGTCAAAATGATTTAAGGATGTATATGAAAGATTGACCTCAACTTTGGACAAAACTTTTGAAATATAGAAATAACTTTTTAAATTTTGAATGAAAGGGATTAATGTTTCTGGTTCAATAACTTCACTTAATGTAATATCAAACTGCCAAGTCTTTAATTTGGGGTCAACCAAAACACGATCAAGTCGGGCTTGATTCAAGACTGGGGAGATGAACTTAGATTGCTCTAAAAATAACTCAAACTTATTCTTTTTCATACCATCCCTCCATTTGGGATGACTTTCATGGACCGATATGCCCATATATGATAAAAGCTCACCAGACCGATACTGATAAAATCAAGTCCTGGAAGTTTAAATAAAATGAAAATTAAATAAGATATGATATAAATGGTTGATAAGTATACGGAAAGCTTAAGTCGATACATATAAGGCAATTGAACAGATGATGTGAAAACCATCATCAGAAACGACATAAAAAGAACAATCATGACATAATCAAATAAACCTAAAAAATAGGCTAAAAATATATCCATGGCATGAATATTTCGCTGTGCATCATACATCTGTTTAATTGCTGATGCAAGTACTCTCACATTCGCTTCTTCTTTATTTGAAAAATCAAATTCAAGTAGTCCTAAAGATTCATAGGTTCTATACCCAATTTCAATCCCAGATGCATGTAGTATGATGCGATCTTCTTTAAATACAAAATTTAGGGTTTCTCTGGTTAAAGTTTGTTCGCCTAAATAGATTGTAAAGTATTCAAATGTTGTTTTAGCCGCTGTTTCATAGGATAAAACACCCGCTTCAATCACTGCATCTTCAACCATCAGGTGACTTGAAATCGCTTTAATCATGTTTTCATATCGAGAAACATTCATTCCAGGATTTATCGATAAATTGATGAGGGTGGGAATGGTAATCCATAGTGGGATCATAAAGAGATATAAAATCACTCTAACCCACGAATCTTTCATAAAAAAAACCGCGAGCGGGGGTCTTGTTAAACTGGTTGTCATTCTCTTGAACATGCCTTCAACTCCTTGTGTCTTATTATAACATAATAACCATTGATGTGATAAAATGTATTTGGTGAAAAACATATGAACTTGATGAATCATGAGAAGCATTATAATACCTTAAATAATTACTACCTACAAAAATATAATAAAAAGGTGTTTAAAATTGCCTTAAATGGTGGATTTACATGTCCAAATATCGATGGTACGGTTGCATCTGGTGGATGTAGTTTTTGCTCATTTATGGGCTCAGGAGATTTTGCTGGATATAAACTTGATCCTCTGAAAGTTCAATTTGAAAAAATTAAACAGATGATGCATCAAAAATGGGAAGATGGTTATTATATTGCATACTTTCAAGCTAACACCAATACCCACGCACCTTTAGAAAGACTTAAGGCATTATATGAAGAAGCCATTTCCCTTGATCCAAATATCGTCTTACTCTCAATTGCAACACGTCCTGATGTGCTTCCAGATGATGTGATTGACTATCTTGCTGAACTTAACTTAAGAATGCCTGTTCAAATTGAACTTGGTCTTCAGACCATTCATCAAGAAACATCTGATTTGGTCAATCGTGCACATGATTTAGCTTGTTTTGATGATGCGGTTAGAAGACTTCGTGCAAAACAAATTGAAGTTGTGGTACACATCATTAATGGTCTTCCTTTTGAAACAAAGGACATGATGATTGAGACAGTGAAACATTTAAACTCATTAGATATTCAAGGGATAAAAATTCATATGCTTCACTTGATGGAAAAAACAAAAATGGGTTATCAATATAAGAAAAACCCTTGGCAGCTTATGACACTTGAAGATTATGTTGATGTCACAACAGAACAAATTTTATGGCTGAGAAAAGATATCATCATTCATAGACTCACTGGAGATGCACCGAGTCATATGTTGATTGCACCCAATTGGACGAGAAAGAAATTTGTAGTCACCAATGAAATTGATAAAAGGCTTCGAAAACTAGGCCTTTATCAGGGGGATTATTATGAAAAAGAGTCTCATACTTGATACTGCCCACTTATTATTAACCTCTTTAATCGATCCAAATGATATCGTTATTGATGCAACCATGGGTAATGGCTTTGATACACTTTTCTTATCAAAGCTTGCAAAGCAAGTTTATGCATTTGATATTCAAGAACAAGCTTTACTCAATACCCAAGGCTTACTTTTAAAAGAACATGTCACTAACGTAACACTCATCCTTGATAGTCATGAACATATCTTAAACTATGTCAGTGATTTTAAAGGTGTTGTGTTTAACTTGGGTTACTTACCTTTAGGTGATAAATCGATAACGACCACCAAAGACACCACAATAAAGACATTAGAGACGCTATTACCTAAACTTAAAAAAGACGGTTTTATCCTCATGGTCGTCTATGTGGGACACAAAGCAGGATTAGAAGAATCACATGCACTCCATGATTACATCCAACACTTAGATCAACATCTTTTTAAAATCATGAAAATCGAATTACCCTTCCAAAGAAATAAACCACCTTATGTGATTTTAATCCATAAAACAAAAGACGTATGCTAGGGGGTTAGCACACGTCTTTTTTGGTTCTCCATAAGGGGATTATGGACGCTTGTTTTGGAACTCTTGTATTTGTTCTTTAATTGCTTCTCTGCGTTGTTCCATGTCATTTAGAAAATCTTCAACAGCTTCATGATGTAGTTGTCTTCTTGCTTGTACTTGAAGTTTGTATTCAAGTCTCAATGCTTCAGATTCAACAAGAAATTCTGCTCTTAAGGTTGCCATATCGAGTTTGAATGCCTCAATGAGTGCTGCAAGTTCATTTTCAAGTTCAGTGGTATCACCTTCAGCTGCTTCAATTTGAGCTTCTAAATCAGCTTTTTCTGCTTCAAATTCTGTAATAAGTGCTTCTTTTGCAGTTAAGAATTCTTCGCGAAGTCCTTGTGCAATAGTTTTCATTTCTTCACGAGTTGACTTAATGATCGCTTGTAATTCAGAAACTTCCATTTCTAATGCAACTTCGAGTGTCAGTTCGTCATCAGCAAACATTGCTGCTTTAACTAAGAATAAGAACCCTGGAGTTACACCGTAACTTTCTGCTTCTGCTACAAAATCAGGAACAAATGCTTTATCTTGTCCACGACCAATGATTCCTCTATTTTCGAATGCATGATTGACATGTTCCTTAACTTTGTTTCTAATCTTTTCACCGAGTAATGGATCTTTAGCTAAAGCTGTTATCGAAACAATAACTTCTTCAGATTCTACATCAATAAAACCAAGTTCGATTGATGTTTGAATGATAAGTTCAATGGCAGCATCTAAATCCATACCGATTAAATCAAGTTCAGCGAGTAAAACTTCGCCGTCTTCATTCAGTGCATTCGCATAGACAACTTTTTCACGTCTATTGACAATCAGTTCAACACTTGGGTTAATATCTAAAGTCACATACGTGTCGGTTGCTGCTGATACAGAACCTGTACATCCAATAATGATAGTCACTAATGCCACGAGAAACATAAAACTAGAGATAAGTTTAAATCTTTTCATTTTAAAAGCCTCCTTTTGGTTTTTACACTTAACATACAAATGAGACTTCACTTTTATTGGTGAAATCTCATTTTTTTACATATTTTTAATTATTGGGAAGATTAGGTCTTCCTCGGTTTTCACTCATTTGTCTGCCTTTTTCAAGTGTAAATGCAGGTCTCCCAGTCGGTTGAACATAAAACTGATATCCTGTTTCTTCATCGCTATGAACTCGAACTATCATTGTTCCTGTTTCTGGTTGACTGCCTTGGATTTGATAATTCACTCGAATAACTTGCTCACTATTTTCTGTATCGATTAAAAATTGATATGTTCCAATAGATAAACCGCTCACAAATTTGATTTGGATGGCATGACGGTTATTGACTTCAAGTGCAGTCATTTCAACAGTTTCTGTCAGTATACCATCTTGTGTGATTCTAATGGTGTATCTAGTCGCTTGTTCAGTTTTGATGAAAGTGACGCCTACATAATTGATTGCATCTTTATAGATACGATAAACTAAACGGTTTTGATTTTGAATATTTCCAATAGCAACCATCTGATACGTTTTTGATCCAAGTTCAATTTCGCCTGTTAAAGTGAATTCATCATCAATCATATTAATCACTTGGTTATATTTCATCTGATAGACAACTTCATGATTCAGTAAATCGGTTGTTTTAAATTGCATCCTGCGATTAAACCCTTGCTCGTTAATCGGTTCTTTTAGAATATTGAGTTGATTTTGACTTGATAATAGTTTTTCCATCATCTCCATGTATTTGCCAAGATCATTGATTTCCTGGGTGACTAGTGGATCTAAATTAAAACTCTGGAAAGTAGATAACAAAATATTTGATGGTGAACTGCTAAGTTCATACTCAAGTAGCCCAATTAAGCTTGTTGAAGAGACGGTTGATAATGCAATCGCTTCATCATAAATTTCTAAACTTGGTGTCACAGGAATGATAGGTTCAGAAGGTTCATAAAATATGGCAAACATTAAGATAAACACCATCGCACCGATTAGTCCTAAATAGATGGGTTTGATTTGCCATGAAAAACGTGGCTTTTGGATTACTTCTACAGGGGGTAAGCCTTGAACTCTTGCTAAAATCTCAGCTTGGACATCTTTGATTTCAACTTTTTTAGATTCAGTTTTGATCAGTTCAATCAATTGTTTCTTTTTCATCAGATGTCACCTGCCTTTTCCTTTAATTTTTTAATCGCTTTATTATAAATCCACAACACAGTTCCTAATGGTTTTTGAGTGATGTTTGCAATCTCTTTAAATTTGAGTTCATTGATGACATGTAATACTACGATTTCTCTTTCGCTTTCTTCGAGTAAATCAAGTATTTTAAAGATTTGTGCATCATCTGTCTCTATTTCCTCTTGATAAGGGATGGTCTCTAAAAGTTCCTCTGAATAAACTTCTCTTTTTCTTTGGTTATATAAATTGATTGCTAAGTTTCTTCCAATGGTTGATAAATAAGCATAAGGATTTGAACCATCTTTATACTGATCAATTTTTTCTAAGAACTTAACATACGTATCTTGCATCAAATCTTCAGCAAGCGACCTATCTTTAATAACAGAAATAATGGCATAAAAAACTTGATTTTTCGTCAAGTTATAGAACGTGTCAAATGACTGATAATTACGTGATTTTAGTTCTTTAATGATGACATCTATTCTATCCATAAGTTCCCCTTACACTCCATATACAATCGAATCTAGGTTTTTATTGGTAGAAAATGAAAATACCCTACTTGATGTAGAGTATAATTTCAATTTGATTAATTTGCAACAATATTAACGAGTTTATTGGGGATAACAACGATTTTTCTAATCGTTAATCCTTCCAAATGTTTTTTCACATTGTCTTGGTCAAGGGCAAGTGTTTTAACCTCTTCTTGATCGTGATTAAAAGGTGCCACAAATTTCGCACGTAGTTTTCCATTGACTTGTACGACTATTTCAACTTCATCGATAACTAGATAAGCTTCTTGGTACGTTGGCCAGTCCGAATAAATGAGTTCTTCATTTTGTTTTAAGACTTCTTTATTAAGTTCTTCAGTGATATGCGGGCAAAGTGGGTTAAGGAGTTTTAAAAATCCACGTGCTTGGTCTTTACTAATCGTTTGCACTTTATAGACTTCATTAACAAAAATCATCATTTGGCTAATCGCTGTATTAAATGCGAGCTTATCATAATCTTCGGTTACTTTTTTGATGGTTTGATGATAGATTTGTCTAAGTTCTTTGACTTCATCTTTTTGGATTGAAAACTCAAACATACGCCATACACGGTCTAAGAATTTCTTAGATCCATTGAGTGAATCGGTATTCCATGGCTTATCTTGATCAAGAGGTCCCATAAACATTTCATATAGTCTTAGAGTATCTGCCCCATGAGACTTGACGATGTCATCAGGATTGACGTTATTGCCTTTAGATTTACTCATTTTAGAATGGTCAGCACCTAAAATCATTCCTTGGTTAAAGAGTTTCTTAAAAGGCTCTTTGACTGAGGTTAGACCTAGGTCATAAAGGAACTTTGTCCAAAATCTAGAATAAAGTAGATGTCCAACCGCGTGTTCAGTACCACCAATATATAAATCTACAGGTAGCCATTTATCGATTTGTTTTTTTGCCTCTTCGCTATCCAGTGGAATCATCCCTAAATGATTTTTTAATATGTAGCCAATAAAGTACCATGATGAACCTGCAAGCTGTGGCATGGTATTGGTATCTCTTCTGCCTTCAATACCATGATGATTGACATAAAGCCACTCTTTGGCGTGAGCGAGTGGAGATTCTCCAGTACCACTCGGGCGGATATTTTTTAAAATAGGGAGTTCAAGTGGTAAATCTTCTTCATCTAAAAGATGGATTTGACCCTCTTGATCATAAATGACAGGGAACGGTTCACCCCAGTATCTTTGTCTTGAGAAGACCCAATCTCTGAGTTTGTACGTACTATGTGCATATCCTTGTTTTGTTTTAACAAGATAATCAATTATTTTAAGTTTTGCATCTTCATTATAAAGACCATCAATGATGCCAGAGTTATAATGTAGACCATCGCCAACATAGGCACCTTCGCTAGTGCCTTGAATCACTTCAACAATATCTAAGCCATGAGTTTGTGCAAACTCAAAATCTCTTTCATCATGCGCAGGTACTGCCATGACAGCACCTGTACCATAATGAGGTAGAACATAATCAGCAATCCAAATCGGAATTTTTTTATGATTTAATGGATTAATCGCATAGGCTCCAGTAAAAACACCTGTTTTCGTTTTATCAAGGGCGCGGTCCATATCATTTTTTTGTTTGGTTATATCGATATAATTTTTAACTGATGCCATTTCATCTTCAGAAGTAATGTGTAACACCAGTGGATGTTCTGGAGCAAGTACACAATAGGTTGCACCATAGATGGTATCTGGTCTTGTAGTAAAGATTTCAAACGTTTCATCAAGTTGATCGACAGCAAACGTCATCATCGCACCATTGGATTTGCCAATCCAATTTCTTTGCATTTCTTTTAAGTTTTCTGGCCAATCTAAATCTTCTAAATCTTCTAGAAGTCTATCTGCGTATTGCGTAATTCTTAAAACCCATTGACGCATCGCTTTTTTGACAACAGGATAATTGCCTCTTTCAGAGACCATTTTTCCATCAACCATTTCGATTTCATCATTTGCAAGGACAGTGCCTAAACCTTCGCACCAGTTCACTTCAACATCTTTAAGAACTGCTAGTCCATGCTCATACATTTTTTTAAATATCCATTGCGTCCATTTAAAATATCCAGGATCTGCAGTTGCAAATTCTCTATCCCAGTCAATACCTTTTCCGGATTCAATGATTTGTCTTTTAAAGTTTTTAATATTCTCATAGGTAAACGTTCTAGGATCTTTTCCTGTTTGGAGTGCATACTGTTCTGCAGGCAGCCCAAAAGCATCCCATCCCATCGGATGAAGCACATTATAGCCTTGCATGCGCTTGAAGCGTGAGACTATATCTGTTGCTGTATAACCTTCAATATGACCGACATGAAGTCCTGCTGCTGAAGGATAAGGAAACATATCTAAGACATAGTATTTTTGCTTAAGTCTATCGTCTTGAGTTTTAAAATGTTTTTGTTCATACCAATAGGTTTGCCACTTTTTTTCGATGTTTTTAAAGTCATAATGCATAATCTGATACCTTCTTTCAATGCTATATCTATTATAACAAAAAAAGGCTTATTGCCAACAAAAAAAGGGAATTAAGATTCCCCTTTTGCTTTTAGTTTAAAGCTTCAATGTATTTGACAAGATCGCCAACAGTTTTAATGTTTTGCGCTTCTTCGTCACTGACTTGGATGGAGAACTCATCTTCGATGTTCATAATTAGTTCAACAGCATCGATAGAGTCTGCACCAAGATCTTCTGCAAGTCTTGCTTGCATGGTTACTTTTTCTTCAGGAACATTCAGTTCTTCAATAATCATTTCTTTAACACGCTCAAATATCACGTTCATATCCTCCTTATTTCAGCATTGTTATTATAGCCCTTTTTTTTGATAAAGTCAATTTATTATAACATGTTTTTTTTGAAGTTCAAACCTTTTTAAATCTTATGCAACTTGTGTATGCGTTTTCAAGTTTTATTTCGGATATCTTTCAGGAAGAATGCCTTTGCTAATCAGTCTTTTGAAATCCCAGTTTTGATGAGATTCTCTTTCAATCTTATAATTCCAAAAATAGAAGCCTAAACCTTGTGTGTAAGCATAGAGCTGAAGGCTTGCCAACACACGATCACAAATCTCTTCAACAAATGATTCATCTTTCTTTAAGCTTTCATAACGAATGCCTAAAGACCATTCACCAATAATCACTGGAATGAACTTGTGGATTTTTCGAATCATTTTGAGTCTATCTTTAACAATTGTTTGAATATGAAGGTCAAAATCGCCATGTATGAGTTTGGGGCTGAAGCAATGATAAAGATGAAGATCAAAAGCTATATTTTTCATATGATGTTGTTTAAAGAAAGTTTTCCAAGAGGTATCTTCAGGTCTAAAAGCATCATGAAAAACAACAAGCTTTTCTGTTTCTTTTCGAATCGCTTCATAGCTTTTTACATAAAAATCTTGAATTAGACCTAAATCAATCGTGACAAAAGGCTCATTTAAAACTTCGATACCAAAAAAAGACGGGTGTGACTTAAATGTTTTTGCAATAAATGCAAGTCTTTCCACGGTTTTATCAATGTTTTTCTGATCTAAATGCCATTCCATGACATCTTGAATGCCACCGTTATCAAATCCGTTTTGACAGCCTGGTGCTGTATGTAGATCAAGTAAAAGATCTAAACCAACTTCATCTGCGTAACGCATGGCTTGATGAATGTAATCCAATGAATTGAGATAAGGTTCATCACCTTCGAGCCACCAAGGAATGGGAAGTCTCACAGAGTTGATGCCTATTGATTTTAGATAAATAAAATCTTCTTTCGTGATAAATGTTTCCCAGTGGTGAATTAAATCCTTTTTTGCATTGGGGTTCTTAAGCATAAAGCCGGTTTCATCTTTTGAATCAACCCCTTCGAATAACGCGGGTTTCATCCAAGATTCTAAAACAAACCATCCGCCAAGATTAACACCATAGATTTTTTTCATATGAAATCCTTTCTAATCAAAAAGGATAGGCTATCTATCCTTTGATTGACCTCTGCCATAGAGTTGTGTCATTGATTTAATTTTTTTCGTCAACTCTGGTGTGATCTCAGATTGAAGCATACGCCACTTCCAGTTGTTGCCTGTGGTTGAAGGAATATTCATTCTGCCTTCTTCTTCAAGTTCTAAATAATCTTGCATCGGAATAATGGTGGTATCTGCAATACATTGGAGTGTCGATTTGATTAAGGATTCAACTTGACTACCTGATCCATGATTGATATAAGCCAAACAATAGTCTAAATCATTTTTCGGTAGATTTTTAAACCAAGTTGCTGTCGTTTCGTTGTCATGTGTGCCTGTATAAGCAATCACATTTCGTGTGTATAAATGCGGAATATAATCACTTTCTTCTCTCGAATCAAAGGCAAATTGTAAGAGTTTCATACCAGGAAATCCTGTTTCCTTAAGTAGCTTTCTCACCTCATCGGTGATGACTCCTAAGTCTTCAGCAATAATGTTGACATCTCCCAATTTTTTCTTAATCACATGAAAGAGTTTAATGCCAGGTCCTTTCTTCCAAGTCCCACCTGCTGCAGTTTTTTGTCCATAAGGAATACTGTAATAATTTTGGAAACCAATAAAATGATCAATTCTGACCATGTCAAACTGTTCGCTAGCTGATTTAACACGATCAACCCACCATTCAAATTCTGATGCTTCAAGTGCATCCCAATCATATAAAGGATTGCCCCATAATTGACCGTCCGCAGAAAAATTATCCGGTGGTACACCAGCAACATGATAAGGCAATCTTTCTTGATCTAATTGGAAATAAGATGGATTTGCCCAAACATCGCTTGAATCATAAGACACATATATTGGCATATCTCCAATCAACTTAACACCGTGTTGATTGGCATAGCGTTTTAAGTTCATGTATTGTTCATATGCTTTAAACTGAATGAACTCATAAAACTCAACATCATCTTTTAATGTTTCTTGGTAATAAGCGAGTGTTTCAGGTTTTCTTAGTCTTAAATCCTCATGCCATGTATCCCAAGGTTCACCTTGATGATGTGTCTTTAAAGCCATAAAAAGGGCGTAATCTGGTAACCATTTTCTATTATCAAAAACAAACTGTTGATAAAGATAGTCGTGTCGATTAAATCTTTGGAATGCTTTTCTTAAGACTAAGAAGCGTTCTTCATAAAGTTCTTTATACTCTACATATCGTTCAGAATAGTAGGTTGCAACAATTTCTTCTTTTAAGAGTAAACCTTCTTTAACAAGAAAATCTAGATCAATAAAATAGGGATTGTTCGCAAACGCTGAAAACGTTTGATAAGGAGAATCTCCATAGGAGGTTGGTCCTAGAGGTAAGATTTGCCAGTAAGTTTGCTCAGTTTTCTTTAAAAAATCAACAAAGTCATAAGCGGCTTTGCCGAATGTACCTATACCATATGGGCTAGGTAGGCTTGAAATGTGTAGTAATATGCCAGTTGTTCTCATAGTTTCTCCTTAACCTTGAACACGATTGATTCAAAAGGTTTTAATACGATATCGTCATTTTTGAGTGTTGTTTTAGGATAATTAGATATCAGTTGATCCAAGATTTCATAGTTTGAAAGCGAATATTTGACTTTTTTCTGTGAAAATGAATTGATAATCAGTAAAGTATGGTCTTTATTTTTTCTTAAGTAGATATAAAGTTCTTCATGTTCTAAATCAATGATCTTATAACTTCCATAGACAATCACGTCTTTATATATACTTTTTGTTCTTAGTTCAATCAATTTTTGATAATGATGGAAAAGAGAGTTTGGATCATTTAAGTTCTTTTCTACATTAATTTTTTTATAGTTTGGATTAACCGCTAACCAAGGTTTTGTATCAGAAAAGCCTGCATAAGGAGATTCGTTGGTCCATTGCATTGGTGTTCTCGCATTATCTCTGGATCTCAGCCCCGCTTTTTTAATGGCCTTCACTGGATTATCCGGTTCTTTTTCAAGATGATAATGATAATTTGCTTTACTCGATATATCATTAAACTCACTAACATCTTCAAAGGGATAATTGGTCATACCAATTTCTTCACCTTGATAAATGAATGGGGTCCCTCGCATCATATGTAATGCGGTTGCAAGCATTTTTGTGGATTGAAGTGGATATTTATAATTGCCGTAGTGACTGGCAAGTCTTGGTTGATCATGATTAAGCCAGTTTAAAGGCAGCCAACCAATATCTTTAAAGGCTTCTTGCCAGTTGTTAAATACCTTCTTTAAATCCTTGACGTGAACTTTGAGTTTTTTAGAGTTGGTGATATCATACATGTTGTTACACCAATTATGGTCAAAGTTGAAAACCATGGATAATTCATTGGATTCATATGAAGCATATTTAATACCTTCTTCAATCGATGCTGCGCCACCAACTTCACCAATGGTCAAACAATTTCTTTTTGAAAAAACTTCTTTGTTTAATTTTTTGAGATAGTCATGCACTTTAGGTAGATTAGAAAACTTATACCAATCTAGTGGATACTTTTCACCATTAGATGCCGTATCTTCAAAAGGTGCTCGGTCTAAATGAGAAACTGCATCAATTCTAAATCCATCAATGCCAAGATCAAGCCAAGTATTGGCGACATCAATCATTTCTTGGTGAACTTTTTCGTTACTCCAGTTTAAATCTGGCATTTTATTCGAAAAAATTTTCATGTAGTAACTCTCTGTTGTTTCATCATAATTCCATGCACTACCACCAAAAAAACTGCCCCAGTTTGTAGGTTCTCTTTTGACGCCATCAACAATTGTTCCTTCATGCCAAATGTAGTAGTCACGATAGGGATTATCTTTTGATGATTTGGATTCTATAAACCAAGGATGTTCATCTGATGTGTGATTTAACACAAAATCTAAAATAATCTTAATCCCATACTCATGAGCTTTAAGGATGAGCTTTTTCACATCATCCATCGTACCAAACTCTTTTGCGACATCAAAAAAATTACGGACATCATACCCGTTATCATCCATAGGCGAATCATAAAATGGGCAAATCCAGATGAGATTAACTCCTAAATCCTTGAGATAATCTAGCTTTTCGTAAATCCCATTTAAATCCCCAATACCATCGTTATTGCTATCTTTAAAACTTTTTGGATAGATTTGATATCCAACACTTTCCATCCACCATTTTTTTACCATGTTAATACCCCATATCTACATAATCATTCTATCATATATACTATATGAATAAAATAATGTTAGCGGTTTCACATTTTAATAAAAGAGCAACATGTTATAATGACTTTGGTGATGAATATGAATAAACTTGCATTATGGCATCATGCAAAATCAGAGTTCTCTTATGCTTATGATCAAGAGACGTTGCATATCCTTTTAAGAACTGAAAAAAATGACTTAAGCACTGTGAAAATCATTTACGGTGACCCTTTCCATTGGGGTGGAGACAACAAAGGAAAAGTGACTTGGATTCATGAAGTAGTTGAAATGCATTTAAGATATCAAACATCTGATTTTGACTATTACTTTGTAGAGATAAAGCCACCATACTTAAGAACAAAGTATGCTTTTTTACTTTTTGATGGTCAAAGTGAATTTCTTTTTGGTGCGAAGCGCGCAAGAGAAATTTTAGATGAGGAAAGTCTTTATGAAGCGTTTGATTTAAGTGAATACTATAATTTCCCTTACTTAAATCATGAGGACTTACATCATACACCAAGTTGGGTTAAAAATACGGTTTGGTATCAAATCTTTCCAGACCGCTTTTATAGTGCAAAAAAACAAAGTCTGCTTTCTTGGGGTAAACTTCCTGTCAATAACCATGAACTTTATGGTGGGGATTTATTAGGTGTGATTGAGAAACTAGATTACCTTAAAGAGTTAGGTGTGACAGGTATCTATTTTACACCGATATTTTTAGCCCCAACTGCGCATAAATATGATACGACCGATTACTTTAAAATAGACCCACAGTTCGGTACGAATGAAGACTTTAAAAAGCTCGTTGAAGTTGCTCATGAAAAAGGTATTAAAGTGATGCTTGATGGTGTATTTAACCATTGTGGGTTTGATCATCCTTTTTTCCAAGATGTTGTGAAAAATGGCGAGAAATCCATGTATAAAGATTGCTTTTTCATTGATCAGTTCCCAGTCATCAATTTTCCTTTAAATAGCCAAGGTAAGCCAACAAACTATCATGGCATTGAACTTAATTTAAAGACTTTTGCATTTACACCGCATATGCCAAAATGGAATACCTCAAATCCAATTGCACAAGCTCATTTATTAGATTGCATTCGATTTTGGATTGAATCCTATGATATTGATGGATGGCGTCTTGATGTCTCAAATGAGATTAGTCATGACTTTTTGCGCATGATTAAAAAGGTCAGTCGAACGGCTAAAAAAGAGACATTTATTCTTGGTGAAAACTGGGATTCATCGATTCCATGGCTTCATGGTGATCAGCTAGATTCCGTCATGAACTATGATCTTTCTTATCCATTATGGAAGTATTTAGAAGAAAAAATAACACTTCCTGTGTTTAAAGATATGGTCATTTCATACCTTGCAAACACACCTAAAAACGTGATGGAAAACATGTTTAATTTGGTGGGAAGTCATGATACAATTCGAATTAAACGCCGGTTAAAAGATGATCCAAGACGTGTTAAACTTGCTTACTTATGGATGTTTTTATCTGCTGGTGCACCTAATATTTATTATGGGGATGAAGTCGGAATGACTGGGGAACATGACCCTGATAATCGACGCTGCATGATTTGGGATGAAAGATATCAAGATCAAGATTTTTTCGAGTTTACAAAAAAACTGATTGAACTTAGAAAAGATATTTCATCTTTTAGCGAACCTGACTATCACTTTATTGAATCAGAGATTTTGATGTTTACAAAACATTCAAAACAAGATCAAATCCTTGTATTGATGAATGATAAACATCATTTAACGCTCTCTATACCAAACACACTTCAAGGGACTTATATCAATTTAATGTCAGGACAAAAAGTTTTGCTTCATGATAAAATAGATTTAGAAGCTTATGAGTACTTGTTGCTTCAAAAGGAGAATTGATTCATGAAAGCAACCATTAGAGATGTCGCAAAGAAAGCGAATGTCAGTGTATCTACTGTTTCTAGAGTCATTAATCAAAAAGGTTATGTCCATGAAGAAACCAAGGTATTAGTCAATAAAATTATTGCTGAGCTTGGGTTTATTCCAAATCAACTAGCACGAAGCTTAACCAATCGAAGTTCTAAAATTATCGGCGTTATTGTGCCCCATATTGGTCCATCATTTTATGGTGATCTTTTAGAAGGTATTGAATCTCAAGCGGCGGCTTATGGATATAAGATCATGTTTTGTCATACTCAAGATGATCCTGATCGTGAACTCGAGTATTTAAAATTCTTTGAGCAGTATAACATTGAAGGCCTTATTATAGCATCAAACTTCTCTAATAGAGATAAGCTCGCTGAACTCAATATTCCTGTGGTAACTGTGGATCATATCCTAGATGAAAATATTCCTTCTATAACATCAGATAATGTCAAAGGTGGCGCACTTGCTGCAAAAAAACTGATTGAAACTGGTGCTAAAAATATTTTAGTCTTTAGGGGCCCTTCCTTCTTACTGACAACGATGGAGCGTACGATTGGGTTCTTAAATGAACTGAAAGCCCATCAATTGTTTGCTGATATCTTTGATTTTGATTTAATTAACCCAGATTTTAAACTCATTGAAGAAATCTTAAAAAACAACCCTCATGTGGATGCAATCTTCACATTCTCAGATACTTTAGCTTTTGCTACACTTAACATTTTACAAAAACTAGGTAGAAAAGTTCCTCAAGATGTTTCATTAATTGGCTATGATAATACGCCATATTCCAAATGGGTTACACCTTCGATTACGACCATTCATCAATCGGTTAATTTTATGGGTAAACAGTCTTTCATTAATTTAACAAGGCTCATTCGTGGTGTTGAACTTGATAGTTTACATGATATTATCGATGTCAAACTGATTGAACGAGAAACCACTAAAGCATCTTAAAAATGATAAAGCGTCGAGCAATCTCAACGCTTTTTTTGTGCTTTTTATTTGTGTTTGTGAATCAATATGATGCCGGCTAAGGGTCCCAATTTCGGTTTAATAAAATAATGGAATTGGTTTTTATCCCCCTTAATCGCTTTAAGAGGTAATCCATTATATTGATCACTTCCATAATAGATTTCTTTATCACTATTGATTAACTCTTCATAGGTTCCAGAAAATGGGACACCAATTTCATAAAATTCATGAACATTTGGGGTCATATTTAAGATAACAACCAGTGTTTCCGTGTCGCTTCTTCTAATATAGGAAAATACAGATTGATCGTGATCATCGACTACAGACCATTCAAATCCTTTAGGATGATGGTCATATTGGAAAAGGGCTGAATGATGACGATAGGTCATCGCTAGATCTTTAAAGAAACGGTTGGCTTTTTGATGTGCGGGATAATCAAAGAGATGCCAATCAAGTTCCTTTTGAAATGCCCATTCAGAAAACGAGGCAAATTCTTGTCCCATAAAGAGGAGTTTTTTGCCAGGATGTGTCATCCACAGGGTCATCAATAATCGCCAATTTGCCATTTTTTGAAAGTAATCACCTGGCATTTTATTGACTAAACTCCCTTTCATATGCACAACTTCATCGTGAGAAAAAGGAAGGATAAACTGCTCATTAAACGCATAAACGAGACCAAAAGTAATTTTATCGTGGTGGAACTTCCGATGAATTGGATCTTCTTTAAAATATCTTAGAACATCGTTCATAAATCCCATATTCCATTTATAGTTAAACCCCATACCACCTTGATCCACTGGATGAGTGACATAAGGGAAATCCGTGGAGTCTTCTGCCATAAATAAGATTCGATCATCTTTTCCAAAGAGATGGAATGATGCTTGTTTAATAAAATTGATGGCATCTTGATTGACACCTTTATGTTTATTTCCTAAATAGTAAATGAGATTGGAGACGGCATCAATACGGTATCCATCAATATGAAAATAATCTATCCAATAGGTTAGTGCTGATAGCATAAAACTTCTTGTTATACCTTTTGAGAAATCTAAATTGTCTGTACCCCATGTAATGTTTTCTCTGCGATCACGGTCATTAAACTCATAAAGCGGTGTCCCATCAAAAAAGGATAGGCCATGTGCGTCCTTGCAGATGTGCCCAAGGACCCAGTCCATAATCACACCAATACCCGCTTGATGCATGCGATCAACAAAGTACATAAAATCTTTAGGTACACCATATCTTGAAGTTGTTGCAAAAAATCCAGTACCTTGATATCCCCAAGAATCATCTAATGGGTATTCATAAATAGGTAAGAGTTCAACATGGGTAAATCCTTGTTCCTTCACATAAATGATGAGTTCATCAACAATTTCATTGTAAGGCTTAAAGCCCCCAAATTTTCTTCTCCACGAGCCTAGATGTACTTCATAGATTAATAGTGGTTCTAAATAGACCTTCTTCTTGGTTTCAAACCATGTTTGATCTTGCCAAGTATATCCATGGATGTTCGAAACTTTAGAAGCAGTCTGTGGTCTTACTTCAGCAAAATGAGCAAAAGGATCTGCCTTGTAAATGATTCTTCCTGATTGTGTATGAATTTCATACTTATAGGTTTCCCATTCAAGGTTTTCTGGAATTTCAATGCGCCAAATGCCCATGTGGTGAATTTTAGTTAACACATGTTTCCAGCCTTCGTATTGATTAAAGCCTGCAATGAGTCGAACTTCTTTTGCATTGAGTGCATAGACTGTAAACTCAGTTGCGTAAACACATCCTTTTTCATCTTTTAAGAGGTGAGACCCCATAAATTCATGAAGATTGGATGCACGGCCTAATAAAAACTCTTGGATATCGTGATCAGCTATCTGTCGCAATTTCAATTCCTCCTTTACTTTTTGATGTGTAGGATATAAATTCCTGGTTTATCGACATAAAACTCTAAATCTTCGGATAATACATTTTGTGAGGGGAAAATAAGTGTTCCTTGATGATAAGGAAATTTTTCAATTCCATGGGTATTTTTGATGTAGTGAACGAGTAATTCTTTTTCATTTTCTAGTTTATAGATGAGTGTGTTATTTTGACGTTCAATCGAGGTGTGCTTAGTATATGTTGTTTGACGATAAAGCTTATGCTTCTTTCTAATTTTTAGAAGCTTTTTAAGCTTATCGACTGCTTCTTTATGGATATTCCAATCGATTTGATTGATTTCATCTGGACTGTTATAAGAGTTTTCAACACCTTTTTTGGAACGATATAATTCTTGTCCAGCATGATAAAAGGGGATGCCTTGTGAAACTGCGATCAAGTGATTGGCGAAATCTTGACTTACCTTGAGTTCTATGTTTTCAAATCCAGGTGCTCGTAGCATTTTATCATAATAGGTTAGATTATCGTGACATTCAACATAATTAATGGACTGATTGGGCGATGTAAACATATGTGGTGATCCGATGATGGCATCCATAGCTTTTGTAGTAAGTTGTTTATTCCCCATGGTGTAACCTAGACCTGGTCCATGAAGTTCACCTTTCATGATATTTCTGTAATAATCATTAAAGTGTGCAACCCCAGGAAATAAGGCTTGGTTATTCATATTCGATCTTTGCTTAATAGGCACTTCTGTTAACATATTCCAACCTTCACCATAAAGCATGATGCTAGGGTTGATTTTTTTGAGTTTTGATTCAATCTCAAGCATGGTATCTAAATCAAGTAACCCCATCAAATCGAATCTAAATCCGTCGATTTGATAGTGTTCAACCCAATGGATAAGACTGTCTATAATGAGTTTTCTAACCATATAATTTCTTGTTTCAACATCATTACCACAGTAAGATGATTCTGTCATATGGTGTTTATGATTATGTCTGAAGAAATAGCCTGGCACGATTTTATCATATGGAAAGGTCAAATGATTCCACACGTGATTATAAACAACATCCATATTGATACCTAATTTTAATCGGTGTGCTTCATTTATGACTTTTCTAAGACCGTTGATACGATTGTAAGGATCCTCTGGATCAGAAGATAACCAGCCTTCGACTGCAAAATACTGACTTGGATTATATCCCCAGTTGTATAGTTTTGTTGGATTGAGATCATCAACACCTTCAAAATCATAGACAGGTAGTAGTTGTAAATGTGTGATGCCTAGTTTTTTAATATAGTTTAAAACAGAACCTTTTAAGGTTTTGCTATCATCTATAAGTCCTTCAAAGACGCCTGGATGCTCAACATCAAGGTTAATGGTCATGTCACGCACATGACCTTCATAGAGTACCGCATCGACATAATGTTTGAGTTTGATTGGGCTTTGGTTAATTGGTAATGCTTTGTTCCAATCGATGATATAAGAGTCTTTTGTTGAACATGCAACCGTATATGGGTCTTTTACATTCTCGAAATGATCGACTAAACGAATCTTGTAAACATAAGGTAACCCTTCAAGATTACCACAGATTGATGCATACCAAATGGGTTCTTGATAGATCATAGGATAATCTTGACCATCTATACTTACGTAAACCTCTTTAGCTACAGGTGAAAATAAGGCAAAAGACGTTGCATCTTTCGTGTAGTCAAATCCAAGTTTTCCATCATATCTAAAGCGTTGCTCAAACTCTTTTGTCAAGCAAACAATTCCAATTTCGAGGGGGTAGACTGTTTCGTTGACTAATATTTGATCATTTTTATGAAGTTCTAATGGTCTTTCTGTGACAAAAAACTGATTAAAACCATCGTTTTTTAACCAGTTTATCTTGTTATTTTCAATTTCAATGCGGTAAATATAGATATCGGATTCAATTCTTAAAAGATTGAGTCCATCAATAAAGATTCTCATGTGATGTGTTCCTTCAAAGTGTCAATAATGATGGGAGTACCATTTAACTTCATTTTACCATGTTTAACTTCAATATCACTTTCGTCAATGAAGTTTGTATAAATGCCATCAATCAGTGGAACTTGTACTTCACTCTCATTTTCCAGATTAAAGATGCCAATTAAAAACTGGTGTTGATAGGTATAAGAAAGCACAGCCACACCTTCTTTATGGTGGATGTTAAAGATGCCATCGATAAATATAGGTTGTTTTTTGAGTGCAATGAGTCGCTTCATGTATGCTTCAATTGAGTGTTCGCTTTGCCATGGAACAAGATCATCTTCAAATAATGATGGCGTGTGATCGACTTGATGTTCCATCCCCGCATAAATAAATGCAGAACCTTTGAGAAAAAAGTTGAGTGCAATCATTTGCATAAAGTGATCTTGATCTCTAACTTTACTTCTCAGTCGTTTTTGGTCGTGATTTTCAAAACTTCTAAGTTTCACGTAATTTTTAGGATAAATAACTTCTTGCCTTTGAATTTCTTCAAGCCATTTAGATAGTTTTTTGGGATCTTTGAGATAGTCATCCATGTAATCAAAGATATCATAGTCATAGCAAATATCAAAGGCTTGATACATTTCTGAATCACTTGAGCATTCATAGCCCATGTCTCTTAAATATTTAATAAATCCTGGATGAACAGATTCAGTTAACCAAATCAATTCAGGATTGACTTTTTCACATGCTTTTCTAGCCTCAATCCAAAAATCGATAGGCAGAAGTGGTGCAACATCACATCTAAATCCATCAACCATGGCTGACCAATACTTTAAGACATCAATCAAATAATTCCATACTTCGCGATGTTTAAAATCAAGATCTGTAATATCGCTCCAATCACCGACACGATTGGCGAACTCTCCTTGTTGGTTTTTGTAAAACCACTCTGGTTTTTCAAAAACAAGTTTAGAGTCTCTCGATGTGTGATTAAAAACAATATCAATCATGACTTTAAGTCCTTCTTGATGGGCTTTGGATACAAAGTTTTTGAAATCTTCAGTGGTCCCTAAATCTTCATGAACTTGATAGTAATCGACGATGGAATATGGACTTCCCTTAGTCCCTTTCCGAGCTTTTTTTCCAATCGGATGAATAGGGAGCAAATAAATCACATCAACGCCTAACGCTTTGATGCGATCTAAATCATCAACAATACCTTCAAAGTTTTGTTTGGTTGAATGCTGTCTTGGAAAGACTTGATAGAATGTATAAGATCTTAAATTGAGATTGGTTTGTTTTGCCATAGGAAACTCCTTTTAAAACGAGATTTTCTTTAACTTCCAAATGTCTTGATTATATTGTTCAATGGTACGATCTGAGGTGAAGAATCCAGAGTTTGCAATATTTGCAATCATCATTTCTTGCCATTTGGATGTATCCTTATAAGCTTCATTAGCGTGTTCATGTGCTTCTGCATAAGCTGCAAAGTCTTTCATGACAAGGAAGTAATCGCTGTTAAGCAAATTATTTAATATGTAGTCAAAATGTTGTGGGTTGGGATGAAGTGTTCGAATATATTGAAAAACTTTTTGGAGTCTAGGATCTTGTTCATAGATTTCTCTTGGCTTGTAGCCATTGTTTTGGTAGATTCTTGTCACTTCTTCAGCAGATAGACCAAAGATAAATGCGTTGTCTTTTCCAGCGTTTTCAACAATTTCGACGTTTGCACCATCCATGGTACCAATTGTGATAGCACCATTCATCATAAATTTCATATTGCCAGTCCCTGATGCTTCTTTAGTTGCTGTTGAAATTTGTTCAGAAAGATCTGCGGCAGGCATAATATATTCTGCATAAGAAACATTATAATTTCTCACGAACACAACTTTAAGTAAATCGTTTGTTTCATCATCATTGTTGATAATATCTGCAACCGTATCAATCAATTCAATGACTGCTTTTGCCATATGATAACTTGGTGCTGCTTTGGCACCAAAGATGAAATTGTGAGGATAATAGGACGCTTTGAAGACTGGGTCTGATTTGAGTCTTTGATACACATAAATGATGTGTAGAATATTCATCAGTTGTCTTTTATATTCATGAAGTCTTTTAACTTGAATATCAAAGATGGCATGTGTATCGAGCTTTACACCTTGAAGTTTATAGATGCGGTCTGCTAAAGCTTGTTTTTTCGCATGCTTCATGGCATAAACTTGTTCTTTGGTTTCTTGATCATGAATGAATAGTTCAAGTTTCTTGAGTTCTGTTAAATCATGACGCCATGTTGTCCCAATTTTTTCATCCAAGATGCTTACGAGTTCATGATTGGTATGTAAGAGCCATCTGCGATGGGTAATGCCGTTTGTCTTGTTGTTAAATTTGTTTGGGTAGAGCATATAAAATTCTTTCATTTCGATATGTTTAAGAATTTCTGTATGCAGTGCAGCAACTCCATTGATTGAAAATGAACCATAGATGCAAATATGTGCCATACGCACGTGATTTTGACCGATTAAGCCCATTAAGTAGATTTGTTCTTTGTTAAATCTGCCATCTGTTTCTAAGATATGCTTGAAACGACGGTTCATTTCTTGAATGATTTCATAAATTCTTGGGAGTAGATTTCTAAAAATATGGATATTCCACTTTTCTAATGCCTCAGATAAGATGGTATGATTGGTGAATGCGCAAGTTTGTGTGGTGATTTGCCATGCTTCATCATAACCAATATGTTCCTCATCCATTAATATTCTCATCATTTCTGGAATGATCAGTGTTGGATGGGTATCATTAATTTGAAACGTATAAAACTTATGGAAATCTCTTAAGTCTCTGCCTAAATATTTATGTTCATTGAAGGCATTTTTAACACCAGCAGCTGAAAACACATAAGATTGCATCAATCTTAAGGTCTTACCATCTTCAGTAGAATCGTCTGGATATAAAACATCTGAGATATTTTTCGTAGTGTTAATGTATGCTTCATCTTGGACAAACTGCTTTTCAGAAGGTTCTGTTGACCAAAGTCTGAGTGTCGTGACAACACCATTATGATCGCCTACGATTTTAACATCATAAGGGACTGCTTTAATCCAAACAGGGTTTATCAGTCTTGTATGTTCAACATAACCAAACAGTGGAATATCAATTGCTTCTTCTAGTTTCTTCGTTTCCCAAATGAATGGTTGATTTAACCAAGGGTCTTTATGTTCAACTTGCTTGTGATCCTTAATCTCTTGCATGAAAAATCCATGTTGATAACGCAGTGAGTTTCCAAAAAGAGGTAAACCTATGGAAGCTGCTGAATCTAAGAAACAAGCAGCAAGACGTCCAAGACCACCATTTCCAAGGCCAGCATCTGATTCAGCCTCTTCGACTTCATTTAAATCAATTTCAAGATCCTCAAATGCAGACTTCACAACATCATAATGTCCACTGTTTTGAAGATTATTGGTCACAAGACGACCCATTAAAAATTCCATCGAAAAATAGATGGTCTTCTTTAAATGATTTTGATGAATATGTTCAATTGTTTTCTTGTGGTTATCTTCTAGTTCTTGTTCTAGTAGTGTTGCAAGTACTGTATATCTTTGGTATAGAGAAGAATCCTTCAACTCGGTGTTAAAAGAACTTTTCAGTCCATTTAAAAAGGCCTTTTTGAAGGCTTCTTTATTTGAAAAATGTGTTTGCATAGATGCGCTCCTTAAAATAATATTCATTATTATTTTATCACGTTTTTTAGTAAAAATGGCTATGGCATCGTTTTCATAATCAATTGTGTGAAAAAAAGGATGATTTCTCATCCTTTGGTTGCCCCTGCCATAATGCCTTCGATAAGGTATCTCTGAAAGAGCATATAAAGTACTGTAATCGGTAACCCAACCATGAGTGCACCTGCAGCAAATGCAGAATAATTTGTGTAATTTGGGTCATTAATAAATTTGAACAATCCGACAGCAAGTGTCCATTGTGATGTAATATCATAATCAGGTGCAGCACCTTCAGGTTTAAATCTGAGTAAGTATCCTGGAAGCATATAATCCATCCAAGGACCCATAAACATGGAAACTGCAACAAACGTTAAGATCGGCACAGATAAAGGTAAGATAATTCTAAAGAAAATCTGTAATTTGGAGGCTCCATCAATCATCGCAGATTCATCAAGATCTTTTGGAATCTGAGACAAGAATCCTTTAATCAACCATAAGTTGCCTGGAATACTACCTCCAATATAAAGAATGGAGAGTGCTCTCGGTTGACCAAGAAGACCAAATTTCCAAAATAACACATACATGGCAATAAGGCCCATAAATGATGGGAATGCTTGAAGTACTAAAATCGCCAAGAGTCCCGCTTTCTTACCTTTAAAACTGAAACGTGCAAAGACATAAGCTGCGCCAGTAATTAAGATAGTACCTACAAACATATTGATTAATGCAATGCTTAATGTGTTCCAATACCATGTTGTAAAATTAGTTTCGTTGAATAAGAATCTAAATGCTTCCCAGTTCGGTGAATCTGGCCATATTTGATTTGGAATATCTGAACGCAAGTTTGAAAATGCCATACCAAAAATGTAGACAACCGGAACAATGACAATGACTGCAACAAACGTAATTTGCGCATAAACAAAGAATCTTTGTAAGAAATTTGAAAAGCTAAAAACTTCTTTGATGGCTTGTTTAGATACATTTCTACGCTTGGGTTGATGCTTATAATAATAGAATCCATAATAAGGAATCAGTCCAATCAAACCAACTTTAACACCTTCATAGCCTCGCTTAGATGCATAATCCACAACGGTACTTTGATGAACCATGAAGATAAGGATGATAGCATATATAAATAGCATCGATTGAAGTAATTGATTTGTTAGTGATGTATAAAGTAAGATAGAAACCGGAATGACGATTACAAATGCTACAAGCAGTAAAAGGCCATATAGAGCAATTCTCTTGCCTAAAATCTCTAAACTATGTAAATGCTCAATTTCACGATCCGTGACATGAGTTAGAGTTATTTGGCGTTTGAAATAGAGAAAACCATAAACTGGAATTGCAGCAATAAGTTTATATTTTACCCCTTCATAACCTTTCTTCATGGCGTAATCATAAATCGTACCTTGATTGACCCATAAAGCTAAGATGATAACATAAGCTAAAAAGATTGCGAGTATCATATGCTTAATCCTCCTGGAATGCTCTTGTACGAGATAAGTTCCATGCTGTGAGCGAACCTACGAACAAGAAGATGAGTACAGAGAAGACCGATGCCATGTTGAAAATGGAGTAATCAACAGTCAGCTTATACATCCAGGAGATCAGAATATCCGTATCTCCTGCAAACCCCCTGTTGGCAAAGCCGGTGTTCGGACCCCCTTGTGTAATAAAGTAGATAACCCCAAAGTTATTAAAGTTACCTGAGAATGTCATAATTAAAATGGGTGCTGTTGAATAGAGGACCAGAGGCATGGTGATCTGAGATATCTTTTGGAATCGATTTGCGCCATCGATATCTGCTGCTTCATAAAGAGTCTGATCGATTGCTGTCATGACACCTGTCATCAGTGCCATGAAGTATGGGAAACCTAACCAGATATTGACGACAATTAACACCGTACGTACAAATGTCGGGTTAAATTCATTAGAAAACCATTGAATATTTTCTTGACCAATGTAGAATAATTTCGCTATACCCGTGAGTGTATGATATTCTACACCAAGCATTCCAATATTTCTTAAGAAGTCATAAATACCAATATCATTCAAGAGTGCGTTCACAAAACCAAATTCTTTGAACATCACGGAGAATACCATTTGTGAGAGTAGCGCTGGAATCGCCCATGGCAGAATCAAAATGGTACGCCATAATTTTCTAAAGACCACTTTTTCACTATTTAAAACCAAGGCTTGGAAGAAACCTCCAAAAAACACGGTAAATGTAGAAAAAATCGCCCAAACAATGGTCCAACCGAGGACTCTCCAGAATGCTTGGCCAAAGGATGCTCCAAGACCCGATGCAAAATTAAAGAGTGCAAAGAAGTTTCTTAAACCTACCCAGTCGAAGGTATCAACCATGGAGGCATTCCCTGAAATATTGGTAAATGCCATCACGAAACCAAAGACAATCGGCATAATCGAAATAAACGCTAAGACAAACATTGCTGGTGATAAAACGATATATTCAAAACTTCTTTCATAGACGTCTTTAAAGTAATTGATGTCCCCTAAAACAAGTTCTTTCTTTCGTTTCGCTTCGCTGACGCGATAAGCATCCACAATACTCCATATCATAAAGATGGATAATATCAGTGATGAAATCACACCAATTAAACCTTCTAGAAGGAGCATGGTCGACACGTGACCACGAATGGGTACTTCTTCTAAAGGTTGCACACTTGCTAGATTTGCGAGTGTATTTTCAGATGTTGCAGTACCTATCATTGCATCATAAAGTGCCATATGTCCTGTATAATTCACACGATAGGTGGTACCTAATGTATAAACAGCCCAATAACCTCGCACAAATAATCCTGCGCGGTCATAATAAAAATCATTGAACCCATCTTCAAAAGCTGTTTTAATTTCCGGATTTAACTCAAAATACACTTTAATCATTAAACGTGTAAAATCAGATCTTGTATAGCGATTCCATGTAAAGGAATAAGTATTTCTCATAGCAAGTCTAAATGTTGAGAAAATCGGTGTTTCTTTGTATTGTAACCGTTGAGAGTTATAGATTAAACCTGGTTGGAAATACTCAAAGAGTTTACCATCTAAAATATAAAGTGGCCCTTGCAAAGGTATATTGGTTGCTGTCATGTTGTCAACAACTTCTTCAGTGAAAATATTAATCATTTTTATGACAGAACCACCTTGAGTCGCTCTGACATAATAAATACCTGAGTTTCTGACAACTTGTCCTGTCTTGTTAAATGAAACAAGACCATCTCTCGTACTTCTGATGTTGGATTCATTGGTAATACCTGTCAATACTGTTGTTTCGACATATTCTTTTGTGGGGTTTCCACTGATCAGTGCGCCATCTCTTTCAAGATAAAAAATACCAGTATCTTCATCAAGCCATAGATTTTGTCTGCGGATCACATGAATTTTACCTGTATCATTAAATTCATCAGCAAGATAAGTGATGTTATCGATAATATCACGATAGGTGTTTGGATTATTGGCTTTTAAATCATCAGCTAAAAACTTAATAAAAATCTCTTCTGTGAGGTTTTGGTCGCCACCAATACTCGTAAGAAGATCTTCAAAAGGCTGATAATTAACATTATCAAAGCGATACTCTGGTAAAAACCCATTGGTATACCACGTATCACCTAAATCGACACCAATCATTTTATCGTAGGCGTTTGTTTCTTCAAAGTACTTGCTTGTACCTAGTTCGATACCAATCAGTAATGTGAAAAAACCAAAAAAGAATAAGGCTTTAAGGAACTGCCCATTAAATAGTTGCCCCAGACCCCAGACTAAACCGGAGGCTATTGCCTTTAAAATGCTTATAAATTTCATACATCCTCCATCAAAAAAACTACAAATGAGGGCGGCATTTATGTATGCCGCCTTCATTCTAGTTCGACTTTAAAACTTAATTGTAAGTATTATCCAGCGAGGTTAGCGCGTGTACGGTAACCAGATTCTGCTGCGATGACTGCTTCAGTAATTAATGCAGTGGTGTTCCATACTTGTTGAAGTAATGTTTCACCTGGTCCCCAATAATAAGTGACTTGAGGAATCGTTGGCATTGGAACTGAAGTTGTTAATTGTTGAGCCATTGCCATGAGAAGTGAATCTTCATTAACGCCTTCAATGTTTTCAAGTAATTCTGCCTTAAGGGCTGGAAGTTTACCTTTATATTCATATTGGAGTTCCATAGCAATGTCAGAGTTTAAGAATTCAACAAAAGCGATTGCTTCTTCTTTGAAATCTGAATACTTGTAAACTGCTGCCATCATAGCGCCAGCAAATGAACGTGTTGGATTACCATTGATGCTTGGAAGTGGTGCAACTGCATAGTTAATACCTGCATTCTTGAAAGCTTCGTGGTTCCATGGTCCAGCGATTACATAAGGAATCTTACCTTGTTCAAATAATGATCCACCAGAAACTGAGTTGTGTCCACCAGTACCTGTAGCTCTTGGCTTGAGTTGAGTTCTAATCCAAGTGAGTGCATTGACTGCTGCTTGAGTTTCGAATCCAACTGCGGAAGGATTATCTAATGTTGGTCCAAATGGGAAGAATCCAAAGGATGAATAAACATGTTGCATGAAATAGCTGTCAGCCCAATGAGATGATGTACCAAGATAGAATACACCTGGGTCAGCTGTTGCATTCCAAACGTCTGCTGCAGCAAAGAGTGCTTCATAAGTTGCAGCTGGTGTTGTAATCATGTCAGTGTTATAGAATAAGCCAACAGATTCAATAGACATTGGTACTGCATATAATCTTTCAACAGCATTTGGAGATGCAGGATTGAATGATTTATTGGTTTCATCATAGAATAATGTTGCAATATTTAGTCCGAGTTCATGTGCGCGCGCTTCTAATTTAGTTTTAGTAGCTGTTGGAAGTGGATAAACCAAATCTTCAAGAACTGCTTGTGCTAAATGGTCATGTGGGAATTGGAATACGTCAGCACCATTACCTGATGGACCAAAGGTCTTAAGCATTTCACGTGCATCTACAGAACCGTAATGTTGGTGTTCAACAACGATATTTGGATATAATTTGTTGAATTCAGCGATAACAGCTTGCATATATTCGCCTGCTTCATCGTCAATCCAAACAACAATCTTAGTTTTTTGAACGATTGAGTCGCCAAAGTCAATGCGTTGACCATTATTTTGTGGATCAACTGGGACAGTTGGATCAGATTCATCGTTAGCTGGTTTACAAGCTGCCAATGAGAATGCTGCTAATAGGATAATAGCAAGAGTTAATAGTTTTTTCATGGCGCGCCTCCTTATTTGGTAACTCTGAAGATGAATGTTTCTTCAGTCACGTTACCCCATCTATCAACAACACGTAGCATAATGGTGTAGTCGCCTTCAGTTCTTGTATCTAGAACAGAGAATTGTCCTTTAGGTACGTAAACAAATGGAGTGATTTCGCCATCACGGTCATCAATTACTCTAAATCTTGGGAATAAGTTTTGGTTAAATGGTTGTCCCCAAGCAACGATAATAATTCTTTCAGCAGGAACTTTACCAATAATGCCTACTGGAGAAATGAATGTTAATACTGGAGCAGTTCTGTCTAAATCTAAGACAAGTGATGCTTCAACATCCGCTGGAAGTTCTGGAGCTTCGCGGTCTGGTGCTGCATATTTTTCAGCTGGTGGATTGATGTCAGCCCAAGCTTCAATCACATCTTCAAATGTAATTGCAGTGACATTGTTAGGAATAACGAGTTTGCGGTTAGTTGCAACAAATTCTTCATTTGCCCATTCACCACGTGTCCACTTATATTCATAAGTAGTAAATGGTTGAGTCACTGAAACTGTGAAGTTTAGTGTGTAAACCATTGTAGCTCCAACTTTGGTTGCAGAATAAGCAACTTGTCCTGGAGTCCAGCCTTGCATACTACCTGCAATACTTAACACAGCTTCAGCTGGTGTATTTGCTGGAACAGTAACATTAAGAGTTACTTGAACATCAACAGCAACTGCAAGCGCTTGTTGGAAAGTTGTCTTAAAGAAGACTTCATAGTTCTTAGTATTGTCTAATTCATCAGCTAAGATTACAACAAATGCATTAAGTGTTGCGTTGCTTCTTGCAAAGTCTACTCTTTCAATTACTAGAGGATCGCCATAAGTGGTTGCACCTGTGATTTCACGAACTGTAAACCAACCCTTAACCGCTGCAACAGCAGCATCTTTTTCTGCTTGAGTTTCAGCATTTGCATATGGGTTAGTCACTAAGCTGCTTGTCTTAACAATAATGGTGTTCTTATCAACAGCATAAGTACCAGATTTGTCTTCTGCACTAAACTCGATCAATCTAAATGAGAAAGATTGTTCAGAGAAAGTTGCAGGATCATTATAGAACACGTTGTCATTAGCAGTGTATGCATCGCCTTTACTTAAGACATATGCAACACCAACATTACCAACGACAGGTGATGCGGGTAAAGCTGCAGATAAGTTCACATCGCCAGTTTTCTTATTTTCATCGCCGCCTGCATAAATTAATAAGCCAGCATTTGGTGAACTTGCGCTAAGCATTGCAACCTTAACGATTGAGCCATCACTTGCTTTGCCGCCATTTGAGAAAACTTTAGCTGGGCTTGCCCACGCAGGTTCAGTAAAACTTGTCCAACCATTCCATGCATGAACACCTAAATCTTCTTCATAACTTCCTGTTGGATCGTAATATACGAGTAACAAGTTATATGCTTCAGGGTTTGCTACATAGAATGCTGTTCTGTTTGAACCAGCTGTGTCAGCACCTTCAAATACATAAACATGTACAGTCTTGCCTTCTTGAACAATCTGACCTAATTCAATGTCTGATGTGAGTTTGTTTTCCCACCACTCTTTTCCAGCTTCTTGGAAATAGATGATAGCAAATAAGTTTTCACCTACTGCTATATCATTGTATTGAAAGTAAACACCAAAACTGTCAGTTCCATCGACTTCAGTTTTGTTGGTCAGTGGAGACGTCCAAGTAAATAAGCCGACATTGGTGTAGTCGCCATCCCACTTTTGGAAGTGGATGACTAAATTCCCTGTACCAGCAGCAAATGATTTTGTTCCAAAGAACACAAATGCTGATGCTAAAAGGATTAAAGCTAATAACACTTTCTTCATTTTTTCCTCCTTGATTGTTTAAAGATGTTTTCCATCCTTGACAAGTCAATCTTATCATATAAATATGAAAAATGTAAACGCTTTACGCATGTGTGCATTATGCAACCGTTTTCCTTTTGAAATCGCTATCAAAAAATTTTAAGAAACCTCTTCTCGCGTGATATAGTTGTAATGTAGGAGGAGATTTAATGAAAAAAATAATGATGCTTGTCGTCTTCGTGCTTTCTCTGTTCGCACTTGGACTGACGTCTTTAGCCAACGGGCTACCGACAAAACTTGTTGTCCACTATTTTAGATATGATGACAACTATACAGATTTTAATATGTGGGTGTGGGAACATGAACCTATTTCCTTAGGGGGAAAGCAACATAATTTCGACCCAGAACAAAAGGATGCACGAGGTGTCTATTTTGAAATTGACTTACTTGAGCATTATCCAACAGCTACCAAACTTGGGATCATCATTAAGCGTGGTGGATGGGATGGATACCGAGAAGTCGGTGGCGATCGGTTCATTAATTTGGCAGATGTCGAGGTTTCTAATGGTGTTGGACATGCTTACTTTGTTGAACAAGACTTAAGAATTGGCCTATCTCAAGCAGATTTAGCCAATAACATTCCCGATTATCGTGCAAAAATTTTAACGGTTGCATTTGATAAGCAACAAAGAATCGCTGCTAATTTAACACATATTCCTCAAAGTTATGAGGTATATGAAAATGGTGTTCTTGTGTTATCTAGCACAACTGCACCAACATCTAAAAACTTACTCATTACAGTACCTAATATCAACATTTCTAGAACCTATGTTTTAAAGGTTACCTTCCAAAATGATGTGGTGTCTGAAGGTATTGTTTCACTACAAAATCTTTATGATACGGCTGCTTTTGAGGATCTTTACACCTATGAAGGAAACCTTGGTGTAAGCTTTGAAAACGAATTTACAATTTTTAGATTATGGGCTCCATTAAGCCAAGAAATAAAAGTTAACTTATATAACCAAGGTCATCCAAATTATAATGATCAAGGTCAATTAAGTGCTGAATTAACACCTTATGAAACCCATGACTTATATCGCATTGAAAATGGTGCATGGGAAGTTAAACTCACAGGAAATTACGATTTTAAATATTATACATTTAGTGTCACCAATAATGGCATCACACAAGAAGTGACAGATCCTTATGCATATTCTACGGGTGCCAACGGCCAACGTGGCATGATTGTTAATTTTGATGCCATTAATCCAACGGGTTGGACTTATAACACAAGACCTAACACCATTAAGAACCTAACAGACTATATTATTTATGAGCTTCATGTCAGAGATTTAACAACACATAGCTCATGGCAAGGCAACAACTCATATCGTGGTAAGTTCTTAGGACTTGCTCAGGGTGGAACTAAGTTTACAGGATCCGGTGTGACAGTCACTACAGGACTTGATCACATTGATGAACTTGGCGTCAATGCTGTACAACTTCTACCCATATTTGATTTTGGTTATGTCGATGAAATTCAAGTGGCTATTAACCCTGCATATCAAAACCTATTCAACTGGGGGTACATGCCTTACCACTTTAATACCCTTGAAGGTTCATATTCAACAAATCCATTCGATGGACGTGTCAGAATTCAAGAATTCAAACAAGCGGTTATGGCATTTCATGATCGAGATATTAGAGTCATTATGGATGTGGTTTATAATCACACCGGTGAGTCCGCAACTTCAAACTTTCATAAGATTGTTCCAGGTTATTATCATAGAATGACTGCTGAAGGCGGATTTTCAAATGGTTCTGGTACAGGAAATGAAACCGCTTCAGAACGTTCGATGACCAGAAAGTTTATGCTTGATTCTTTAGAGTTTTGGGCAACTGAATATAATTTATCTGGCTTTAGATTTGACCTTATGGAACTCCATGATGTTGAAACGATGAATCAAATTCAAGAAATGCTTTATGAAATCGATCCAACGATTATTGTTTTTGGAGAACCTTGGATGGGTGGTAGTTCACCTCTTGCAAGTAATATTAGAGCAGGCAAAGCCAATATGAATCAAATGCCTATGGTAGGTGCCTTTAATGATATCACAAGAGATGCGATTAAAGGGAACACATTCCCATCACCAGCCACAGGTAAGGGTTGGGTACAAGGTACAACCAACGCTGATATCGTGAGAAACATTAAGTATGGCATCGTCGGTGGTGTTCAATATCCTGGATTACCAACAGGTTATCATTATGAACCTCATCAAACCATTAACTATGTCACAGCTCACGATAATAATACCTTATTTGATAAACTAAGAATAACAGGTATCTCGCTTGCTAATGTGCCACCTTTACAGATTCAATCAAATGCGATTATTCTAACCTCACAAGGTGTAAGTTTCCTTCATGCAGGGGTTGAAATGATGCGTTCAAAACCACTCCCAACAGGTGGCTATGATCACAACTCATATGAATCTCCTGACATTGTTAACCAACTCAGATGGGATAGAAAAGCGCAGTATAATCACGTTTTCGAGTATTATAAAGCTTTAATCGAAATTAGAAAAACTTATGATCACTTTAGAATGACTGAAGGCTCTGACATTAGAAACAGAGTAAGCTTTGTGAACGCTAATGCTGGAGACCATGCCATTGCATATAAAATTGCAGGTCGTGTGGGTGAACCAGAAATCTTTGTGCTTCATTCAGGAAATCCTACTGTGGGTATCTCTTATATCGATTTAACACCAGGTAAAACCTACCAGATGTTAACGATGGCAGATGGCGCGAATGTTAATGGCTTTGAAATTGTTTCTGGTGTTGCTTATGCACCTGCGAACACGAGTGTGATTTTAGTAGAAGTGATGGATCCTTCTATCACAATTACAAGTCCTGAAGTCACGATTGAAAAGGGTCAAAACTTTAATCCTGCAAGTAACGTATCAGTATTGAATTCTGGTGTGAGTGTATATTATTCATCCTTTGATGTGAACCGTCCAGGAACCTATACCATTACGGTTGCAGTTGTTGAAACGTATGGCAAGATTAATTACTATACGTATAAGCTTCGCGTGTTGGGTCATGCATTTAATATTGATGTCAACACACCCATTGGAGGTTAATCATGAAAAACATTTTAAGATTATCCTTAGTTTTATTACTCATGCTCACTTTGTTTGCATGTAAACCTAGTAATGAAGAAATTACATATCAAGATATCACCATCGAGATCGTATCAGAAACAGTAACCTTCAATTCGATTGATGTGAGAGTCCATTTTACTCAAGAAATCGATCATGAAGATGAACTCTATGAGATTGCACTCTTTGTTGCAGGTCATATCTATGAAAAACATTTAGACATCATGCGTTCTAATCGCTATACCTTAACTATTAGACTTCACGATGGTTCAACATTATCGGGTATGAATACTGCTTATGGTCATGTTGTTTATATGGTTAATCGTAGTGTCACAGAACCTGGTTTATCATTAGAATCAGAACACTTTATTTTAGATTAAAAAAGACACCCACTTGAGGCGTCTTGGGGAACTTCGGTTCCCTTTTTTTTATGCGAAATATCGTTTACCGTAAACAAGCATGACAATCATCGTACTGATGCCCATACCAAACTGAAAGAATACGGGTGAAAATGCTGGTTCGAAAAGTCCGACAATAAAACTCAAGACTGTGGGTAGACCCATCATAAAGATTAAGAATTTAATGGAATCCACATATTTGAAAAATGAGGAATAGCCAAATCTAAAGAGTTGTAGGACAAATGAAAGTAAAACGATGAAAAGCAGATTTAAAGATATACTAATGAATGTGTTGGTTAAAACTGTGTAGAAAACAATGTATGGCCCAAAGGTTTGTTCGATGTTTCGACCAAATTCTACAAAAGCCTCACTTCTTTCTTCTCCAGTCATCAGATTCAGTGTTCTAAAATCCAGTGTATCAGAGAAACCTCGATAGTCATAACCCACCATCAGTGCATCATCACCATTGGTATAAACTATTCTATTTTCAAAAAATAAGACTTGTTTGATGCTTCGATCAATTTCTGTTTCTTGGTAGTTAAAAATATAGGTGATCCCTTGATGGGTATACGTATAGGACTCATTTGTTTCACATATCAGTTTGTTTGCAGTAATCAGACAGGTTTCTGGAAGTTGCCAATTAGGTGTTTGAAGTGTAAAGCTTTCTTCAATAAAGTTAAGTCTCCAACCTTGTTCTCTAACAATTAAACTATTGAGAGGAAATGCTGCAATCAATCCTAGGATTAAAAAATAAATCAAGACTTTCCAAAACTTTTCGTTAACTCGTGAAATCACTTTGGAAAACCCAAAGGAATATTTAAAATATCGAACTAAAAACATATTATGTGTAATCCCCAATCAAAGCTGGATCTATTTCTAAAATGAGTGTGCCATACGCAGGGATTGAAAGATTTCCATAAATCAGTCTTTGATAACTTAATTCGAAAGTTTGTGTGGATAACGATAAATTATGGATGACCAGTACGGCTTGTTCTATAGAGTCATGCTGATAGTGTCTGACAAACCCTTGAATATTCGATGAATTATTTTTATAGGCTAAAAATGAGTTGCCATACATCAGTGCAGGGTTTTCTTTTCTAATACCAATCATTTCTTGATAGACTGTAAACAATGAATTTGGATTATCTTTTTGGTTTAAAAGAGATGGTGTATTGTCATTGGTGCCATCACTAGGTAACCATGTGGTTTGTTTGGAAGAATCACCCCAAAGGAAAGGTTGACGACGATACTCATCATAAACCACACCATATCCTGGTATATTGGTGCCTTCGTATCTAATGCCTTTCATGCCGAGTTCATCCCCATAGTAGATAAATGGGCTACCGGGTAGTGTTAAAAGCAGACGTGCTGCAAGCGCAAGTTTTTGTGGACCATCACCAGGATTTGAGAATCCAGACATGGAAGCTACACGATTCACGTCATGATTACCAATAAAGGGTGAATCCACAAAATCTGGATCAATTTCTCTAAAAGCATCATAGGCACGTTTGAGATTGCTTACAAGTAAGAACCTTGAGTTTCCGTTACCAACTTTATCCCAAATATTGGCTGCAGCATGGAAGTTAAACACAGAATCTGAGCCTATATAATAATCAACAAGTGACAGATAATTATAATCAAAAACTTCTGAAACAATAAAACTATTGGGATAATTTGTCTTAATATACATGTTTAAATCTAAAAGTGCCAACGTATTATTCCAATCTGCATTTAATCCTTCATAAAGATGTTTTGCTGCATCAATTCTAAAGCCATGAACACCCATATTCAAATAAAAGTCCATGATATTTTTAATTTCATTAATCACTTCAGGATTGTTGAAGTTTAAATCTTTCATTCCGCCAACAAATGATTCATATGCTGTGTTTCCATTCCAAACATAGTAATTTCGATATGGACTTGATGTAGATGAACGTGCCGAAACAAACCAAGGATGTTGGTCTGATGTATGATTAATAACTAAATCGATAACTATTTTAATCCCTCTATAATGAGCTTCATCAAGTAAGTCTTGGAAATCTTGCATTGTGCCATAATCTGGATGAATATCTAAATAATCAGTCACATTATATCCGTGATAGGAAGGTGATGGGTTAATCGGTAAAAGCCACAAGGCAGTAATGCCTAAGGCTTCTAAGTAATCTAAATTTTCTCTAATCCCGTTTAAATCTCCAATGCCATCGCCGTTGCTATCTGCAAAAGATCTGACAAAGATTTGATAGTAAACATCGTTATGTGGATTGACTGCTCTTAAGTCGATTGTAGGATCTGTCGGATTTGTAGGTTCTGAAGGTTCAGGTGCGACACATGCTGCAAGGCTGATTAAACCTAGAAAAATGATGATTAAAAGACGTATTTTTTTCATCTATAAACCTCGTTTTCTCATATATTCTGATTTGCCTAAATAGTTATTTTTGCCTTGAAGCGGTTCTAAATCAATCATTTTGGTTTTAAAAATGAAATCATGAATCGTTCGACTTGTTTTTTCATTCATCACAAAATAACAAATAATCAAATATAGGCCAAAAGTTACTACGCTTAAGCCAAGTTTAAATAAATCTCTTAAAATGAGCATAAAAACGTTGACATCCTTGCCATGTAAGGTAACTACTTTGATTTTTTGAATGCGCTTGCCAAATGTTTGTCCATTTGATAAGAAATATGGCAAGAAATAGAAAACAAAAGCTGCAATACCAGAAACAATATAGGGTAGAGGAGCCCACGTTGTCCCTAAAAATGTTGATAAAATTAAAGCTATTGAGACACCTGAGGTGTCAATCGCGAATGCTCTCACGCGTTTTTCAAATGATGGAACCATACTAACACTCCTCGAATTATACTCTTAAGTTTATTATATCATAGGGATTTCATGAAACCGTTTGCAATCGGTATGATGACTCATGATTGAAGATGATTTTTTGCATTTTCTAAAATAATCATATCTGTAAAAAGATTAAATCTACTTGAACTAAAGATGACAATCGGTGTATTGATATAAAAATATTCTGATGATTTTGCTTGATTTCTTAACACTGTTTCAAGCACATCACGAATAACGATGCCAGTATCAATCACATCATCACCATATATGAAAGGATTATTGGTTTTATCAAAGACATATTCATTGGTTGCTACTTTGTAATAAAGATGGTCTTGAATTTGATTAAAGCTTAAGCCTTCTTTGTAGGTAGTCGCTGAGCCATCAGCACCTGATGAGATGAAATCCTTAATGATTGATCCTCTTAAAACTGCAGTTTTCACTTTGTTATCAAATGGGAAGATTTCATAAAGAGTACCTACGGTAATCCCTTGATTAAAGGATAGGCTTGCACGTGTGCCCCCTTGATTATGAAACCCTATATCGGCTTGTCCACTCATGCGAATCAGCTCTGCCATATACTCTGTGAGTTGACTTCTTGAGTAGTTTGCGCCAGATTTTATGATGACTAGATTAATTAAATCTGAGATTTGGTCGTAATAATAGTTAATCAGTTCTGTAACCTCTGGGTTCGATTGTCTTAACCGTTGATCTGAAGATCCAGTTAAATTAGAAGGTATGTAACCTGTAATCATTTTATCTCGATTAAAATCAATTTTAAGATAACCGACATGGGTACCATTACCACCTGATTGAATGATAGGCATATTCATCCCCGTGCGTGAATGATGTTCTGTATAGGCTTGATGGCTATGGCCATTAAATAATGCATCGATGCGCTTTAATCCTGTATGATTACCGATACCTGAATTTGTAAATGAGGAAGACCCATGAACAACAGCAATGACAACATCAACTTCTTCTTCTAATCTTAAGACTTCAGCAAAATAACCTGCCCAGTAAATGGGATCAGCAAACTCATAATCTTCTACCATCGCAGTTGCGATACTGCCTTCAAGACCATATCCCATGAGACCAATGACGCCCACTTTGATGTTGCCTCGCTCTATGACTTGATATGCATCAATAAAATCAGGACGAATGGTTGTCCCTTTAAAAAAGACATTTGCACCTAAAAGTGGGTAATTTGCTTTAATTGTTCTTTGTGTATCTGGATTAAAATACTCTGTGACTGTCTCTAAACCCCAATCAAACTCATGGTTTCCAATGGTAAAACTATCAAGTTTTATGAAGTTCAGTAGATCAATCATCGAACCACCTTGAAAGTAGTTTGAAAGAAGCGATCCTTGAAGCATATCCCCACCTGCAAGAAAAATGGTGTTATTTGGATAATTTGCTTTCTCACTTAATATGAAGTTTCCTATGTTAGATAACCCAAGTTGATTTCCATTTTCTAATATAGCACCATGGGTATCGTTTAAATAATAAATTCTTAAATGATCAATCGCTAAAATGACGGTAACTTGAATCGTGATTCTCGTTTCATTTCCAGATAAATCAGTGACTGAATAAATCACATCATAAACGCCAGGTTCATCATAGTTGACATGTGAACTATCAACTGTAATTCTTGAGGAAACATTGCCATCCTTCGCATCATATGCAGCGATACCTAAAAGATAGTTTGGTAAGGTCTCCCCTACATAATACGTTAAATGAGAGATTCCAGAAAACACTGGGGGTTCTAAATCTGTTTCACCTGGTGCTTCTAAGACAATCACACTAATCTTTTTTCGATAAAGATTTCCTGCCTGATCACGCACCTCATAAAAGAGGTCATAAAATCCTGGTGTTGTTAAATCGACTAGGGAATCATCAACGATAATCGATGATGTAATCACACCATCTATATTATCGATGGCTGTGACATTATTTAAATAATTAGGTGGCGTTTGGCCAATCGTATAAAAAATATCAGTTGCACCAATAATGCTAGGTGGAACTGTGTCTGTTATTGGTTGCTCACTCTGGCATGATACCAATAAAAATAAGGATAATACCAAGAGCGTAAATTGAAGTATTTTTTTCATCGTCTAAATCCGTCCTTTGCAAAAGTATTATAACATAAACAAAAAAGAATGACCCGTCTTTTATGTTATAATGAATCTCGTGAGGTGACATCATGGCAAAAGATTGTAAATTATGGGAACTCTTCAAGGCATTTTTCAAAATTGGAGCACTCACCTTTGGTGGGGGCTATGCAATGATGCCTGTAATGAGAAGAGAAGTTGTTGAGAAAAAGGGTTGGGTTGAAGATGATGATATTTTAAAAATTCTCATTATCTCAGAATCAACACCTGGTGTACTTGCAGTCAACTCTGCAACATTTATTGGTTATAAAATTGCAGGTTTTAAAGGATCTTTAATTGCAACATTAGGGGTTATATTGCCCTCTTTTATCATCATTTCTATCATCTCATTGTTCATTATTGAGTTTAAACAACTCACTTGGGTGACTTATGCTTTTTATGGCATTCAAGCAGGTGTTGCCATCTTAATAACAAGAGCTGCACTCAAACTTTCAAAAAAGATTCATTTTAATTTATTTTCAATCGTTGTTTTAATTGCAGCTTTTTTAGTTGCACTTCTAACAGATATTAGTGTCATTTATATCTTAATTCTGAGTGCCCTTGCAGGCATTATTTATGGCATGCTCATTAATGTAAGGGAGGCAAAGCATCATGTTGCTTGAACTTATCTCCTTATTTTGGATTTTCTTTAAGATTGGATTATTTACTTTTGGTGGTGGTTATGCGATGATTCCCCTCATCCAACAAGAACTTGTGGGTGGTGGCTATATCGAAGCTGATTTACTTTATGATTTTATTGGAATTAGTGAATCTACACCAGGTCCGGTTGCAATCAATATGGCGACATTTATCGGTATGAATCAATATGGTATTTTAGGGGCTGTTGCAACCACCTTAGGTGTTGCGTTGCCATCATTCATCATTATTCTATTGATTGCAAGTCTTGGCAGTAAATTCATTGAGTCCAAAGGTGTAGGCATGGCATTTAAAGGCTTAAAGCCTGCTGTCATTGGTTTGATTTTCTCTGTATCAGTTGTCTTAATATTTCATGCGATCTTTCCACTGATTCACTTTGATAGATTTCATTTTGATTTTTCAGTTTTTAATTGGAAAACTTTAATTATCATGTTTTTAATTCTAATTGTTACAGTGTTCTACAAAAAAATATCACCGATTCAAATCATCTTACTCTCTGCAGTGCTTGGTATTGTGATGTATGCCATTTTTTAAAGGTGCCTTTTATGAAAGATTTGTCTTGGCTTAAAGAAAACTTAATCGCTCACCGAGGCTTACACAGTCAAGATTTAAGTGTTCCTGAAAACTCTTTGCTTGCATTTAAGAAAGCTTTAGATCGAGGATATTCAATTGAACTCGATATTAACGCCACCAAAGATGGGATTGTTCTAGCCTTTCATGATTTTAACTTAAAAAGACTATGTGGTGTGGATTTAAACTTATCCGATGTCACATATGAGGAGATTAAACATCTTAAGATTCATCAAACGGATGAGAAAATCACACTTCTCAAAGATGTATTAAATCTTGTTGATGGTCAAGTGCCTTTGCTCATTGAGTTTAAGCCTCATGGGGATATTCACATACTCTGTGAGTCTTTTATGAAAACCATAAATGATTATACTGGGAAATATGCAATCTTTTCATTTCATCCAAAAGTTGTCGGATGGTTCAAAAAACATCATCCAGATATTATTAGGGGACAGATTGCAGAGTATTTTAAGGAGAATAAAGACATGGGACGGTTTTCCAAATATTTACTTAAATCCATGTTCTTCAATCGTTGGACCAAGCCGGATTTTATCAGTTATGGCATTAAAGATCTCCCCAATAAGTATGTAGATCGTCTTTATAAAAAGGGGTTGACAGTGATTAGTTACGCTGCGAAAACAGAGCAGGAATTTGATTTTGTAAGATCCAATTATCATAATGTCGTCTTCGAATACTTTGAACCAAAAAAATAAGGATGCTTTCCTCAAGCATCCTTTTTGTTTGACTTAATAATCGATTAATCCATGTCAACATCAAAGCTTTCAAGAATACTCTTCTTTTCTGCTTTAGAATCGCCATGCTTCGTGAAAAACATAGTGACAAATGCGATTGCAACAAAGAATGTTGCATATGGGAATAAAGCTTTTTGATGAATTGTATCCATCAAGAATCCTGATAAAATCGGTGTTAAGATTTGAGCAGCCATTGAGAATGTGTAATAATACCCTGTATATTTACCTACATTGCTGCCTTTAGCTAGTTCAACAACCATCGGATAGGAGTTCACATTAATGGTCGCCCAACCAATACCTGTGAGTCCGAAGACAATAAACATAATCCATCCGGTATCTTTGGTTAAGAAAAAGACAGAACCAAAACATAAGGTTAAGAGGATAATTCCTGCAAGAATGGTCTTACGACGACCAAACTTCGTGGATAATATGCCAATTGGAATAAATGCGATAATCGCAGTGACATTGGCAACGAGTAGTGGGAGTGTAAAGCTTGGTAATTGAAGAATTTTTGGTGCATAATCAGAAACTTTCGTCATGACTGCGTTATAGCCCATAAACCACAAGAAAACAGAAATTAAGATTAAATATAGAGATAACTTTTTATCTTTTGGAAGATCATGCATATCATGCACATCATCATCAGCTTCTGATAAACCAAATTTTAGATCATCTTGAACGCGTTCTTCAACCATCTTAGGTTCATTTACTTTCCAAAGGAAAATCACCAAAATGATGAGCATAATGACCCCAACACCTACAAATGCCATGGTGTAGTTGACATAAGATCTACCGCCTAATCCAAAGGCAGTGAGTAATACAAGTGAGGTAACACCAGCTGCTGCACCCATCAAATTAATGATGGCATTGGCTTTAGAACGCAGTGGCTTCATGGTCACATCAGGCATTAAGGATACGGCTGGTGATCTAAAGACAGACATCGCAACGAGTGCAATAAATAAGACGCCAATAAAGACAATAAAATTCAGTGGGGAAGCTGCAGTCACTTGCCAAGCAAGATCACTTAAATAACTATGATAATAGCCATCCATAAAGGATAAATCAACAGCAGTTAAATTACCTGTAGTTCTACCATTGATAATGAGTTGCATTTGATCGTATACACCAGATTCCCAACGGTTATACATCGCTTCTGTGACTTCATTATTTACAAGTGCTAAATCACGTTCCGTCTTCATCTCGTTAATCAGACCATTCCAGAAAGCAACAGAGAGTTTCACATCTGCTTCTGAATCAACAACAACCTCATATTTCTCAATGATTGTTGTTTGTTCAATTTTATTGGTTTGAATGTTATCGACAAATGAAAGTCCAATGAATGCAAATGCTGCAACCACAGTACCGACAATGACATAGGGTGTTCTTCGACCTTTTTTATGATTCGTGCGGTCTGAAAGTGCACCAAAAAGCGGTAACATGAATAATGCAAGCACGTTATCGAGTGCCATGACAACGCCTGACCACGTTTGATTGAGACCAAACTTGTCAATTAAAATCTTGGTAATAATTGAATCATACGTCTGCCAAAATATGGTAATAATAAAGAAAGCTAAACCAACGTAAAACGTCTTTTTGTAATCGAGTTTCATAAGGGTCTCCCAATCTGTTAAATTTAAAATCGTTTAGATTATTATAACATGTTTTTTATAGATTGGTGTTCATCTTAAAAACAAATCCAAAGTAAAAAAAGATGCAGGATTGACCTGCACCTTTAAACTTAAGGATGGATCGGTTTTCCTGTTAAGGATAACCACTCAAAGGGTTGTTCTGTTGCACCTAATATGGCTTGATTTAAATAGGATTCTAAAACATTCACTGGAACAAGCTCATAATTGGAGTAAGGTAAGACATCAAAGAAATTCCATGAAAACGGTAAGATGGGTTCTGAGTTTGCTCTCACAAAAGGTGTTCCCTCATCTTCTGATGACCCAAAGAAGATATAGTCATCTAAAATATATAAGGAATCTCTAACCATATATTTTCCAGTCATGGATGGATGGTCTCTACTCACCTGATTTGATTTAATGACTTGTGATACGCCCATAATAATCGAATTTTCTAGGAGGATTGCGCCATTTTCAGTTGTAACAAGCGCTTGATTGGTGAGTTGTCTATTATACTCTGCTTTTAAGAAAAGCGCTGTATAAGCTGACCTTACATAGTTTCTCATGCTATAAACATCAGAGGCGTCATAGATAGTGTTAAAGATGTGAACATTACCACCTCTAAGTCTTGGGAAACGGTCTTGAAGATTTTTGATATATGAATTATAGATGGAAAGTGTAAATACATTGCCCGCTCTAAGTTCACTACCACCTAAGAGAAAACCTTTTTTCTGGAAGCTGTTGAGCTCCATAATTTCTTGCATACTCATGCCTGCATTACGCATTTGATTGTAATAACTATATGAACTGCGGTTAGCTTCTAAATAGTCAAACTGTGCCTTGATAAAGTCATTAGGTTCAAAAACTAAATGCATATAACTAATGGTTGCATTCACAACAGACTGAATGGTTGAACTTCCAGCTTTAAAGTCAATCAGTCCATCATAGGCTTTACCTAAAGTCATATGATCAAACCAAATGCCATTAACTTGTTCTATTGTGAAATAATCCCAGTCATTAGAATCATAATTTCCTTTGGTTGCTTCATCCCATTCCCAAAGTTCATCAAATTTAAGATTTCTAATGACGATATTATTTGCTCGTTTAATTTGGAAGGATGCATGTCTGATGGTATGACCTGAATTTGAGAAAATCACTAAACCTTCGTTATATTTTGCTGTTGAGCCATCACGGTCTTGAATGACAATTTTGCTGACACCTGTTTGTTTTAAAATAGGATGCATTTTAGGTAAGGCATGACGATCTAGATTTTTAAGGACACCAAACTCTGAAACAACTTCATCATATCCTAAATCTAAATTACTTCTAATTTCGATAATTCTTGCAGCAGTTGTGCCTTTACTTGCTGAATTCTCAGCATTAATCGCATCCATTAAATCTTTCGCATTGTAGACGACGTAGTAGCCTGGGTCCCCTTCTTTAAGATTGGGAATCGAGACAGCACCACTGGCAAATCCAGCTAAAGCATAATCATCTTCACTGAAATCGACGGTGCCTGAAATAGCTTTAACTAAGACTTCAAATTCTTTAGTTAAGGTGATGCCACCTTTTGATATGGTTGCTGTCATAGAGACATGGATATCATCTTGTTCATCTCGAGTCACAACGCCTTGATTCGTGATCACTGCTGGATTTGAAGATGTCCAAGTAATGGGAACGTTATACATCATTTGAACAAGGAAAAGATTGGATCTCACATCATTTTGGAAAGGAATTGAAAGCTCCTGATTAATGGTTTGGATTAAAACTTCATAATCAATAGGCGCTTCGGGATCGTATACAGACTTACCTTGTAGTGTTTCGCTTGTTGACTCTATGAGGATGTTATCTAAATAAGTAATGGGTTCAGAGCTTGGTAAATTGTTATGCCCAACCACTCGAATTCTGATTTTATTTGGATCAAGTGAACTCGCAAAACCTACACCACTAGAAGGCGTGATTTCTAAGAGCTGACTTTCAACTCTTACATAGTATTTATAGGTATCATAGGTTGTGTCAAAAACAACAATGGCTTGATGAATGACATTGGGGATGACACTCAGTGTAGAGGCAGGAACAGCCGTTTCAGAACCGTCTTGATTTCGGTAGGTAAAGCGATTCGCACGATTTGCCCCTACTGTAAAAATACGTGTATTTTGGTGGATCAGTTCAATCGTAAATGATGCCCCACCAATACCTTGTTTAAAGTCAAAGACAAGCACATATCTGCCATCAGCAAGCACACTTAAACTTTGTTCGTAAATTGCTTCTGTGGCTGTTTCTGTGAGTAATAATAGACCATTTTCGATGATTGCTTGCCCAGGTTTAGTTTCCATCCATGAGGTAGAAGCTAAGTTTGTGCCTTCAAGATAGGTAAATGATTCTTCAAAAATGAGTTCACCTAATGCTGTGTATTTGGCATAAAGTATGAGATCACTATAAAGATAGATTTGTGTCAAAGGTGTTAACAAAGTTTCATCGATATACCAATTGACAAAACGGTAGCCTTCAAGTTCTGGTCTTGGAAGTTGTAAGATTGGCTGGTTTTCATAAAATGAGATGGGTGCAACTATAGAACCTAATCCTGTATTAAATGTGATTTCATAAAGTGTTGCATCTTGGTAAAGTGGGATGATGTTTAAATTGCTTGTTATAGGTGTTTGGAAATCAAAGGGTACATCACCGATATACCATCCAATAAAGATCTTTCCTAAAATTTGAGGTGTATCTGGTTCTGTTGCAAACTCACCTTCACTGACAATTTGGAGGATGCCATTCACGGATACCGTGTAGGTTGGTAATGCTTCCCATTTGGCATAAAGTGTTTGAGGTTCAGTTATCATTTGATTGAAATCAAAGGGTACTGCAAGTGATGCATCTTGATACCATCCAATAAATAAAAATCCTGGATGATTTGGATTGGGTGGTACGGTTAAAGTTGTATTTTCTTTAACATAAAGGATAACTTCTGTTTGTCCAAATCCTATAATCAGTGTCACTGGATGGCTATCTTTAGGTGAAAATCCCAGTGTTGATAGATGATAAAAATGATTTAAGTATACCCATCCATAATCTGGGGATAAGGTAGGTAGATGATCTTCCCACCAATCAAGATTGAGCATTTCAACATCAAAAATGAGAAATGAACTTGCTAAGTTTTGCTTATTGAGCGAGCCTGTGGTTGATAACCCAGCTGCATAGATATTTTCTGCAATTTGAACAGATAAATCGCCTGATACATGTCCAAAATCGCGATTGGTAGAAACCATGACACCCGTGAGCATAACATTTTTAACAGATACGCCTGACAAAGACTGATTTCTGCCGACAATACCACCTAAATACTGTGCAGTCGATAAATCGACATCTAAGACAGCACGTTCTATTTGGATGCTCACGGTACCCTTAATTTCACCATAAAGACCACCAACACGATTTTGTCCTCTAACAGTAACACCTTTTAAATTGATATCAGCAATCAAGACATGACCACCATCTGTCATACCAATAAGCCCGCCTGAAGCAGAACTTTGATTCGTGACTGTTGTGTTTTCGATCAGTATTTGATTAATGGATACTGTGTTACCTGGTTTTGTATAACCAATGAGTGCGCCAACACCGTTGGATGAATTACCTAAAATAGACGAGTTCATCAGTTTTACATTTTGAATTTGAACATTGGTCCCGTCGGTTTCTCCAATTAAAATACCCGCACGATTGGTTGAGGTTATATTGAAGTTATCTATGATTAAATCAAAAATTGTAAAGTTATTCACTCTTGAAAATAGACCTGTACGATCAGTACCATGTAAGGTAAGATTCGATAATGTTTTACCATTACCATTAATTGTGCCTTTGAAATTATGATTTGTATAGGTCCAAGTATGATTTGCAAAATCAATGTCATTTGCAATGTAATAAAGGCCATCTAAACCACTGTTAGATAGTTGATTAAATTCTTGTGCCGTTGATATGGGTATGCCATCTGGAATAACGATGATGACTTCCCATTTGGCATAGAGTGTTAAATTAGACTCTATTTCTGTTTGTAGGTTAAAAGGAATTAAAAGTGTTTGATCGATATACCAACCTATAAAGGTGTGTCCCGATTTTACTGGTTCAGGTAAACTTGATAACACACTACCAAAAGGAATCCCTGTGATTGGCGGTAAAGTAGGTTCAAGATTATCAAAATCAATCGTGAAAGTGATTTCTTCTATGGCTTGCCATTTTGCATAAAGCATCAAATCATGTTGTATGGTTGAGCCTAAAACAAATAGCATGGTCTTTAACTCATCTAAATACCAGCCTAGGAACATATAGCCAGTTCTTATAGGGTCTGGTAAAACATCGATGGTTTCACCTTCAGGTATTGAAGTGATGGCTGCTAAAGGCAATCCACCTTGAGTATCAAATGTAATACGATAAATATTTTCGATCAAAACTTCTTCCCATTTGGCATGAAGCGTTAACGAAGATGTTAATATTTGATTAAAATGATAGGGTGTGGAAAAGGATGCTTCTAAATACCACCCAATAAATACAAAACCCTCTTTTGTGGGTGGTATTGGTGAAAGGACGATTGCACCTTCTTGATATTGCTTGCTTTCAATTAAAGTTCCACCATATGTCATAAAATTCACTGTAAAAAAAGATTGTTCTTCAGCAAGAGCACGCACGACGACTAAAAAGGTTTTCGTGACACTGACACCCTCTTTTGAAAGTGTTGCAATCAGTTCAACTGTTTGATCTCCAAATTCATGAGATGGTCTTGTAACGATACCCATCGATGTAATCCAAGTTGAATTAGATGACCAAGAGACTTCAACTTGCTGCCCAAGTACTTCAAGTGACTGAATTAAGTTTAGATTAATTTCTGTCTCTAAAGGTAAAATAATAGCTTCTGATGCCTGGGTTAAAAAAGCTTCTATGTCTTCCTTATTGTCATTTTGACATGCAATGAGGGTCATTGCTATGGTGATGATGAAGATGACTAAGATGAGTTTTTGTTTCATGATTTCTCCTAAAAAGTCAATTAGAAACGGATTAAAGTAATCGTTTTCATACTTACACTATAAACAATAAAACAGGTGATGTCAATCGTTTTTCTTTAGAAAACTATTTATTTCGGACATCGTCTATCATATTAGATGATTCAGTAAAGTGATGGACGAATCAACAAAAAAGACCATCCCAAGATGATCTTTTTACTGTTTAGTTATTCTATCGATTCATATCCGACACAAAGTGCCTTTTGATTGACTGGAAGCATATTGAGCTTCTTTGAACCTAAGAAATATTTTAAGGATTCAATAATAACATCTTCTTTAAAAATATCGACCTTTTTAAGATAAGCACCGAGCATCACCATATTGGCTACTTGTGGTTTTTCTAATGACTGAGCAAGTTCAGTCATTGGGACAGCATAAGCGTTCACAAGAGGTTTACTGACTTTATTCTTAATTAAGGATGAGTTATAGAAGAGATTACCACCTTCATTGACACGATCACCGAACTTAGTCAGTGATGGTTCGTTAAAAATGAGTAGATCGTCTGATTTTTGGAAAACTGGAGAAAAAATGGGTTTATCACTAATAATGATCGAGCAATTTGCCGTACCACCTCTAGTTTCAGGACCATATGTGGGTACCCAAAGACTATAGAGTCCTTGTTTGGTTGCTGCATAGGCAAGAAGTTGACCAGTGAGCATCACCCCTTGACCACCGAATCCTGAAATACGAATTTTTCTAATCATGTTGTTCCACATCCTTATAAACGCCAAGTGGATAAACTGGAATCATATGTTCTTTTGACCACTCGAGTGCATCTTTAGGCTTCATGCCCCAGTTAACCGGACATGTGGATACCACTTCAATTAGAGTAAATCCTTTTTTCTCGATTTGATAGGTAAATGCTTTTTTGATTGCTTTTTTAGCTTTTCTAATGTTTCCAACATCATAAAGTGCAACACGTTCAACATAGGCTGCAGCTTCAATTTGACCAAAGATTTCAGCAATCTTTAAAGGTGCACCATGTTGCTCACGATTTCTACCTTGTTGTGAGGTTGTAGAAACTTGTCCAATTAAAGTCGTGGGAGCCATTTGACCACCAGTCATCCCATAAGTTGCATTATTGGCTAAAATAACTGTGATATTTTCTCCACGGTTTGCTGCATGAATGGCTTCTGCAATACCGATGGAACCTAAATCACCATCACCTTGATAGGTGAAAACAACATTATTTGGTAAGAAACGTTTGATACCTGTTGCAACCGCGGTTGCTCTGCCATGAGGTGCTTGTTGGAAATCTGTATTAAAGTACTCATATGCAAATACAGAACACCCTACTGATGCAACACCAACAGTATGATCTAAAACATTAAGTTCTTGGAGAACTTCAGCAACAAGCTTATGTAGGATACCATGAGTACATCCTGGGCAATAGTGGGTGTTAAGTTCAGTTAGACCTGAAGATCTTTCATATCTGATCATTTGTCGACCACCCTTTCTTCAAAACTTAAGATGGCATCTACAATTTCTTCTGGTTCTGGGACAATACCACCTGCTCTGCCATAAAATGCGACTGGCCAACGACCTTTATTAGAAATGAGGACATCATCAAGCATTTGACCCATGCTCATTTCTGCAACGAGTAATCCCTTACAGGTGCTTGGAATTAAATCAAAAGCTTTCTTTGGATATGGCCATAAAGAGATAGGTCTAATTAGTCCAACTTTAATCCCTTTTTCAGCAAGCGTTTCAATGGCTGATCTTGCGATACGTGCAACTGTGCCATAAGCAACAATCACATATTCAGCATGATCCATATTGATCATTTCAAATCTTGTCTCATTTTTAATCGCTTCTTTATATTTTGCTTGAAGTGCAAAATTATGTTTTTCAAGATAGATTGGATCAAGTCCAATTGAGGAAATCACATTTCTTCCTTCGTGATTTCTCATGCCACTTGAAGCCCATGTTTTTGGCTCAAGATGGCGCTTTTTAACTGGTTTATTCAAATCAACAGTTTCCATCATTTGCCCAATTAATCCATCGACAAGAATCATGACTGGATTACGATACTGGTCAGCAATATCAAAAGCTTCTTTCATGATATCAACCGTTTCTTGGATGGTTTCAGGTCCAAAGACTATGGTTTGATAGTCGCCATTTCCACCACCACGGGTTGCTTGGAAATAGTCTGCTTGAGAAGGCTGAATGCCGCCTAAACCTGGGCCTGCTCTCATGACAGAAACAATCACACATGGAAGTTCTGAGCCCGCAATATAACTAATACCTTCTTGTTTGAGTGCAATCCCAACTGAAGATGAACTGGTCATGACTCTTGCGCCTGCACCGGCAGCACCATAAACCATGTTAATAGCTGCAACTTCTGACTCTGCTTGAACAAAGACTCTGCCTTCTTCTTCTAAAAGTTTGGATAAATATTCTGGAATTTCATTTTGAGGTGTAATAGGGTATCCAAAAAAACAGTCTACACCTGCTAAAATCGCTGCTCTGGCAATAGCTTCATTGCCCTTCATTAAGACTTTACTCACGTTCTAGCACCTCCACTTTAATGACAGAATCTGGACAAACAATGGCACATTGCGCACATGCAATACATTTTTCGATATCCGTTACTGAAATCAAATGATAACCATTGGCATTGATTCTATCCTTATCTAAATATAAGATTTCGACAGGGCAGAAATTGACGCATAGTTCACAGCCTTTACATGCTGCATTGTCGAAAGTTAGTTTTCCTTTCTTCACATCATCACTCCCTATCTTTTAATATAATTGTCTTGTACGTTGTTAATCAGTTCAATTCTCTTCTTAGCAAATACTTTTGCTGCAAGTTGTGTATGAATATTTTCTGTTTCAGCAATTTGGAATATTTGAAGTAATCTGTCATAGATCTTTTCAATATCTCTTGTTGCACGACCAATGTTATATTCTTTAAGTTCGTGGTAAACGTTAATTAATCCACCTGCATTAATAACAAAGTCAGGTGCATATAAAATACCTTGATCTTTGAGCATATTGCCATGAATGTCTTCTTCAAGTAAGACGTTATTTGCAGTACCTGCAACAATTTTAGCCTTAATTTGAGGAATAGTTTTATCATCTAGAACGCCACCAAGTGCACAAGGTGCAAACACATCAACTTCAAGACCATAAATATCTTGTGGTGCAACAAACTCAACTTCTGGATGTTCTTTTTTAAGACGATCGATATGTTTTTGATTGATTTCTGTGAAATAGATCTTTTTAGCTTTCATTTCAACAAGTTTTTTGATTAAGTAATAACCTGTTTGACCTGCGCCTTGCACAGCATAGGTATAATTTGAAATGGTTTCATCTTTAAACTTGTATTGGAGTGCCGCACGGATGCCGTGAAATGCACCAAGTGCTGTCATTGGAGAAGGATTGCCTGATTTACCTTCAAGACCAACGACATAATCTGTTTCCATAGCAACAAAGTCCATATCTTTCGTGCTTGTGTTAACATCTTCAGCAGTAATATATCTGCCATTTAAACTTTGAACATAACGACCTAATGCTCTAAAATAACCTTCACTCTTAACTTTTTCTGGATCACCGATTAAAACAGTTTTTCCCCCACCTAAGTTAAGTCCTGCAGCTGCAGCTTTGTAGGTCATCCCACGTGCGAGTCTCAAACAGTCAACAACAGCTGCTTCTTCACTTTCATAATTCCACAATCTAGTTCCACCAAGGGCTGGTCCTAACGTGGTATTATGAATGCACGTAATCCCCTTCAATCCTGTGGTCTTGTCATAAAAATAGACGACCTGTTCATAACGATGTTTTTCCATGTACTCAAAATGCTTAAATTCGCTCATAATAATCTCCCTTCAATTTTAAAAGCGCTTACACAAAAGTATTATAACATACCTTATATGATTTATCATATAATTTTTTAGAATTTTGTGGAAAGATTTTTTGTGTGTTTTCCCTTGCTTTTTTTATTAAGAAAAAAGATGATAACCTTATCTTGGCATCATCTTATTCGAACTGATTCAGTTTTTCTTGAAGCTTTGTAATCAATTTGCCAATATGAAGTCCATCGACGAACGCATGATGCACTTCGATAGAAAATGGCATAATTTTTTTGCCTTGAATATCTTCAAATTTACCCCAACAGCATTTAGGAATTGCATCATATTTATCCAAATTTTTAGCATGGGATACTTGGGTATAGGATGCCCAAGGAAATGATGTGATATAAACAAGATCGATTCGTTGTTCTTCTTTTAGATCAATAAATGTTGATCCTTGAAGCTTGGATTTTTCTTTAGCCTTATGATTGAACGTTTTAAGATCTGAATCGATATTGAGCGTGACAATTTTAAATTGATCACTTCCCTCAATTTGATCTGTAAATGAAGGGTGGATCATATCCATTAAATAGGGTTCTGCATCTATAAATCTATATTTGAAATTCTCTATAGAATTCATAATGTCGAGCAATGTATGAATCATGGATAGATAAAAAGAGAGTCCCTCTTTTTTGACATAGTGGTAAAGCTTTGTCACATCCAGTTGAAATGTCATTAAATAGGTTGGTAAATCAACATGTTGATAAAATTGATATGTCTCTTTTCTTGACCATGAATCTATATGAATTTTATTCATTTTTAAATGTCTCCTTTAAAAATTCAATCCGATGTCCTATCATCCGTTTCACCATACGACTAAAGAATGCGGCATCGTAGCCGTGAACTGTTCTTCTGGTATGATATTCGATAACCTTGACACCCGCTTGTTCAAGTTTTCTTGCATAATCGATGGCTTCATCTCTTAAGCAGTCATAATGTGCTGTTTCAATATAGGTGGTGGGCATATTGTAAACTTCTGCTAAAGATGGAGATGCATACTGAAGCATGCCAAAATCACCTTGTCTTAAGTAGAGTTCCCACATGCTTTTATTTAAAATAGAATTCCACATGGGTGTATCTGTATAAGCTTGAATTGAATCAGAATCTTGTTTCACATCAATGACGGGATAAATCAATAATTGTTTATGAATTTTTGGTCCATTGTGGTCTCTTGCATAGAGTGCAACTGCAGTCGCAAGATTTCCTCCTGCTGAATCTCCTGCAACCGTGATATCATCAATGTCAATGTTTAGAAAATCCGCATGCTCTTTCATCCATAAAAGTGCATGATAACAGTCAAGGAGTGCTGCAGGAAACGGAAACTTAGGTGTTAAATGATACTTCACATAAACAGCTTTGTGTCCTGAAGCCATAATCATTTGATTAACCATACTTAAATGCACAGGGGTGCCTTCCATTTGAAAGCCACCACCATGGATATATAAAAGTCCTGGAGCCATACCTTCTTGGTTTTTTTTCTCAAAGACAGTGACTTTGACTTTCATATGGTTATAACCACGAATGATGTAATGCTTTTGACGAATGCCTTTTTTTGGCTTATAGAAAATCATGGTCAAGTTAATGACCAAATTTGCAAAAAACCGTCTGCTATTGGTGTACTTCTTGAACCTAAGTGGCTTAAGAAATCTAAGTTCCTTATCAACATGATACTGATTCATGAATCCCCCTATTTTTTAAACAATACTAAGTACTCTTGATATCCTTCCTTCTCCAAATCTTTCAGTGGAATAAATCTAAGTGAAGCAGAATTGATACAATATCTTAATCCTCCGAGTGCTTTTGGTCCATCAGTAAAGACATGTCCGAGATGACTGTCTGCGATTTCGCTTCTCACTTCAGTTCGAATCATACCATGTGTCTTATCTACTTTTGTGATAACTTTTTTGATGGGTTTAGCAAAACTTGGCCAACCACATCCACTATCAAATTTGTCCAAACTTGAAAACAAAGGTTCCCCAGATACAATATCTACATAAATACCTGGTTCTTCATGGTCCCAATAAGGATTTTCAAAAGGTCGTTCTGTTCCATTTTGTTGCGTTACATAAAACTGTAGTGGAGTCAGTTTATTCTTTAAGTCTTCTTTATTCATATGATCACCCAATTTCAGTCTATCATAAGCTTTATGTGTTCACTTGATTGGCGCAATTTTTATGATTGATTCTGATTAATCTTTACTCATTATTTTCTTTTCAATCTCTTGAGCTAACTGCTTTGTTTCGATTTTCAGTAGTTCAAGACAAGTCGACATCAACTCTAACTGTCTATTTTTTGCTTGTTCCATCATCAGTTGAAGAAGCCAAACAACTCTTTTTCCACTGAGATAGCTGCATGATCCTTTAAAATAATGCGCCGTTTCAATGATTTCTTTTTCATCTTTTTTATGGACAGCATCTGCAATCTTATCAAGATCGACTTGATAGACTTCAACAAAATAAGTCATCACTTCATTGGCAATATCTTCACTGCCTAAAAATCTAGCTTCAAAATCTTTTTCGTCAAAGATAGAGAGCTCATCTGGAATTTGAATATGCGTCCCTGTATTGATAAACTTTCTTAATACTTGCATTAAATGTTCAACGTCAATCGGTTTAAATATCACATCATTGATTTGAACATTTTTCATTAAATCATAGTCATTAAAAAAGGCATTCGCGGTTATTGCAATGATTGGAATCGATTGATATTTTTTACCTAAAGCACGAATTCTTCTGGTAGCTTCAATACCATCCATCATCGGCATTTGAACATCCATTAAAATAATGTCAAAATGCTCATTTTTAACAGCTTCGATGGCTTCAACACCACTTTTTGCTGATTTTGAACGTACACCTTGTTTATGCAAAATACTCTCTAAGGCAATTCTGTTTAAGCGGTTATCATCAACAACGAGTGCATAACCACTCAAGACATTCTTAAAGGCATTATTTTCTTTTTGCTTGATGGATGTTGAAAGCTTTGCGGTTAGTTCTTGATAGATTACATTGCGTGAAGTAGGCATGTTGATCCATAAGTCAATACCTTTAAACTTCTTGCTCAGGGGCATCAACTTTGCAATTTGCAAGGTTTGTGCATGACCATAAAGTTCTTGATTCATCTTGATTTCCTGTAAGTCTTTTATGGGTTTGTCATAAACGAGAAAATCGGCATGAACAGTTTTTTCATGATCACTTTGTGTTTCAATGCCCATGGAACTGAGACACGCTTCTAAATCTGAAATAGATGATTGATCTTTAAAATATCTGGCTTTCTTATGTTTGAGTGCGTGGTAATCATACTTTGTCGTCCATTGGTAAGGAAGTTCAAAGAAAAACGTACTTCCTTGATTGAGTTCACTTTCTATATCAAGTTTTGAGTTCAGTTTAAATATAAGGTCACAAACAATGGATAGTCCCAATCCAGCACCTTGATAACTTCTTTTTGAGGATGTGTCTTTTTGATGAAATATTTCAGAAAGTTCATCTAAAGCATTTGGATCCATGCCAATGCCTGTATCTATAACTGAAAACTTTAGGAAATCTTTTTCTTTTAATTTTTCTATTTTGAGTGTGACGTGACCCTCATGTGTGAATTTAAAGGCATTACTTAGCAAATGCATTAAGATTTGTTTAAGTTTATAACCATCTGTCAAAAAATCAGTTGTGATATTATAATCAAAATCTAGATAGAATATAAGTCCCTTTTCTTCAGCAAGATGCTTTTGAGAAAGATATAGTCGATTCATTTCATCTTCTAGATGGAAAGGTTCATGTTTTGTCAAGGTTGTGTCTTTGGAGTCATCAACCACATGGAAGATTTGATCAACTAAAATAGACAATTGATCGATAGAGGCTCTACCTAAATCAAGGTAAGCTTTTTGATCTTGCGTCAACTCAGTTGTTTCAATGAGATAAAATGCATTATAGATACCTGATAATGGTGTTCTAATCTCATGGCTCATATTAGAAAGAAACTCAGTTTTCGCTTCATTTGAACTTTGAGCTTTTTTCTTTAATTCAAGCATTTCATGGTCGATTTTTTCACGAACAATGGCGTGAGACAACCACTTAGAAAAAGTATCAAGTAACCGATGCTCAATCATTGTCCATTGTCGCTTACTTTTATAATCGATTAAAGCGATGTATCCAATTAAGACGTGATCTTGTATTAATGGGATGGCATAAAATGACTTTATAGATGTTGATTCAAAAAAAGGATGTAGAGATGAATTCTTTAAGATAGTATCTGCATCTTCAACAATAAGTGGTAAATCCTTTTGATGACTAGATAAAAGTTGTTCACCAATGAATCTGATGGGTAAATCTAATAGGTTTTGATTTTGAAACATCAAGTGTTGAAAGTTATAAAAATGAGTGCCTTTGGTTAAATCTTCATAATGATCAGAGACAAAAAGACAATCCAAATTCAAGAATGTAGCGATTTTTTTTAAAATCTCACTCATTTTTGAGTCAAATGTGCTTTTTGAAGGATTGAGGAGAAGGGATGCAATTTCATGCATCATCTCATGTAATCGAGCTTCATAGGATGAAATTGAGTTTTCATCTTTTCTTGCCATCATGTACCTCTTTCATATATATCTCTTTTTATTATAACTTAAAAAGAGTGATTCATTTCATAAACCCTAAAAGATTTGAGGAACAAAAAAGGATTGAATCGCTCAATCCTTTGTTTGAGTTATGCAAATCGATGTGCAATAGAGCTTGCTGCTGCAGCTGCAATCGCACCAACTATATCATCTAAGAATGTGTTGCATCGATCTTTTGCTTTACCTTCTTTATCAAGTTTACCAATAATACCAGGTTTAGTTTTATCCACATATCCAAAATTGGTAAACCCAATCGACCCATAGACATTCACAATCGCTAATGCTAAAACTTCATCAATTCCGTAGAGACCATAATCACTTAATAGCATGGTTGATAAAGGCTCTGATAAAAGACCTTTTTCTGCTAATATATCGAGTTCAAGACCTGTTAAAATGGCATTTTGAACTTCACGTTTCATGACGACTTTCTTGACATGCTCTAAACAAAACTCAAACGTCAAATTGGGTAAATACTTAATTTGAAGGTCCAAGGCTATTTGAGCAATATCCTCAAGTATGACGCCACGATCTTCAAGTCTCTTGACGACAACCTCATATTTTTTAATATCATTTAATCTGTTTTCTGTACTCACTGATATCCCCTCCTTTGGTTCTATGTTTTAGAGTGTATTATCATTATACACGAATATCTATGTTTGACAAGATGTTTGATGATGAAAACATGCAACCCTAAGGATTGCATGTCTATATTATGGTTTTCTAGTCTTATTTAGGATAGTTTTATAACCGTCTGCGCCATAAATGAGTGCTTTATTAACTCGAGATATCGTCGCTGTTGATGCATGCGTTTCTGTAACAATTTGGTGATACGGTGTTTTTTGATCCAGCAGATGCGCAACCTTGAATCGTTGAGCCATGTCTTGAATTTCTTTAATGGTACATAAATCTTCAAAAAAACGATAGCATTCATCTTTATTTTCTAAGGATAAGACTGCATCAAAAAGTAGATCCATATCCTCGTTTGCAAATTTTGGTTTATATGTCATAAGATTATCCTCCTAAATGGGCTTTCTAATGATCATTTTTTGATTAGGTAAATAAATCATATCAGAAACACTTAAATCTTTTCTTCCCACAGTAAAATCTGAGGTAAGTATTTGTGCCCCACTCAGTTTGGCTTGTTCAAAATCGGATTCATTAAAGATGAGTGAGCTGTCAATTCTAGTTCTAACCATGAAATTTTGTGAAACTAAGTTTGAAATAGAGGATACATCTGGTGTATTATGAACAACAAAGGATGCATAATCTTCTGTAATTTGATCTTTGTAAGCACCGATAAACATGGGTAGTGTCTCTAAAGTTGGATCAAGTTCATAGTACATATTTGTAAATGATCCTGGATGTAATACAAAGATGATTTTACCTAAAAGTTCACTGAGAGATGGCCATCCTGTGGTTTGAACGGTTTCTTTTAAAGAAATGCCTGATTCCATCATCATATGGGGTTCAAAGAGGTGATCATCTAATCTTAATCTTAAAAGATTGTTAAGTTTAATTAAGTGATTTGAATCTATCTTTTGAAGTGCATGATCTAAAATCATCCAATCATCTTTAATCTCTAATAAAATAATGATGGGTAAATGATTAGGATTGTGATCTGAATAGAGTTTGATTTCTTGAAGTGCTTGATCAAATAGGGGTGCAACACTACTGTTATCGACTAATGGCACATGCGTGAGCATAAACTGATCTTTTCTAAGTCTTAAATCAAACTCCATACTTCTGATGCCAAGTTCAAGTTGTTTGGTTAATGATAAATATTCATAATTAAGTGCTCTCGCTTCAGCAAAACTATCCCCTAGACCCACAAAAAGTCTTCCTAATGGTACTGCTTTTTTCTTATAACTGTTATGTGAGGCAAGCATTTGAATATCGTTTAGTTTGATATTGGGATCAAACATATCAAAATCGATGAACGTTTGTTCATCAATCGGTGTGAAGCTTTCACTTTCATAATATTTAACGAGTTGATTCATATGTCTTAACTGTAGTTGTGTATCAAAAATTTTGATTGAAAAAAAGCGAACAACAAGTAAGACAAATAATACAACAACTGACAAGATACCTATCAATAAAACCTTGAGTGATTTAATTATCATGAGCATCACCTAACTTTTTATTTTATTATATCATGACTTATCTGATGCTAAAAGCTCGATTAAAGTCATGATTTCCTTTTTGATAAAGGGATGAACTTCAAAATGTTGATCAAGATAACTTAAGATTGCATAGGCTGAATGATGAAGATTTTCATAACCTGATAACATCTCTTTTAATAGATTAGAAAATTTTGGATATAAAAACTCAAAACGACGCTCAAGATTGAATAAATCTTGGTGAATGGGTTGTTTAATTTCTTGAGTATCAATGATTTGGATGAGATTATTAAAAGCGTATGTTTCTATAAAGCGATATCCTGAAAGCTGTTCTCCTCGAAGTACTCGACATAAACCAACATAAAGGTTTGTGAGTGCTTCGTTGACGCGAAAGTCAATGTTATCATCTTCAAGTTTTGGAAACTTTCCTTTAGCATGGGTTAAACTCGGGTGATTGAAAGATTCTTTTTTCCAAATGAGTCTACCTTCAGCTTGAACAATAAAATCCACTTCACTTCTTCCAAAAACAGCAAACTCTCCGTATATACCATCGGAAAAAAAGAATTTATACCCATCTTTTGTGTTTCTAAATGTGTAACTGATAGGATGTGCAAGAGATAACCAAGATAAATCTTCAATATACTTAATTTTTGCTTCATCTTCAACGATGAGAAAAAAATCTATATCTGAGTATCTATCCAATCGACTAAGCTCAACACCAACAGAACCAAGACCAATGAGTGCAAGTGCTTCTTGATGTTTCGATATGACTGACTTCATCGAATCCAATCGGTTTAATAATCGGTCTTTCATTTCCATCAAAATCCCTCTTTTCTATCAGTTAAATTTCATTTTCAAGATTATCTTGTCTATTAATGATAAAAATCATATAATAAAACAAAGGAAGTGAATTCATGAGAGAAAAAATGACTTCCAAAAATTCACCGTTTAAAGTTAACCTTAAAGCTGATACCAAGATGATGTTTTGTGCATGTGGGAAAAGTGATAATCAACCCTTTTGTGATCAGCACTCACACAAACGAACACCACAAACACCGATTGCTTTTAGTGTGCAAAAAGATGGCACATATTTTCTTTGTGGCTGTAAGAAAACGAGTTCTCCACCTTATTGTGACCAAACACATAAAAAATTATAGTGATTGGGGTAAGCTTAGCTTGCCCTTTTTTTCTTCTATAATTCTTAAATAGTTTTTATAAGCTTCCTCAGTAACTTGGTGCCAAGTTTTATATAAATCTTTATAGCATTGCTCTTTAACTTTTGAGTATAATCTGGTGTTTTTGAATATATCAATAATTTTAGTCGCATAGGCATCTGGGTCATTTTCACTAAAAAATCCATTGACATTTTCAGTAACTGTCGAAGATGTTGCAGCACCATAGAGAAAAAGTGTTGGTGTTTTTTGACTAGATGCCTCAATTTGTACTAAAGACGAACTATCATATAAGGATGGAAATAAAAACAGATCTGCAAGTCTATAATACATCGAAAGTTGGATACGATCCATGATTTTTCCAGTGAAGATGACATAAGTTGTCAGTCCTCTTTTTTTAATGTGCTTTCTCATATCTTCTTCAAATGGCCCGCTACCGACAAAAATCATTTTGAACTTAAATCCTTGCAAGCGAAGTTTATAAAGCGCATCAATCATAAACTCAAGATTTTTTACTGCATCTAATCGCCCGACATATAAAAAGACTTTTTCTTCAGGTTTAATCTTATAAGATTTTTTTAACTGATCAAGTTCACTTAAATTGTTAAATAAAACCATATCGGTTGCATTATGTTGAACTTTTGGGGTTTTTTCGGCACCATAAGCTTTGTAGATTTCTGAAACTTTTTGATTGACTGCCCAAAGTTCATCACATTGATTAAAAACATGCATAATTTCTTTAATGGCGAGATCTGCTATAACCTTACTCTTTGTTCTTTCCATAAAATCCATTTGGTATTGACTATGCAAAGTTGCAATGACTGGAATGTTATGCTTTTTTGCATATTTAATGCCTGTTTGACCAAGCGTAAATGGAGAATGGATGTGAACGATATCTAGTTTTGCATGCTTTAATGCATTCTTAAATTTTAAATCGATAAAAGGTAGTGATAGATCATAATCTGTAAATGGAATTTTGATTTGTTTACTGCGATAAATGGGGTAAGTCATTTGATCTTGATAGGTTTTATCTCTAGACTTTGGGGCAAACACATAGACGTTAGCAATCTCACTTAAGCGTTTTGCATACTGATCAACGACAACAACGACCCCATCAACCATAGGGTAAAAAACATCGATAAATAGTCCAATATTGATTTTCTTTAATTCTGTCATATGTTTGACCTACTTAAGAAACCTTCCATACGTGAAGGTGTTTTTTTGTGGGATGACTCGTTGACCATTCATAGCTAACTGGAATTGCTCTATGATTTTTTTCATGTCATCCTTAGTCTCTGTTGTAAAATCGAGTCTGAGTCTCTTGATTCCAGATGCTTTCAGTATTGGGATATACTCAACAAGCTTTAAAGGTTTGTGCCCTAAAATACGAAGATTGCAATTGCCATCGTTGATGAGGGGAAATTTAACACCTACACGATCTTCTAAATAATACTGGTTCTTTTCACAAAGATGACAATTCACTTTGGTTTTAAATGTTTTGGCAATCGGACAGTATTTTGAAATCATCAAATCTGTTTTACCATAGACAACAAGCTCAAAATTACCTTCTATTTTAAAGTTTTTTAAATAGTTTTGATTTAAAAGTTGAATCCGTTCTAGGGAAAGTTCTGGAGATAGTGTGATGGATGATACATGATAATTTGAAAGTAATGCTGCTGTATAACTGTTGACTACATTTAAAAAAGTATCGGTTATGAGTGTATAGTTATTGGGGTTATTGTGAAGAAATCCGATATCGTGGATGACACTGGGTGCACTGAGAACTTCTTTTTGATGCATTTGAACTCTTTTTTTAACAGGAATGAGTTCAAGGTTCGATGTTGGTGCCTTAACAATATCTTCATAATAGATGGTCTCAATGCCGAGTTTGATAGCAGTATCCAGTTGATCTTTTGTTTGAACCTTAACAACTAGTTGACTCATTATTGGTTGCATTGGACTTGCAATTGGTTTATATTCTACGATTAAGACTGGTTTTCTTTGTGATTCTCTTAGTTCCTTCATCTTTAAAATGGCATCACGTCTCAGTTCATTAATCCATTTGATTGGAATAAACAAATCTTCTGTCATATCGATTTCAAGTTGGCTGAAATAAAATGGTGTTTGTCCAAGTTTTGTGAGTTGATCTAATACTTGATCATGAGTTGTTTTTTGGGTGACTGCATGTTCTAAAACGCCAGCACTTATCACTTCAATTTGATGGATTCCATCAGAGATGATTAGCTTCATTGGATGGTTTGATTTTAAAGTTAAGTAACCAGTCAAGGCAATCGTTTTAAAGTTGGTATCTAAGTATTGGTCAAGCTTGCTTTCAAGCTCATAATCCAAAGTTTTCATAACAACTGAATCTTTTTCAATGACTTCAGTTACATCGAGTTTAATGATTTCTTTAGGATATGCTTTTTTAACAAGCCCTTTTTCTGTAATGATTCTTGAGACTGCATTGCCATAGTCTTTATTTTTACCGATTATTCTATATCCATCATTGATCGATAAAGTTTCAGAAAGTAAGATGATGGCTTTATGGTCTTGATAATCGATGACTTTTCCTATTTCTATGCCTAAATGATTAGGTCTAAAATCTTGATTGATTTTGTTGGGTTCTTCGTTAAAAAGATACCCTTTCGTAAACTCACGATTAAATACACGTTCTAATAAATCAACTTCTTTTTTGACATCCAATGATTTTTTATGGATATATGCTTCAATGGCTTTTCGATACGATAAGACTGTTTGAATGACATATTCAGGCTTTCTCATTCGACCTTCAATTTTAAAGGAATCCACGCCTGCTTCAATCAGTAAATCAACATGCTCAATGGTCATTAAATCTTTTGTCGATAAGAGATAGGTTTTATCTGAAACACGCATTTGATCTTTATAAAGGCTATATGGCATTCTACAAGGTTGTGCACATTCACCTCGATTACCAGAGCGACCACCAATCATCGAACTCATCAAACAATTTCCAGAAAAGGAAACACAAAGTGCCCCATGAATAAAAACTTCAAGCTCGATATCGACTTCTTTTTTGATGAGTCTTATTGTTTCGATAGACGTTTCTCTTGCTAACACAATACGCTTAACACCTAACGATTTTAAAAATTTAACTTGGTCTATATTGTGTGCGTTCACTTGCGTGGATGCATGAATATCTAAATTAGGATATCTTTTGATTAAAAGATGCATAACGCCAAGATCTTGGACAATGAGTGCATCTATATCATGCATTACTAAAAAATCTGTATAGGCTAAAAGCTCTTCGATTTCATCATCAAAGACTAAAGTGTTGATGGCAACATAGACAAAAATGCCACGCAAATGTGCGTAGCGTATGACTTCTATGAGTTCCTCATCACCAAAGTTATTGGCGTATGCTCTTGCTCCAAATCTTTTACCGGCTAGATAAACCGCTTGTGCACCACTGTTAATGGCTCCAATAAGCGATTCCATGCTACCGGCCGGCGCAAGTAGTTCAATTTTTTTCATGCGTAGTCACCTCATTTGTTGACAGCACAATTATACCAAATAACATGAAAAAAATGTGTTATTTATTTGCAAATTTTTGATAAGAAAGTCCAGTTAAAGTTGCTGAATAATCCATCAGTTTTTCGGCATGACTCATTTCATATGTTATAGGATTAGATTTCACTGCACGCCCTTCTTTCATGTAGGAACCAGAAGGTGCAAGCTCACCTCGATTCAAGATGATATCAACCATAAACTTTGTTGGATAGTAGGCATCAGTTCCAGAAGACACTCGAAGTTTCCAAACGAATGCTGCTAGTTTCGAGGTATTTTTTAAACCAATTTCTGTTTTCACTAGTCCTGGATCAATCGCATAGGTCTTGATTTCTGGAAACATATTTGCGAGCGCTTTGACAAAAAACACGTTATAGAGCTTAGAACGTTTGTAGGCTTTTAAAATATTATAGAACTTCTTATTTTGAATGTTGTTCCAGTTAATCGATGCACGGTAGTGCGATAAAGAACTAACGACTAAAATATAAGGATCTTTTGATGCTTTCAAAAAAGGAATCATGTAGTGTGTTAAGATGTATGGCGATAAATGATTCACAGCAAAAGTAACTTCATTACCATCTTCATTTTCATGATATCCAGAAGATACGATGCCCGCAACATTCATTAAAATATCTAATTGACCTTCGTACTTGGTTTTAATGAGTTGTGAAATATCTTCACTCACTTTTTTGGTTGTTTGATTATTCTTAAAGTCTCCAATCACAAAATCTAGTGAAACTTCCTTTGTGAGTGATGCTAAAGATGCTCGAACTTGATTTGCTTTTTCTTCATTTCTTGCAACAGCAATCACATGTATTTTTTCCTTCATTAAAAGCTCAACGAGTGCTCTTCCAATACCAGAGGTTGCGCCAGTCACTAAAGCAACTTTTTTCATAAATTTAATCCTTTCGTTTTTTCGTATATCAATCTTTTTGAAGTGTGATGTAACGATGATGATTGGTATAGATGACATGAAAACCAAATCTTTGTGCGATATATTTAAATGTCTTTGGTGTGTAAAATGAAACATGGGTGATATCTCTAATATAAAACCAGTCATTAAACAATTTCAAATCATTGGGATGAAAAAGCGTCATTAATGCAAGAAATCCTTTTGATTTGATATGCTTTGATAGTGTTTCAAACATAGGGATTGGATGATAAAAATGCTCGACAACTTCTGTTGATGTGATTAAATCATATGTTTTGTTTTTAAAGATTACTTCTCTTGCATAATAAGGATCATAAATATCAACTTGAAATCCATAAGTATCTTTTAAAATCTTTGCGAGTACTGGATTAGGACCACTACCAAAATCAAGAACATCACCTTGTTGAATCAATGGGTATACAGCTGCATCGATAAAATTGGTTAAAAAATTGATGTATCCTTGATTACCTTCGTCATTTTGATGTTGTTCATAAATCTGATACTCATCTTCTGGACTTGGATGGATAAGCTCATCTTTAAAAATAAACTCACATGTAGGACAGCAATGAAACTTCATGTTAAACCTTGGATGTTGATGCTCATAGGTCTTGCTTTCACAAATGGGACATTTCATGTTTATGGAATCAAACATTATGCAAACCATGAAATGATTAGAAAATAGAAAATCGGTATAAAAATGGCTGGTAACATATTAGCTACTTTGATTTTCTTAATTTCCATAAAGTTAATGCCAATGGCAATAAGTAAAATATTACCGACCATACTTAAGCTAATGATCATGTCTTGAGTTAAAAAAGATTGTGCACTTGAAGCAAGCAAAGTTAATCCACCTTGGTAAATAAGAACAGATATGGCAGAAAATATCACACCAATACCTAAAATTGAAGCCAAGATGATCGCAGTGACAAAGTCTAACGCACTTTTTATCACCAATGTCGTGATATCTCCATATAACCCATCTTGGATTGAACCAACTATCGCCATTGCTCCAACACAAAAAATAAGCGTTGCTGTAATAAACCCTTTGGCTAATGGAGGTAAATTATATTTCTTTTCGATGCCTTCGGCCCATCTGTTTAGTCTTAAATCGATGTCGATCCATTCCCCAATGATGACACCTAAAACCAATGAGATAATGATGAGTAAATCATGTCTTGTCGATATAGATGACCCATCAATCACTAAAAAGTCTTTGAAAAACCACCCTAAGGATAAAGCAATTAATCCTAATCCTAGGACCATCATCACTGATTTTTGAATTTTTTCTGGTAAACCTCGTTTAAAAATAACACCTAATAGGCTTGCAATAATGATTGCTGCTACATTGATTAAAGTACCCATATAAACCCTCATTTCATCTGTTCATATCCATTATATTATGAATTGACAAATATCTAGGTGATTATATGAATAACCCTTGCTTTTTTTAAGAAAATATCTATAATAGAAATCAGTTGTTTGAATATCAAAATAATAGAGGTGTTTTATGTTTAATCCTGCACTAGAAAACACATTTCGCTCATTTACACTGTCACATTTGATACCTGTGCTCATCATCTTTGGTATTTCTTACCTCATCATCCTTCATCAAGAACGATTAAGAAGACCTAAAATCATTAAAAAGATGCGCTATTTGCTTGCAGGAGTCATTATTTTACAAGAAATTTCACTTAATCTTTATCGTATTTTAAATGGCACTTGGACACTTGCAGAATCACTACCCTTTCATTTATGTGGACTTGCTGTCTTATCAACAGCATTTGTCTTAATCACAGAAAACAAAAAATATTTTTATGCAACATTTTTCGTGATGCTCATTGGCGCAGTAATGGCACTACTCACACCTTCAGTTGAAGGTAATATGGGGTTCCCTCACTTTAGATATTTCCAATTTTTCGTCTCACATGGACTTATTGTTATAAATTTTGTCTTTATCCTATTTGTCATGAATTATCATCAAAGGATGACATATCGTCATTTAATCTATAATTTCTTTTCTTTAATTGGGTTTGCTTTGTTTAATCTCATCATCAATTTACTCTTTGGTGGAAATTATATGTTTTTAATGGCAAAACCAGGACCCAATACTGCTTTTGATTTATTTGGTGAACATCCTTGGTATTTGATTAATATTTTTATCTTTGGAATTCCTGTTTTCTTCCATATATTTTATCTACCTTTTTTCATTAGAGACTTAAGATCTAAAATAAAACTAAAAACTGTATAAATTTAAAGGGGCTGTAACGAAATAAAAAGATAAACAGCCTTAATAACAAAAAAGCCACTCTGGAAGCCAGGGTGGTTTTTTGGTATAATTGAAGTATGCAAAAACCCAATTATTTACAAGAATATTTTAAC
>JAUVXD010000008.1 GCA_030603805.1 Acholeplasmataceae bacterium
TCGTATATGTCTGTTCTCATGTTTGTATACCTTTCCTTTGTGCGTATGGATTTAGTATACAAAAAAATGTAGTATTTATGGCATTTTCATTCCGCCATTTTACTACATTTTAACATCGCCATTTACACTAATGGGTTAAACACTTACGCATATGTCTAGAAATATAAATGGCTTAACAAAGACAAAAAAAGCCTGATACCTAATCGTATCAGACTAATGCTTTGCTAATGTGTGATGCTACCTATTTTAATACAAATTAGCACCCTATGATTTTTTTTAGCACCCCTATGATTTTTTTAGCACCCCTAAATTATCGCGCTGTTAAACAGTCTAATTATATCCATTATTATCTAAATAAAATTCATATATTATTATTTCATTTGTACCAAAATAATAATAGAAAACATATAGTTTGTTTATTCCGTTTTCTAGCTCTCCCTCATTGTAATTGTTTGCTGTTTCATTATAAATTAAGTAATAATCGGCTTCTTGATCAATAAACATGTTAAGTTTAGCTTTCATAAGTATTGTTTTGCTTGTTACCCAATGCACATTATTTATTAATGAATCTTCAAACGTATTTATATTATTAGTAAGTAAAACCTTATGCTTTTCTGTAAATGGTATTATTGTCTTATTATCCTCAGTGAATTTAAAAGTTTTTTCAGAAACTGATAAACCATCCTCCGGAATATAAATGCTAGCAATATTGAAAATGTTTTTTGCAATTTCATAGTCTTTAGAATATCTTTCATTAAACGTTCCTGGAATCACAAGTGTCATAGCTAAGATTCCTAGTGTAGCTATTGGAACAATAATGTAAGAAACTATAATTAGTTTTGATTTGTAATTTTTCTTACTTAAATACATCACATAGAAGAATGCTACCACGAGAGGGATAATCAAAACTGAAAATATTGGGATATCGTTCATCGAATCACGCGTTGAATAATAACTATTCAATTCATTAGAGGCATTATCAAGAATTAATGACATTGAAATAAATATTGCAATTGTTAATATAATTGATCCTATTAGACTATAAAATAATGCTTTTTGTGAAAATAAATACTTTTTGTTTGTCTTTTGTGTTTCAGCAATTTTTCTAGATTTTACTTTTTCAACATTAATATTTTTATTTCTTAAAAAATCAAGTAAGGAACCTTTATCACCATTTATAAAATCATTTAAGTCCATTTGAAAAAACTTTCTTTTCATTGACGGATGTTCTAGATATAAATAATGATTTGATATTTTCGCTTTTTTAAATGCTTGATATTTCACTTTAGATTCAGTCGTTGACACCCCGTCTTCAAAATAAATCACCAATTCCTCATCTTTAAAAATAAACCTTTGAAGATTTTTCTTTGAGAAATTCAAATTTTTTTGAGCTTTTTTATGTTCAAAATAATTTATTACTATTAATATAATAGGAACTGCTATAATTAAAAACGTAGCCACAAATAATAAGCGTTCTTCTAATGATATATCACCAATCACTATAATTAAAATAAGAATCAGTGTAATAGGCATAATTTTAGATAGATGTCTAATAAAATAATTGGCGGTTTCTAAAAGTAAATACCTATAGCTAATTTCAGAATGGATTGTTCTTATAATTAAACTATTATCTTTATCAATCATTTCATCATTAATTAAAACATCGACTTTTACATTAAAAAACTTAGCTAATGCTATCAGTTTTTCAGTAGATGGACTTGACTGATTCGTTTCCCATAAACTTATGCTTTGCCTTGAAACATCAAGCTTATTAGCAAGTTCTTCCTGTGAAAGTTTATTTACTTTTCTTAATTCTGTAATTTTATTTCCTAAATTCATATTATCACCATACTTATTATATTATATTGAACTCTGAATACCACCAATTATTAATTGCACCAACGCAATTATCACTTGCTATAATAGAATAATATAATTTTTTTACTCTTAATGTAACTAATATTTCTTTATAGAATTAACTCATCAATCGTCATATTATAAATCTGAGATAAACCATATACCACATCAAGTCTAACTAACCTAGTTCCCATCTCATAACCTTTCAGAGTAGCTTCACTAATGTTTAATAAATCAGCCACAAATTTTAATGACATATCATGATATAGTCTTTGTTCTTTTATGGACTTTCCGATTTTTACTTTATCAATGGATTTAAGTTTTAACTTATGTTTTGGAAAACAGATTCGACTCCAATTGTTCATGATTTCATCTAAGTTATTAAATGTTTTAAAATTGTATTTTAGTTCCTCATTATTGATTAATGACTTTTCTAGTAATTCATTTTGTTCATCAGAAAGTGAACATTTCAATATTTCGTATTGTTCTAGAATTTCTTTTGCTTCTTTGTATTTCTTAATGTTATTTATGCGATAATCAGTACTTACTATACTATCATATGAGTTGATGATAGACTTCGCATTTCTTAAATAATGTCTACACCATTTCCAAAAATCTGTTTCATTATTTCTGAAGAGCATTTTTATAATTCTCTTTGTAGATGTTTATGAGATTATTCTTAATTGAATATCTATTTAATAATTCATCAAGAGTAGCTATTGTTGAGTATTTATATGGATGGTGCGTTATAATCTCTTTGAAAATCTCATCGGAATATGATTTTATCCCAGATTCTTTTTCTTCATGATAGCGAATATAATCCATATCTTTTATAGAACCTACTTTTTCTATTAACTCCAAGGCAGTAATTAGACTTACTACTTCATCATAAAAAAATGCATTAAATTTAATGAGGTGGTATTTATTAATGGATTTGTTGTTAGAAACTATTTTGTTCGTATAAATCTGAATAGTATCATCATCTTGATCTCCGATATCATAATAGTTATACATGGCTCTTCCAACCATCATACCGCTAAAATGATCCACATAATATTCTTTGATTGCATTATCAATGTCAATATGTTGATCCGAGTTGACAATATATACACCTTTAGCAATACTTGAAACAATTTTTTCATCTTCTAATCTATTTAGGATCTTTAGTAGAGTTTTATATGGTATCAAAGAAAAGCGATGGTTTTGTTCATATTGAACATCAAATAATCGTCCTTGATTTTGTATACAAAACTCTCTTAATGTTTTTGTGTAATTCATTATGTCACCGCCTTTGTCTATATTATACCTTAATATGTCGACATTTTGAATATTTTATTCGACATTGTCGACTTTTTTCGGTATGATTAAAAATTCCATAAAATACCTTTATAGAGCGATAAAAATAAAAAAGACATCTTGCATCGGATACAAAATGTCGACTTTTAATGTATGTGTGATGCTACCTATTTTGATACAAATTAGCACCCCATCATTTTTTTAGCACCCTTAAATGAATTTTAGCACCCCTATAAAAACGGCTCAACAAAAGGAAGTTTAGAAAATGACTGTTGAATTTGCCCTATACAGTCCATCAATCAACCAAGTAATAGGTAATTACATGTATTGCACCTATCTGATTTTGATTATCGATGAATGCTCTACCTATCCATATATTTGTAGCCGATGACTGATGATTAAACGTAATACTGTCGATTAAATCAATGTTGTTATTATTATCAATTGAATATGAATCTATCAAATTATTATGAGTTACAGGTTCATCTCCCCAAATGTAACTCAAGTTAATGTCTATCCATAATCCTTGAGAAGCTTGTTCGGTACCATGTGTATTAAAAATAGTTTCGAAATCAACCTTTGAAAGTCTTTGGGTGTGCTCCTGAAGTTTGAAGTGGAATACAGATGGATTCACGATTGAAGGGGCTGTCCTAAACACTATTTTATTATCGCTCAATACACCTGCATATTCCACCAGTTGTCCATCTTTTGGAATCAAAACGATGAGTGAAAATTCCTTAATCCGTCCTTGGGTATCTAAAAGGATATGTATCACTCTATCTCGTCCAACCATAATATCAGCATCAGCATTGGATGACTGATACAAATCAGCATAGAAATCATTAAAACTGAACTCATGAATGTCTGTAGATATTTCTACTGAAAACGACTTATACATATTCTGCTCGATCGTGTATTTAACTAAAACATACCCGAAAATGGTTAGTATACCGACGATTGATAAGACTAACAATCTAAACTCAAGTGATCTACCAACTTTTTTCTTTATCGTTCCTTTAAGTATTTGATTAATATGGCGTGTGTACAATAAATAAATCACTAAACCCACAATTACAAATAGGAGAGAAATTACTGATACTTCCAAGATAGTTTTTAACATTGCTCATTTCCCTCCTAAAAACCAATTTTCTCTTTGAACTGATAGTAATAAGTTCTAGATACGGTGGTTTTCGTACCATTTTCTAGTAACAATTCAAATTTCATGCCTATGATTGGACGTATATGTTTTATTTTCTCTTTATTGACTATTGTCGAGTTATGTACTCGAATAAAATCATCGTTTTGAATACTGTTTTGAATATTTGCTAATGTATCTCGCTTATAATATTGCCCGTCTTTTCTATGGATAACGATATTGTGACCAAAACTCTCTATGTAAATGATGCTTTCAACGGGAATGATATAAACATCATCATCTTTTTTAGCGGAAATTGATTGGAATACGTTATCTTCTGACAAAGTAAAGTCAGCTTGTTCATCTATTATTATTCCTAGTTTTTCTAGTTCTTTTTTTATAATTTCATAGTTTACTGGATTAACATTTAGTCTTATCCTCATCATCAAATACCTCCTCCACAATTAAGAACATTTTACACTATATTTGATATTAATGCATTAAATTGTCCTATATTACACCTATTCCATCATAACTGACATTTAATATTAAAGAATAGACTAACCAAGTGAATTCTAGAGAAGCAAGAGAAAAATAAAGCATATGTATATTTTTTATGATAACCCACTAAGGTATTGTAATAACATATTGTATACTATTACATACTAAACTTAGAAAAGGAAATCATGAGTATGAAATACACATCAGATTTAAGGACAGAAATTATCGACCTATATAAAAAAGGATGGAACATCACAAAATTATCCAATAAATTCAAGATACCAAGAACAACCATATATCACTGGATTGATATGCAAATCGAAAAACCTCTAAATGAGTTCTCTTTAACAAGAAGAGATGTTTATGATAATCAATTTAAACTTGAAAGATTGGAACTCATCAATACAATACAGCATTTTGTAATATCAATGCTTGATATATCTAAAGAGAAAAAACTTGAGCTTGTTTACTTACTTGCAGAGAAACTTTATCCCATTAAAACCATATGTAGAGTACTAGGGATGCAACCATCCACCTTCTATCATGACAAAAATAGAAAACCTGAGGTATATCTAATTGATGAAGCTGATGATGAGTTTAAATCACTCATTCAATCTATCTTTAATGAATCAGATGGTAGGTTTGGTGGAAGGAAGATACGCATTCAATTAGTCAAGGATGGTCATATCATTAGTCACCAAAGAGTACTTAGATTGATGAAAGAAATGGATCTCAAACCCAATCTACCCGATGAAAACTATAATAACTATCATAAAAGAAAATATGCTTATAAACCGAACATCATTTCAAAATCAGAGTTTTACCCTGAAATCAATAAGATATGGGTAAGTGATATTACATATATACGTGTTCGAAAAGAGCATTATTATTTGACTGTGATCATCGACTTGTACTCAAGAAAAGTGATTGGTCATCAACTAGCAAAGACATTAGGCTCTTCTGAATTGATTGAACTGATGAGGATAACCTTTCAAATCAGAAATCAACCTAAGGAACTTATTTTCCATAGTGATCAAGGTTTACAATATACTGCAAAAGCTTTTAAGTCCTATCTTAAGCAAAATAACATAACACAATCATTTTCTAAGAAAGGTTGTCCATACGATAATTCTGTTGCTGAAAGTTTTTTCGCAAGTATCAAGAAGGAAGAAATATATAGACACATCTACAATAGCTATGATCACTTAAGAATTTGTATTGACGAGTACGTCATCTTCTACAATGAAAAACGTCCACATGCTTCCCTAAAATATTCGACACCCTCTGAGTATGAGTTTACGTTTACATAAAGCGAAAAAAAAGACCATCAGTTTTGATGGTTCTTCTTCCAAAAAGGGTCAACTGTCGAAAATGACTGTTGTATTTACCCTATACAGTCCATATGGCGGAGGAAAGGGGATTTGAACCCCTGCGCCTTTGACAGCCTACGAGCTTTCCAAGCCCGCCTCTTCAGCCACTTGAGTATTCCTCCATTTTTGGCGCACCCGACATGAATTGAACATGCGACCTTAACCTTCGGAGGGTTACGCTCTCATCCAACTGAGCTACGGGTGCACATGATGTCGCGATAATTATTTTACCATGTAACAGACATTTTGTCTAATCAAAAATGTGAGAATTCATCAAATACACCTAAAGTTTTCCCATTCATTAAAACTTGTGTTAAAATATAGGAAGTAATCTCTAGGTAATCGGTTTTTTAACAAGATATTTACCTAAAAATGAAGCGATTTTTACAGGAGGAAACATCTTGAGTAAACCCATATTTAATCGTTATGAGCGAAAATATCTCGTTTCGACAAAGCAAAAAGATGAACTCATCTCCTTCTTTAAAGAGCATTTGATTGATGATCCTTATTCAATTGATGGAAACCACTACACCATTTATAATATTTATTTTGATACACCTGACTTTAGTATCATTAGAAATTCTATTCAAAAACCTGTTTATAAAGATAAACTGAGACTGAGGGCGTATAAATTTCCACTAGCACCAGAAGATATGGTTTTTCTAGAAATAAAGAAAAAATATGAGGGTAGAATTAACAAGAGGCGTGTCAATTTGACATACAAAGCAGCTTTAGATTATTTAAATTTAGGTATCTTTCCAACGATTGAAGATTATGTAGAAAAACAAGTCATGAATGAAGTTGACTATTTTATTAAAATTCATAAGGCAACACCTGGTGCTTTTATTCGATATGATCGCATAGCTCTCATGTCTCCAAAAGACGATTTTAGAATCACTTTTGATCATAATATCATCTTTAGAAATAAAGATGTCAGCTTGGATAAAAATGGTGGCCATCCCATTCTTGATTCAAAAGATTATTGGCTAATGGAAGTCAAAAGCGAAGATAACTTCCCATTCTGGCTAGCTAGAAAATTATCCGATTACGAATTATACAGTCAAAGCTTTTCAAAATATGGAAAAGCTTACCAACACTACCTATCAGGAGGCACAACAGATGATTACATACTTTATCACTATTAGCATGGACACTATTACACTAGGAACGCTCCTTGCTGTTTTAGCTACATCAACCATTTTAGGGGGCATACTCAGTGCAGTTTATGTATTCACGCACAAACAAACAGTTTATGACTCATCATTCTCGATGACACTATTTTTACTTCCCTTAGTCATTTCAATCATTGTTTTACTCATTTCAGACAACCTAGCTAGAGCTTTTAGCTTAGCAGGTGTCTTCACACTCGTTCGTTTTAGAACTGCCATTGCAGATTCAAGAGATATCACTTATATCCTAAGTACTGTGGGTATTGCGTTATCTTCTGCCATGGGTTATATCGGTCTTGCTCTAATTATTACTGCATTCATCAGTACTATCTTACTTATTCTTCATTTTCTTAAGCTTGATCGTGATAAGACCAATCATGCAAAACTGAAAATAATTATTCCCGAAAATTTGAATTACTCCAATGTATTTGATGATATTTTCAAGAAATATGTCCATAGTTTTCAACTCCAAAAAGTGAAAACGACAGACTTTGGAACCATGTTCGAACTCACTTATTTAATCAAGTTAAGATTAGATGTTGATCAAAAAGCATTCTTAGATGAACTGAGAGTTAGAAACGGAAACTTATCAATTACACTTACCTCAGATTATGTTTCTGTGGTCAGCGAACTTTAAGACTTAAAGGAGCAAAATCGTGCTCCTTTTTATTTATAAATAAAAAAAGCGAAAATTCGCTTTATTTTTGTAATGGTCGGGACGACAAGATTTGAACTTGCGACCTCTTGGACCCCATCCAAGCGCGCTACCAAGCTACGCCACGTCCCGGCATTAAGATTATATCAAAAACGAACCATAAAAAAAAGAGCAAACGCTCTTTTTCGCTAAGACTTTGCAAGTGAACCCATGGGGTCCCATGGTTTTAGTTCAATCGGCTTTTGTTGCCAAGCAGAAAGCTGTTCTTTAGATAAATATTTCGTATGAATCACCGCTTGATAAATATAACGATCAAACCACGTATCCGTAGCAAGATAATACCCTTTTAAACCATTTGCATCGCCCCAACTGTTTTCTATTTTCCAGCGATTTGGTTTTTTGTTTACATCCAAATTAACACCAGTGAAAACCATGGCATGATTCATCGCACCTTGTGAATAATCGAGTTCATCAGCTTTTGACATGGTGAGATTCATTTCAAGCATTGATTCATAATCAAATTGTTGATCGTCCCATATACCTGAAATTCGGTCTCCGTACCTTGCAACATCTGCACCAAACCAAACCAACTCCTTATTGAGTAATTGCTTGAGTACAAGATCTTTCAAATGATTGATGTCAAGATTTAAATATTTGATGGGTCTTCCACCAATGACATTGCCTAGGTATTGGACTGTATAAGTTTTCATATAGGGTTTATCAGAGGTTGGTGCGTGGATAATGGATACAAAATCCTTTAATGTATCTCCACCATACTCTTTATAAAACTGAACAGGTGTTAAGTTTTTAATTAAATGATATTCATCTTTAGATACATACTCAAAATCAATGGTTTGAGGTGGCATCCCAAAGTTAGTAACTAAGAATGTGTAAAGTTCTTCTAAAACGGATGCTTTTAAAGATTTCAAATCTTCAGTTTGACCGTTTTGATGTAGTCTTCTTGCATCTGCAGCATATTTTCTAAGTTTCACGTTAATTAAACGATTCATAAAAGCTGTTCCACTCGATGATGTGGTTTCTACCATCGCTTCTTTAGGGACAATACCATACTTTTCAATTAAAGATACAAACATATCCCATTGACCACCATCTTGGATGCCAGTTTTTAAGATATATTGAAGGGTGCGATCATCTTGATCAACTTCTAAAAAATCATCCATGATTTCTAAGAAATAGTTGATTTTTTCTAGTTTATCATAAAATGCTGTATAGTTTTGTGATAACTCAAAATCTTTGAGTTCATAACGATTGGCAATGGTTTCTCTAATTAAATTTAAACCTGCAAAAATCCAGCATCTACCACTTTGTTTTTGGTAAGTTACAGGTAGAGTTTTAATCTCATGAGAAAATCTAAATTGTGTTGATGGTTTACTTTCTGCTTTATCAAAAAGATTCACAAGCTCATTTTTTACTAAAACACGTCTGAGTGCTTGTTGAACTGGTTTTTTTTGATACTTTTCTTTTAAGACATTTAATTCTTTTATACTTATATCTTTCATTTTTTTCTCCCCTTTTTTATGAGAAAGAGATGGCTGTTCGCCATCTCTTTTTGTGGATTTTAGACGCGAAGCATGCGATCATCTTTAAATGTTTCAACAATCGCATAGTCATTATCTTTAACGATAACTAACGATGTATTCACATAGTTAATGATATTAGAGACACGTTGTGGTGGTACAGCAATAAAGAGCTGGATGGATAAGCTATTATAAAATTTCATCATCGCATCAATTCTAGATTCATCCATGTTATTGAACGCTTCGTCAAATAAGACGATACAGCCAGAGTCCACACGTCTATTTTTAGTTAAGAGTTGTTGGAAGGATGCTGCAATAACGATATAAAATGGTACTTGAGTTTCCCCACCACTCTTTTCTTTGGATACTTTGGAGAATAAAGATTTATTACCGTTCTTATTGGTCACTTCAATATCATAAGACATATAATTTCTATAGTCTAAGAATTTATAGGTGAGCATATCGTATTCCGGATCATTTGATGCAATCTTTTCAAAAAGTTCCATCAATACTTGTTCATGCTTTTTTGTAAGTCCTTCAGTAAATAAGGTATGTTTTGTAATCGCATCATTACTCATGATAATTTCATAATAGACTTTATAATCTGGATTATCAGATGCCTTATAAATCAGTTGATAGGAGTCCGTACCAAAGGTTTTATCTTGTAGCGCGAAATTGAGCTCTTCAATTTGTTGTTGTGCATTTTCAATAGATGCTCTAAGCTTTCCAACAAATTCTTCCTTAAAGCCAATTTCTGAACTCTTTCTCAGTTCACTTGCCTCTTGTTCGTAGCGAATCAAGTTATTATTTCTAATCATTTGAGCTTCTTGCTCAAAATAAATTAAATGCTCAAAATCCGGTGCAGCACCAAAATGATAGTTTGTAATATAGGCTTTCATCATATTGACTAAATCCGCACCAGCTTTAATGATTTGTGAGTTTAAGCTGACATTTGAAGACGCAATATATGAGCTAATTGCATCATGGTCGTGCTGATGCTTCATTTTTAATGCATAAAATTGTGTATTTGCGAGTGATAATTTTTCTGGATGTTTTTTGGCAAGTTCTTTTTGAGCATCCATGAACTGATCCAGTTTATCTTTGATTTCTTCAATATGGTCTCTGATGCGTTGTCTTTCATCGCGATGTGTTGCAATTTCTCCAACAAGTTTATCCGAATCAAGACGTAGTTGCTTGCGATGGCTCTTTTCTTTATCGATTTGTTCATCAATTTTGGCAAGATTCTTATCTTTACCAAGACCCAAGAGTTGTTCTTCAATTTGCGTGTATTCTTTTCTAGTTTGTTTAATCAAATCGATAAATCTTAATTGTCCTTGGTGAACAAGTTGATTGCTCTTAGAAGTGTTTAATAAACGTAAAATACGATCATTTTTATCGGATAAGTCGTAGAGTTTATCCATCTTATCTTCAAGTTCAGCTAAATGCTTTGATTCTTGATCGAGTTGGATATTGGTTGCTTTAGAACCGATAAAAGGCACTTCATAGGTTCTTGGATTAATTTGACGTGCGGTATGGTTGCTATAGGTCATACAGGTTGGTGTAATCGCACGACTAAAGTTTTTTAAATCTTGGACATGTTCGACACAATAGGTATTGTTTAATGCCATGTTGATATAATATCTTGCGTAAAGATGGTCTGTTGATACCTTTTCAGCTAGAGTATTCACATTCACTGTTTCAAATGCAGTTAATTTTTGAGTGTTCACAAGACCAACACCATAGATTTTTTGCTCGAATTTCACTCGGTCATAAATTTCTAGTGCATCATTAAAATAGGTCGGATCAACAATAATGTCAAAGCGTTGTGTGTTTAAATACCCTTCAATAGCATTTCTCCATTTTTCATCATTGATTTCGATGAGTTCACACAGCGGTTGAACTCTCACATCCTTGTTATAATGGCTAGATAGCTCCTCATTTAAGGTTCTAATCAAGTTTTCTACATAAAATGGGTATGTCTTAACGTGACGCTTCAATTGGCTTAAACGTTGTTGTGAGATGCGAATTTGTTCAGATAATTCTCTTTTTTCTGTTTCTAATTTATCTTTTTCAGAGTAATAAGCTTGAATATAGGCAGAGACTTCAGTGTTTAAAACAGATAGATGTGAAGAAAGTTCTTGTTGCGATAAGGACTCTTCATTGGTTTGATAATAGGAAACAAATTGCTTCATGGCTTGATTGGGCAATAAATTAATCAGTTCCTTAATGGTTTGAAATTCTTTTTGAAGTGCTTGTTTGAGTTGAGAAAGTGCTTCTTTTTGTGTTTCGTATTCGTTTGCCTTTTTTTGAAGTGCATCTTGATAGGAAGTCATTGTTCTGGATAAATCAGAATCACTTTTTGCACGTTCAAGGTTTAGAATCGCTTGATCAGCAGCTTCAATTTGCTCATCAATTTGAGCTTTCGCTTCTCTTAAATAATCGAGTTGTTTTTCGATTTGAGTCAGTTTTTCTTCGTTATCTTTAATAAATGCTTCTCTTTTTTCAACCCAGTTTAATTGATCTATAAGTTCATTGACACCTAGTTGTTCTTTATTGATGGTGATATCTTCGCCTGTTTGATTGATTTTATCGAGCTGCTCTAACTTTTCTTTATCCTTTTTGATTTGTTGTTCAACTTTTTTAAGCTGTGCAACATTGTTTTTTAAGGATTGAATATCAATTGGGTCATCATCTAGCAAAAATTCAAAAACAAAGGCTTGAAGATCAATCGAACGAAAGGCTAACGCTTTAGGCAATATTTTTGCATATTTGGTTGCATCCATACCAAAAAAGCGTGCGAGTGCATCACGATATTTCTTTTGTGATTCAAATGGCGAAAACTCAACATCCATCGATTTAAGATAAGCCTTCATGCTCTTAAAATCTCTTGGATATTTCTTTTCTAGAAAAAGGCTATCATGAATTGAGACATTTTCTAAAAGATAAAATCTTTCTTTGAGTTGGGATGCTTTAGGTAGATCTAAGACACAACCAATGACAGAAAATTTCTTAGATTGTTCATCAAAAAACTCTAAAGCAAGATGAGTAATGACATCTCCGCTTCGAAGATATTCTTTATTCTCAGCGCCAATTCGTCCTCGAATATAGCCTTCAAGCGTTCTTTTGGCATCATCGGTTGCTGCAATATTAAATTTTGAACCACTTCTGCCTCCAACAAATAAATACTGCATGGCATCAAGTAATGTTGATTTTCCTGATCCGTTTTCACCTGAAATTAAGGCATTATCTTTGATTTCGATGGTTTGGTTGGAAAATAAGTGCCAGTTAACAAGTTTAATCTTCGTCAGTTTCTTCATTGTCGTCTGAACCTCCTTCAGATTCCATATAACCATCGAGTTTCGATATGACTTCCTTGATGCTATCTAGATTGGTGATGTAGAGAATGGTTGGGTATATTTTGATACGGGCATCATCGTGAAGCCCTTTGTCAATGTAATCAATAATATTATAATTTCTAAGAAAACTCAAAGCAGGTTTTAATTTATCTTTGGTTATTCTTTTATGGTCTAAATAACCAATTCTTGTAAGTTCTGCGTGGATTTCATGTAAGAATATTTCAACATTTTCATCCAAAGTAACGTAATCTTTTTTACGTTGATAAATAATTCTAATGACTAAAATCATGACACTTTCGGTTTTTCTAAGTCTCATATGATTGAAAAGATTGTCGTTTTGAATATATACGACTTCATCTTCTCTTTTGATATTCAGACTAAAATCAGAAAGTGCAAAGAATGTTTCAAAAGCATCCTTAAAGGCTAAGATAAAACGGTAGTCATTGGTATCTCCGGGTTTTCTTTTTGTTAGAAAATTGACCTGAAGGAGTTTATTAACAATGCGTGAAAAATTCGATTTTTCACCTTCTTTTAAGCTACCATATTCTTCATTAAAAATTTTAAGTGCTGCGGTCTTGTTCATCGTCTAACCTCTTTAATTCTAAAGTTTTGGAAAGTCACGAAATTGTTTTTACATTCTTTGCCCATCAGTTCCACATCATAGTGCATCCCAATGGATTTGGAGTAGAGGAAAATTAAGATGAGTTTCACAAAATCCTCTTGGGTTTCTAAAGGTACGTGTGCAGCTTCAATGACTTTATCCTTAGCTAGAAGTGCTTTAACGTATTCATTGATTTCTTTTTTACCGTAAATGTTGTTTTTAAGTAGTGCTTTAATTTTCTCTTGACGATATTCTTCCGTGATGAAATCATCATCAAAATTAATTTCTTCTGGGATTGGTTCAATGCGCGATCTTCTTTGGTTATATAAGGAGTAAGTATCTAGATTTCTTGCTTGTGTTAAGTTAAAGAGAGTTGTGTAATCGAAATCTTTTTTCGATAAAACAAGTTTGAAAAGTCTATTGAAAATCCCTTCAATATCATCAGACTGATTAGTGAAAAAAAGAATTTTCGATGCAGCAGCTGTGATATATTGCTCATTTTTTCTGTCAATAGCAAGAATTAAGTGCTCGAGGGCTGCAAATGAATCGGTAATAAATCTAAGTCTGTCTTCAACAAAATGGAAGGCATCATTATAATCTTCGATGCGTTTAAGCTGTTGGGCTTTAATCGCGAGCTGATCCATGATTTCATCATCATTTAAAATATGATTAATGACATCTAAAATGGACCTTTTATACCTTGGTAGTGAGTCGGTTGTTTTTAAGTTATAATAAGCACTGTCAAAGAAGTTTTGCTTATATTCTACTAAAAGCTTTTCTAAAAGCATTTGCAAATCATGTTTGGATTGTTTTTTGGTGATGTCATAGTAATATCTATAGATATTAGCTTTTAAAGATTTGAGTTTTCTTAGGATATCATTGGTCTTCATGTACGCTTGTTCAAGAACACCAATGCCTTCTTCAACGGTAAATGAATTCAAAAGAGAATACACAGTGAAAATCTCACCTGTATATTCTGATTGGCGGTTATCTTTGATGCGTTCGAGCACATCGATGATTTGGATGGAATAGTCAAATAAATTCAGCGAGGTCTTATAATCGCCAAGCTCTTCTTCACCGAGCCAGCCGTTTTTCTTTAAGACATTAATCACATGAAGTGCTTTTTGTCTCGATGTTCTTGCAGGTTCATCTTCATCGACATCAAGAAAATCATCATTGGGTACCTCATCGAAGTAATCGATCAGCCTAGAAATGATATATTCTCTATCCCCCTGAAAAGCATCCTCAATGGTATCGATAGCATGATAAATGATGAAAATGCAATCGATGTATGTCTTTTTATTAGGGGAGGAAAGCACACTGAAAAAATTGCTGTTGATGGTTTCAAACAAATGTGCCATTGAATCCTCCTTTATTTTTTAAAAAAATAAAAATATGAATTTCATAATTATTGTATCATGAATTAGACATATTCTATATTTTTTTTGGTTTATTTATTTTCTGACAATCTGAACTTTAATCTTTTTGCCATTGAGCGTTTTACCATTTAAGTCTTCTAAACGCTTAATTGCAGCTGGATGAATTTGAAATTCTGTTTCATTGGGATAGACATTAATATCTCCAACATTCTTTGCAAACATATCAGCATGCTTCTTAAAGAAGTCGAGAAGTGTGACTGGGCGAATACCATCTTGCTTGCCTAAATTGATAACCGCTGTCTTGTAATTCGTTGGGCGATTAGACGATTTGGAATCTCTTGATTTTGAGCCTCTATCTGTAGGTGTTTGACGATCACGCTCGACTTTTTTAGATGCAGGTGCTTCAATGGAATCATAGGTCTTCTTTTCAACAGATAGGTTAGATAAGAGACCGTTGATAATCATCTCATCATCAAAACCTTCAAGGCGAAGTTTTTCAATGACTTCAGGGTATGTCGTTTCATTTTTTTGAATGAGTGACTTGATGTGTTTAAAGTTTCTTGATTCCCGCTTTTGGTTAATCATCTCTTCTGTTGGGTATTCAAGTTCAGTCATCTTGGTCTTAATGAAGCGTTCAATCATTTGGAGTTTCCCTCTCATACTTGGGTAAACAAGTGAAATGGAAATGCCTGATTTACCTGCGCGACCTGTTCTTCCAATACGGTGAACATAAAGTTCATCTTCAAATGGAATTTCATAGTTGATGACCATATCGACGTGTGAGATGTCAAGACCTCTTGCAGCCACATCAGTTGCAATTAAGAATTTAAGCTTTTTCGATCTAAATCTTGTCATGACATAATCTCTTTGACTTTGTTTTAAATCGCCATGAAGCGCATCAGCTTCATAGTTGTGTTTTTGCAAGTAGGCTGAAAGTCCATCAACATCAAGTTTTGTGTTTGCAAATATGATGGCAGATGCAGGATCATAATAGTCGAGAAGTCTCACGAGCAGTGCATCACGATCTTGCTTTTTGACGTTGTAGTAAAATTGGTCAATCTTATCTACAGTCAGTGTCGGTGCTTCAATCTTGATAATCTCAGGATTGTTTTGATACTTTTTCGCAACATTCTTAATAAATGGTGGAATGGTTGCTGAAAAAAGTGCTGTTTGTCTATCTTGGGGTGTATCCTTTAGAAGTCGTTCTAAGTCTTCTTGAAACCCCATCTTTAACATTTCATCTGCTTCATCCATGACTAGGATTTTTAGATTAGAAAAATCCAATGTCTTGCGATCTAGATGATCAATGGCACGGCCAGGTGTTGCAACAATGATTTGTGGGTTTTCTGAGAGTGCTTTAAACTGTTTGTTATAAGATTCTCCACCATAAATCGATGTAATTTTGACATCCTTGTTAAACTTGACTAACTTGATAAATTCCTTGTATACCTGAAGGGTGAGTTCACGTGTTGGGCAGATCACTAAAGCCTGCACTTTTTTATTGGTAACATCGATTTTCTCAAGGATTGGTATCGCAAATGCGAATGTCTTTCCAGTGCCTGTCTGAGCTTGACCTATAAGGTCCCTGCCATCAAGCATTTTTGGAATCGCATGATGCTGTATCGATGTCGTTTCGACTAATCCCAAGTGTTCAATGGCTAATTTTGTTTCTGTTTTGATTTGTAATTCATTAAATAATAGATTCATTTTTTTCCTCAATTCTTTTTAAACCTTACATACTATACCATACTTTTTAATATAATACTACCATAAAAGAAAAAAAGGCTCAACGAACCTTCTTTCGATCACAATGATCGCCTTCACAATAGTCAGTTTTTGAAAAACGAACAGATGCCATGGTTAAAGCCTCAATGATTTGATCATCGTTATGGAATCCTTGTAATTTGATCTTTCCATCAATACGTAAATGAGGAACATCAAAGATGCCTTTGACGATTGCATTTTCCCTGTTCATTTGGACAGCATCTTTAAAAAGATCGGATTCTAAAACATGCTTAACTTTATCTGCTGGAAGACCTACTTTAAGTGCAATTTTTGTTAAGATTTTGTGGTCACTAATGTCATCTTTTTTGATGTAAAAATGATGGAATAATGCTTGGTTAAATTTAAAAGCAAGGTCACTTTTCTTAGCTAAATGCGATAGACGATGCGCATCTAAGACATGAACAGCTCTCATGTCTTCAAAGCCAGATTCAGTCAGCGCTTTGGCTTCTTCGAGGGTGATAACGTGGTGCTTACTTAAGACATCTTCAAGTGTTTTTGTATCATTTAAATCAATGTGTGGAATCATTTCATAACTTCGATAGAGAAGTTCTAAATCAGAAAAACGATACTTTTTAAAGAGCAACTCAAGTGCAAGATGCTGTTTGTAACACGATGGACTTAGGTAGTCTAGCCAAAATTCGATTCTCATATATATCCCTTACTTAACCTTCGTTTTCTTTAATTATTGTAGCAAGCAAACTCTTTAAAATCAATTTTTATGCCTATATCAAACGACTTATCTTTTCTGATAGACAATCTTTTCATCAACAACAGTCATTAAGACGATATCCTTTTGAAATTGTGCACGATTCATACTTAAAAGATCATGTTTAAAGATAGAAAAATCTGCGATAAAACCTTTTTTGAGATAACCTCGATTTGATTTTTCAGTATTGTAATTGGCGTAGGTCGTATACATTTTGAGTGCTTCAAGTCGTGATACTTTTTCATCTTCAAAATAAACTTTTCCATCATGTCTTGACATACGCTCAACAGCTGCATAGATGCCTAAAAGTGGATTTGGGATTTCAACTGGTGCATCGCTACTTCCAGCGAGATTGATGCCAGCTTCTAAGAGTGTTTTCCACGGGAAACATAATTCTGGTGTTTTTGAAAGATAGGATAATGCCCAAGGGAGATCTGAGGATAAAAACTGTGGTTGGATATCGATAGAAATCTTGAGTTTTTTAAGTTTTTCTATTGTTTTAGACATAACCCATGGGGTATGAATGAGTCTGTCTAATCGGTCTTCTCTAGGTGGGTATTTGATGAGAATATCAACGACTTCATCAAGTCCTTGATCACCAATCACGTGAATAGCAACCGGAAGGTTATGTGCTCTTGTTGTTTTAACGATATCGACAAAATTCTCATAACCATTGACATTTAAACCATAATCTTGTGTACCTAGATAAGGTGCATTCATCAATGCTGTCTTAGAAGAAAGTGTCCCATCATAAAACATTTTAACAGCACCTAGTTGAAGATAAGGTGTTTGATCTAAATAGGGTCTTTTTGAACCTACATAATCGTTTAATACTTGATGGTGGACAAGCAGGTGTGCTCGAAACGGATATTTTTTTAAGACATCTTCAAACACCTTTAAGGTGTCATAAAATCCGTTAAAGTAATATAAGTCGTCACTATGTGCTCCGGTAATCCCATATGCATATAGGGATTCGATGGATTTGATTAAGATTTTTTTGAGTTCGTCATGCGTATATTTAGGAAATATTTGCATGGCATGCTCAGCATCACCTTCTGTTAATACACCAGTTGGGTGATCTAATTTCATCAGCTTTAAGACAGCATCATTAACCGTTAAACTATGATAATCATTATGTCTCATCATGATGGGTATTGAACTTGAAATCATATTGAGATCTGATTTGGTTATGCCACATTCAAAATAACCTTCTACAAAAAGTTTTTCACCTTTGAAAAGTGATGTTAAATGATTAAGGATAGCATCTTTTTGTGACATACCTGTGAGATTGGGTCTCGATAGCATTTGACCATAACCCAAAAGATGCATGTGTGCATCGACAAACCCAGGATAGACATGTGCTTTTTTTAAGTCTATTTCTTTTTCAAAGGTTAAGTTGTTGAGTTCATCATCAAATCCAATAATTAAACCTTGGTCTGTGGCCATTTGGTGATAGGTATGATGATAATCATCTAATGAATGAAAAATGCCATTCTTCCATAAAATCATAGGTTTGTCCTCCAAATAAAATAAAAATCCTTACCATGATTTTACCATGATAAGAATCTAAACTTATGAAATAACTTTTTTGATTAAATCGTAGGGATAGCCTTTCGCATAAAGTTTTAGTTTGAGCGTTTCATTAAGCTCATAACCTTCCAGTTTTTCTTGATACTTTTTCTTAAGTTTTTCTAAGTCTTTTTGAATTAATGTTTCTTCGTTACCTTGATAAAGATGGCTTAATTTACTCAAAGCGTAATCGACAGACTCGATCGAATAGCCTTTTTGAATAAAGTAGGCTTTTAATGACCTAAGAACTTGTGATTTTGGCTTAGATTTCATACTTTGAATCTTCTTTTCAATCAATTGATCTAAAATCTCTTTAAAATCATGTTTGGATAATGCAGCTTCGATCAGAGCTAAATGAACACCTTTTTCCTTGAGCTGATGTCTGATCATATCTGGACCAGCTGTATATTTTTTAAATTCAACAAAAGATACTGCATAGTGTTGATCATTTAAATACTTTTTCTCAAGTAAAGAAAATATGATTTGCTTAATCCAGGCAGGTTTTGCTCCTTCTTTTTCAAGGTAAGCTTCCATTTCATGGATAGTCATCATTTTTTTAAGCTTAAAAATCGCTTTTTTAAAAAAAGTGAGATATCCTTGTGCTTCAAGAATTTGGTGATAAAGATTATCTTCAATTTCTAGTCCTGATATGAGTTGATATCGATAAACGATGTCGGGATCTAAAGAAAGGATTTGGTCACCAAAATCAGCGGTATACCCAGATTTACTTTTCTTTAAAGAAATCAGTGTTTTCATGATGTTTTAATACGTTCAATTAAACTTTGAAGTTGGACATCTTTGGTCAGATCGAGTAAATGCGTTCGGTAAATGTTATCGATAATCATTGTTGTCTCTCGATTCAAAATACCTGTAGGCGTTAAATCATGCTGTGATTGAAATTGGATGAAAGCATCCTTTGTTTTTTGATCAAAATAACCATCGGTTCGAAGTGCTGTTGCGCCTTCAAATTGGAAATAATAATTTAAAAAACTTTGATACGCAGATAGACTCAAACTCACTTGATCTTCCATCAAGATGCCTTGATAGATGGGCATACTAAGATTCTTTATCCCTAGTTGTGGGATATGTTCAACTTGAAGTGGATCAGTTTCAACATTTAAGTTGTCTCCATAATACCAACGCCCTTGCGTATAAGAAAGTGAATATCTCACATTTCTTACATTATCTTCTAAGATGGTTTCACCATTTTGAAACACACCTTTCCCATATGTGGTTGTTCCATAAAGTTGGTAGCCTCCTGCAGTATATAAAGCAGCAGCAAGTACTTCAGCTGCAGATGCAGAGTGTTCATTAACGAGTACTTTTATGTCATAAGGTTTGGTTGTGCTCTGTCCGTAAAAGCGCTGTATGGTGCCATTCGCGCTGACCATTGAAAAAAGAATTTGATCTGTATTTCTAGGTAGTAATTGTTGTACAATTCCCAGTTCACCAGAACCAGAATTATGAAGTGCTGAAAGTGAACCACCTGGATTATCTCTTAAATCTAAAATTAAAGTCTTTTGTTCGGGTTCATTTAATAGTATCGATTGTTGAAGTGATCTTAAGATTTGATCAAACACGATATGTGTCCCATTTGACCCACTATGACCCCCTGAAAACTGTGTAATTTTAATGTAGGCAATGTTAGCTTCATTTAAATCTTTGGTATAGACTGTTGGCGTTAAGATTTCTCTAAATTCGAAGGTGACTTCAAGTTCAATTAAGTCCTGAGTTATAACAAGTAATGTCTTAATTGAACCTAGATTACCTGTTAAATATGATAAGACTTCAGTTTGGCTAGAAAGAGCATTGAAATACGTAGGAACACCAGATTCGATGATGCCCACAATCAAATCTCCAGGAATTAGAAGTCCGATTAGTGAACTTCCAGTAACCAAATCTTCAATTCTTAAATTGTTACCTTCAAAGAGAAATCTAATCCCCATTCCAATAAAGGACTCATCATTTGATGGTGAAACACTTAGTGGTGTCATCACCAACCGTGTGTAGGGATCATTATGTCTTTCGGCATACGTTGAAATCATGGCTTCAAGGGAACGCACAAAAGCTTCGTGTTCATCATCGTCAGTAATGTCATATAAATAGTTTTCTTTTAGAAACCCTGTCACATATGTAAATGCGTCTTGAGCATTATCCGGTTTAAGTGAGGGGACAATTCTTGTTGCATAGAGTCCAGCAAAAAACGATAACACTACAGAAACTAAAAAAAGGATACCTAATTTTCTTTGCATTAAGACACATCCTCTCGACTAAAGCCTTGACCTAGAGCTTCTTTTGTTTTTGTAACAAAGGTAAATGCCTTAGGATCTGCTTCTTTAATGACAATCTTAAAGTAATAGAGTTCTCTGCGATCAACTGTACAGATGACCATTTCTTTATCTTGTTTAGAATAGCCTCCAACAACTTTGACTTTGGTGACACCGCGATCAATTTTTTCATATATTTTTTGTTGAACAAGTTCAGGGTTATCGGTGACAATAAAAATGGTATATCCTGCTTTTCCTTCTATCGCGAGACGGTCAACCAAAATAGCACCAATAATCATCGATCCTACGGCATATAAACCTAACTGGAAGTTAATGAGCATCGCAATGAATATGACGATGCCATCGGTGACATACATCGCTGTAGAAAAAGGAATATTTAAATACTTATTCATGATCCGTTGAACAATATCCATCCCACCAGTGGTTGCATTATTTCTCACCACAATTCCTAATCCAAAACCAATAAACAACCCTCCAAAAAGTGCACCAATTAAAAGTGGACTTTCTGTCATATGTCTCATAAAAAAGTCTGATGGTACGGTAAATTCTAAGATGGCAATAATACTTGGTGAGAGAAGGGTAGCAAAAATAGTTTTGATAAAAAAGTTACGACCTAAGAAAATCCATCCGATGATGAGTAATAAAACATTGGCTGAAAACATGAAAAGTGAAACGGGGATTACATCTCTTAAAATAACTGAAATCCCCATCACACCACCGATGACTAAACCTAAAGGTAATAAGAAAAAATAGAAACCTAAGGACAACAGGATGACACCTGCAGTGATTTCTAAAATTTCACGTTTTCTTGCTTTATTCATGTTGTTCACCTGCTTTTAAATAAGCATTGATAAAACCATCAATTTCCCCATCCATCACCAGATCAACTTGTGAAACTTCGAAGTTTGTACGGTGATCTTTAACCATTTGATAAGGATGAAACACATACGATCTAATTTGTGACCCCCAAGCGATATCTTTTTGTTCACCTTTGATATTCCTTAAGGTTTCTTCTTGTTTTCTGACTTCTTCAGCCATCAATTTAGCTTTAAGATAACTCATCGCTTGAGCTTTATTTTTGAGTTGCGAGCGTTCATTTTGACAGGTCACGACAATATTTGTGGGTAGGTGTGTAATCCGAACAGCAGAGTCTGTTGTATTAACAGATTGCCCCCCTGCGCCACCACTTCGATAGACATCAATCTTTAAATCCTCATCTTTAATCTCAATATCGATATCTTCATCGATTTCTGGCATCACATCTAAGGATGCGAATGAGGTATGTCTTCTTGCATTGGAATCAAAAGGTGAAATTCTAACCAATCGATGAACCCCACGTTCTGCTTTTAAATATCCATAAGCGTAGGGACCTTTGATTAAGATGGAAACAGATTTGATACCTGCTTCTTCACCTGCTTGATAGTCTAAAACTTCGATTTTAAACCGCTTTTTTTGTGCATATCTGGTATACATCCGATAAAGCATATCGCACCAATCTTGAGATTCTGTACCGCCTGCACCTGGATGTAGTTCGATAATCGCATTACTGTGATCATAGGGTCCTGATAGGAGTGTTTCAACTTCAAAAGCTCTCAGCTCTTTTCGAAACTCTTCAATGTCTGATTCAAGAATCATCCATTCTTCAGTACCTTCTTCGCTAATTTCAAACCATTCGACTAGACCTTTGAATTTCTTTTCAAGACTGTGGAGTTGATCAAGTTTTTCTCTTTTTTCTGCAACTTCCTTCGTCGTTTTTTTTGCCTCTAATGTATTTGACCAAAAATCTGGACTTTGCATTTTCTCATTGAGATGTTTGAGTGCTTCTTCAATTTTTTGTGGATTAACTGCTTTATTTAAATCATCGATGCTTTCCTTAAAGGATTGAATGATTTTATTGACTTCATACGTTTCCACAAAAACACCTCCTTATCGCCAAGGCAAATTGCGTTGGTTACGATTCTTTCTAACTTTGGGTTTCTTAGGACGAATATCACTACGTCCTTCATTGGTTTGTGTATTTTTAACGACTGCTTCACGTTCAACGTTGTATTGAATTTGAGCTCTAATGGCATATCGTGTAATATCTGATGAAATATTTCTAACCATGTCGTTAAACATGTCAAGACCTTGTTTTTGGTAAATAACGAGTGGACTTTGTTGACCATATGCTTGGAGTGTCACACCTTGTCTGAGTTCAGACATGGCATCGATATGACGCATCCAATAGGTATCAATCACTCGAAGCATGACAACCTTTAAAAATTCGTTAAAGATTTCTGGGGGTACAGCACCTTTTTTACGATCGAGTTCATCTTGAGCTAGTTTTAAAATATAGGTTTCTAATTCTTTTTCATCCATTGATTCGATGACTTGTTTCTTTAACGTATCTGGATAAAAGATATTGCCGTTGAATGTTGTAATGATGTTATCATCATCGATTTCAAATTGATTTTTTCCAACAGGGTGAATAAACTGTTGTAAGGTTTTAACTAAGGATTGACTCACTGTATTTCTGACTTGATCTTCAATCGATTCTAAGACTAAAACATCGCGTCTTTCCTTATAAATGATTTCTCTTTGCTTACGAAGCACATCATCATATTTCAAGACATTCTTACGGGTATCATAGTTGTTGCCTTCAATACGTTTTTGTGCGGATGTAACAAATCTTGAGAAAAGTTTTGACGATAGAGGCTCCCCTGTCTGGTTGAGTCTTTCAAGCATTTCAATACGACGTTTAAAGGATTCGCCTCCAAAACGTTGCATGAGTTCATCTTCAGCTGAAATGTAAAATCTTGAGTATCCAGGGTCACCTTGACGACCCGCACGACCTCTTAACTGATTATCAATACGTCTAGATTCATGCCGTTCACTACCTATAACTGCTAAACCTCCTAAAGCAACAACGCCTTCGCCAAGTTTAATATCGGTCCCACGACCAGCCATATTGGTTGCAATGGTCACTGATCCCTTAAGACCTGCCTTCGCAACGATTTCAGCTTCTCTTTCATGGTTTTTAGCATTTAAGACTTCATGAGGAATTCTTCTTGCTTTAAGCATTCTAGATATATCTTCAGAGGTTTCAACAGCAATTGTACCAATCAATAGCGGTTGACCTATTTTATGACGAGCTTCAACTTCATCACAAAGTGCCTTGAACTTATCTTCAAGGTTGGCATAAATATAGTCTGGTTCGTCTTTTCTAATGACAGGGGCGTTGGTTGGGATTTCAACCACGTCCATGTTATAAATATCTCTAAATTCTTCTTCTTCAGTTTTTGCTGTCCCTGTCATACCAGAAAGCTTTTTATACATTCTAAAGAAATTCTGGTAAGTAATGGTTGCAACCGTGACTGTTTCCTTCTTGATGGTTACGCCTTCTTTAGCTTCTAAAGCTTGGTGTAGACCTTCTGAAAATTGTCGACCGCGTAGAATACGACCCGTAAATTGGTCAACAATTAAGACTTCGTCTTGATCGACAACATATTCTTTATCTCGAGCCATAATATGATTAGCACGGAGTGCATTATTAATATGATGGACAAGGGTTACATGTTTTAAATCATAGAGGTTATCCAATTGGAAAATTTGTTCTGCACGTTTAATCCCCGATGGGGTGAGTGCAATAGACTTAGATTCTAGATCGATTTCAAAATCTTCATCACGAATCGATTTTGCAAAACGATCCGCCGCTTGATAAAGATTATTGTTATTTTTTGCACCACCTGAAATAATTAGTGGTGTTCTTGCTTCATCAATTAAGATAGAGTCAACTTCGTCAATGATGGCATAGTTTAAACCGCGTTGAGCAACCATGTCTTTTGCATAAAGCACCATATGATCACGTAAATAGTCAAACCCGAGTTCTGAATTGGTGGAGTATAAAATGTCACAATCATAAGCTGCTTTTTTCTGTTCTCTGGTTAAATCTCTTAAATTTAATCCGACGGTTAAACCTAAGAATCTAAAAAGATCTCCAATATCGCCTTCAGCTTCACGTTTTGCAAGGTATTCGTTCACGGTTACGATATGAACACCTTCACCATTTAAAGCACTTAAATAAGCAGGCATGACGGCAGTTAATGTTTTACCTTCACCTGTTTTCATTTCTGCGATATTCCCGTGGAAGATAGCAACCGCGCCTAAAACTTGGACATAATAAGGGAAAAGTTTAGTGACACGTCTCGAAGCTTCTCTTACAACAGCAAAAGCCTCTGGCATGATCGCATCCAGAGATTCTCCGTTTTGATATCTTTCTTTAAACCAGGTTGTCTTTAAGTTAAGTTCCTGATCAGTTAATGCAGTCATCTCAGCTTCTAAAGCAAAAACTTTATCTGCAACTTTTCTAGCATCTTTCAGCTCTTTTTTACCTGGATCAAACCATTTTTTTAGCATAGATACACATCCTTTACGTTCGTTATTATATTACTATAATAGGACCTTTTTTACAAGCAGCATTCTTCTTTATGGGAGATTAAGGAAAAAAAAGAAAAACAAGGCAGAAAACACCTCGTTTCAAATGTCAAAAAATACGTCAAATGAAGATATGATAACTCAGTGGTTAAAAAAAGAACGCCTTAGCGTTCTCTTAAAAGTCAAATTTAACGTCTTCTCTTTTGATTGCTTCTGCTTCAAAGAATGCACGTTTAGTAAACTTCTTCCAGTTTGCGATAATATTACTTGGGAAAACAACAACTTTTTGATTGTAATAAGATACATTAGAGTTATATACTCTTCTTGCAGCTTGTAAAACTTCTTCAACCTCAACAGTTGCATCCATGAGTTTCATCACATTGGTATTAGCTTTTAAGTCTGGATATTGTTCGAAAACAACATTAACAGCTTGAAGTCCACGTGTGATTTGGTTGGCAAACTCTTGTTTTTCAGCAATCGGTGCACCGTGTGCAGGTTGACGCATGCCAATAACTTTGGTTAACGTTTCTTGTTCATGCTTCATGTACCCTTTTGCAGCTTGAAAAAGCTTAGAGAGCAAATCAAAACGCTTGGTTAATGCGACATCAATGCTTGATTCGGATTCATCAATTTTAATGAGCATTCTTCTGAATGCGTTGGTTGTGGAAATAATCCACCCAATGATGATGATTGCGAGTAAGCCTAAAATAAGTAATACGAGAACAATTGGATCATTCATATTTTTTCTTCCCCTTCCTAGAGTGAATTTTTAAATTTGGAACCATCTAATCTAAGTTCATTAATGATGGCAGCGATTAAGTCAATATCTGCCATAAACTCTTTAAGTGTTTCTTGGTTGATGGGTTTCTTTAGTGAAAACTCCATGTAATCCCTACGGTCATTAACACCAATATGAAGTTCGTTTTTTGCAAAATAATACAAAATCGATCCTCTATGTAGTTTTTCAAGTTGCAGAAATTTCTCAATGGTCGTTGAAGTGATTAAATAAAAGCCATGTTCTTGAGAGGATGCATAAATAGAGAACTTTTTATTAAACTCAATACTTTCAGTATCAATCTTGACAAGTCCTCTAGTATTCATTTGAAAACTATAACCTTCAGAGATTTTGAGGACTTCATTAAAAATTCTTTCAAACTTATAGATGTACCATCGACCTTTAAAGTAAGTTTGATAAGACACATGGACGTTTCCTTTTGAGTCTCTAGTTTCAACACGTTCTTTTAAGTCAACATCTGAAACTTCAAATTGGACACCTTTATACTTCCCTTTAATATAATCTTCGCCATGAAACCTATCAGGTCTTTTAACCATACCCGTTGAGACAATTGTTGATGCAGGAATCGTGCCACTGGGTTGGTAAGCCACCTCATCAAATTGTTCTTTGAGTAAAGAAAGAATCATTTCTTCTTTAACAAAAACTCTAAATCCATGCGCATGACGTGCTGCTTTTCCGCCAAAGACCATGCCTGCAACTAAAAGAATAATAGCAAAAACTAAAAAGATCATTTCAGTCATTATTGCCAAAATACCAAAAACGATTGCAAACACAACCAATATGGTTGCTGTTTTGCTTTCCTTACTGTAACTTTGATAAGTTTTTTGTCGTAATAATTCAAATCTTTCAAGATTGTTCATAGGGTCACCTATCGTCTATTTTATAACAGTTTGCGAAATATTTCAATCTTATCAAGTTTTTCCCATGTAAAAGTATCTTCTTCACGTCCAAAATGCCCATATGCCGCGGTTTTCGCATAAATCGGACGCTTTAAATCTAAGGTTCTAATAATGCCAGCAGGTTTTAAGTCAAAATGTTTCTTAACTGCAGCATATATTTTTTCAAGTGCAACTTTTTCAGTACCAAAGGTATCAATCGTTAGAGATACTGGGTCAGCAATTCCAATAGCATATGCAATTTGAATTTCGCATCGATCTGCTATACCTGAACCTACAATGTTTTTCGCAATGTATCTAGCCATGTATGCAGCACTACGATCGACTTTAGATGGGTCTTTACCTGAGAATGCACCGCCACCATGACGTGCATATCCACCATAAGTATCCACAATAATTTTTCTACCTGTAAGACCTGCATCGCCATGAGGTCCACCCATCACAAATCTGCCTGTTGGGTTAATTTGATAAATTGTTTCACTGGTATCATAGCCTTTAAGTATCGGTGCTAACACGTGTTCGTGAATCGCTTTTTTTAAGTCATCTTGATCCCAGTCCTCATCATGTTGAGTCGATAAGACAACGGTATGAATGGAAACAGGTTGATTGTTTTCATCGTATTGGACTGTAACTTGGGTCTTGCCATCAGGACGAAGACCAGAAATGATGTTTTGTTTTCTAACATAACTTAAGCGTTCAGCCAATCGGTGTGATAAATAGATGGGTAATGGCATTAATGTGATTGTTTCATTGGTTGCATAACCAAACATCAAGCCTTGATCACCTGCCCCTTGTTCTTTATGCTCTTTTTCATCAACACCCATTGCGATGTCTGGTGATTGTGGCTTAATTCTAACATCGACAACTACATCATCAGCATTATATCCATATTCTTTTTTGTTATAGCCTATATGATGAATTGCTTGACGAACTACAGCATCAAAATCGATTTCTGCATTGGTTGTTATTTCACCAAAAAGCAACGCATAATCGGTTGTAACAGCTGTCTCACATGCAACTCTTGAATTAGGGTCTTGTGCTAAAATAGCATCTAAAATTGAATCCGAAATATAATCTGCAACTTTATCTGGATGTCCTTCTGTAACAGATTCACTACTAAATAATTTTCTCATGGTTGTTCTCCTTTTATCATAAAAAAATGCGCTTTTAAGGAAAAGCGCCTTTTTGGTTTTTTTCCTTATTGATGGGTGATACCCCTCGTGGAAAGCACCTAATTCAATAGGTTGCTGCTACTTCATTGGTCACTAGCCTCCGTAGCTCTGAATAAGTGATACTTATTATTTTTTAATTACCGATTTATGATACACGATAAATGACTATATGTCAAGAAATAATCTTCCGTTTTTTAAAAATTATTATACATCTCATTAAACTCATCATGAAATTTTAAGAATCTTTCTTTTAAGTCGTAATCAAAATATGTACCTAAATCAGTTTGGAATGATTTTAAAACTAAACCATGTGCCATGGGTCTTTTATAGGACTTAGGTCCTCTCATGGTGATGTATAAATCTGCAAGTAAGATGATTTGAGCATCAATTTCAGGCTGGATTACGAGCATTTCCTTTAGAAACTTTTCGTTTGCTGTATCTTCAATGTGTGCGCGTGCAATGTCTTCACATTTTTGAGCAAGTTGCATACGCTTCGCAATTTTTGAACCAAGTTCAGTTTTTTCTTTGAGGACATCATATGTTTTTTCATCATAGGTGTTCATATCATTTAAAAGATTTTTGATTTCTTGGTATTGCAAGTGAATCATAGCATATTGATTCATGGCATCAATCCGAGTTTGTGTTAAACCATAATAATCGGCAAGTTTCATGGACATTTGCTGTACTTGATACGCATGTCTTTTATCCATCAGTGTATATGAACTTGAAAACACCACTGAAAATAAGTCCCCAACAATATGAGAGAAATCGCCTTGTACTTGTCTGCGTTTGATGAGTTCTTTTTTTCTTTCTTCTTGCATGTATTGTCCCATAGACACAATGGCATAAACAACAAAATAGAATAAGATAAAAAGCAGTGTTCTTAAGAGGATATCACTGAACTCAGGTTCTTTAATAAATCTTGGAATAAATTGGAAAAATGTTTCTTCCCCAACCATGCCTTGAATGTTATAGGTCCATATGAAATGAATGACTGTCAGCAATGCTAATAATCCTTGAAAAGACTGTGAGAGCAATTTCTTTTCTTGATATAAAGATATGACGACGACTGCATAATACATTAAAATGTAGGCTGCAGTTTCAAAATATGGATTGGTATAAAGTCTGGCATAAATCAAAATGGATGAAAAGAAAATATAAAACGCTGCAACATACATAGCAACAGACTGTTTCGTCTTATCTTGAGGATCCATATTAATCAATTTTCTTAAAAACTTATTAATGACATAAGTGAGTGGGAATGCTACAAAAGCAACTACCCAGTCTGACACTTCATTTTGAATAAAGGATAGTAAAAACAAGATGATGGAGTACATGATGTTTGAAACAAAAACGATATTTTTGATGACAACATTTCTCCGGTAGAGAACTGCCACATCATCTGTGATATCCACACCTTGTTCAAAACCAAAAAACTTAGCGAAGATATCTTTGCCAAGTGCCTTCAAGTTGAAAATGCTTCGTTTTCTAGTCTTCCCCACGTGAGTTCATCCTTTTTTTATAAGTCAAATATACTTAAGCGTTGAACATGTTCATCTTCATGAGCAAGTTCTTCATTGGTGACTTGAGCAACTCTAGTCGATGCAGCTGCTGCGATAGCACCAACAATGTCATCTAAGAATGTATGGCAAATGCCATCTTCTTTTCCTGCTTCATTCAGTCTTTTGACAATTCCATGTTTGTTGACATCAATGTCACCAAAATTGGTTTGTCCAATCGTGCCATAAAGACCAGCAACTTCTAGACCCATCGTCTCATCAATACCAAACATACCAAGATCTTCATAGATAATATCTTGAATCGGACCTTGAAACATCTTTTGTTCAGCAAGACGGTCAATTTCACACGCTAATTGAACATGATGAAAAACATCACGAAGTGATAAGATTTTTTCTACAGATTCAATGCAAAGTTCACGTGTGACATTATCGGTGTATTTAGACTGCTGTTTGAAACTGATTTCAGCAATCGCTTCAATCGTGACACCACGTTTCAATAAAAGCTTTTTATTGAGTTCAAACATTTCTGCTCTTGTGTATAAGAGCTTCGGTTTCTTTTTTTCTGACATGATTAGTCATTCCCTTCTATGAATATATCATTTTCTTTGATGATATTTTGACCATTGAGAAAATCTTTGACTGCCATTTTTTTCTTACCAGGAACTAGTATTTCTAAAATTTCTATCACGCCATCTTGCGTTTTAATAAGTAGTTCTTTCTTAACTTTAAGAATTGTCCCAGGCTTGATGTGACTCTCTACAATTATATCACTTTTTCGAGCATGATAAAACTTGATTGTCTGTCCATGAAGGTATGCATACGCGCCAGGCTCAGGTGATAAACCTCGAATCTTGTTTATTATCCGTTCTGTAGTCCAATGAAATGATAGCATCTCATCTGTGTATTTAAGTGTATAAGCAAAAGTGACTAAGCTTGGATCTTGTGGTATGGATTCAATTTGTCCCATTTCATAAGTTTCAAGAACTTCTTTAAGTAACTTGGCACCAAGAAGACTGAGTTTTTTGCTTAACGTTTGATAATTATCTTCGAACTCAATGGGGATAGATGCTTGTTTGATGATATCACCACTATCCATTTTAAATGCCATATACATGATGGTAATTCCGGTTTCTTTTTTACCATCAAACAGCGCATATTGAATTGGAGCACCACCACGATACTCAGGTAAAAGTGATCCGTGAACATTAATCGCAACAATTTGATTAATCAGCTCTTTGGGTAGCATTTGTCCGTAAGCTGCTGTAATGATAAGATCTGGTTTCAACTCTATAATTTTAAAATAATCTTCTTTAAGTTTTTCAGGCTGAAAAACATCGAGGTTTAATTTTGTTGCAAGACTTTTGATGGGTGATGGCGTTAAAATTTTTTTTCTACCGAAAGGCTTATCGGGTTGTGTTACAACTAAAAGAATGTTGTGGTGTTGATTGAGCATCTCTAAGATTGGACAAGCAAATTCTGGAGTTCCCATAAATACAATATTCATAGATTATCACCTAGACAAGATCAAGTGTTGGATAATACTTGATTTTAATGTCTTTCGTTTCATAATTTAAAATCGTTTCTAAAAGCTTTGGTACTAAAATATTTTGATACTTTAAAGTCATTGTAAATCGGTAATTGTCTTTAATTCTTTTGATGATTGCCTCAGTCGGACCGAGAACTGTTAACTGTTCGCCTACCAAATGCTTTTTAATCATAAAAGCTTGTTGATATGTCTTAAGAAATGAGGGTCCTTCAATCAGTAGTTGTGCGGTGTGAAAATAGGGCTCATAACCCAATAGTTTTCGATTCTCTAAAGCTTTTTTATAGAAATAATCATAACCTTCTTTAACAGCTAATATGGCATAATGGTTTATGTCATAAGATTGAATTATTGCCTCTCCTGGTAGCGACCTTCCAGAACGTCCTGCAACTTGGGATAACAACATATAAGCCTTCTCATCTGCTTGATATGAAGGTACTTTAAGTAAAAGGTCTGCCATCATAACACCGACTAGAGTGACTTTAGGAAAATCTAGTCCTTTCGCAATCATTTGTGTGCCTAAAAGGATGTCAGCATCTTCATTTTGAAACTGATGCCATAAGCGTTCATGACTACCTTTAGCGCGTGTTGTATTTTGGTCCATACGTAGAATTCTTGCTTGTGGCACGACTTTTTTTAGTGCCTGTTCAACATATTCAATTCCGACACCCATCTCTTTAACCTTATCCTCATGACAAACGTCGCATGTCGTATGAAACGGCTTCTCAAAGCCACAATAATGACATTTGAGTAAAGCTTTATCTTTATAATACGTTAAAGAAATATCGCAGTGTGGACACTTAGGAACATCACCACATTGCCTACATAAGACAAAAGGTGCATAGCCTTTACGATTAAATAGTAATAAGGTTTGTTCCTTTGATTCAAGTCTTTTGTTGATGGCTTGGAGCAGTTCATTTGAAAAAATGGATGTGTTTTTAGATTTTAACTCCTTTTTCATATCCACAAATTTCAAGGTAGGCATTTGGATTTGATTTGGTCTTTTGATAAGTTCAAGTAATATTGTATCCTCATGGCGTGCTTGATACATGGTTACAATTTGAGGGGTTGCACTGCCTAAAACAAGTGGACATTGATGATAAATACTTCTCATTTTTGCGATATGTCGTGCATCATAGATGATGCCATCGATTTGGGTATAAGAGGCATCATGTTCTTCATCGATAATAATTAAACCTAAAGATTCTAAAGGTAGGAAACATGCACTTCTTGTACCGAGTAATATTTGAGCTTTTTTTGAGATGATACGTCGATATTCATCAAAGCGCTCACCTTTGGATAAACCACTATGATAGATGGCAACATCATCAAATCTTGACTTCAAGCGGAGTGCAGTTGGTGCTATTAAAGTAATTTCAGGAACCAAATATAATACTTGCTTGCCTGATTTGATAACATCTTCAATTAAGGCAAGATAAACTTCTGTCTTACCTGAACCAGTAACCCCTTTAAGCAAAAATGTTTTTTGCTGATCAAATGATTTTTTGATGGTTTCATAGGCGTATTTTTGTTCATCGTTTAAAATCACTTTCTTGTCATGCAGCTCAAAAATGTGTGAAACTTCGCGATTTTTTTCTACGTCAATAGGGATTATGACTTGATGTTTAGATAATGTGTTTAATGCTGATATTGATACACCATTTTCTAAAAGTGATGCTCGAGATACACTCAGACCATGACCAAATAGATCTATAATATGTTGATAACTCGATACTTTTTGATACTTATGGTTAGGATTGAGTTCATAAGCTGTCACCATTTTGGTTGATTCTTTTTGTTTGATGATTTTCTTAATGCCAATGATTTCTTGATCTTTTAATCGTTTAAGACGATGATAATAGATCTGATCTTTTTGTTTAAGCTTCCAAATCCCTGCTTTATTAAACATGGGTCTTAAATCATCAGGTATATATGAATCTTTAAGAATATGAACTTCTTTTTGATAGTTTAAGAAGAGTTCACTTGGAACAACCGTATGAAAAAGACTACTGATGATGTTTGGTGCTTCGTTTTTCATGTATTCAATCATCATAAAAAGCTCATCATCAATGGTCGGTACAACATCTAAAACATCAATAATGGGTTTGGTTGCATCTAAACTTGATTCTATGATTTCGATAACAAATCCAAGACGCTCTTGGGCACCAAAGGGAACTAAAACACGCATGCCACGCACCAAAAAGCCCTTAAATGCTTCAGGGATGATGTAATCATAGGTTTGATTAACTTCTTCATGTCTAATATCTATAATGATTTTTGCGAACATATACCCACCTTTAAAACTATTATAACGTATGAGATGACAAAAAAAGTAACCGAAGTTACTTTATTGTTTTAAGGATTTTATCAATATGGTTGCCATAGGCAAGTGCTTCATCATATTTGAAAATCAATTCAGGAATCTTTCTAATGTTTTTAATTTTCTTAGCAAGTTCCATACGAATAGTCACTTTACTTTGTTCAATCGCTTCTTTAGCGCGCTCAATCACTTTAGGATCATCTGACAAAATGGTGTAATAAACGGTTGCAAACGATAAATCTTTGGTGACTTTAACTTCAGTTAAGTTAATGTATCCAAAGCTCTTATCTTTCACTTCTAAATTCACAATGGATGCAAGTTCTCTTTGAATTAAACTTGCAAGACGTTCTGTTGTAATTGACATACTAATCCACCTCGACTTCTTTCATTTGTGATGCTTCGATGATATCTCCAATCTTAAGGTCGTTGAAGTTTTCAATCGAAAGACCACATTCATATCCAAACTTGACTTCTTTCACATCATCTTTGAAACGTTTAAGTGATGCGAGTTTGCCTTCATAAGCAACAATACCATTTCTAAGAACTCTAACTAATGCATCACGTTTGATAACACCATCGGTTACATAACATCCAGCAATGGTTCCAACTTTTGATACTTTGAATGTTTCTCTGACTTCAGCTTGACCTGTAACAATTTCTTCAAATGTCGGTGCAAGCATGCCTTTGAGTGCAGCTTCAATATCTTCAGCAACGCGGTAAATGATGTTATAAAGTCTAATTTCAACACCTACGGAGTCTGCAGCTTGTTTAACAGCAGCTGTGGGGCGAACATTAAATCCAATTAAAATCGCTTTAGATGCATTGGCAAGTGTGACATCACTTTCAGTGATTGCCCCAACAGATGAGCGGACAACATTGACATGAAATCCATCAATATTAATCTTTTCTAATAAATGCTTTAATGCTTCAATAGAACCTTGAACATCACCTTTAATGATAATATTGAGTTCCTTTTCAGTACTTTCTATTTCACCAAACATTGAATCTAAAGATGTTTTCTTAACAGCTTTTACTTCAGAATCTTTGACTCTAGATTGACGCTCTGAAGCAATTTGCTTGGTTACTCTTTCATCATCAAATGCCATGAAGATATCACCGGCTTGTGGTACTTCATTAAGGCCAGTCACTTCAATCGGTTGTGAGGGTAGTGCGCGATCATAACGTTTCTTTAAATCATCTTGCATGGTTCTGACCTTACCATAAGTGTTACCGATGACGATATAATCACCAACATGTAGCGTTCCTGTTTCAACGATTAAGGTTGCAACAGGTCCTCTCCCTTTATCTAAAGATGCTTCAATGACTGTACCTTTAGCTAAACGATTGGGGTTTGCTTTAAATTCATCGATTTCGCTAATCAGTAAAATGACATCTAATAGTTCTTCAATACCCATTTTCTTAAGTGCTGAAACTTGAACAAAGGGAACTTTTCCACCCCATGCTTCTGGAATGAGACCTTGTTCAGCAAGTTCAGTCATCACACGGTCTGGATTTGCTGATTGCTTATCCATTTTGTTAACTGCAACAACAATCGGTACTTTAGCTGCTTTTGCATGGTCTAAGGCTTCAATAGTTTGAGGCATCACACCATCATCGGCTGCAACCACTAAAACAACGATATCGGTTACTTTTGCACCACGTGCACGCATTTCAGTAAATGCAGCATGACCTGGCGTATCGATGAAGGTAATGGCATCTGTGCCTCTCATGACTTGATAGGCACCAATGTGTTGTGTAATTCCACCTGCTTCACCTTCAACCACTCTGGATTTACGAATGGCATCAAGTAGGGTTGTCTTACCATGGTCGACGTGACCCATAACTGTGACGATTGGTGGTCTTTTGACCATATCTTTTGGATCATCATTAATCGACATTTCATCATAACGTGTCACGTCAGTAATGACTTCATCTTGAACTTTAAATCCTTCGTCTAATGCGATAACTTCGATGGTGTCGCGATCAATGATTTGATTCACACTTGCCATTAAACCAAGTTGCATCAGTTTTTTAATCATCGATGCGTTGGTTAATGATAACCCTTCAGCAACCTGAGCAACATTCATGTCAGGTCTGTAGATAAAAATCTTTTCTCCAACAGGTTTGTTTTCTTTTTTAGGACTTGATGGTTTCTTGAATCCTGGTTTTGTTTTAAAGTCTTCACTTCTATTATCGCTGCCAAATTTTTTGTTTGTATTACTTTTCGGGAACTTCTTGTTGATAGGCATATAATCACTTCCTTCTTTGATCCATCAATAATTGACTGAATCCCTTGTCGGATATTCCAATAACCTTGATGTCTTCTTTGCCTAATGCATTTGAAATCTCAAATGACTTTAACTCTTCTATGACTTCAACTTGATACGTTTTTGCTTTATCATAGACTTTCTTTTTAGTTGTGTGTGATGCATCTGTTGCTAGCAGAATTAAATATAGTTTACCATTTCTAAGCGCAGTGATGGTTATATCCGTGCCCACTGTAACTTTTCTAGCACGAAGTGCTAATCCTAAGGTATTAGTGATTGACAAGTTTAAGCAACTCCTCGTAAATCGATTCTGGGACCGAAACTTCAAGCTTACGATCTAATGCCTTTGATTTTTTAGCCAATAAAATCGCTTCTTCAGAATTCTTGATATATGCCCCACGGCCAGGAGCTTTGCCTTTAAGATCAACAGAAACTAAACCTTCTTTGGTTGCAGCAATTCGAATCAGATCTTTTTTAGGTAAAACTTCTTTGGTCACCACACAGGTTCTTAAGGGAACTTTCTTTACTTTGTTCATGTTATTACCTCACCTGTAGACTCTTAATAGAGAATACCTTCACCTTGAGCCATGGTTTCTGACTTAATGTCAATGCTCCAACCGCAAGCTTGAACAGCAAGTTTAACATTTTGCCCAAGTTTACCAATGGCAAGTGAGAGTTGATCATCAGGAACAATCGCGAGTGCATTCTTATCTTTTGGATTGACTCTAGTGACTGCGATGACTTCTGCAGGTTGTAATGCATTGGCAATCAGTTCTTTTTCGTTGTCGCTCCATCTAAATAAATCAATTTTTTCGTCGCTTAATGCTTTAACGATTTCACGGATACGCGATCCACCTTCACCAACACATGCCCCAATAGGGTCAACTCTTGGATCATTGGATTTAACACCGATTTTAGAGCGATCACCTGGGTCTCTAGAAATACCCATGACTTCAATGATACCATCTTTGATTTCTGGAATAAAACTTTCTAAAAGACGAATGATGAGGGATGAATGAGAACGGCTGACAAATACTTTTGGCCATTTTGTCTTCATTTCAACATCAGACACGTAGACTCTGACATAATCGCCTACATGGAAGTTATCTTTTGGAAGTGCTTCTTTTTTAGGGAGTAACGTTGTTAAATCTTTACCAATATCTAATCGGTAATGATCATCTGCAACATCAATGACACGTGCTGTAATCATCTCATGTTCAAACTTCTTAAAATGCTTGTATAAATTTTCCTTTTGCATGGTAATCAGTGTTTCATTGAGTCTACTCTTGAAATCGCGAACAGCAAAATGTCCAAAATCTTTTGGATCAATCTTTTGTTCAATGACATCACCGACTTTGGCACGAGAGTTGATTTGCTTCGCTTCTTCAAGTAAAAGTTGGGTGTAATTTTTATCTGCATCCATCGAGTATTCTTCAACCACTAAATGTTGCGTGTATACGTTGATTTCACTTTTTTCTTCTTTGATTTCAACACGGCATGAACGCACATCATGTGCTTTCTTACAGCCTGCAATCATCCCTTGAACAAAGGCTTCTAAAACTTGCTCATGTGTGAGTTCTTTTTCCTCTGCAACAAGTTCAATGTTTTTAAAAAATTCTTTACTGATCATGATATCCTCCTATAACTTAACTGATGTGCGCATTTTACTTGCGTCATCAAACTTTATTTCAATCATTTTTAACTTACTTTTGTCATTAATCTCTAAAAACAAGATGTTATTTTCAAAGGCTTTGAGTGTGCCGCTACCTTTAAACTGTGGTGATACCAAATAGATGTATTTCCCTACTGCTTTTAAAAGATCTTCTTTGGTTTTGAGTGGTCTTTCTGCACCTAAAGATGAGAGCTCTAAAAAGTAGTCTGGATCAAGTTCATCATCTGTGAGCTGCTCAGCAAACTCAAGATGAATCTTTTCTAAAAGGTTGATATCCATAGTTTCAACATCAATGAGAATTTCTAATATCTTTTCTCCATACTCTTTTTTAGTTCTTATCGAGTATATTTCTAAATCAGAGCGCTTTAAGATTGGGATTAATTTTTCTTTAATTTTTTCAATATTCATTTGGACCTCAAGAAAATGAGTGGAAATCATCATCCCACTCATGTTAGGCCTTAATTATAACATAGAATGCAAGATAAATTCAATTTATTCATGCTTTTTTTTCATCATTTTATTTTTTAATTGCGAACGATTTGCAAAAAGAAAACGATATGCTATAATGTAAATGCAAATGATTCGCAAATAAGGAGAGATATTAATGAAACGATTTGCAACTTTAATTTTAATCTTGCTCACAGTGATTACTTTGAGTGCATGTACAAATGACAAAAAGGCTGACATTGTCACAACAATGTTTCCACAGTATGATTTTGCTAGACAAATTGTTGGTGATAAAATGACTGTCAGTTTACTGATTCCACCTGGAGCAGAAATTCATGATTATGAAGCAACCAGTAGAGATATGGTCGCAATCAAAGAAGCTAAACTGTTTATTTTCACCAGTTTAGAGATTGATACTTGGATTAAAAATCCTGATACAATCGGTGGGAAAAATACGATTGTCCTCAATTTATCAGAATCTTTTGATGAAGTCGAACATGACCATCATCATGAAACACAATATAAACAAACACATCAGCTCTCAGCTGAAGATGATGATCACGATCATGACCACGACCTACATTTTTGGACAGATCCACTCATTGCCATTCAACTGATTGAAGCGATATTAGAAAAAATTATTGAAATTGATCCAGAAAATCAGGCCTTTTATGAGGCTAATGCACATGATTATATTCATGAGATTGAAGAACTTCATGAAGAAATTGATGCGTTCTTCCAATTACCAGCATATCAAGACTCAACCATCTTTTTCGCAGGTCACAACGCATTAGGTGCCTTTGCTGATCGATTTCATATCGAGATTGTTTCTCTATTTGAAAATTTTAAACCTGATGCTGATTTAACAAGTGCTGAACTTACATCATTTATCAATCAAGTGTTATCTTCAGGTACCCAATATCTATTTATCGAAGAACTGGTTGAGCCAAAAGCAGCTAACCGGATTAAGACAGAACTTCAAAACAGTCATCAATATTCATTAACTTTGTTAGAATTACATGGTTACCATAATATCAGTCGAAGTGAAATGGAGGCAGGAGTCTCTTATTATGATCTTTTAAGTCGAAATTTCGATCACTTGAAGATTGCCTTAGGAGCTTTTCAAACCACAGTATGATTAGGTATCAAAATGTTTCAGTATCTTTTGGAAAATTCAATGTTTTAAATCATATCACCTTTGAAGTTAATAAAGGTGATTTTCTGCATATTGTGGGTCCTAATGGTAGCGGAAAAACGACTTTAGTGAAGCTTCTGACAGGATTATTAAAGCCCACTGAAGGCATGATTGATATAGCATCTGTTCATATGGGCTATTTACCCCAAAAACTAAGCAGTAAGACAAACTTTCCGATGACAGTTAGAGAAGTTATTTATAGTGGTATGAAAAAACAAAGACTCATTCCAACAAAAGAAGATTGTGATTTGGTAAAAAAATGGCTTGACATCATGGAGATTTCACATCTTTATCAGGAAAGTATGACTTATCTTTCAGGTGGACAACAGCAACGTGTTTATCTGATTCGAGCTTTAATCTCAAATCCAGATTTACTGATTTTAGATGAACCGACATCAGCTCTCGATCCAAGTTTTAGAGAAAAATTTTATCATTTATTATATGATCTTCAACAAGAAAAAGGCACTACCATTATCCATGTCACGCATGATTTAACGGATGCTGTTAAAGATAATTGCTTAATCATGTATGTGGATCAGAAGATTAAATTCTTTGGAACATATCATGATTTCCACCATTTTGAGCATAGGGGGCATCATCATGATTGAATTCTTATCCTATGAATTTGTGCAGCATGCTTTGATTATCGGGGTTGCACTCGCGATTTCTGCATCTCTTTTATCGCCTTACTTGGTGTTAAACCAACAAGCCATGATTTCTGATGGTCTCGCCCATGTTAGTTTTGCTGGTATTGTTCTTGGCGTTTTATTATCGAATCAACCGTTATGGGTTGCGATACCTTTTGTGATGGTAGCTTCATTACTCATTAAATATTTAGCGACAACAAAAACCATTAATGGTGATGCTGCCATTGGTTTAGTCTCATCGGTTTCATTTGCTTTAGGGTTGATTTTGATTAAAAAGGGACAAGGATTTTCAATATCAATTGAAAGTATGCTGGTAGGTAATATTTTCACAGCAACCATCGCTGATCTCATCTTATCCTTATTCATTACAGTATTAATTGCATTATTTGTTGTTTTCTTTTATCGCAAGCTCTTCTTAATCACTTATGATGAAACTTATGCGAAATTTTCTAAAGTGCCTGTTCAACTGCTTGGGTATCTACTTTCGCTGTTGACCGCATTCTTTATTGTCATCGGCGTAAGAACCATTGGTACGCTTCTCATATCCGCATTAGTCATCTTCCCTTCTGTCATCTCAAGTCAACTTACGAAAAGCTTTAAAGACACTTTAATGATTGGCATCATGTCTTCATTAGTGATTGTCATTACTGGAATCATGATTGCTCATCCCTTAGAAATACCTGTTGGTTCAACCATCGTGATGCTTTATGCCATCGTCTTAATCACGACATTGATCATTAAACCACTGATTAGGAGGTAAATAACCATGCGTATGACCAATCAAAGAAAAATGATTCTAGAAGTATTAAATAGGTCAAAAAAACCACAAAGTGCTGAAATGATTCATCACGAAATTCAAGATCAAACACTCAATCTATCGACTGTTTATCGAACACTCGATACTTTCTTCTTACAAGGTCTTGTTTCAAAAAGCACAATGAAAAATACCGCTTTTTATTATATCAATCAAGCAGATCATCATCACTACATGATTTGCTTAGGATGTCAAAAGATGTTTGAACTTGATTGTCACTTAGATCATATCGCTGAAGATATCGCAGCAAAAAACCATTTTAAGATTACCCATCATGATATGACTGTATATGGGTATTGTGAATCTTGTCAACAAGCATAAAAAATAGAGCCCAGTTCAACTGAGCTCTTTTTTCTTATGACCAACGTCTCGGATCGTCTTTGATACCATCTAAGAATAAGACATCTTCACTAGAGATTTCAAAATCAACTGAAGCATTTTCAATAATTCGGTTTTCATGTGTCGATTTTGGAAGTGGTGCGGTTCCTTTTTCAATACAATATCGAATACAGATTTGGGCAGGTGTCTTGTTGTATTTCTTCGCCATATCCATGATATGTGGATTAGAAAGGGCAAACCCAATGGCAAGCGGTGAATAGGCTTCAACTAAAATGTTCTTTGATTTGCAGTAATGATGTGTTTCTTCTTGATTATTACCGATGAAAAAAGAAATTTGATTGACATGTGGGATAATTTCTGTATTTTTAATCACATTCTCTAAATCATCAACATTGAAGTTTGAAACACCAATGGCACGGACTCTACCGTCTTTATAAATCTTTTCAAACGCTTTCCATGCTTCAATATTTCCAGCCTTACAATCTTTACCAATTTCATTCCATGGCCATGGTGCATGGATTAGATATAAATCCAAATAATCAAATTCGAGTTCCTTCATGGTTTGTTCAAATGCTTCAAGTGCACCTTCATAAGTTTTAATATGGGATTGAAGTTTAGAGGTGACAAAAATTTCTTCACGTGGAACACCTGAATCCCTAATGGCTTTACCAACCGATTTTTCATTTCGATAAGCTGCTGCTGTATCGATATGTCGGTATCCATGTTTAAGAGCATAGCGTACAGAATTATAGCAATCATCTCCGTCTGCAATTTGCCAAGTTCCAAGTCCAATTTTTGGCATTTTGACACCATTGGATAACACAAAGACATCTGTTAAAGTTTTCATTTGATTCATCTCCCTTAGTTATTTGATTTTTAATATTTTATACTGGATGAATGTGCCATAACTTGCAACACCCATCAAGGCAATACCTGATAAAATGGCTAAAATTTCTTGATGAATCCATGTGACTCCTGAGAGTATCATATTCAGCAAGTAAATACCAAAATAAACATAGAGTAAGATTTTAATGGTGTTCATTTCTTTAGGTGTAATCACGCAAATTCTTTGATCTGGCTTACGATAATAGATAAAACCAAATATACCAAAGAAAACTAATAACCCAAAGAAAATAAAGCTCAACCAAGGCATAGACTCTCTTAAGTAGTACATGATGATGAGATTTGCCCCCATCACAATAAAAACAATAAAAAGTAAAAACTGGATGAAAAGACTTTTGCGATAAACGTTCATAATGATTCTCCTTTTTTATACAATTGTTTGGATTAATGTTATACTAAAATTAAAGCGAGGTAATGATATGAAAAAAGCAGTTTATCCTGGTACATTTGACCCTCTAACGATTGGCCATTTAGATATTATCAAACGCGCAGCAAGATTTGTTGATGAACTTCATGTGGTGGTTGCAGATAATTATAAGAAAATTCCAACATTTTCAACTGAAGAACGCATTGACATGATACAGCGCGTAACACTCGATATTCCAAATATCGTTGTCACATCAACGACGGATTTAGTCGTCAGATATGCCATGAAAAATGATATTGAACTGATGATTCGTGGGTTGAGAAATATTCCTGATTATGAAAATGAGTACGCACTTTATCAGTTTAACCGTAATTTAAACCGAAACATTGAAACCATTATTTTATTTCCATCTTCTAGAAATCACTTTGTTTCCTCATCAGCCATTAAAGAGCTTATTGTTCATCATGCTGATATTTCTCCTTATGTTCCAAAAGAAATCATTAAGGATGTTCAAGATAAATTAAGACCTAAACGAGATGAATCGATTTAAAAAATTCGTAAAGCTGATCTTCCTTGATATGAGGAGCAATATGATCGGCTTTTTCTTTAAGCTCATTAAATCTGGTATTATCCATAGCGATACCAATGTCGGCCATTTCAATCATTTGAATATCATTAGCGCCATCACCGACACATATCAAACGCAAAGGTCCTTCATGTGCCATGGCTTTTTGAATACCAAAAGCTTTGTTGATGTGAGGATATACAAAGTCCGCACCACCTTTGTGCCAAGGATAGACTCTAAACTTATCAATTTTTGTAGCAATTTTGAGCAAATCTTCTTCTTTTTCTGAAAACATCCATAATTGGTAAACATGGTTGCTTAAATAAAAATCGGGATCAACTTTTGGAAATATACCCCGCAGGGCTTTCATGCCATAGCTAACGCGATCGTCCCAATAATTGACTGCCTCATCGTTTATGCCTACCATCCCTAAATTAAACGCATATTGAGCTGTTATATCTAACACTTCAAGGATGTCTTGTGTCTTAATCGGTTCTTCATAAATGATTTCATCTTTTTTCAGAACGACAGCACCATTAATTAAGATTTTGTAAGTGAATAAGGGTAAGATGTCTTGAATAATTTCTAGTTTCTTAAGTCCTCTACCTGTAGCTAGTCCTAAAATGATCTCTTGATTTTGAAAAAGTTCTTTAAGAAGTTTTTCAGTTTGAGATGGAATGGCACCAAGTGAGTTGTTATATAAAGTATTATCGACATCAAAAATGATTAAAGTTTTCATGGTGCACCTCTTAAAAATATTATAACATAACAAGTATTGTACTATCATTTTTCAATATTTTATTATACAATAGTAATGAAATTAACGTTGCTGGAGGATAAAGAGATGAAAAATCCGCTACTTAATACCGGTGAACTCGGCATTTTTGCATTAGGTGGACTCGGTGAAGTTGGTAAAAATACATACATCTATGAAATAGAAGATCAGATCTTTATTGTCGATGCTGGCATTCTTTTTCCTGATGAACATCTTCTTGGCATCGACTATGTCATACCTGATTACACCTATTTGGTTGAAAACCAAGAGCGTATCGTCGGTCTTTTTATTACCCATGCCCATGAAGATCATATTGGTGGTATTCCTTATCTTCTAAAGAAGGTTCATATTCCAAAAATTTATGCATCTGGTATTGCTGTCGATATGATTGAATATAAATTGATGGAACACTCTGATGTGAAATCGCCACCAATTGAAGAGTACAAAAGCTATTATAAATATACCTTTAAAGACGTTGAGCTTTCATTTATTCGTATGAATCACTCAATTCCAGATATGTTTGGTTTCGTCTTTAGAACACCTCAAGGTATCTTATTTCATACAGGTGACTTTAAAATCGATTTTACTCCTGTTGGACCCCCTGCAGAATATGATAAACTAGCAGCTATTGGTAGTGAAGGTGTGCTTTGTATGCTCTCAGATTCGACCAATGCAGAACGTGATGAAATCATTCCCTCTGATTCTAAAATCGGAAAATCGATTAATGAACTGTTTTCGAGAATGCCGGGTCGTATCATTATCGCAACCTTTGCATCCAACATGTATCGAATCCAACAAATCATAGAAGCCTCAGTATTAAATGGTAGAAAAGTTGCTGTTTTTGGTCGAAGCATGGAACGTGCAATTGAAGTAGGTATGCAGACCGGATATATTAAAGCCCCTAAAGAAACGATTGTCTCAGGTGAAAATGTTAATAAACTTAAAGCCCATGAATTAACGATTTTAGTTACAGGTTCTCAAGGTGAACCTTTAGCTGCACTCAGTCGTATTGCGAATGGGAATCATCGTCAAGTTAAAGCGATGCCAGGTGATACGGTCATCTTCTCTTCTTCACCGATTCCAGGGAACCAAGAAGGTGTCAATCGAACCATTAATAAGCTCTTTAGACTTGACGTTGATGTCATTACACATGGTCCTTTAGCAGATACGCATACATCAGGTCATGGTGCACAACATGACTTAAAACTGGTTTTAAGTTTAGTTAAGCCTAAAATGTTCATTCCAATGCATGGTGAGCATCGCATGCTCAAGCATCATAAAGAACTCGCTATTGATTGTGGTGTTCTTTCGGAAAACATTTTGATTATGGATAATGGTGATGTGGCTGCCATAACTTCAAATTCGATTCGCCTTGCTGGTCAAGTGACCTTTGGTGAAGTCTATATTGATGGTACAGGTATTGGTGATATCGGAAGCACAGTCATTAAAGAAAGAAAACTGCTTTCTGAAGAAGGATTGTTCTCTGTAGTGCTTTCAATTAATTCACAAACAAAGAAATTAGTCAATGATCCAACTATTATTTCTAGAGGGTTCATTTATATGAAAGGCAATGAAGAAATAACAACTTCTTTAGCCAACGAGGCTAAGAAAATTGCTAATCAAGAACTTGCTAAAAAAATGTTTAATGAGCTTAACTTAAAACAAGCCGTTATTGATCATTTAAATCAAAGAATCTTTGATTTAACTCAAAGAAAACCTTTAGTGATACCCATCGTTGTCGATCTTAAATAAAGTATAAGAGCCTAGTTTTTGCAAAACTAAGCTCTTTTTTTACTACATATAATCTAAGAACGCATCAAATACATATTTGGTGACTAATGCATCATCAATGGCATCATGAGATTGCTCATAATCCACTTGATAATAGGTTTTATAGGCTTTAAACAAACCTAAATCATCTTTTAAATTATAATAATCCTTATGCAGTTTAAGTAAATCGATAAAATCACTATCTTCTGTGAGTTTTTTTGCTTGATGGATGATATAGGAGTCTTCCAGTGCTGTTAAATCATTTTTTCCCCAAACGACAAATTTGGGGTGATAGGTTTTGATGATTGTTTCAAGCTTTTGATGAAAGTGATCATAAGGCATTGCGGTTTGAAAGAAAACTTCTTCATCAAGATTTAAAAATTTCTTGGTACGTTTCGTGAGCGTTCTTTTTTCTTTGGGTAACACATAATACCCATCTTGATGGATAATTTGCCCTTTTGCTTCGGATAATACATAACCTGCCTGAATAATTTCAGGTTTAAAGTCTAAATCGTGATACCCAGGCATGGTCATCTCAAAATCAATGAAGAGATAATAAACATTTTGGGTAAGCACTTCTCTCATTTCTGAGCGAAGCTTAACTAAATCATAATGAACAATATAAGGATTGAGCGAGACAATTTGATTAAAATGGGCGACTTGATAGTACTTTAGATGTCCAATCTTTTTTTGTTTTGGCGCTATTTCAAAATCAACAAGAACCCCCTTTTCTAAAAACTGAAAGAAGGTTTTTGAAAGTTTATTGGTCAAATAAAACCCAATCTTTTTTCCCCCATAGATCATATAAAAAACTTTATGTTTGTCGTCAATGCTATGTATGATTTTCTTCATTTTAAACCTTCTTTAATCTTGGTAGCGATAGACTCTGGTATCCCTAATGATTTTAAGGTTTCAAGGCTCGCTTCCTTTATGTCTTCAATGCTCTTAAAATGGCTTAATATGGCCTTTTTTCTTTTATCTCCTATGCCAGGAATATCATCTAGTGGAGATTTTATTGATTGTTTATCTCTCGTTTTTCTATGGAAATCAATCGCAAACCGATGGACCTCTTCTGAGAGTTTAATTAAAAACTTATAAATCTCACTTTGCTTAAGTAATGGCATGACTTGATTTTGATAGACTAATGCTTCAAGTGTGTGTTTTTGGTTTTTCTTAAGACCTGCAATTTTGATGTTAAGTCCCAAATCATTTAACACTTCTTGTGCAGCATTAAGCTGTCCTTTACCACCATCGACTAAGATTAAATCTGGAAAAACACCTTGTTCAACGAGTAATTTTTGATACCTACGATATGTCACTTCTTTCATGGCTTGATAATCATCATTGGTTGTCGTTTGAAGATGATACTTTCGGTAACTTTTCTTATCAAATGCGCCATCTTTATAAACCACAAGGGCAGAGATGGGTGCAGTACCAAAAAGCTGCGCATTATCAAAAATCTCGATATGTCGTACTTGATGATGGATTAATTCTGATAAATCATCTAGTGCTTTTTGCTTGGTTTCCTCTTTATGACGATAAAGCATATAATGATGCTCTAAATCGTAATCTGCATTTTTAGAGGCGAGATCAGTTAATTTCTTCTTATCCCCTTTTTGAGGAATTAAAGCTTTTTTGCCAAAATGAGGTTCGATATCTAGCCAATTGAAACGTTCACTGAATATGAGTTCATCTGGCATATGATCTTCATAAAATTGCTGGAGATAGGATAATACAGCATCCATCACATCACCGACATAGGAAAACACAATTTGATGATGATCAATGATTTTCCCAGAACGCATCATTAAAATCTGCAATGAGATGTCATCTTTGCTAAATGCAAAACTTATGGCATCTCTATCTTTAAAGTCATTCAAATTAATAATTTGCTTTTCTGTGGTGGATTCGATATGTAGAATCATATCACGAAACTCAATAGCTTTCTCGTAGGCTAAATCTTCACTCGCTTTCGCCATTTCTTCTTCTAGACGCTTTAAGACGTCCTTCGTGTCACCTTTTAAAAATTTCTGAATTTCAGAGATAGTATCCTTGTAATCAACATCTTTATGAATACAAGGGGCTAGACATTGCCCGATGTGGTAATAAAGACATGCCTTTTTAGGTAGTGATTCACATTTTCTTAAAGGATATAGACGGTTAAGTAGTCGTACTGTCTCACGTGCACCATAGACATTGGGATAGGGTCCAAAAACTTTACCTTTAATCAGGTCTTTTTGCCGAACAACTTCTAATTTGGGATAAGCTTCATCTGTGATTTCAATATAGGGATAAGTCTTATCATCCACAAGTCTAATGTTATATCTAGGTAAATATTGCTTGATTAAATTGATTTCTAAAATTAAGGATTCATGTTCACTATTGGTTAATACATAAGAAAAATCACGAATCTCAGAAACGAGTCGTGTCGTTTTCTCATTATGTGCGCCTGTAAAATAGGATTTTACACGATTTTTTAAGTTCTTTGCCTTACCGACATAAATCACTTGATCTTCTTCATTTCGCATCAAGTAACATCCTGGTTCTGTAGGGAGTAAAGCAATCTTATCTTTTAAATTCAAAACAATCACCATATTTATTGTATCATAACTGCAAAAAATCGTTGATGCCCTGAGAAAAAAATAAAGCGATGGCTCGCTTTATTAAGATTCGAAATTGATTTTAACTTTGTCGTTTAAAATTTCTTCTAATGCGACGCCAACACTTTTGACGCATTGTGTGTCTTCGACTTTCAGTTTTTCTGTTTCAATGATGTGTGCAACTTTGCTTGCTGCATAGACTAACTTATATTTTGAATCGATTTTTGATAAGAGCTTATCGATGGATGGATAGCGCATACCGTCTTTATTTTTTGTCATTTGTTATTTTTCTCCTAACATCTTAATGTAATTATGAATAGTTCTTTCTGTTTTCGCATGTTCAGCGCGAATGATGGCCATAATCCGATCTGCAGCGTTATTGACTTCGTCATTAACGACTATGTAATCATACTTATGTGCAAGTAAAAACTCAGATTCTGCTTTTTTCATCCGTTTATCAATCACTTCAGGTGCATCTGTACCCCGATTTTTTAAACGCTCATAAAGTGCCTTTTTTCCAGGTGGCACTAAGAAGATAAAGACTGCATCCTTCATTTGTTTTCTCACCTGAAGTGCACCTTCTACTTCAATTTCTAACACAACTTCTTTGCCATTGTCAAGTTGTTCTTCTACTTTGTCTTTTGGCGTCCCATAGTAATTACCAACAAATTCAGCCCATTCAAGAAATTTCCCTTCTTGAATGCGTCTTAAAAATGTCTCTTTATCAACAAAATAATAGTCAACGCCATCCACTTCACCAGGTCTTGGAGGTCTAGTTGTCATGGAAACAGAATAGACAAGATCATGATGTGGCATTTGAAACAGCGCTCTTCTGACAGTACCCTTACCAACACCAGATGGGCCAGAGAGTACGACAAGTAAACCGCGTTCATTTAGTTTCATGTTGCGCCTCCTTCATGCTTGACATTATTATCTATTATATATGAAAGCACTGGGTGTGTAAATAGATTTGAAGTTATTTGGAAAAGAATAGCGCTTACAGGAAAAACTTATCCTTAAAATTATGATAAAATAGACAAGAGGTGGAAAATGACATTTGACGGTTTTTTTATCTATCATTTAATCCAAGAACTCAATGTTGAGGTCGCTAAATCAAGACTTGAAAAAATCTATCAAGTAGATGATCAAGCCTTTCTTTTTGTTGTTTACCTAAGAGGTGAAAGAAAATATCTACTCTTAAATTTAAGTCCTAGCAAATTTGGACTTCACTTAACAAAAAAACATACACAAGGCCAAGCAACTTCACAATTTTTACAAACCTTGAAGAAACATCTTGAAGGCGCTATTTTAGATCAAGTCAAACAATATCAAACAGACCGTGTGATTGAACTACACTTTACAGTTTATGATTTTATCGATGGTCCAATTCCAAAAGTGCTCATTTTTGAAGCAATGGGAAAACATTCGAATTTATTGCTCATCAAAGATATGATCATCATTGATACCTTTAAAAAAATGTTTTTTGAAGAAGGTAGACAATTACTTCCACAAGCACATTTTGAATATTTTCCTAGCGATAAGAAACCTTTTACTGAAATGAAACTTTTTGATTTAGAATCCCCAAAGCATTTAGTTAATCATTACATGGGGATTTCTACGTTACTTGCAAACTATCTTTGTGAGCACCCCGTAGAAATATCTCAGATTTTAGTGAATCCTACACGTGATCTCACTTTAAAGAAAGATTATGTATTTGATTTATTTGATCCAACTCATGAGAAAAAAACTTATCCAACCTTATCATTGATGATGGATGATGACCATACAACGAGTAAAAATACATTTTTTTCACATCAGCAGTTTATAGAAAAGCAAATCAAAAAATATGAGAAGAAAGCTACACAGCTTGAACTTTTGTTAGATGAAGCCCATGAGGGGTTATCTGCAAAACAACATGCAGATTTGATTTATCAACTTGGTATCGATTTAAAAGAAAAAAGATCAGATATCGAAATTAACGGATTTAAGATCATGCTCGATTCTACAAAATCACTGAGTGAAAATGCACAACACTTATATAAAACATATCAAAAATCAAAGCGTGGGATTGAGCATATCCAAATTCAACAAAAAGATAATCAAGATTTGCTTACCTACTTTATTGAAATGAAAACCTATATTTCCCTAGCAACAGCTGATCAACTCAAAGAAATAGAAACAGAACTATCACATTATGGTTTTAAGGGGATGAAGCAGCAAAAATATTCATCAAAACATAAGTCTGCCAAACCAAACATATTAAAACTTGACGAACAAGATTACTTTTATTATATTGGGAAAAACAATATTCAAAACGAATACTTAACGCATGAACTTGCCCAAAAAGAACATTATTGGTTCCATGTGAAGGATGCTGCTGGTGCCCATGTTATTGTGACTGCTAAGCACCTAAATGAACACATATTAAGAAAAGCTTGTATGCTTGCAGCTTATTATTCGAGTATGAGATATTCGTCATCAATTCCTGTAGATTACACTCAAATAAAGTATATTAAAAAGATTTCTGGACTACCGGGTTTCAAAGTGACCTATAAACAACATCAAACGATGTATATCGATATTGATGAACAAAAAATCGAATCCTTTTTAAAAAAAGTTTAAGTCTATCAATTTAGACTTTTTTTAAACTAATTAGGCGTAACATTTGAAATATAATCCAATTAGAGGTATGATAAAGGTATAAAATCTAGGAGGTATATCATGTCTTACGAATTACCAAAACTCGGGTATGCATACGATGCATTAGAACCCTTTATTGATGCAAGAACCATGGAAATCCATTACTCTAAGCATCACAACGCTTATGTTACAAACTTAAATGCTGCTTTAGAAAAGCATCCTGAATTTAAACTTTCACTTGAAGAAATGCTTAAGGATCTTACAAAGGTTCCAGCAGATATTCGCACAGCTGTTCAAAACAATGGTGGTGGACACTTTAATCACACATTCTTCTGGTCACTTCTAAAAGTTAACAGCGGACAAACGCCACAAGGTGCATTATTAAATGCGATTAACAAGGCTTTTGGGTCATTTGAAGCCTTTAAGGAAGCTTTCGGAAATGCAGCTAAAACAAGATTTGGTAGTGGTTGGGCTTGGCTCATTGTTTTACCAGATAAGAGCCTAAAGGTCTTGTCCACAGCAAATCAAGATACGCCACTTGCTGAAGGTACACCTATCTTAGGTTTAGATGTTTGGGAACATGCGTATTATCTCAATTATCAAAACCGCCGTCCTGATTATGTTTCTGCATTTTGGAGCATTGTCAATTGGACAGAAGTTGAAAAGCTTTATCAAAAAGCTTAAATCAAAAGCAAACATAAAAGCAGATATTCTCTGCTTTTTTTGTTGGATTAAAAAAAGGAAGCTCGCGCTTCCTTATAAAGGTTGTGTCTCAATGATGGCATAATCGCCATCGTCTCTACGATAAACCACATTGGTTCTAAATGTTTCTTTATCTAAATAAACATAGAAGTCATGTCCAGAGAGTTCCATCGCTGAGATGGCTTCTTCTGAGGTCATAGGCTTTAATTCAACCTTCTTACTCTTGACGAGTTGACTTGCTAGGATATCTTTTTCTAATGATTCTGCATCAAATTCTTGGCTGTAAGCTTGCTTAATGCCTTCTTTTTCGAGATTATTCTTGAGCTTATCTTTATGCTTTCTAATTTGTGCAACGAGTTTATCGTTTGCTTTATCAATAGCAGCATACATGTCAGGATCTGAAACTTCTGCACGAAGCACTGTGCCTTTGGCTGGTATGGTGACTTCAATCTTGTGGTGGTCCTTGTACACTTTGCAGACAACACGTACCTCTGTGATGACATCCGGGCCAAAGAATGAAACAACTTTGTTGAATCTCTTTTCCGCATAAGACTTAATCGCGTCTGTCGGTGTAAAGCCATTCTTACCTAATACTTCGAATTTCATAGTTATTCTCCTTTTTCTTCTATATTTTCATAAAGTGAGACAACGAAGAGATTGCCTAACTTTAGAGAATCCATTAGACTTAAGTGATTATCTTCAAGTATATCAAAATATAAGAATATATGACTTGAATAGTGCTTGAGAAAGATCACGTAATACGTTTGAAGCATTGACATATAAGCACTAGGGTTTTGACTATAATGTTTGGATGACATCAGATAATGTCTGAGTTCATAGTGCTCAATGGGATAAACAGATACCTTAGGAAATAAAGGGTATTTTTGATAACAAGCCTCACAAAGATGATGTATTTCTGGATCAAAAAGATTATAGATATGTCTTTTTGTTTTCACTTTTTGGTAACACAGTTCACAAAGCATAACAAGCCCTCCTAATTGATATTAGAGGGCTTGTTTGAGTTTACTTTTTATAAGCTTCTACGATTTTATCAATTAGGTGGTGTGGGACTTCTTCATATCTTAAGAACTCACGTGTAAATGAACCACTACCTTGAGTCATTGCCTTGAGATCGATGGCATATTTGACAATTTCAGCTTCTGGAACTTCAGCAATAACGATTTGGAAACCTTCAGTTTGATTCATACCAAGTACACGTCCACGACGTTTATTCATATCGCCCATAACATCACCAACAAATTGGTCCTTAACGGTAACTTCAACCTTAACAATCGGTTCAAGGATGGTAGGCATTGCAGTTTTGCATGCTTCTTTGAATGCAAGTGCTGCAGCGAGTTTGAAAGAAATTTCATTGGAATCTACTGGGTGATAAGAACCATCATAGAGCGTTGCTTTAATATTGATGACAGGGAATCCTGCAAGAGGACCTGACTCTAAGGTTTCAAGTAAACCTTTTTCTACAGCTGGGAAATAGTTTCTTGGTACAGCACCACCAAAGACGTCTTCAGCAAATTCGAAGAGTTGTTGACTTGGTTCGAATTTAATCCAAACATGACCAAATTGTCCAGCACCACCGGATTGTTTCTTATGCTTACCTTCGGCTTGAACAGTCTTCTTAATGGTTTCACGATAAACAATCTTTTGTTCATCGATATCGACATCCACTTTAAACATGTTCTTCATTCTTTCCATAACATAGCCTAAGTGGGTCATGCCCATGCCACCAAGTAAAAGTTGTGCAGTTTCTTTATTTCTGACAACAACAAAGGTTGGATCTTCTTGGTTGAGTCTATTTAAAGCCATAGATATCTTGTCTTCATCATTTTTATTTTTTGGATGAACAGCAACATATATAATTGGCGTTGGCAGTGCAACGGGCTCATAGACGATTTGACTCTTTGGATCTGCTAACGTATCGCCAGTTTGAATACCTTCAATTTTTGCAACAGCAGCGATATCACCTGCATGAAATGACGTGCATTCAATTTGTTGCTTGCCACGAGGTGCGAACACATTGGTAATCTTTTTATTTTCACCGCGATTTGAAATAACGACTTCTTGACCGAGCTTTAAAGTCCCTGAGTTAATCTTAAGTAAATTGACTTGCCCTAAGAATGGGTCAACTGTTGTCTTAAAGACATAGGCTGAGAATGGTTCTTCATCAAGTGTTCTTCTTGTGATTTCTTGATCTGTTTTTGCATCTCTACCAATTAGTGGTTGTAATTCATTAGGTGCAGGTAGATAGTCTGTCAGCATGTTCAGTAATGTTCTAACACCAATCGTCTTAGTCGCACTACCTACGATCACAGGGGTCAATTCACCTTCCATAATACCTGCTCTAAGTGCTTCTTTGACTTTAGCTTCAGGAATTTCTTCCCCTGCCAAATATAAGTCTAGTAGTTCTTCAGATGTTTCAGCAACTGATTCTAATATCATGTTGTGTAATTCTTCGACTTTAGGCTTCTTTTCATCCCAAATCGGAGCATCATGGCTATCGGTACCATCAAAAATACGAGCCTTCATTTCAACAACGTTGACAAAGCCCTCAAAGTTTTCTTCTTTACCGATTGGCCAGCAGAAAGGCACAGCCTTTTTACCTAATTTTTCGCGAATATCTTCTAATACTTTTTCAAATTTAACATTTTCTTTATCCATTTTATTGATATATAAAATGGCTGGAATATGGCGTTTTCTAATTTCAAGCCAGACACGCTCAGTTCCAACTTCAACACCTTTAAGTGCATCAATTAAGATGACAGCACCTTTGACAACTTCGAGTGCTTGACTGAGGTCTCCAACAAATTCATCACTTCCTGGAACATCTATGAAATTTAACTTATAGTCCTTCCATTCAACGGGTAGCACAGATAGAGAAAGGCTAGTAAGCTTCGTCTGCTCTTCTACTAAATAGTCAGAAACTGTGTTTTTACGTTCAACTTCTCCCTTTTTGTCAATCGCTTTGCCTGCAAATAGCAGGGCTTCAGAAATACTCGTCTTGCCTGATCCTTGATGTCCTAAAATGGCAATGTTGCGAATCTCTTTGGTGGAATACTCCTTCATCCTTGACCTCCTGTAATCGTTTTCATTTTCTATATCTTTATTATAGCATATTTTTAAGACCTTCAAATTGTTTTGGTGCAATTTCGTAAATTTAACATAAGTCTAAATATGATGTATAATAAGGAGGGTGAAATCATGAATAAATTAGCGATTAGAATGATTGAATGGTATCAAAAAGAGATCTCTCCAAATAGCAATCATAAATGTAGACATACGCCAACATGTTCTGCTTATGCCAAAGAATGTTATCATCGCTTTAATTTTATTATAGCATCTTTCTTAACGTCTAAGCGTATTCTATCATGCAATCCCCTCTTTAAACCAAAGTATGATCCAGTTCCTGAAAAGAAAATCAAGAGAAAAAAAGATGTAGACATATAAAAAAACCGCAAATCAATTGCGGTTTAATCTAATCATATCAAATTTAGTAAGCACGAGCGAACCAGACAGTTTGGGTCGCTTTTTGATTGGTTACTGGACAAATTTCTGTGATTAAAGTTTGATCGAATGGAATGACACGTGCTGTTGCTGAAGTGTCCTTTTTTATTTGAATTTCAGCTTCTTCTCCAGAAATACTCATCGCGACATAGCCACCCTTTTTGATATAGGCTTTAAACTCATCATAGTTTTTAGCTTCATAGGTGTTTTCTTTCACATGGTGAAGGGCTCTTTCATAAAGCGTATCATGCATGGATCTAAAGATATTGGGTAGAGAGTTTACAACAGTTTCAAGGTTAACTAGATGCTTTTCTCTATTGTGTCTCGTAACTAAGGTGACTTCATTTCTTTCTAAATCTCTTGGTCCAATTTCAATGCGAACAGGAATGCCTTTCATTTCATATTCTGCAAACTTCCAGCCTGGAGATTTATTCGAATCATCGATGAGTACTCTGATGCCTGAAGCTTTTAATTCTTGATAAAGTTTTTGGGTTGCCTGTTGAACGACTTCTTTTTGAGATTGAATGGGAATGATGACAACTTGTGTTGGTGCTACATATGGCGGTAGAATCAGACCTTCATCATCACCGTGTACCATAATGACCGCACCAATTAATCTTGTTGAGACACCCCAAGAAGTTTGATGAACATATTGTAATGCATTTTTTTCATCGGTAAATTTGATGTCAAATGCTTTAGCAAACTCAGTTCCAAAATAGTGAGTCGTTCCAGATTGAAGTGCTTGTCCATCGTGCATTAATGCTTCAATTGAATATGTTTCTACTGCACCTGCAAATTTTTCTTTTTCAGTTTTTCTACCTGTAACAAAGGGGATAGCCAGTAATTCTTCACCTAAGCGTCTATAAATTTCTAAGATGTCTAATGTCTCTTTTCTAGCCTCTATTTCGTTTTGATGTGCGGTGTGTCCTTCTTGCCATAAAAATTCCTTGCCTCTTAAGAAAGGACGCGTTGTTTTTTCCCAACGAACAACACTGCACCATTGATTATAAAGCTTAGGAAGATCGCGATAGGAATTGATTATTTTTTGATAATGTGTACAAAAAAGTGTTTCTGAAGTTGGACGAATGATTAATCGTTCAGCAAGATCTTCAACACCTGTTGTCGTTATCATGGCAGTTTCTGGTGCGAAACCTTCGACATGATCCTTTTCTTTTTGAAACAAAGATTCTGGAATTACCAAAGGCATATAGACGTTTTGATGTCCAGTTTCTTTAAATTTTTGATCTAGATAATTCATGATATTTTCCCAAATGGCATAGCCGTAAGGACGGTATATGATAAATCCTTTAACATCGCTATAGTCCATCAGTTCAGCCTTAAGGCAGAGGTCTGTATACCATTGTGCAAAGTCAGCATCTCTGGATGTGATTGCATCAACCATTTTTTTATTTTGACTCATAAATCATTCACCTTTTATTAATATTCTTAAACATGTTGAAAATAAATATTCCAAAAATAACCATCATCAATAGGGGTGGAAATGCAAATCCCATATTAAATACTAATCGAAATGGCAAAATCCATGTGATGAAGATGATAATTAAAACTACCCCAAAAAATACCTTTGCTTTAGATTGTGCTGCATTTTGATTCGATTCTTGAGTTGCTTTGATATCTTCAAACTTTTTGTTTGGATTGTTTTTTTCTTGTTTACCATGATATTTCACATCTTGCTTTTCAAAGAGTTGGTCGTACTTGCCAAATGGATCTTTTTCTTGATTATCGTTCATTTATTTGACCAGAATCGTTTTGCCGTTAACAAAATCAATTTTTCTTTCCTTATAGAGGTGTCCAATAGCTCTCTTAAATGCTTTTTTACTCATTTTAAAGACTTTTTCGATTTCATCTGGTGTGGAATCTGCTGTTAAATACATGCCATTATTTCTAATGACATATGTCAATATCGTATTGGCATCGTCATAAATAGCAACTTCTTTTTGAGCAACTAATGATCCAGAATAACCTTTTTCAGATTGATATGTCACTTTAACTTCAACAGCCATACCGTAGCGAATTTGACGTTTAATCATCGTATGATGTACAAAAATGAAATGTCCTTCAGGGGTTAATAGATTAATCCCTTCTCTGCCTATTTTTTGTACATATGCTAAAACGGTATCTTTTAGTTTAAGTTCGTGTTCAGGTTTTAGTTTAAACTCTTCTTTTGAAGTGATTTTAGCAACAAATTTACCTTTCATTTTAAGTGATACATATAAGATGTCACCGACTTGCGGCCATAGATCAAGATCTAAAGGCAAATCATCTTTAGACAAAAGAAGTTCTTTGGCAATCCCCATATCTAAAAACACACCTAAATCATGATGAATGGCAGTGACTTTTAAGAATCCCGGTCGTGTTGCTGTGATGAGTGGTGTCTTGAGTGTTGCAGCAAGTCTGCCTTTTTGATCAAAGTAAAGAAATGCATCAACAACATCGTTGGGCTTCAGTTCTTTATACGCTGATTCATTAAAATGCAAAAAAACTTGATCGTCATCACTTTCAAGCATATAACCAATATCTGTTTTACGATTGACACGAAGTCTATTGACTTCTCCGATTCTTAAAGACATATCTATCACCTTTATCTATTTTAACATAAAATAAACAAATAGTAATGAGATAAAAAAAGAAGTGCTTAAGCACTCCTTAAATATCTAATTCTTTGAGCACATCTTCATATCTTTTAAACAAGATATCTTTGAAGAAATCGTGCAGAGGTTTTAAATCCTTTTCAGTTTTAAACGCTTCTAAGACTTCAATATAAGTTTCACGTTGTTCCAACGGAATTGAAATGGGTAAATAGTTTTCACTCATCAAGAAATAATTGAGCACAAGCTTTGCAAGTCTTCCATTCGCATCGACGAAAGGATGAATTTTAGCAATACTTGCATGTGCATAGGTTGCTTTTTCTAAAGGTGTGCCTTCAAATTCACTTAAGTTTCTGAAGAATTTTGACATTCTATCATAGACCTTCACATAATCAGGTGGTTGATGTGTTGCACCAAAGATATTAATGTTTACATTTCTGTAAACCCCGCCTTGAAAAATACCTTCAACAAGAATTTCATGAATATCCTTCATTTTTTCTTCTGTGAATGGTTTTTTCTCTTTAACTTCATTGATGACGAAATCTAAAGCTTTGAGGTGATTGAGTATTTCCTTTTGTTCTCTTTCGCTATACTCCAGTAGAGCTTTCGCTTGGCTGAGGCGCTTAATGTCCTCATAGGAAATTCTGTTTTTTTCGACCATGCCTACAGCATCATAAGTATAGATTAAGGCAAACTTTTTTTCGACCTCTTCCATGTGTTTGGGGTCACATTCCTTAATCACGTTACTTAAGTGCTGGCGCTCTACCTCTAATAGATCTTTCTCCATATTATCGACGCTCCCATCTTTGAAATCATTATAACATAAAAGCGCTATCATAGACAAGTCTTTATAGAAAAAGTGACATCATGATGATGCCACTTGAGATATGGATTATAAATCTTTGATTTATGTCTCACTTAAAATTCGATGGGTTCGACATTTTCACATAATCCCTCGTAAAAATAGAAGGGGGACCCTTTTGGAGTCCCCATTACCTTTTGAAAATTATACTTTAACTACGTTAGCCGCTTGTTGTCCGCGGTCGCCGTTTTTAACTTCAAATTCTACTTGGTCGCCTTCTGCTAGTGTTTTGTAACCTTCAGATTGAATTGCACTGAAGTGTACAAAAATGTCTTTACCTTCTGCTGATGAGATAAATCCATATCCTTTGTCAGCATCAAACCATTTTACTACGCCTTTCATTACGTTACTCCTTAAAATATTTTTCTTGGCATTCTTGCCTAACTACATTATACACACTTCATATCGTAATTACAAGGCTATCGCGAACTTTATTTTTTTTATGCAAATTGACTGTGGTAGAGTTCATGATAAAACCCATTTTCTTCGATTAATTCGCTATGTGTACCCTTTTCAATGATGTTTCCGTCTTTAACAACGAGTATTAAATCAGCATTTTGAATGGTTGATAAACGATGTGCAATGACAAATGTTGTTTTATGTTCCATGAGGGAGAGCATCGCTTTTTGGATTTGAACTTCTGTATGGGTGTCAACATTTGAGGTTGCTTCATCTAAGATCAACATTTTGGTTTTGGAAAGCATGGCACGTGCGATGACTAAGAGTTGTTTTTGTCCTTTAGAGATGTTCATCCCTTCATCGGTAAGCAACGTGTCATAGCCTTCAGGAAGATGGGTGATGAATGAATGGATTCTCGCTTTTTTCGCAGCTTCTTCAACTTCGAGTTTGCTCACATCGCCATTGCCATAAGCAATATTTTCAAAGACTGTTCCATGGAAAATCCAAGTATCTTGGAGAACCATCGAAAATGCTTTTCTCAGTGACTTTCTTGTCAAAGTTCTAGACTCAATACCATCAAGTAAGATGGAACCCGATTGAATATCATAATAGCGCATTAACAGATTAACTAAGGTGGTTTTCCCTGCACCGGTAGGTCCAACAATGGCAATCACCTTACCTTCTGGTGCTTCAAATGAAACATCTTTTAAGACAGGTTCGATTGGGTCATAACCAAAGGTTACATGTTTAAATTCTACGTGACCTTTGACATCACTTAAGATTAGTGCGTTGGGATCATCTTTTAATTCTTCTTCTTGATCTAAGACACCAAAGACACGTTCAGCTGCTGCAAGTGCTGATTGGATATCTGCCATAATAGAAGACATTTGATTAATGGGTCCAGAAAATCTTCTAGAGTATAAAGTGAAACTTGTCAGATCTCCTAAACTGATTCTGCTATAAAAATAGAGAATACCGCCAAAGACACCAACAAGTGCAACAGATAGATTGGAAACAAAGTTGACCGAAGGACCAACGGATGTTCCATAATAACCAGCCTTGTATGAGGCATCAGATGCCTCATCATTAATTTGATCAAATTTTTCTAAAACCGAATCTTCTTGAACATAGGATTGAATCGTTCTTTGGCCAGTAATCATCTCTTCAGAAAACCCGTTGAGTTCGCCAAGTTTTTGATTTCGATATCGGTATTTCTTCTTGACAATCTTAGAAAGTACACGTGTGATGATAATAGAGATGGGAATAGTTAAAACAAAAACTAAAACGAGGAGCGGTGACATGATAACCATCATGATGAAAGAAATCGTCACTGTAATCAGTGATGTAAAAATGTTAATCACATCGGTTGCAAGTGAGGTATTAATTGTATCAATATCATAACTCATCTTGCTAATGATATCTCCGGTTTGATTTTGATCAAAATAAGCAATCGATACTTTGTTAAGCTTTTCAAACAAATCTTTTCTCATCTTATAAACAACACTTTGTGAAATCTTAACCATCGCAACCGATAACATGTAGTTTAAGAACGATGAGATTAAATAAAATAAAATCATCAAACCTGCATAGAAAAAGACACGTTCAAAATCGACACCATTTTCCATCGCAGACACCGTGCGTCCAGTCAGATAAGGTCCCACTAAAGACAAAACGTTGGCAATAATCGTTAAAAAGATGGCTAAAGCGAGTTTGGCTTTATAAAAATAGAGGTAGTCCCAAAGTCTTCTTAAAACATATTTTGTATTTTTAGCTCGGTTTGAGCCATCATTTCGTTCTCTACCTTGTTTACCAGCATACATCATGAGGACTCACCTCCAAGCTGATAAAACGCAATTTCTTGATACATGGTATTTGTTTTCATGAGTTCATCATGTGTTCCAGCACCAACAATTTCACCATCTTCAATAAGTAATATTAAATCTGAATCCTTAAGTGAACTGATTCGTTGGGCAATGACAATCATCGTTGTATTTTTTAATTTTGATTTCAATGATTTTCGCATATTCATATCCGTTTTATAATCGAGTGCTGAGGACGCATCATCTAAGATGATAATATCTGGCTTACCTGCAATCGCTCGCGCAATTAAAATACGTTGTTTTTGACCCCCCGATAGATTCATGCCTTTTTGAGCCATTTGGTGTTTCATCTCATCTTTTTTATCGTAGATAAATTCAGCTTGAGCAACTTGTGTTGCAATTTCTATGTCTTCATTAGTTATCTGGTTTCTATTAAATTGAATATTCCCATAAATACTATCAGCGAAAATTAAGTCATTTTGAAAAGCAACTCCAATGGATTGTCTGAGTTGATCTTGTTTGACGTTTCTAATATCTTCACCAAAAAAGAGGATTTGTCCAGAATCGACATCATAAAATCTCATCAATAAGTTAATGATGGTTGTCTTACCAGAACCTGTAGCACCAATGATGCCAAGAGTTTGTCCTTGATAAAGTTTAAATGATATGTTTTTTAAGTTGCTTTCTTTTTGATTATATGAGAAAGATACATTTTTAAACTCAATATGAGGTAGATTGGCATTTTTTATAATATCAAATGTGCCATCTTTCATACCTTCTGGCATATTTAAAACTTCATCAATACGCTCTGCAGAAGCTGTTGCGCGAGATGATAAGACAAAGACTCGAGTGACCATCATCATCGCATTTAAGATGATGGTAAAATAGGTGACGAATGCCATAATTTGACCGATTTGTGTTTGCCCCTGATTCAGACGATAAGCACCTAAGACTAATACAAAGACGAGTCCAACATTCATCACAGCATTCATCATTGGATTGATTTTTGCCATCGTGATGGTTGCTTTTAATTCTGATTCAACAGTGGTTTGATTGGCTTGATCAAACGCATTTTTTTCATGCTCTTCCATAGATAATGCACGCACCACTCTAGCACCTGAAATGTATTCTCTAAGTTTTCTAACAAGTTTATCAACTGCAAATTGTGTTTTCTTATATAAAGGAATCCCTTTTTTGGAACTATAGTAAACAATTAAGATAATCAGGGGTAGCATCGCAACCATGACTAAAGTTAAGATGGGATCTAAAAGTAGCGACATCAAAATACCACCAATGAGTAAAACTGGGGCACGCACACCAAGTCTTTGCATCGATGCAGTTGCATTGTACATGTTGTAGGTATCTGTTGTCATGCGAGAAATTAAAGAAGGACGTGTGAGTTGGTCCACTTGATTGGCCGATAGTCTTTCTATCTTTGAAAATAAATCATGTCTAAGTTCTTTGACTGCTAAAGCCGCAATCATTTCTGCTTTTCTATTGGCAGCAACATTCAAATATAGCCCTAAAAAAGCGATGATAATCATCAAACCGCCTAAAAAATAAAGTGAATATAAGTTTGCATTGGGGTTGCTTCTTAAACTTGGAATTTCAGTATCAATCATATAAGCGATAATCCAAGGCAAAAATAAATCGGCTAGTGCGCCTAAGGATTTCATCGAGAGTGATATGGTGAGCATTTTCCAATAGGGTTTAACCAATCTAAGAATCATTTTCATGTTTTTTACACTTCCTCTACACTAAAGAATATAACATAGTTTAGAAGATAAATAAACCTTGAAATATCCTTAAAAAATGAAGGACCAGTAAGAATTACTGATCCAAATTTGATCCATCTGTGATTATTTTGTATCCATTTTCAAAATAGAGGTTGAAGTTTTCCATCTTGACAATCATCATTTCTTGTGTCTCTAAAAGATGATAACCTTTAAGATTTTGGTAATCTTTGAAGCGATCATCACCCTTGAGTTGAGTCACTTCAATGATAGATATCGTCCCAGTATCTGTACCTATATCGTTAAAATAACCATCACCTTCTGCCGTTCGACAAAGATATAAAGAGATACCATCAACGGTCAGGTGATAAAACTGATTCATATCCTTATAAAATAGTGCCCAAATTTTTTCTATCCATAATGTAGCTTCACTTGTTTTCTTTGTGATGAGTCCTAAATCTCCTACAAAGTAGGTTCCAGAATTCAAAGCATAAGCATTAGGCATAAAAGAGACCTCTCGACTTGGTCATTAAGATGATAAAGTGTTGAACATGTGTCTCTTCAATTGAATCTTCAGGTTCTAAAAGTTCCTCGATTGTTTTGCCTTCCCAAATGAGATGAACATATTCAGGCTTATCAATAAAGGGGTTCCTATTACCTTGAGCCTCAAAGATGACTTGATTTCTTTGTCTTTCAAAATCATCAACTGGATCTTCTTTGTGCCATTCGAGGAGTAAGGAGAGTTTGCCCATGGTTGCACCTGCCATGGTGTAATGGTTGGATTCATCTTCTAAATTGTCATCGGTGAGTGTTAAGAAATCATACATAATTACCATGTAAAGTAAGATTCTAGCAACATCTCCCTTATGGTCATCTCCAGGATAATATCCGCCATCAGCTGTTGTTTGATTGGATCCTGATCCTGCTGAGAAAAAGCGATCACTTCTTGAACTATTCACTGCAGGTGTGATTGCACGTAAATTATGGAGATCACTGGCTTGATTTCTTCCAGATTCTGTCACTCTTGGAATCCCAAGTCTTGCATTGGGCCAAACGTGTTCTCTGTGCCATGATGTGGAATCCCAAGTTGCTTGAACTAAAGCACCATTATAGATATTCATCACTTTAGTTGAATCACTTAAACTGAGATCCGATAGTGCTAAGACATCTTTGGCATCTTGATAGCGTTGTGCACTAAATCCTTCATTGACTATAAGACGAAGCGCAGATTCCAAAGATTCTCCTTCTAAATGATTGGCACTATAATAATAATCTTGAGCTGAGACTAACGTATAATAATAAAAGCCTTCTTCATTTTGTGATGCACCATAAGTCATGGGGTCGTTTAATTCTTGATTGGTGGCATACCAATAAGCAATGAGAGCTACCACAATAAAAAGAAATAAAGATAAGAGATTGGATTTTGCTGATCTTTTAGTTCTTCTAACAGTTTTCTTTACACTTTTTTTAGCTTTGGAGATTACTTTTTGTGGCATATAAGGTTCCTCCTAATAAATTAATAAATTTATTATACCATGATGTTTCATGATGATGTCAGGTGATGCATATGTCTCTATAGTTTCAATATGTACGTTTTTTGGTAATTGTAATTGACAATATGTTGCTTTTAAGATAAAATCGATATTGCATGAAAGAACCCATGCCCCTATAGTTAAATGGTATAACGCAGCCATGGTAAGGCTGAATTGCAAGTTCGATTCTCGCTGGGGGCACCATGAAATAAATAACTACGCTAGATGCGTAGTTTTTTTATTCATCTTTTTTTATAAGATCTGATTTCGTTTCTTCATTCTTTAAATCAACTAAAGTGAGGTAAGGCACAAAGGTCAGTTTTTCATGCGCATCTTTAAGCATCTTTTTTAAATCCAAAATGGGTTCAAATATCCATGTATTGCTCATCGTGATGTGTTTCAAATCATTTAAATATAGATCATCATAGGCGATATGCATGATGTGCATACTTCTTTTTTTAAGATACACAAGCACGTTTTCGTTAATCTTTTTAGATGCTCTTTCTTGAATAAACTCAAACAATCGATATGCTTGATCAGGTCTTTTTGTCTTGTAATAATAGTGACATACTTCATAAAGCAAAGTAAGTCCTTGTTCTGATCTTGTAAATAGATGCGTGGAAAGTCTTTGAATCTTTAAATCAACTTGTGTGTCAATCTCTTGATTTAAATGCAAAATACCATCGATATAAGCCATATAGAGTGCGATATCTGTTGTATGATGGTGCAGGGTATGTTTTTTAATCGCATCTCTCACTTTATGCCATAAATAGATTTCTGTTTCATTGGACTCTAGTAGAGAAAACATCTGATATTGATGAATCTGCGCAAGTCTAAACACAGCATCTTTCTTCATCTTCTTATAGGCGACGATATCCCCATAAAACATTGGATTGGATAGGGTAAATGTGTAGATATAAAGTAGAGATAAAAGTGTAATCCATAATGTCATCACTGCCATGATACCAATATGTCCTATATTGGAACTGGTATAAAGTATGATGATAAATAAAACCCAAGTGAGTAACAAAACAGCTAGCGTGACGATAGGTGCCGTAATTAATGCAACACCAAATTGATGAGCGACTTTCTGATAGTCTTCATCACGCTTGATTTCACCTAAATCTGGAACAACAAGACCACCCAAAAGAACCCAAAGCTTAGGTTTGATGGTTAACTTCCACCCTGTTTCATTTTTATAGAAAACAAAGATGGTTAAATAGAGCGCACGTAATTTAATACCTTGAATCAAAAATGAGAAAAAATGACCAAGTTCATGTAAAGTCAAGGTGAGATAAAAAGATACAATGAGCCAAATCAGCCACATGTAGAAAGGTACGCGATTTAAACCTGATTTTAAGTTAAACCATATGCCATTATAGACGAGTGCGGTATAAACATATCCCAGTAAAAAAGCAAAGATTAACGCATAGAGTAATCCAAATCTCTTAAGCATTATCTAATACCATATGTTTGATGAACTTCCTGAACAAAGATGATGCCATTGCCTGGTTCATCAATATTGAGTGTTTGACATAAGTTTTCTACAATTGGTTTAACTACATCATCTTGAGATAAGATTATAACAATTTCTTTTTCAGGTTCAATATCCATGTTAAAAAGCTTCGAGGTTTCATGAATACCTGATCCTCTGGCATTGATGATGGTTGCGCCTTTAGCGCCAGCATCTGTAGCTACGTCAACCACAGACTCTCCCTTACCTTTATCAACGATGATAAAAATTGCTTTATATGTGGTCATATTTTGACCTCCCTCTTTCGGTGCTATTTGATACTCATATTTGCCTTCTCCTAAAAACTGACTGACGGGTATGACAAAGGCAATGCCATGATTGGGTTTATGTAACTTTAAACGATGCTCTAGTGTTTCTAATACAGGATTGACAATTTTTCTAGGTGCAATCATTAAAACAATTTCTTTCTTAGTTTCTGCAAGTTCTAAGAATTCTAAGATGGGTTGTCTATGCGTGCCATGGCCTAAGACAATGGTACCTCCATGAACACCTTCTTCTTTTGAAATTCTTAAGACTTTACTCCCTGTACCAAAATTGACAATCACAACAATGAGTTGATAATCGGTTAATATGGATTGATTGATCATGATTGGATACCTCTCTTTCTTGAACGAATTCTAAAGAATATACCTAATAGTTGTAGTGTGATAATGGGTGCTAAAGCCACCATCGCAATCATGCCGAATCCATCAACAACGACATTGGCATTTTCATAAGCATTGGCCGCTCCATGGGTAAATGCTAAGATGAAGGTTGTTGTCATAGGACCTGTTGCAACGCCACCTGCATCAAATGCAATCCCTACGAAAAGTTTGGGTGTGATAAACATGAGTGCTAAAGCAATCACATACCCTGGTAATAAATAGTGCCATAATTGAATGGGTTCAACTAATATACGAATTTGTGAGAGCATGATGGCAAATCCTACACCGACTGAAAGTGGAATGAGGACTTGAATACGCTTGACATACCCTGAGGTGATTTCCTCAATTTGGTGTGTGAGAACAAACACAGCAGGCTCAGCGATAATCGTAAATAAGCCTAAGATGAAAGCAATCATTAACAAATAACTTTTATTCTCAAGTAATGCCAGTTGGTATCCAATCTTAGACCCTACTTCCATAAAACCTGCTTCGACTGAAACAAGGAAAATAAATAATCCTAAAAAGGTATAGACAAATCCTTTCGCCATACGAGAAAATGCTCTTTTGGTAAGCTTGAAAGCGAAAGCATTCATCACGATAAAAATAATCATTAATGGCAATAAAGATAAAAATGTTTCATTAAAAATCGATCCCAAGACTAAGATAAAAGGACCAAAAATTTGACCTCTATCATCAAAAACAACTGGAACATGTTCTGCAAATGTCAAATCCCTTTGAAAATAGTTTAATACTAATAGGGCCATAATAGCACCTGTTGATGCAATAGATACCAAACCAAAACTATCTTTTTCTGAAGATTTAGAATCTTTTTTGAGTCTTGAAATCCCGACAGAAAGTGCGAGTAAAAAAGGGACAGCAAGAACTCCTGTGGTTGCCCCAGATGCATCAAAAGCAATTGCTAAAAACTCAGGTGTCGCAAAAATCGCCATGACAAAAATGGCTAAGTATAAACAAAGCAAAATACGATAGAGTGGCAAGTTATAAATGATTCTTAAAAATCCTAACCCCAAAAGTAATGCAAGACCTATCGATACACTGATTAAAATATTCAAACTTGGGATCAAATTACCCGTGACTGTGCCCACTTGATTGGCAAACACAAGGAGCCCTGGTTCAGCAATTGAGATAAAAAAACCTAAAACAATACCTGCTACAATGACAATCCATAGTTTATTTGGTTTTGTGAGTGCACCCCCTGTTAAACTGCCTAATGGGGTAATCGAGAGATCAACGCCAATTAAAAATAATGAAAGTCCAAGAATAATTAAAACGGAGCCTATGATAAATCTAAAGATCAAAGGTGTCGATAAGGGAACTAGTGTCAAGTGTAGGAGAATAACGATGGTTGTAATAGGAAAAACTGCTAAAAAGTTTTCTTTAAGCTTTTGAGCAATGATGGTCATTGGTTGTCTCCTTTCTAGTTTTTGTCTTTAATTTATTATACAATAAAAAGCTGATTAAATTCTACTTGGTGGAAAGAATGGTTGAGCTTTGAATAAAAAACATTTATTCTAATTTTTCCTCTGACTATTTTTTAAAATTGTTGCAATTTATCATATATCACTGCTTGACATAATTCAAAATATTTGCTATCATAAAAAAGCATGAGAGCGTGGGCGTCGTATAATGGTTATTACACGTGCTTGCCAAGCATGAAATGGGGGTCCGATTCCCCTCGCCCGCTCCAGTAAAAAATAGCTGCACAAATTGTGCAGTTTTTTGTTATACTTTTAATAGGTGATGAGATGAAAATTTATAAAACATATTCTAATTTAATCATTCGATCGATGAAAGATACTGATGCCCTTCATATATTCAATGCTTTGAAAGATCAAGGATGGCATCCCAGTTTAGCAACTTACGAAGCTTATTTTTTCATGCAAGAAAATAATGAACGAATCATATTCGTCGCAGAAAACTCTACACATATCGTGGGTTATGTCACTCTTGTGATGAATGCAACTTATGGTCCTTTTAAAAATCAAATGATACCTATGATTATTGACTTAAATGTTTTTGAAATTTATAGAAACCAAGGTATCGCATCAAAGCTTCTTGATGTCTTAGAAGATTATGTTTTTTCAAGATCACCTAAAGTTTGTCTTTCTGTTGGTCTTCATTCGGGTTATGGATCTGCTCAAAGACTTTATGTCAAAAGAGGGTATATTCCAGATGGTAGTGGTGTTTGGTATCAAGATGAAGTTGCAAAACCTTATTCAACAGTTGAAAATGATGATGATTTGACGCTTTACTTCATAAAAGAAAGACCTGTTAACGTTTCTTGATTTAAATGCGTACGAACCTATTGCTTACTTGATTTAAGTATGCTATAATCCAAGCGTCGCAATCTCCGAATCCACATAAGAGTGGGGGAACCAATGTTTTGGGGTGAATCATTAGAAGGGCAACTTGGATGTCCTAACCCGTCAGCTAACCTCATAGGAGTTCACCAAGCGTGTAGTGTATACTATGCGTTTTTTTCTTTGCAAATAAGCTTTGAAAGGCTGTGAATCTCTTGCATATTATTTTAAAAATTAGTTTAATCTTGGTCATCGGTTTTATCTTTGGCAAATTTGCTAAACTCTTAAAGTTACCCAGTGTTTCAGGATATCTGATTGCTGGACTTTTACTTGGACCATCTTTCTTTAGTTTTGTGTCACCAGAAGAAACCAAGTCCTTTGAAATTATTAGTGAGATTACTTTATCATTCATCGCCTTTGGGATTGGTAGCGAATTTATGCTTAAAGATATTGTCAAGATGGGCAAAAAGATTGCAATTATTACTTTAGCCGAAGTGATTGGTGCCATTACCATTGTATTTTCTGTGATGTATTTTATCTTCAATATGGATTTTGCATTTTCAATTGTGATTGCATCGATGTCTGCTGCAACTGCGCCTGCAGCCACCATCATGGTCATTAGACAATATCGCGCCTATGGCCCTGTAACAAAAACCATTTTACCAGTCGTTGCTTTAGATGATGTTTTTGGCATTATGGCGTTTGGTATTGCCATTAGTATTGCAAAAATTCTGGTGAGTGATGCAGAATTTAATGTGCTCAAAATTATCGGTGTTCCACTGATCGAAATATTAAGCTCACTACTCTTAGGTCTAATCTTAGGTGCTTTGTTGGCTATGTTAACCAAAAGAATTGATCCAAAGGATGAATTACAAATCAAAACCATCTTCTTTGTGGGCATTGGTGCTGGGTTATCGATGACCTTAGGTTTATCTCCTTTGCTAACAAATATTATGATGGGGGCAACATTAGCCAATTTGCGTGCTTATTCTAACCGCTCATTTAGTGCCATTAACGATTTCGTCCCTATTTTCTACGTCTTATTCTTCACCATTGCTGGTGCGTCATTAGATATCAAAATACTCTACTCCGTAGGTATTGCTGGACTTGGATATATTGCTGCACGTGCAACAGGTAAAATTTTAGGTGCTTGGCTTGGTTCAAAATCTGTCAAAGCAGAAAAACAAGTACAAAAGTATCTGGGATTTGCGCTTCTACCGCAAGGTGGGATCTCCATTGGTTTATCTGTCTTAGTCATGCAACAGCTTCCACAATATGCGGTTGAAATCACAACCATCATTATGGCAAGCGTACTCTTCTATGAAACCTTAGGTCCTATTTTTGCGAAAATCTCTATTTCAAAAGCTGGAGAGATTAATGCACTTCCAAACATTGATGATTTGATTGAAACACCTGCGCATTAAAAAAGGACAACCGAGTTGTCCTTAGGCTTAATATCACAGATATTAGGCTTTTTTATTTAGATGTGTTCTTGTTCCTTTTCATCACTATGAAGTTGTTCTAAAGCAAGTTTTCCTAAGAGATAAATTAAATATAATGCAGCTGCACTGATGAGCCAATAAAAGATATTGGTTGACTTGATACCGCCTGTAACAAATAGGTTAATTAAAGTAAATGGCACTGCAATCACTTGTGCAAGCATGAGCATCAGGCTTGCATATCCTGCATTTGAAAATAAACAAATCAAGATGGGAATCAATACTATCAGCATGGTTCCTAAACTATTCGCAAAATAGCAATAAAGTGCAATTAAAACGAGTGGCTTAAAGTATATGGAAGGTTTAATTGAAAATTGATATGCTTGATTTAGGAAAAATGAAAATACCATCACCATTAAGTAGAGTGAAACAATTGCACTTGCAATCATCTGCCAAGTCAAAGGTGTTGTCCATACTTGAAGGCTGAAATGATAGGAAAAAAGTGCACGCATGAGTGTTCCAAATCCATTTGGGAATGTGAGGAGTAACAAAATTAGATGTGCTTGAGGAAACAGATGTTTAGATGTCAAAATATAAATGGCATAAATAATCAAAACACTCGGTAAAAGTATGGTGATGATTGGAAAAAAGTCTGTTCTTCCCGACAAATTTAGAAAAACATAGAAGACTGAAATAATGGCTAATAGGGTAAATTGCATTTCTTTGCCAATCTTAGATTCAAATCCTTTAATCAATGTTAACATAGGATCCCTCGATTCGTTTGTTTACCCTTATTATATGAAATATTTCGTTAAAAGTCGTAAAAAAAAGGGATTTTTATCATCCCTTATGATTTTAAATATTTTAATGTTGCCTTGACAGCACCAATGATTAAATAAATTGCAATCGCTGTAAAAAGGAAGTATGACAGTGGTTGATCCAGTAGATTTCCGTTAAATAAAATGTCTAAAAATCTAAATGGCACATCGATAACACCTGCTAAAAGTAAGACAACTGCAAAGAGTTTAGAACCAAAACCTAGAGCAATCAGTGGTGGTAATATTTTTAATACAGCACCACTAAAACCATCTCTAAAGAAAAAGAACACAAATGCAATCATTGCTGCTGTTAAAACATCTGATGATGCCAGATTGAACTTTCCTTCTTTAGATAAAATAAACGATAAAATCATCAATGCTAGATAAACAAAAATGATGAGATTGATGATGAGTTCTAAACTAAATGTCATATCAAATGAAAATGTCGAAAAGTTAAACGAGGTAACTGCTAAGACAAACTGTCTGCCTGCACTTAAAAACGAAGTGATTAATAAGACTAAATGTGATGCAAGGGACAATTTTTTGAGTTCAAGTCCGATGGCTGAAATCGCAACTAAAAGTATAGGTGCTAAAAATGCAAGCTGTAGCCAAATATTTTGCCCTCCTAAATGAGTACCAACGATAAGACCTGATATTAAAACAATAGTCAAGAGCCTTACAAAACCTGAAATCAGATTTTTGAGATTTTTAATTGAGTTCATATAAATTTCCTTTCTCTAATGGATACTTCTATTTTATCATGATAGAAAACCCAACTCTAGTGATGTGCCTGTATTAAAAAACACCTCAAGTGAGGTGTTTATCTCCAAAATTTGGATATTGGTGATGAAATTCAACTTTAACCATCAATAATGACTCAATTTCGTTTAAAATCTGATAGAGCATCGCTCTAATCTCAAACTCTTCTCTTGTTTCGGGCAGACTTGCTTCTTTATAGGTTTGCTGGAGTTGATCAAGTTTTTTAAGTTGAAATATCGCTTTGTTATATATTCCGATATCATAAGTGAGTTCTTTAACAAAAGTTGATATTTCTAATGCGAATGGATGCAATGTTTTAATTTTTAATGCTTGCTGATACATATGTCTGATATAGTTAGTTTGTTCTTTTCTCATATGAAAATAAGAAAGATAACTATGATCATTTTGAAAAAGTAAATCTTTATCAACGAGTTCAACAATATCAATCGTTTCAGAAATCTTTTTATTAAGCATCGCATAATGTCGATAATATTCATCATGATACTCTGGGTCTTTCAGCAAGATTGATAGCATAAATAAATGATCCCTAACCAGTTGATCAATGGTTTTCACATAAGAATCTAATGTTTTTTCTGAAGAGGTTGGGTAAATGATATTAAAGACTGATGCGATGGCAACTGCAATCGTAATCAGTAAAAACTCATTAAAAAGTAACCCCCCATCAAAAGAACCTTTAATGAGTAAATGTGTCACAAGGACAAGTGCTGGCACAATACCTTCTGATATCTTTAAAACCCAAGATGTATAAGCAAAAATAAAAACAAAAATGCTAAAGACTAAAAATGAGTATCCGAAAGCAATAAACATTAAAGTCGCAAGCATTAAGCCGTAAAATGCGTCAATTAAGCGTCTAAGTGAAATCTGAAGTGAATCTCTTTTTGTTAAATGAATCGATAAAATCGCAAGAATTCCTGCGGTTAAATAGTAGTCAAGAGATAATGAAAAAGCAACCAGGCTCGCGATGACACCAACTAGACTCATTTTGATTGCTGTATGAAAGAGTCTCATGAAAGAACCTCACTTCTTGGTGACGCTTTTATATTGTTCGTAAAAGTCTATAATATCCGATAGACAAAAAGGCTTTTCCTTTTGTTCAATTTTTTCAATGAGCAGTTTGATTTGCTCAGAGATTATCCCTTGAATTTCTTCAGGATAACACATCAAATCCAGATGTGTTTCATATTCTTTTTCATCAAGTAAAATATAGCGCCCGTCTGGATAAACCTTGACATCCAAATCATAGTCGATATACTTAATGGCTTCTCCATCATAAAGGTAAGGGCTCGAAAGATTGCAGTAAAAATAAACGCCATCCTTCTTGAGCATTCCAATGATGTTAAACCATAAGTCGTTATAGAAATAGCATATAGCAGGTTCTTTCGTATGCCAACTTCTGCCATCAGATTCTATAACTTTCGTTCTGTTGTTGCCTGTCACTAACATGTGTTGATCTTGATATAATACCACGGATTTTTTCCAGATTCGGTGCAGTTTTTTGTTATGCTTATAACTGTGAATAGACACAGTCATACCAGTTGATAACTTCATAAAAACCACCTCAAATGTTGGTATTATTATATCATGCACCATAAAAAATGGTAGTGTTTTTGATGCTAAAAAATAAAAAGCTCTCTTTCGAGAACTTCGATGATAGGACTATAGTGTTCGATATATTTGTCTTAACGATATAAATCCAAAGATACCTAAGATGAGAAAACTAACAATAAAACCTATAATCTCTTGTGGTGAAAAAATAAGACCTGCTTGATACTGAAAATAAGTTGATGCTAAGATACTAGGAAATAACATCGTGATAATCATTAGGACGGGTATGGAAAGTATAATGCCCAGCGGGTGCTTCTTTCTCATAAAAATACCTGAGAGTATGGATATTGGTACAATAATCGCTAAATCAAAGGCGTGTGTGTATAAGGTTGGATAAATGCTCATCTTAGGAATTGCTCCGAAAAGTAGAGAGGTTATAGGATCAACTGCCCAAAGAATGCCTGCAATAAGTCCCATAATGATTAGATAATAAGGTATCCAAGTTTTTTGAGTCATAAGAGCTTTTTGAAAGAGTATGTGTGAAAGTTTTAGAAGTGTTAAGATGACTCCAAAGAAACTCATTCCAAAGATGATGATATAAACGATGAAAAATCGATTATATGCGATACTGAGTGAAAAAGTGGCGTATAAGTAGAAAAAATAAGCAAATGTACCCGAAAGTAGAAAAAGCCCTTGTTCTTCACGTTTTTTATAGATTAATAAACTGATGATTAATAGCGGTATGCCAATCAATATGACGACCAAATCAGTTCCTCTGTTGGCTGCACCAATCATGATAGAATCATAAGCATAAATCCCGATGCCATATAAAGAAACTAATTCACCTCTCGTATTGATAACATCAGGAAGATTCAGATTTTCTTGATAAAACAAGCCTATCAGTGCGACAAACATGGATAAAAAGCCAGTGGTAAGCCCTAATAGATAAACAGTTGATTTTCGATACATGGTTCCCTCCAAAATCTTGGGTTTTCGTGTGTAAGTTTATTATATCGAATTTAATCTTGTTTTTAAAACATTTACAGACCAGATACATGATTTTCTTGCTCAATTGCATAATGATCTAAGTATTTTTGTGACTTTAGTCCTTTTTCATAGTATGATAAAGATATGGATAATCATTTGGAACCTTTCAAATTTAAAGACAGTCAATCCTTTGAACTGTGGCTTAAAAACAATCTGGATCACAGAGGTATTTTTTTACTTTTTGATAAGACAAAAAAGACGACATTATCCCCAAATGAAGCATTAGATATCGCACTATGTTATGGATGGATTGATGGCGTCATGAAGCGTATCGATGATGTTTACTATATCAAGTATTTTGCTAAGAGAAGTCCGAAATCCATATGGTCAACTAAAAACAAAAACCGAGTTGAAGAACTCATCAAACTCGGTTTTATGACGATTCATGGGATGAAGGCTATAGAGATTGCAAAATCGAATGGGCAATGGGATAAAGCAGATTTGCCTGCAAATGATTTTTCACTCGATGGCTTTGTGGAGCTTTTAAAGCCCTTTGAGATTGCATATCACAACTATATTCATATGTCTTTGTCTACTCAAAAAACATTTGCCTATCATTATTTTGATGGTAAAAAAGAGGAAACTAGACAAAGAAGATTAACCTGGATTATTGATCGATTAAATCAAAATCAAGGACCTATGTAAAACCTCTGCATAGAGGTTTTTTTATAGGGGAATGTCAATATAACCTCTAAAGCCTCTTACCCCATAATAGGAGTCCGCACCATTGTGATAGATAAAGGTACGATCATAGCGTCGATCCCCAAACAAAGCACCACCTAGATTTCTAAATTCTTCTGGTGATAAAAGCCAACTTGAAGTTTTTAAATCAAAGGCTTCTATCGATTGCAACTTCATGTAAAGTGCTTCATCAACGATTTTGATACCGATAGCATTTGCAACACCTTCAGCAGAGGTTTCAGGTGGAAACTTTTTTCTTGAAAGTCTTGCAGATTCATCATAACAGAGATTACGTCTTTGCGAGGGTGTTTCTTTAGAACAATCCACATAAATGAGTTGTTGATCAAACTCATATAAATCAGGTTCACCCCCTGTTTCTTCCATTTTGGTCAGAACATCTAAGATATTGGGATATTTCCTAAGAAACGCTTCAACATTGTCCCAAATGTGATTAGGATGACGATAAAGATGAGTTTCAAATCTTGTTTTAAGTATACTCAGCTGAGTTTCTAGCTTACTGGACATATAAAATCCTCCTGAAAGATGGTTATATTATATCAATCAATCTCATGAATTCCAAACGATTGGACTTAACTAATTATCAAAAATATAAATTTATCAAATCGTCATAAAGCCTAATCAATAGTAAATATTAGTTTAAGAAAAAATAAAAGACTCCTTTTGGAGTCCGTTCAGTTCATTTTGTGTTGCATGACCTATTTTGATACAATTACGCACCTTTGATATGATTTTACACACCCTTGTCAAAATCTACGCACCCCCAAATCATGGCTTTTTTTAGCCATTTTATTTTAGGTTAATTTTCAAGTGGTGATTTCTTTGTGTCAAAATAGGTTGATTAACTATCTACTTTTTGTTGGGAATCGAAATCATACATTTGCAAAACTAAATTAGAAAAACCACTATAAAACCAATAATATTCATAAACAAACATAAACTTCCGATAACAATTGACGGTACAGAATATATTTTTCTTAACATTCTCATTGAGTATTTGCCATGAAGAATTGTGATTACCGGAATAAAAGCCAATAGAATCCAAATCAATAGATCACTTGACTCTGTAACCAAACCAGCAATTAACATTGTTGAAGCAACGGAGAGTAAAGGCATTATAATACAAAGAAATTTACTTATAGTAATTTTAGAAAGTTTGCTGCTATATCTAGAAATCTTTATTTGTTTTTCTTTTAATAGATTATATATATTTGAATACTCATCAGTTTTAGGTAGGTAATATATAGCGCTTCCGGAAACAAGCAAAACATAGTTTCTTGCCTCAAAAACTTTCTTTATATCTTCATATTCAATTATTTCTGTTTCTGATCTGTTCTTTCCATTAATTTTTACAATTAATTTATCTTTTCCAAACATATAAGTAAATTCTCTTTTTTCTGATAATGTTTTCTTATATTTTTTATATGTGAGAACCACTCCAAAAATCAGAGATATTATAATCAAGGTGGGTATGCCAATTCTAAGTACAATTGAGTTATTGCCGTTTATATTATTCGAAAAATAGTTTATGATATCTACAATTTAAAAGATTAACAAATAACTTACAGGATATATTAACAATAGAATTATCTGTAGATAGCTTTTTGTTATAAATAATGTTTTCTTATCTTCATAATAAATCAATTGGACTTTTCTAAAATTAGGATCAGTTACTCCTACATTGTTTTTTAGAATATCGTCAATTGAAGCATTAAATAACTTAGATAACAACAACAAATTATCAATGGATGGTGACGCCTGGTCAGTTTCCCATAAACTTATACTTTGTCTAGTAACTTGTAATTCTTCTGCAACTCTTTCTTGAGATAATCCTCGATCTTTTCGTAAATTATAAATTGTTTGTCCATACTTCATATTTATCACCCAATAACATTGTAATATGTAGGTTCTACATTTTCCACCAAATACAACATGCACTTTGTCAAGCATTACTTGCATATTTGAAACATGGATCAATTTAGTCAGTTAGTTTATTATAACCCCTTTAGAGCATATGGTTTGTTTTAATATAAATACGAATACCAAATTATATTTCATTGGCATTTTAAGATATCATTGTTTTAAGCAACCTAAAGGTACAACATATATTCCGTCTTCTCTTTGATAACAAAGTTCGGTATTTGTAAGTATCATTAAAAAGGATGGTTTCTTAGTTTTATGAATTTTTGCTAGTTTTATAAGATTTGATGCTGCTTTCTCAACTTCATTTTCCCCTAATTTAACCTCGATCCCAGCCCATCTTCCATCCCTCAACTCAATAATTAAATCTACTTCTAATCCAGATGAATCATTGTAATGATAGACTTCACCATCTAACGATTGAGCATAGACTCTGATATCTCTAGTGCATATAGATTCAAAAAAGAATCCAAATGTTTCAAAGTCTTGTTTTAATTTATCTACTGACAAACCGAGAGCAGCTACAGCAATACTTGGATCGACAAATTGCTTTTTATCTGATGTTCTAATCGTGCTAGCACTTCTAATAGCAGGAGACCAAGCTTTAAGGTTTTCAATAATGTATAATCTTTGAAGTGCATTTGTATAAGTTTCGTATGTTTTATAGTCAATAGAAATACCTTCGTTTTCTTGATCTTTATAAATAGTTATACTGGTTGCTAATGTAGATATATTTCTTGCATAACTGCGTATGAGTTTCCTAATTTTATCTTTGTCTTTTTTGATTCCATCAACTTCATCTACATCTTTTGATATAATACTTTCAAGTAAGTCTTTCGGGATTAATAATTGCTCTTTTGCTGGTAATTCCAAACTACCTGGCCATCCACCGCGACAAATATAATGAGCGATGTCATTAATGCTTGTTTTTGATTTTGCTACTTGAATTTTCTTACCTTCAAATAAATCAGCTAATGAGACTGTTCCTTTAGAATCTCCGCTCTCAAATAAACTCATAGGACGCATGTAAATAGAATTTATTCTTCCGGTTCCTGTATGAGATATATTTATGTTTTGTTTCTTTGTAGAGCCTGTAAGTAAATACGCACCTTTATACTTGTTATCATCTATATCAAGCCTTATAAAATCCCAAATCTCAGGAACTTCTTGCCATTCATCAAAAAGAATCGGTTTTTCACCAGATAGTATTTCGTCTTTTGAAATGGTAGCTAAAGTTTGATATTGCTTTTTAGTAATAGGATTTTGTAATTTAATGATCGTATTAGAATAACGTTCAGCTGTAGTTGATTTACCAGTCCACTTTGGACCTTCTATAACTACAGCTCCACTGTATTTCATTTTATCTTCAATTTCTTTTTCAATAATTCTCTTCTTATAATTACCAGGTATCATAATTATTACCTCCAATTGTATTATACAACAATTCCAATAAATGTAAATACTTTATTCCAATTATTATTGACATTTTATTCCAATTAATGTTGATCTGTTCTCAACAAAAATAAGTTTACACGGTATAATCGTGTAAATAAGCCTCAAATCGTGTAAACTGTCTTTTAATCGTGTAAAACTCATTCAAATCGTGTGAGCCTATTATCAGTCTAATATTTTTACCCTTATTTTTGGTTACTTTTCAAATTGAAATTCACTCGCTTTAGTGTGAAAAAGCCCTTATTAAAGCAAAAAAAGGCCTGATACGAATTGTATCAAACCTATGCTTCTTATATGTATCAAGTAACCTATTTTAATACAAAATTTTAGATACTTAGTAACTTATTTTTTATATAAATTAAGCATGGTTTGATATCTTAAACGAAAGTATGTTATAAATTGCACATGATAAAATGCTTAACTCACAATTGTTTTCCCATCATAAAAAATTGTTATACTCTTCTTCTGTCAGATGGTGTAATGTTAGAATTTCCTTCCTTTTCTTTTTTATGAAGTGCTTGTATTATGTCTTCATCAAGTGGAATATCTTCATCATAATTTTTAATACCTAAATTTTCTAGTTTTTCCTTGACATTAAGGGATTCTTTTTGAACTTCATATCGAGAAAACTTCATTTTTCTAAAATACAGACAAACCTCTGAAGTCCTTGAAATGTCTATAGAAGTGCTTTCAACCCATCTTTCTGCAATTGATAAAACGTTATCTACCTCGACAAGAGAATTATCAAAAACATAAACCTCACCACCCATTTTCATCCAGCTTTGCATGAGAAAAACATACTCTTGCTCTAAAAAAGATCCATAATAACCTAATATTCTAGTTTACACTAAGTACAGGTTTTTGGTATCAGTTCATTTTATCACAGGAACTTTTATTCTTTGGTTTGCTTAAGGTTTTCAGAATCAAAATTTAGCCCGAGGCAGTCTGCTACATCAATCGCAAAAATCACACCATTCGCTTTAGAAGTTGCACCATATTCATCATTGATCGCCTTCATGATACCATCTTTTTGACTCTTCAGACAAACAATCATGAGTAAGTCTTTTTCTGGGTGAATCGTCACACCAAAAAACGATTTATCTTCTTTTGATAATGAGCTTCTACCGTGTAAGACGGTTCCACCACCTGCGCCAGCTGTTCTGGCAGCATCCATTGCAATATATCCAAAACCGCTATTTAAAATACATACTACTAACTCTTTATTTTCCATTGTTTATCCCCTTTTCTAAAAGGTGTTCATAGGCAAGCCTATTCATTGCGTTTAGATCAATCACAACGATAGATCCTGTTTTATTCGTCGAAATCAGATATTCTTTATCAAGGTGCTCCATAATTGGTCTTACATCACTATCCGCTACTAACGAAAATATAATATCTTTATGTCGATTTGATAAAGAAAAATATTCCATCATGCTCGGTAAAGCAGTCCCCGAACCAAGAAAATTAACTGAATAATCGACTTTATATGTACCGATGACTTCCATAACGTGTTCACCTTTACCGCGCTCGATAATCGTTATCATTAATTTCATTCTGTCACCTCTCTTAAATCCATGATGTCATCAACACCAACAAATTTTTCTTCAATTGCTTGTCTACGAGCATAAACAATACCTAAGACTTGAATGGTAATGACCGGTGCCATGGAGGCCAAGACGACTAACCCATATGCATTGGTTAACACATCAACATTTCGCGCTAATGAAGCACCAATTGCAAAAGGCATTAAGAATGCTGAAGTCATTGCCCCTGTAACAGCACTACCTGAATCAAACCCAATCGCTGAAAACATTTTAGGTGTAAAAAACGTTAATACCAAAGCGATTGTATAACCTGGTATGACAAACCACAACAGGTTAACTTGCGTGATGATGCGAATCATCGATAAAATCAAAGCAACTGCAACACCTATTGAGATAGCCCCTAACATTAATTTACCTGAAATTGCGCCTGCAGTAACTTCTTCAACTTGTCTATTAACCGCAACAACAGATGGTTCTGGAGCGGCAACCAATAAACCAAACACAGCTCCTAATAAGATAAGCAAAAGTGCGTTATTAGCAAAATAGCCACCCACTAAAGTCCCCATCACTGAAAATGCGCCGTTGGCTCCAGCTAAGAATAAGACTAAACCAACATACGTATATACAAACGCAATCAACACTTTAATGATTTTTCGTTTTTGATATTTAAAATCAATGATTTGAAACACGACAAAGAAGGCAACAAAAGGTATGATCGCGATCGCCATATCTTTAGTATACTGAACTATATACTCGAATAAAGTTGGCGATACGGTAACTGAATTCATCGTTTCTGGTGAAATATCTTTAAAAAATAATCCTAACACGAGAATTGCAAATATAGGCCCAATGACTGTAATCCCAACCAGGCCAAACGAGTCTTGTTCACTCGCTTTATCCCCTCTAGCTCTACTAATACCGTAAGCTAAACTCATGATAAACGGAACACTCAGTGGACCGCTAGCAAATCCACCAGCATCAAATGCCAGTGGGATAAAGGCTGGGTTAAGATTATTGACCACAACGGCTAAGATAAACACTGCTGCATAAAGTATAATCAATAACATTCTTAACGAAATGTTAAAGATGATTCTAAGTAAACCCAATGTTAAGAATAGACCTACTCCAATTGCAATGGTATATACCAATAACGTTGTCGGTTGAATGACAGCACTCAATTGATCTGACAATACTCGAACGCTCGGTTCAGCTACGATGATTAAAAAACCAAGCATAAAAGAAACGATAATAAAAAGGGTTAAACTTCTTTTCTTAACGATGTACTTTCCGATATCTTCCGCAATTACGCTGGTAGATTCATAAGCACCCAGTTGGAATAACGCCAGTCCAACCACTAAAAAAAACGCACCCAATAAAAACCACAGCATTATTGACGTCTCTACTTTCATAAAAAGACCCAACAGGATGAGTACTATGGTAACAGGTAGAACAGATTTAAATGACTCAATAAATTTGTCTATAAATGCTTTATACATATTTCACTATCTTTCTTCTCGTTTTATCCATATCTATCATAACTTAAAAAGTTATAGTTATCAAGTAAGTTACTGAAACATCTTTCAATGCATGTTTTGTCAATTTTTCAATGTGTGTTTTGCTAATTATAAAAAGGACCAACTCATGGTTGAATAACTACCAAGAACATAAAATACAAGTTAATGGTGTTAGATTGCTTCTTGTGATATTATATCACTATGAATTTGGAAATATGTCACACCATTTTTCTTACGTAATATTATAAATCTGTTCAACTGATTGTGGCCCAACCACATCTTTTTGTTTATCTTTTCTTGATTCATAAATTCATGTTTTTTGGGATTTGCTTGGGTGTTTTTTGTTCTCTTCTCGTTTATCTTCCATTTATTCTTATCTCACTTTTCTACCCTTATCTAATGTTTAAGAATAAGATGTATCGTGAATTTTTTTGCATCTGAAAAAAATTATTGATTCTTTCATGAAAGATTGACACGTTTTCGAACAACAAGTAACACTTATTGTCCCGTTTTCTTAAATGATATTACATCAAATTTGAGTGGTTCTCTCTTTTCAATCACTTCAGTTTTTTTGATGAATGCTGTTAGTATAGAACAGTAGACACTATTTCTTATTAATATCCTTTTTAAGTTGTGAATCCGGAATAAAGTCTTGACCACGATGTGGATTTTTGTCTTTGCTTCTATTGTGTTCTTGATTTAATAATGCGTGTCCTGGAATCCCGGTTTTATCTTTAACAGCAGAAATATCAAGATTGTCCTTCTTTTTTGCGGAAGGATTTTGTTTTATATAAGCCTGAATATAATCCTGTTCATTTTTTGGTGATTTTCTATTTGTAACTATTTTATTAACTGGTTTTTGCATTTTATATACCCTCCGTGTATTTTTAGAGACTACTCAGATACTCAGAAAATGTGCTAAATGGTAGTTTTCTCCTTTTTGCAACCATCTGAGTCCATATTGAATCCGCTTCAGTAATAGATAAAAGTCCATCACTAAATGCTTTATACATAATATCTGGAGTAGAAATGTGATCTAGTCCATATAATTCAACATAATATCTTACATCACGAAAATTGTTGCTTGCTAACATTCCGTTATTCTTTTTTGACAATACAATTGCTGCTGCTTCCCCTTTACCAATCAATGGTAATCTCGCTGATCTGGTATAGTCAGTTAAATCTAAATATAGGTTATTTTCTTGACTGCCAACAAGAATATCCTCAATGGTTAGATTGCCATTACTTACCATCACATCTATTTTTTGTTGCAAATGAGGAACAGAAGAAATTTCATTATATACTTGCCGTGGGATTACCATATCGTTACCAAAACAATGTATCAATAACCGTTCCGTTCTAGTCCACAAAAAAGAAGATATGCAGTCCGTGTCGAAAAAGATAACTTTAGTCATAAATATCTTCTTCTCCATTATCATCAAAAACAATATCGCTTCTAAACGCTTCTAACAAATATTCTTCGTATTTACCATCAGAAATCAATCCAGAATCTTTCAATACTAGTGCTTTTTTCAGGTATGATCCAAAAGTTTTAGGTTTATCCATAGCCGTTGGTAAATATAAAGCAATATCAAATCCATACTTCTTAGCGTTTTTTAATATATCCTTCTTGAACTGTTCAGATTCTTCAGCAGTAATGTATTCTTCTGAAATTAAGCGTACTAGCACAGCGTTTCTACTGACTCTAAAATACTGTTCAATTTCTAATATGTCTTGTAGTTCAATCTTTTTTAAGCCATTATTTGTTAATTTATTACAAAACCTAGTGAAACTCGTGTCAGGCATAAGCAGATAAGATGCAAACATATTAGCATCCTTTTCTACTCTTGAAATGTCCGACACATCGAAATAGCTTATTGAAGTTTTCTCACCATCATAAAAATAATGATATAATTCATGAGCTATGGAAAAAGCTTGTCTGCCTAAAGTTGAATGAGAGTTAATTGCAATCAACTTTGCAGATTTAATACATACACCACTAATTTCTTCTTTAAACGGATAAAATACCAAAGTTATCTCTGCATTAGTAGCAACCAAAGCAATCAAATCCATTGGTGAATTATCATCAACTCCAAAATGATTACGAACATTAAGTGCGCGGCGTTGTAATACAATTCTATCCATTGCGTTTATCCAAGATTGCATCCATTTCCATGATGTTCATTGCAATCTTATTGATGTTTGAAATATCTTCAAGTGATTCCATACTTAAATTAGATTTTCTAAAAGATGGTGATAATGCGCGCAAATTATCTGACCCTTTATATATTTCATTAATGCGAATACCAAAAAGTGAACATGCTTTCTCAAGATTGCTCACACTTATCGTTCTTTCTCCACTTTCAAATTTGCTTATGCTGCTTTGCTCCAAGTTTAAATACTCAGCCATTTGCTCTTGGGTAATATTAATCTTTTTTCTTAATTTCTTGAAATTATCTCTAATGATTTCTTCCATGATATATTACTCCCTCCATTTACACTTATATTATACTTCACCAATGTCATATTTTCAATAGAATAGTATTTAATTTTTATGACATCTATGAACTGATACCAAAAACCTGTACTTAGTGTAAACTAGAATATATGCAGGAGGTATCCAGTGAAAGATAAAAAGAAAAAGAATAGACTATGGAGCGGAGAATTCAAACTTAAAGTGGTTTTAGATATCATTGAAAATGAACTCTCATACAGTCAAGCGGCACGTAAATATGATATGTATTTATGATCAGGAAGTCTAAATGATACGCTGCCTGCTAGGTGGGTATATCAGTATAGACTCTATGGGAAAGAGCGTTTTTTTCAAACACCTAAAGACTATCGTAAGAATCCAGTAAGACAGTTCCATAAGCCA
>JAUVXD010000004.1 GCA_030603805.1 Acholeplasmataceae bacterium
ATCAAATCGATCCCGTCTTGTATCTCAGGTGTCATTAGTCTTTCTTCGAGTTCTACAGGTAAAATTTGATTTAACATTAAAGGTTCGAGATTCGTTGAAATAATATAGATATTGAGTTCTAGACTCTTTAAAGATTGGATGAATTGTGGTAAACTTTGCATAGGTGGTTAATCTCCTTTTATGTGATGTTCGCACATTCATTATAACATGGGATTGACCACTCTTTTTTATAGATTAAAGGAGTGTTGAAATAGATAAAAAAGTAGGTCAAAAAAATGAATTTTTGACACTACCTGACACAAAGGGAGGTGAGCCTATGGAAGAGTTAAAACTTTATCGTCATATTTTATGTATTGATCTTAAAAGTTTTTATGCCTCTGTAGAATGTGCAGAGTCCAATTTAGATCCTTTTAAAACCCCTTTGGTGGTTGCGGATGCTTCTCGCGGTTCAGGTTCGATTGTGCTTGCCGTCTCTCCCTACCTTAAAACGCTTGGCGTTCCTAGTCGATGTCGCATCCATGAAATTCCGCCAGGCATCTCGATTATTTTTAGAAAACCTCGAATGCAACTTTATTTAGAGTATTCTGCAAAAATTGTCGAAATTTATCTACGCTTTATTTCTGAAGATGATCTTTACATCTATTCTGTTGATGAAGCTTTCTTAGATATTACAGAGTATTTAAATTATTATAAAAAAACAGATCTTGAGATGGCAAAAATGATTTTGGATACGATTTATGAAGAAACTAAGTTGTTTGCAACTTGTGGGATTGGCCAAAACATGCTTATGGCGAAGCTTGCACTCGATATCGAATCTAAAAAAGCACCAGATTTCATTGCTAAATGGACTTATGAGGATATTCCAACCAAACTCTGGCCAATTTCCCCACTTTCAGAAATGTGGGGCATTGGGCACAACATGGAGCGCAATCTCGGCCGTATGGGACTTCAAAAAATTGGGGATATTGCACATTATGATGTGCTCACTTTAAAAAAGAACTTTGGCATACTGGGTGAAGAGCTTTATTATCACACACATGGCATTGATATGAGTTTAATCCAGAAAAAAGTTTCCATTCGAACATCGGGTAAAAGCTATGGCTCAGGACAAACACTTTTTCACGATTACTATGTCCCAGACATTTTCCAAATTATATTAGAAATGGTGGATGATGTCACCAGAAGATTGAGATTACACCGCCGTGTTGCACGCACTGTAAGTTTTGGTATTGGTTATAGCAAGCATGTAGGTGGCGGATTTTCAAGACAAATCACACTCGATCAACCTACAGCAAACGCTTCTTTAATCTATGAAGCTTGTCTCTCTCTTTTTAGAACTTATTATGAAGATGAACCGATTCGTCGTGTCCATGTTGCTGTCACTAACCTTTCTGAAAATCATTATTATCAGTTCACCTTGTTTGATGATGCCCTTCGCTTAGAAAAGGAACATGCATTGCACACTGCAGTTGATGATATCAAGTTTAAATTTGGTAGAAACAGCATCAATCGTGCTTCAAGTGAATTTGAGTCCTCAACCATCAAAGCACGTAATAAGATGATTGGAGGCCACCATGCATAGTCAAGCACAAAGTTATGTCGATCGCGGCATTATCAAATGGGCGCCGTTTGACGCACTTGTTGGTTATAGTTCAATGATTAAAGATTTGAAGTATCGTTTAGGGAGAAAAGATCGGCCGTATCTTTCAGATGATCAACTTGAAGAACTCAATCAAAAATTAAACATCGCGTATCAGCATCAACTTGAGATTGAAATTGAATACTATCATGATGGTTATTTGAAGCATACGTTTGGAAAAATTAAAAAGCTTGATTGGATCAATCATGTACTCGTTTTATCTACATTTGAGAAGATTAGAGCCGAAGATGTTATTCAAATTTTGAATTAAGACACAAAGAACTGGCACCTTTGCCAGTTCTTTTATTGTATAATGAAACTAGACTTGCGTGCATGGGGGCTATCATGAAAAAAATGAATCATAAGCTCATCTATGAACTCTTAACACTTCTTATGTTACTACTCGTTAAATTCATCTTTTTGACAACATCACATCCTATTTTAAATGGCATGTTTTTAGCGCTTTCTCTATGTTTGATGGGTGTTGTTGGTTTAAAAATGATTTTATCTGTTTACAAACAAAAGGATTTCCAATGGAAAAATCTCTTACTATTTTCTTATGTTTTAGTTTTCGATCTCCTCTTTTATATTAAAAATGAACTCCCCTTAAGTCGAGCTTACCTGTTTTCTATCTTATTGATTGCTTCAATCATTTTGCTAATCAGCATGTGTTTGTCTGGCAAATGGAAAATTTTGTTTGATTATATCGTCATCATCTTTTATGCCATTTACTTTATTGGGCAAGATTTGTATTATCGCATCTTTAATGATTTTTTCAGTTTTAAGGAAGCGGGCACACTCAAAGAAGGTCTTGAATCTTCAGAAAGTATGTATCAACTTGAGTTTTTGCATGTGTTAATGGTTATAATGCTTGTGTTCACACTTCTGCTCTATCATAAAGAACCCATCCTTATTGGCATTAAAAAAACATCCTGGAAATCTATAATCTATTTCCCAGTGTTTTTGGTTGCACTCATCATCATCAATATCGATGCAAAAAGTGAAGATGAAAGGCCTTATACAAGTGATTACTACTTGTACCAAAGTGTATTTCATAGAGAAAGTTTTGTATCACGATTTGGTCTTGCACATTTGATGTCACGAGATTTTATCGATTGGATAATTCCACCTTATGTAAGTGTAAATGAAAGAGAATGGTTAGAAGAATATTTAAATCGACCAAGCACACATCAACTCAACGCAAAAAGTGGTATTTTTGAAGGTAAGAATCTCGTTTTTATCTTGGCTGAAACCTATGATGAACTTGCTTTGTCTGAAGTGTTAACACCCAACTTATATCGCCTAAAATCTGAGGGGTTATCCTTCGAAAACCATTACACACCTGTTTTTCAAAGAACAACAAGCGATACTGAGTTCATCTTTAATACAGGCTTAATCCCCTCGATTGAAGATGGACCGACAAGTTCAATTTACGGTCAAAATAGTTATTCGACATCACTCGCATACCTACTGAGTCAAAAAGGATATTTAACTCAAGCTTTTCATGGAAATTATAAGACATTTTATCAAAGAGATCTCGTCTATCGTGGATATGGCTATGAGTCCTTTTTCGGACAAGATGAGCTGAGTCTTTTAGAATCAGAAAAACGTTTTGACACGATTTTTTATGGTAAAGCTAAAGATTTAATTTTACCCGATTATTCTCCTTTCCTAAGTTTTATCATCACATTTTCAGGTCATTCACCTTATACCTCAAACCATCCGGTTGCATCACTTCACTATGAGGAAGTTAATGCTTACTTTGGGACAAACCTACCCGAGGAGATTAAATACTATATTGCAACACAGATTGAACTTGATCATATGATTGGCATGCTCTTTGATGATTTGATGATGAAGGGTTTACTGCAAAATACAGTGATCGTACTGTCTGGGGACCATTACCCCTACACCATGAATCAATCACTTTATGAGGCTCATACTGGAAAAACAAAGCTTTATGAGAAACAAAAGGGCAATCTCTATATATGGTCCTATAATCTTGTGCCAGAACAAATCCAAACGCTATCGAGTTCATTTGATATCCTTCCAACGCTAATCAATATGTTTCAATTAGATGCCAATGATAGACACTATGTAGGTCAAGATATTTTTGGTGAAACTAAAACTAATGTCTACTATAAGAACTATAGCTATTTTAATGGAGATGAGCATTTATTCTTATCTGATCGACGTTTATCAAAATTTGATTATCCATTCATAGAAGTCCAAGATAAATATCTTTTTTCTAGACTTATTTTGAGATTAAATGAATTCAAAATCAATTAAAAAAAGTATGCAGAATATGCATACTTTATATTCTTTAAAATGGCTTTATAATGCTATTTATAGTCTTTAACAATACGCGGCATATCAGTGAGTGTAAAGTTGGCTGAGTTGATACGATAGGTATTCGAACCATCCCCTTCAATCTGCTCAGGGTTTGTGAAATAAAGTTCACTATTGCCCTTAACTTTAACACCTAAAAGGCTTGTGATATTGATATAGATTTTAATCTTAGAAAAGACATTGATTTGACTTGGATTATAAAAGATACTTTCCTTTTTAAGAATTAAATTGATAATCACATTATTACGCTTGGTATGTTCATTATAGAGTAAAAATGCTCTTGATTCATGTTCTGAGGGCGGTGTGATAAATTCATAATTGACCCCATTACGTTCAAAGCGAAGTTTATCAAAAGTTATACTTGATATGATTTTACCTTCAATCACTCTAAACGGTATTTTCACAGAAATAAATTTGTAATCCTCTGGATGATTGAAGATATCTGTCTCTTCTAGCCCCTCTTCAATCATGTGAAAAATCATGCTTCTTCTTTGAATCATGCGGTCGACATAACGACTGGATTCTTCATAAATCAGCATCCGGTCCATAAACTCAATAATGGAATAATTACTCGATGCAAACTGTTGTTCTCTAAAAAGTTCTGCACGTTTATTCGTGTCATCATTGTATTTAACAACAGTTCGATTGTGGAGTAAAATCAGTAAGCTAAAGAGCATGCTCGATAAGAAAGATGCAAATGCGACAAACAAAGTTGCGACACGAATACCGATGACATTAAACATCATATCAAGTTCATCGCCTAAAATCAGCATCAAGGTTGCCATTAAGAAAACGACAGAGCCAGCGACACCGATGACAGTTATGATAATTCTTCTTTCCAATTTCATTTTAATCACTATCTTTCATTGAGGGGTTGTTCATCTATTATATCACTTCTTTTTTAAAAGTCTATAGAGATGATATGGATTGTTTCATCTTGACATTTTTTTAAATAAAGGTTATACTCAAAGTGTAATTTAAGATGAAAAAGAGAGATAGAGCGAAGTACAAAATCGGCAGTTGCTGTTTTTGCTTTGCTATTTATTTTTAAGAGGAGGTCTTCATGAAGTTCAACCAAAAAATTATTCCAGCGATCTCTAATCACCAAGATTTGAAGAAGTTTTTGTCATTGCCTATGGATTATGGCATTTTAATGAATTTTCAACTTGCACAACTTCCTGAATTAGTTAAAACGATGAAAGACTATAAGAAAAAAGTACTCATCCACTCTGAACTGATTAAGGGTCTTTCTCCAGATGAATATGGTGCCATTTACCTGATCCAAACACTTCAAGTTGACGGACTCATCTCAAGCAAACCAAAAGTCATTGAAGTCTGCAAAAAGAGAAAAGTCTTAGGGATACTTAGATTCTTTCTTAAGGATTCCATGTCACTGGAGCAAAGTATTGAAGTTGCAAGAAAAACTGAACCAGACTATTTGGAAATTTTGCCTGCGTTATCCACTGAGATGATTGGACTCATTCAAAAACATCTCACTGTGGATATATGGATGGGTGGTCTCATTCAAACAAAAGAGCACATTCAAAAATGTATCAAGGCTGGGGCGATTGCTGTCACCACATCAAACCCTGATCTTTGGATTTAAAAACAGTTTAAAAAGTTAATCAAAACAAAGAGTAGAGAGAAAAAACAACCATATTTGATGATGTTTTTTCTCTTTTTTATATAGCTAAGGAGGCACTATGTACGACTATACCATTATAGGTGCAGGTATCATCGGTACGATGATTGCACGAGAATTATCTAAGTTTCATAAAAAAATACTGATTTTAGACAAAGAAAATGATGTCGCAAACCATCAAACCACCGCGAACTCAGCCATCATTCATTCAGGTCACGATCCAAAAGAAGGTACACTAAAGGCACGTTTATGTGTTTTAGGCAACGCACTTTATGATGAACTTGAACAAGAACTTCATATTCCTTTACTCAAAACTGGTGCTCTTGTCATCTCAACAGATCCTGATGAAGATGAAATGATTGATATCCTGTTTGAACGTGCACTCAAAAACGGAGTCAAAAATCCAAAAATACTCATGCGTGATGAAGTTTTAGCATTAGAACCGAAATTAAACCCGAATTTGATCCGTGCTTTATCACTACCTTCAACAAAAGTAACTTATCCTTGGGAAGTTGCACTAAGCTGTTTAGAACATGCACATCAAAATGGTGTCGAATTTCAAAAAAATGCACTGGTCACAGGTATAAAATTCATGGGTGATATGTATCATATCGAAATTAACTTTAAAGATTTGATCTTGTCAAAATCAGTGATTAATGCTTCTGGTGTCTTTTCTGACCAAGTTGCAAACTTAATTGAGTCAGATGTTCCTTATCAAATATATCCTAGAAAAGGTGAATATTTTGTTTTAGATCGTCGTGTTAAAGGATTATTTAACCATGTGATCTATCCAATACCAGGTCCTGCTGGAAAAGGGGTGCTGATTGTACCTCAAGTTCACGGTAATATTTTAGTTGGACCAACATCCATTATCCAAATGGAGAAAGATTTAGCTTCAACAACGAAGCATGGATTAGAAAAAATCAAAGTTGAATCTAGAAAGTTATCTCACGATATTCCATTTGATATGACCATAAGAAGTTTTGCAGGAATCAGAGCAACTTCAAGCTTTGAAGATTTCTATATCCAAGAATCAAAAGTCTATCCACAATTCTATCATGTTGCAGGTATTGATTCACCAGGTTTAACTGCAGCACCTGCAATAGCTAAATATCTAATTGATGAAGTCATAAAAATTAAAGAGCCTCAGAAAGAAAATTGGATACCTTATCCGAAAAAGCCTGAAGCTTTCTTTCATCTTGATCGTATGGAACAACTAGATTTAATCAAAGCCTATCCTAAACATGGAAAAATCATCTGCAAATGTGAAAAAATCACAGAGCAAGAAATCATTCATGCCATTCACAGAGGATTTGGTTGTGACACCATTAAAGGAATAAAGAAACGCGCGCGCGCAGGAGCAGGCTTATGTCAGGGAGGATATTGTGAACCAGAAGTTTTAAAAATTATCGCTAAAGAGACGAAGCAAGATCTCAAAGATATTAACTATTATGCAAAAAACACACCCATACTAGTTAAAGAAACGAAGGTGAAATCATGAAAGTTGACATTGCAATCATTGGTGGTGGCGCATCTGGCATGGCAGCAGCACTTGGCGCGTATCATCCAAGTTTAAATATTGTCATCATTGAACGTAGTTTTGAACTTGGTGGTATTCTCAATCAATGCATCCACAATGGTTTTGGAATTCATCAGTTTCATGAAGAACTGACAGGACCAGAATTCGCCTATCGATTCATCGAGAAAATCCATGAAAAGGACATCAAATATATACTGAATACCACTGTTGTTGATATCAAAAAAGATCAAAACTTTCGACTCACTGTATCATCTTATGAAGATGGTTTATATGATATTGAAGCGAAAGCAGTTATTTTATCAACAGGTTGTTATGAGCGCACACGTGGTCAGGTCAGCATTCCAGGAGAACGTCCTAAAGGTATCATGCCTGCAGGTAGTGCGCAGCGCTATCTCAACATGGATGGTTATTTAGTAGGGAAAAAAATATTTATTTTAGGTAGTGGGGATATTGGACTCATCATGGCTAGACGCATGACCTTAGAAGGCGCAGAAGTTTTAGGAGTAGCTGAAATCATGCCTTATTCTAACGGATTAACAAGAAATATTGTCCAATGTCTAGATGATTTCAACATTCCACTTTATCTATCCCATACAGTCACACATATTAAAGGAAAAGATCGACTTGAAGGAATTACCATTATGAAAGTCGATGATTATTTTGCCCCAATTGAAGGAACTGAAAAACATTTTGAAGTTGATACACTCCTATTATCGATTGGTCTTATTCCAGATATTAACATGTTTGAAAGTTTGAAAATAAATAAACACCCCATGACAAGAAGTGTGAGTGTCAATCAACATTATGAGACAGAAATTGAAGGACTATATGCTTGTGGTAATGCACTTCATGTTCATGATCTCGTCGACTGGGTAACGATGGAAAGTGAAAAGGCAGGTCGTTCTGCACGAGCTTATGTGATAGGTGAATCTCAACAAAAAAGAAACCCGAAAACAGTTTCTGCAGGTCGCAATTTACGGTATGTCTTGCCACAAACCATCGATTTCGAAAATATCAATGAGCCTGTTGAGTTCTTGTTTCGATCGACAAGAAAAATGGAATCAGGATTATTTAAAGTCATCCAAAATGGTTTAGTCATAAAAACTAAGAAAGCCAAATATATCGCCCCAGCTGAAATGGAAAAAATCCTTGTCAAACCTGAGGAGTTTAAATCAACAGATGAGATTATCATAGAATTAGAGGAGTTGAGTTTATGAAACAGCTCACATGTATTGTGTGCCCTGTTGGATGTCATATCCAAATTGATGAGCAATTAAAGGTCGTTGGTAACAAGTGTCCAAGAGGTGAAAACTATGCTGTTTTGGAGTTAACTGACCCCAGAAGAACACTCACCACAACAGTGAGAACATTTTCAAAAAAAACACCTAGACTGCCTGTTAAATCCGCTGCACCATTACCAAAACCAAGTATTTTTAAGGTGCTAGCTGAACTAGAGAACATAATCGTTGAAAATGATGTTAAAATAGGAGATATCATCATCAAAAATGTATGTGATACAGGGATCGACATCATATCGACAAGAAACATAAATTTTAATGATTCTAAAGAGGAAGCATATCATGGGTAAATATATCTTATCAATTGACCAAGGAACAACCAGCACAAGAGCTATCATATTTGATCATGAAAGTCAAATTGTCGCAATGGCATCCGAAGAAATCAAGCAAATCTATCCAAAACCTGGTTGGGTTGAACATAGTCCCAATCAAATTTGGGTGAGTGTTTTAGCTGTCATGGCACGTGTACTTCTCGAAGCGAAACTTAAAGCATCCGATATTCATGCCATTGGGATCACCAATCAAAGAGAAACAACAATAGTTTGGGATAAAGCTACAGGTGAACCCATTCATAACGCTATTGTTTGGCAATCTAGACAAACATCACAAATTTGTGATGAACTAAAGACAAAAGGTTACCAAGATTTGTTTAGGAAAAAGACAGGACTAGTTGTTGATGCATACTTTTCAGGCACTAAAATCAAATGGATTTTAGATCATATTAAAGGTTCTAGAGAAAAAGCGCGAAAAGGTGAGCTTTGCTTTGGTACGATTGACACATGGCTTGTCTATAAACTGACAGGTGGTTTGCATCTCACAGATTATACAAATGCAAGTCGTACGCTCATTTATAATATTCATGAACTCAAATGGGACGAAGAACTTTGTGAAATATTAGATATACCTATGGCAATGCTGCCTGAAGTTAAGTCTTCATCAGAAATATACGGTTACACCATTCCTTATCATTTTTTTGGCCAAAAGGTTCCGATTTCAGGTATTGCAGGTGATCAACAAGCGGCATTGTTTGGCCAAGCTTGTTTTGAAAAAGGTATGGTTAAAAATACATATGGCACTGGTTGTTTTATGTTAATGAATACGGGTGAAACTGCAAAACACTCAGAGCATGGTTTACTAACGACGATTGCATGGGGTATAGGTGGAAAAATCACATACGCTCTTGAGGGTAGTGTGTTTGTGGCTGGTTCTTCTGTTCAATGGCTAAGAGACGGCATCAAGCTTATTGAGAATGCTTCTGACACTGAAAGTTTAGCAAAAACATTAGCGTCCAATGAAGGTGTTTACATAGTTCCAGCTTTTGTGGGTTTAGGTACACCTTATTGGGATTCTGATGCTCGAGGTGCAATCTTTGGTTTAACCAGAGGAACGAATCGAACGCACTTTGCACGTGCAGTACTAGAGTCAATATGCTATCAATCAATGGATGTTCTTAGAGCGATGGAGGAAGACACAAAAATCCCAATTCAATCATTTAAAGTGGATGGTGGAGCTACGATTAATCAATTTTTGATGCAATTTCAAACCGATATATTAAATTTGCGTGTAGAAAAGCCAGTGATTTTAGAAACAACCGCTCTAGGTGCTGCATATCTTGCTGGACTAGCAACAAAATACTGGTCATCGATTGATGAAGTCAAATCTTCGTGGAAACTGGATCAAGCTTATCTTCCTAAAATGAACGAAACGATAAGAAAATCTTGTATTGAAGGATGGAAAACAGCTGTTTTTGCAACTAGACAGTTTAAACTTAAATAATCAGAAATCATTGTTTAAAAAAACAGATGTATAATAGAGTCTAAAGGAGGTATTACTTATGTTACATTTCGCAGTTAATTATGACGAACTTGTCAAAGACTTTAAAAAACGTGTAATTATTGAAGGGACACCTATTTTGGTGACACTACTAGCAGATAAAGTTTATGCAATTCAAGATAAATGCACACATATGGGTGCATCCTTATCGAAAGGGACATTTAATGATCATAAGGTACAATGTCGATTGCATGGTGCAGTTTTTGATTTAAATACTGGAGAAGTTCAAACAAAACCTCACATTTCATTCATCAAGATGCCTGCTAAAAAAGCAAAAGTTTTTCAAACAGTTATTCAAGATGAAAAAGTTTATATTGATATAAAATAAAAACACCTCGCGGTGTTTTTTTATTGACTACTTAAGAACGAAATCAAATCAATAAGAGTTCGCATCGGATCTTCTTCCATGGGAACATGTCCCAATCCAGTATAGATGATGATGTTTTCATCAGGTAGATTGAGCTGTTCTTTGAAAAGTTGTGCAACTGAAACTAAAATCCAAGAATCTTCTTCTCCCCACATAATAAGAACTGGTATGGATTCTTCTTGAAGTCGATTTAAAATTAACAATTGCTGATCTAGTTCCATGGTTTCTTGGGTATTTGTTAAGATGGCGAGTCGATTGCCTTGCTTTCTTAAAAGTTCATAATATCTCATTAATGTTTCTTGATCCAATGATGATTCACTACCATAGACACCTTGTAAGATCCATTTAAGTAAAAATTTGGGTGTCATCTGACTGGCGATATTACTGATGAATGGGTGTGTCAAAAAACTTAATCTATCAGGTCTTCCACTTTGACTGTTTGGAAAAATCGCATCGATAAGAATAACTCCACGAACTTGAAACAAATCTCCATGATATAGACCTGCAAACATCCAACTTACACCACCACCCATGGAGTTGCCACCAATAAAGATTTCTTGAATCTCAAGAAAATCAAGTAGGTTTTTAACAACAGCTGCTGATCTTCTTATGGACGCAACTCGATCTGTAAACCCTGAACTTAACCCGTGGTAAGGAAGATCAATTAAAAGAATTCGATACCCTAATGCTTCAAGTTCATATGCCCAAGGAAGAAAAGTATGTGACGATGAAAACGCACCATGTAGCAAGACAATCACAGGATCATTTTCGTTTCCGATATCGATATAATGGATATTAATTTCTAAATCTTGATTATCTAAATCTTGAATAACTGCAGTGTAATAATGAGAAAACTCGGTGAAATATTTATCTTCAAGTTGTTTTAAAGATAAATCAGGACGATAAAAAACAACCAGTAATATAAGGATAAGTATGGATAAAATGATCAGCGTAAGTTTAGTAATTTTAAACAAAATGCGCATATATTTTCCTCTTTTAAAGGTCATTTGAACGATAAATGCTTGTTTTTGAACGCGCTTGTTTTCTTGTTTTTGGATTCAATTTGACCAATGGATATCCAATCATAATCATACCTGTCACAATCTCATCAGTGGATAATCGTAGCGTTGTCTTAAACAGATCATCGTCAATATAATTGGGAGTTTTCCAAAAACTCGATATTCCATATGAAGTTAACAGTAGCAAAAAATTTTGAGTTAATGCTCCCATTGCCAGCAAGTCTTCTTTTTCATCGCGAATATTTGGCTCTTTTTTCATAACCATAACTAAGATAATTGGTGCAATAAAAAGCTTGTTTAGTAAAGTTTGAGTAGATTCTCTATCTTCTTTTGGTATACTTTCTAGATAGTCTTTTAGAAACTGTATTTTCCCTAAACTGTCTAAAATGATGAATCTCCAAGGTTCTCTCATCTTGTGATTTGGGGCGTAAACTGCAGATTCTAAAAGTTGAATGAGAAATTCTACATCCACTTCTTTTTCATTAAATTTTGCATGACTAACACGCTTTATCATGATATCTTCAAGTTTCACTTAAATCACCTCAATACCATCATACACCTTGAAACGTACGTATTCAAAAAAATTGAACTCTTTCAGCAAAAAAGAGTAGAAGGATGAGACGAACCTTCTACCCATAGGGAAAATTAAAAAACTTTATATGTTATATAATCTTTTTAGGATGTAGTGCTTTTCCATTATTTTCAGATAAGATCTTATCCCGAACCAAGTCTAGTGCAGCTGTGATGAACATAAAACCAAGTGCCATAAGAATTGCATTTTGAAGTTGAAATCCTAAAAAGGCATAGAGTGCAAAAAGCACAGCTGTTACATAGTAAATTTGATGAATGACCTTGGATGTTTTGGGTTTGACTTCTTTGAGTTTTAAATACCCATCTTGTTGCAACATAGCAACAAAGACAATGAAAAGTATGTATCCAATAATCCCACCGTAAGTCAGTAATAAAGATGAGTTCAAACTGGTTTCATGGTTAGGAATGATCCATTGAATCATGGAATCTCCCAAAAGATAGATGGTGATAAAAACACCAATGATGAATGTAAATTTAAGAATGTCTTTCATACATAATCATATCCCTTCAGATGCATAAAAATTTTTGTTTTTATGATTTAACATATGATACAACATGATCTATACATAAAGTCATTTGTATTTGGTGATTAGGCGGTCACCAAAAAATGGCTGTTTTTGTATACGTTTTTCTTCATTCACTTATGTCATCCTAGGCATGATGATACAAGTGATTAAATTTTACGGAAATCTTTATCAATCGTTTCTTTTCTGAAAGATTTTTAAAGTATGTTGCATTTTTTACAACATGAACTACAACTCAGTTATGTTATAATTGTCTTGTGAGAATTTCTTAGAAAATCGACTAAATTCTAACCCAGTCTGGTTCTCCGCAGTTGTCAAAATCTATACGAACCCAGTCTGGTTCTCCGCAGTTGTCAAAATCTAAACGAACCCAATCTGGTTCTCCACAATTGTCAAAATCTAAACGAACCCAATCTGGTTCTCCGCAATTGTCAAAATCTAAACGAACCCAATCTGGTTCTCCGCAATTGTCAAAATCTAAACGAACCCAGTCTGGTTCTCCGCAGTTGTCAAAATCCAAAGTAACTTGTGAATCTGAAGCTGCAACATAATCAAAACTAGCTAATCCGAATAAACCTACGAGTAATACTGCTAAAACGACTAAATATTTTTTCATGGCGATGCCTCCCTTTTACCTAATTGTATTATCAATTAGGATAAAAAAACAGGGCGTATATGTCCTATTCGTACATAAAATCACAAGAAATGAGGTGAAAAAGTGAAATCTCAAGAACTTTGCATGTATTTAGAGCGTCTACGCTCTGCTAGAAACCTCTCTCAAGAAAGCTTCACAAATAACGTTGTTTCACTTCGTCAATATCGACGTTACCTCAATGGTGAGTCTGAAATTCCATTTCAAGTCGTCGATATGCTCACTGAAAAACTTGGTGTTCAAACAATCAATTTACTTCGAGAAATTGAAGCTGCAAGAATTGAAGAACAAAAAGATGTTGATAATTTTTATAACGATGTCGTGAATTATGCGAACTCAGATATACTCTCAAAAATTGTACAATGGGAGAAAAAAGAGTTTGTAGATCCTCAAAATAAACTTTTCTATGAATACAGTTTGAATTTATTCAACGTGTTCAGTCAAAAAATGACTAAAGAGGATGCCATTATCCGAAATAAAACTCTCATCGATTATCCGAAAATCTTAAAGCGCTCAATTTTAACCAGTGTTGAAATGCTTGTTTTAAGTTCCATCATGGACCCGATTGATAACGAGAAAGAATCAAGAAATATTTCCGAAAAGCTTAGAGCATATTTGCTTGATAACTCGTCAATGATGACAACAGGCAGTACGATGGCATTCAATTTGATGCTCCATAGACTTGCTGTCTATTCTGGTAAGAATAAAAACTATCCCGATGTCATTAAGTATTGTCAATTAGGTATTGAAAGCAATACAAGTCAAAGATTATATCATTTGATGGACTACTTCCACTATTTCAGTGCACTTGCATACTTTCGTATGGGTGATTTCGCAAACTATCATGAACACTTAGTGAAATGCTTCCACATTTTATCATTTGAAGGTAATGAAAAAAAGATTGAAAAATTCACAAAGTTTATCAACGATGACTTTAATATCCATTTTCAGGATTTTGTCATCAATTATTATGCGAACAAAAAAGAAACAGTAGAGAGCGATTCATAAGAATCACTCTTTTTATTTCAAGCAAATAGAACCGTGCTATAATAATTTCGAGGAGTTGAACTTGATATGTTGCCATGTAAGATTTATCTTAAGCCAAAAGAAGAAATGAGAATAAACCAAGGACACCCTTGGGTGTTTAACAACGAAATTGATCGTATTGAAGGCACAATAAAAAGTGGAGAAATCGCCTATGTTTACAGTTCTAAGGCAGAGTTTTTAGGCAAAGGTTTCCTAAATACCGCCTCAAAAATATTTGTTAGAATTTTATCCAGAGATGAAAAAGAAATCATAGATCAAGCCTTTTTTCATCATCTCATTTATCAAGCAAACCAATCGAGATTGGATATGGGCTACTCCAATAGTTACCGTGTATTTTTCGGTGAGTCCGATGGGATTCCAGGGTTAATCATCGATAAATACGCAGATTACCTATCGATTCAGATCCTTTCGTTAGGTATCGATATGAGAAAGAACATGTTTGTCGATATTTTAAAAAGCATTTTTAATCCCAAAGGTATCTATGAACGCAGTGATGTTCCAGTTAGAAAAAAAGAAGGACTTGACCTTTTTAAAGGTACACTCTATGGCGTAGTTCCCGAAAAAATTCTGATTAAAGAAAATAAACTTGTCATGGAAGTTGATATTATCAATGGTCAGAAAACTGGTTCATTTTTAGATCAACAGGATAATCATGATGCTGTTAAACCTTATGTTAAACATCATACAGTACTCGATTGCTTCTCACATATTGGTGGATTTGGACTCCATGCTGCTTATCATGGTGCAAGCCAAGTGACCTGTTTAGATATTTCAGAAACAGCTGTTAAGCAAATCGAAAAAAATGCAAAACTGAATCATCTTGAATCAGTACAAGCCATTCAAGCTGATGTTTTTGAACAATTAAGACTCTACCAAAAAAACCAAAAGATGTTTGATGTGATTATACTGGATCCACCTGCTTTTGCTAAGAAAAATGAAGATTTGAAAAAAGCATATCAAGGCTATAAAGACATCAATTTACAAGCTTTAAAATTGATAAAATCTAATGGCTACCTCATTACTTGTTCTTGCTCACATTACATGTCTCCTTCACTTTTTTTAGAGATGCTGATGGATGCTTCCAATGATGCAAAAAAAATTACACAGATGGTTGAATTTAGAATACAAAGCAAGGATCATCCAGCACTTCTAGGCTCTGATGAATCGTTATATTTAAAGTGTGTTGTTCTTAAAGTTAAATAAAAATGTAAATCTTTATAAATAGCCTCACTATGCGATTTAAACTATATTGATAAAGAGCACTTATCTATAACAAAAAAACAAGTCGTTTGGACTTGTTTGTTTTTTTATAATCGTTTTCCAAACTCAAGTCTAACCTCTTTTTGATCGATATCCTGGTTGGTATAACACATGGTATCTAAACCAATAAAATGCAATCCTTGCTTCATGTAAAAGTTGATTGCTGGATCGTTACATGATTGTGTTTCTAGTACAATTGCACGTGCATTTTTCTTTGTTGCAACTTCTTCTGCGTATTTAAACAAAGCTGTGCCATACCCCATTTTTCGATATCTTGGGTCAACCAAAAAGTTGTATATTCTGTATCTGTTATTCCATGATTCAAGTGAACATTCTATCACTGCAATAAGCTTTTTTTTATCAAAAATACCATAGACATCTGGTGCTTCGATGTAATCTTCAAAAAGTTTGTCTACAAACTTCTTTTCCATCTTCTTTCTAAGCTTCTTCTTTTTCAGTGTGATGGTAATTGCCTTCTTTTTTTTAATCACAACATCATAGTAAAACTTAGTGATATACTTGTATTCAAGTTCATAGCCTTTATATTCATTTTTACTCAGTTCGATAATTTTCATAAGTCTCTCCACAAAAAATTTCTATTTCTATTAAAACATATTATCATCTAAAATGGAAGTTTAGTAAAATCAAGTTTAAGTCATAGATATAATTCATAGGTTATATCATTTTCCATTGTTAATAATATGTATGATATAGAAAGGACACCTCAAGTAAAAACAAGTAAAAATATTCATTTTTTTTACTAAAACTATTTAAAAACGCTTTCTTTTTTGTTAGAATATAGAAAAGAGGTGAAAACATGGCTACCATTACAGAGATTGCTCAAAAAGCTAACGTTTCAATTGCCACTGTTTCAAGAGTTCTAAACTATGATAAAAGCTTATCGATATCAGAAGAGAAAAGAAAACTTATCTTAGAAACTGCTGAAAATTTAGATTATCAGCCCCCAAAAAGAAAAAAGAACAATTTAAAACGTCCTTTATCCATTGGTTTGATTCATTGGTACACCATGCAACAAGAACTAGATGATACTTACTACTTATCTATTCGTCTTGGTATTGAACGGACATGCTATGAAAAACAAATAGATTTAGTGAAAATTTTTAAAACAAATGATCATTATGAACTTGATAATCTCAAGCCTCTAGATGGCGTCATAGCTGTTGGTAAATTTTCTGATGAAGAAATCAAACAATTTGAAGTAAAATTTCCAATTGTGATTTTTGTCGATTCTTCTCCCGAAGAGGCAAAGTTTGATAGTGTCGTCATCGATTTTGAATCATCAATGATCAAAGCGATTGATTACATTCTAAATTTGGGTCATCAAAGAATTGGATACATCGGTGGTAGAGAATACATCGGCAAAAACTTAAAAGCATTAGGTGAACGTAGAGAAATCGTCTTCAAAGAATACTTAACCCAAAAAGGATTATTTAATCCAAGAAATGTTTTCGTTGGTTCATTCACCATCGAAAGTGGTTATGCTTTAATGAAACAAGCGATTGAACAAAATCATTTGCCTACGGCATTTATTATCGCAAGTGATGGCATGGCTATTGGATTAATGAAAGCTGCTTATGAGGCTGGTATTAGAATCCCTAAAGATCTTTCGATTATTGGATTTAATGACATTACACAAAGTCAATATACAATTCCACCTTTAACAACGGTTAAAGTTTATAAAGAGTTTATGGGACAAACATCTGTAGAACTTTTACTAGAAAGAGTTCAAGGACAGCGCACTATTGCTAAAAAGATTACCATACCCACTGAACTCGTGATTAGAGAATCCTGTATCAGTATCCATGTGAAGGGAGAATAGCACATATGAAAAAAAGATTATCACTGATCATCCTACTACTCGTCTCAATTTTATTATTCGGTTGCAAAGATACTGAAGACCCATCAGTATCAGAACCACCTTTTGATTTATTCCAATGGGAACCAACCTTAGGATCAAGAACCAATCAAACACCTTATACACAACAGGATCCTTCTTTTGATGCTTCTACTTTCAAAGTTAAACCCATCGCTGCACTCCAAGATGGTAAGCGTCAGGATTTTATGATGGGTGTTGATGCTTCCATGATTAAAAAGGTCATTGACAGTGGTGGTGTTTATTATAATTTAGATGGTGTTGAACAAGATGTATTTGAGATTCTTGCGGATGCAGGTGTCAATTACATGCGTGTTCGCATTTGGAATGACCCCTTCTCTCCTATAGGCATTCGTGGTGGTGGTGATTTAGATTTACAAACGGCTTTTTGGATTGCACAACGCGCTAGACGCGTCAATATGCGTATCATTTTAGACTTACACTATAGTGACACATGGGCAGATCCAGAGCATCAAGAAAAACCATATGCTTGGGAACTTCTTAATTTTACAGAATTGCAACAAGCTGTTGATACATTTACCTATGATGCCATGATGTATTTCAAAAGTCGTGGTGTAACCCCACAAATGATTCAAATTGGCAATGAAATTAATAACGGTATGATTTGGGAAGATGGCAGAATCATTTGGAATGATCCAACATCCTACGATCGACTTGCTCAATTACTTAAATCAGGTATTGCAGGCGCTAAGCGTGCAGATCGATATGTCAAAACAATTATTCATCTTGCTGATGGTGGAAAATTCCCTATTTTTGATGAATTCTTTAGTGCGATGACCTCTCGTCAGGTTAACTATGACATCATTGGTGCATCATTTTATCCGTTTTATCATGGAACACTTGACAGACTACAAGATAATTTAAATCAAATCTCTGCACAATATAACAAACCTGTTTTTGTTGCAGAAACTTCATATGCTTTTACACACGCTTCTCATCCAAATGCCTCTCATATCTTCGGATTTAATCAAGAGGAAAATGGGGGTTATCTTGCAACAATCCAAGGACAAGCAACTGCACTCAGAGATGTCATCGAAGTCGTTGCTAACGTTCCAAACAATAAAGGATTAGGTATTGTTTATTGGGAACCTGCATGGTTACCGGTAGCCGGTGCTGGATGGGCTGGCGTTGGAACCAATGCGACTTGGTCCAATCAAGCATTATTTTCTTATACAGGAAAAGCATTACCTTCCATCAATGTCTTTAAAGATGTCCGAGGAAATCAAACAGTCGATGTTAATATCATCGGTTTAAAGAGTGAAACTATTCAAGTGGGTCTAAATATCGTTTCAACTGTCGATTCTGAGTCGAAAATGCCTGCCACAGTTATTGCATTGACAGATGTTGATTCCTATATCTATGCACCTGTTGTATGGAATGCTGCACAAAAAGCAACCGCTGAAACAACCATAGGCGATCATATCGTTACAGGTGTTGTAACCTACGGTTCTAACACGTGGGAAGTCACTGCAGAGGTTCGTTCGATTCAAAATTATATTGTAAATCCAGGCTTTGAAGTCGGAAAAACAGGAGCCAATGATGAACTACCAAAGCCACCATGGTTTGTCTCTTCCACATTAACAGATATGGTTGGAAAGATCCAAACGAATAAAGACTTTAGAACAGGTCAAAATAACTTTAACTATTATCATACAGCTGCTTTCAATTATGATTTATATCAAGATATCACACTCCCTAATGGTACATATCGCTTAACTGCTTGGGTAATGGGTGAAACCAATAGTAAAAATATTGAGCACTACATGTATGCAAGAAACTTTGGTGGTACGATGATGACTCAAAATGTCTTTGTTTCAGGTTGGGCTGCAGGATACCAATTGATTACGATTGACAATATTGTTGTCACCAATGGTCAAATCAGAATCGGTTTTTATGGAAGTTTTAATGCCAGCACATGGGGTCATATTGATGACTTTGAGCTCGTGAGAACCGATCATGCGTAACCATTTAAACTTTGATTGGCGTTTTAAAAGAGGGGAAGACACTTTAGGTATAACCCAACTTCTTCTTGATACAGAAATCGTTGATCTTCCACATAATGCAACACCACACCCCTATAACTATGTCAGTGAAAAGAGTTATCAAGATATCTTTACCTACCAAAAATTATTTGCATACGATCCTTTATGGGAAAATCAGCATGTAACACTACATTTTGAAGGTGTCCTTCACCAGGCTACAGTCTATTTAAATGGTGTCCATTTAGGTATCCACCAAGGAGGATACACACCTTTTTCATATGATATCACCAAGATATTAAAAAAGGGTGAATCACAATTACTGACTGTCTATGCAGACTCAAATGAAAGTTTGAATATACCGCCTTTCGGTAATGTCATCGATTATTTAACCTTTAGTGGTTTATATCGTGAAGTTTATCTTGAGATCAGACATCCAAAGCATCTCAAAGATTTCCATTTCTATAGTACAGATCTTCTTTCTCAACCCAAAGGTCACTTATCCTATGAACTTTCAGAGAATGTTGAAGGTTTGATCAAAATTCAAATAATGGATCATCTTCAAATCAAGCATGATCAAATATTTCCTATTGAGGGTATACAAGGCATCTACCATTTTGATATCCAAGATATCTCCTTATGGGACATCGATCACCCTAAGCTTTATAAGGTACAAATCAAATTGATAGAAAATCACCAAGTATTAGATGAAGTCTCTTTCAAATATGGGTTTAGAGAGTCAGTGTTTAAAAAAGATGGCTTCTACCTTAATGGCAAAAAACTTAAACTGATGGGTCTTAATAGACACCAAGATTACCCATATGTAGGCTATGCGATGCCAAAAAGTGCACAAAGACAAGATGCTTATATCTTAAAGCATCAACTGAACTGCAATATCGTGAGAACCTCACATTATCCTCAATCTAAACATTTCATTGAGGCATGTGATCAACTAGGTCTTCTCGTTTTTGAAGAGATTCCTGGTTGGCAATATATTGGGGATGCCGCATGGAAAGAGGTTGCGCTTAAAAATGTTAAAGAGATGGTTAATCGTGATAAACATCATCCTTCAGTTGTTCTATGGGGTGTTCGAATCAATGAATCTGGCGATGACGACCCCTTTTACAAAAAGACAAATGAAATAGCGAAAGCTTTAGACCCAATGAGACAAACAGCAGGTGTACGTTTTATCACACACTCCAGTGTTTTAGAAGACGTTTTTGCACTAAACGATTTCATCCATGAAGGGCATAACACACCTTTGCGTAAGCTTTCTGAAGTTACTGATTTAAAAGACATACCTTATCTCGTCACTGAACATACAGGTCATATGTTTCCAACCAAAAGCTTTGATCCTGAAGAAAAAAGACTCGAGCATGCGAAAAGACATATGCGTATAACCAATCATATGATTCAAGATCCAGAAATCAGTGGTTCAATTGGCTGGTGTATGCATGACTATTTGACACATGTTGATTTTGGTAGTGGCGATAAACTATGTTATCATGGCGTCTTAGACATGTTTCGTAATACAAAAATGGCTGCTTATTTTTATGAATCTCAACAAGGTCATACACCCTATTTAGAAACATCATCTCACTTTAACATTGGTGAGTATCCAAAGGGATTTATTCAAGATGCTTTGATATTTAGTAATTGTGAAGAAATCCATGTTTATCGCAATCAAACCTACATAGGTTCCTTGAAGCATGATTTAGAATTTTCTCATCTTAAGTATCCACCTTTTAAGATGGACTGGCTTGGAGATGCATTAATCAAGTATGAAGGCTTTTCCAAAGAAAAATCTGACTTAATCAAACAACTTTATCCTCTCATCGCAACTTATGGTGAACATCACCTTCCCAAAGATATCGCAAACAAGGTAACTCAAGAAGATATAAAATGCGCATGGCAAATGTATGGAAAATATGTTGCCAATTGGGGTTCAAAAAGTGTTTCTTATACCTTTAAAGGTTATATGAATCAAAAAGAAGTCATTTCTAAAACGAAAGGCAATGACTACCAAATGATGATTAAAATCACATCGGATGCACTTTCTTTAAATCATGCAGAAACATACGATGTCACACGCATCACTATTGAAGCCTTAAATGAGCATCAACATCGACTTGTTTTTGCATCTGAATCTTTAACCATCAAAACCGATGAAAAACTTAAACTTATTGGAGATGATGTCATATCGTTGATTGGTGGCATACGTTCATTTTGGGTTAGAACGACCGGTATTGCAGGTAAATCAATCCTCACAGTGACCCATCAACAACAGGATTATCATCTTGAACTTAATATAACTCAGGAGGTCTCATTATGAAAAAAATAGTCGTATTAATGTTACTACTCTTCGTGTTAGTTGGATGTGGACGCAGACCATCTTCATCAACCTCAGAAGACATCACACTCACCATCTGGGAAGATAGTAAAAATATTGAGCTTGTCTCTTTATTAACTGAAGAATTTGCACGTTTTTATGCATTCAACTATCCAAATGCACCGAAGTTAAAGTTTGATTTTGTACCGCATAGTGAACAATCAGCGATTGAAGATCTTGTCTTAGCTGGTCCAGCTGGTACAGGTCCTGATATTTTAGCTTTTGTTCATGACACATTGGATACTGCAGTTACAGGTAATCTTCTTGCAAGAAATACTTATAGTGACAAAATTAAAGCAACTCATAGTGCCGAAGCTGTTCAAGCAGCAAGTTTGAATCAGGTGATGTATGGATTTCCAATTACTTCTGAGTCGCAAATCATCATTTATAGAAAAAGCAAAATAAACAGTACTCAAATTCAATCGATTGAAGGGATTATCAATTCAGATCAAGCCAATGCGAAGTTGGTTTGGGACATATTTGAAGGTTACTACTCATTTGGATTACTTAATGATGCGCTACTGTATGGTTTAGACGGAGAAACAACTTCAGGCATTAAATCGAGTTACCTAAATTTTGCGACTACTCAAGCTGTTCAAAATGTAACCTACGCAAGAAATACATATCGTAATCATCCGAATTTAGTGATTCCAGGATCTACAAGTGGTTCAACAGATATTGAAGGCTTAAGTTTATTTCTATCTGGAGATGTCGATGCCATTATCGTAGCACCTTATTTTTGGGCAAGTGCCAAACAGCATTTCGGTAACGATGTCGGCATGGCTGCTCTACCTACCATCAATGGTCAAGTGATGCGTCCATTTTCAGGATATAAGCTTTATGGTGTAAGCAGATACTCAAAACATCCAGCACTAGCACAGCAACTTGCAGATTTTTTAACAAGTGAATGGGCACAATCAATTCGTCTAAGAGATAAATCACTTCTACCGACAGTAACTTCACTTACAAATCAACTCAATCAAACATCGATTCAAGTCGATTCATGGCGTGCATTAGCAACAACACGTGTCACAGTTCCTGAATCTGTCCTCATTGAAGCCAGAATATTTAAAACATCCCTTGATCAGTCCATCACGATGCCAAAAATTGCAAGATTTGCAGCATTTTGGATTGCTTATGCCAATAATATGAAAGCCTTGTGGGAACAAGCTTCATTAACTGAAGCGCAGCTCATTGAATATTTAAATAATATCACTCAAAACATGTAGGAGTTGATTTTGTGCAACATCTAGCACACTTTTGGCAACACGTTAAATTGGACTTAAAACACTATCAGAATACGTTTTATAAAGCAAACCTAAGAGGTCGTTTTGCCATAGTTTTTTCGACTTTGTTGATGGCGGGTGGTCTATTAACCAATCAAATCGTCAAAGGATTTGTCAAGCTTTTAATTCATTTTTTGATGATCTTATATTTTGGTCGTTTTGGTTTTGGCTTCATTTTAGGTACCCAAAGTTTTAGAACACTGAATGTGAGATTATATAGTCTCATCCTTTTGGGTCTTTGGATCTATCTCTATTATAAAAACTTAAAAGAAACCTTACATGTGGTTCAAGAAAGATCGTATCCAAAGCCTATTTGGATTCAAAAGATTCAATCTTCTTGGCATGAAAGAATTAAAGCTCTTAAAGACTACCGAATGTTATTCAAACATGCCAATCAAAAAACCAAATTAAGACTTATCAGCCCTTTTATTTTCATGGGTCTTGATCAATTTTTAAGAAAAGGTTATGTAAAAAGTTTCTTGCTATTTGGTATACAAACTACATTCATCCTTTATATGAGTATGATTGGACTTTATGACCTCATGGATCTTATTGCATTGGATACAACCTTTTTACCTCCAGAGTTTATAAGACCATCCACATTTAACTTGGTTTATGGATTATTAGCTATTTTAATCGTCTTTGTATTTATATATCTTTACATCAAAAACATTAAAACTGTCACGATTCATATTAAAAATCACGAGTATGCACTCAAACCTTTTCTTCTTGAACTTAAAGAACTCAAAGATCATAAATTATATGTGACACTTCTCACCTTTCCGATATTAGGTATACTCGCGTTTACAGTATTACCACTGATCTTTATGATTTCAATTGCTTTTACAAGTTATCAAGGATCTGGACAACATTTTAGTTGGCAAGGCTTAGATGTTTTTAAAGATCTACTTCTCATTTCTGATAATCTATATACTTTAATATCCGTCATTGAATGGACGTTGATATGGGCATTTTTTGCAACATTTACAAACTATTTTGGTGGCATTCTTCTTGCGACACTCATTAATAAAAAAGGGGTTAAAGGCAAAAAAATTTGGCGTACTGTCTTTATCATTACTATGTCAACCCCACAATTCGTTTCCTTATTGATCATGAATCAGATGTTTGCCTTTAATGGCCCAGTCAACCAATTTTTGCTCAATTTAAATCTTATAGAAACTGGAATCAATTTTTGGGGTAATCAGACCAATGCACGTATCCTTATTATAATTGTGAACATGTGGGTGGGTATTCCTTATTTGATGCTTTTAACCTCAGGAATCTTGATGAACATCCCTGAAGAGCTTTATGAAGCTGCCATTATCGAAGGCGCAAGTAAAAGACAGCTTTTCATGAAGGTTACGATGCCTTATATGCTTTTTATTACAACACCACTACTTGTGACTGGTTTCATTCATAATATTAATAACTTTAATGTCATCTATTTACTTACTCAAGGTAAACCCTTAGGTGTTGGCCTAGTCAATGCAGGTGGTACAGATATCTTAATTACATGGCTATATCAACTCACAAGATCTTATCGACTGTATAATCTTTCTGCAGCTATTGGGATCATTATCTTTATCATTTCTGCATCAATTTCACTTTCAATTTATAGACGTACAGCATCCTATCAAAGAGAAGGTGAGTTCGCATGAGAGAACAACAGAAAATCAAACATGTGGGTTCATACCTCTTACTCACAGGATTAAGTATCTTATGGTTAATCCCCATTATATGGGTGGTTCTAACCTCATTTAGAGGGACACCCGGTGTGGCATCACCGACGTTTATTCCTCAAGTTTTCACCTTAAACAACTATATCACTTTGTTCAATCCAGGACCTGTTCAAGCACTCTATATCAAGTTTGGTCGATGGATGATGAATACCACCATCATCGCGCTTCTCAATATGATCATCTCAACACTTTTGATTTTAGGTGCTGCCTATTCGCTTTCTAGATTTAGATTTAAGTCTAGAAAAACACTGCTCAATATGGCACTGATTCTCGGGATGTTTCCAGGATTTATGGCCATGATTGCCGTTTATTTAATTCTTAATATGCTGGGTCTCATTAACTCACCATTCGCTTTACTCTTAGTTTATAGTAGTGGTTCAGCACTTGGATTTTACGTGTCAAAAGGATATTTCGATACGATACCCATCGACTTAGATGAAGCAGCGATGATTGACGGTGCTGATCAATGGACCATCTTCATCAAAATTATCATGCCGTTGACTAAACCTATTGTTGTTTATACAGCATTAATGTCCTTTATGGCACCTTGGATGGACTTTATTCTTGCAAGTCTGATTCTAGATGACCCCAATCAAAAAACAGTGGCTGTAGGACTTTTTGGTATGATTATGGATCATGCAGATTTATTTAACAATTTCACTGTGTTTGCTGCAGGTTCTGTTGTGACTGCAATTCCAATTATTATGATGTACGTTTTGCTTCAAAGATTTATTATTCAAGGCATATCGGCTGGTGCCGTTAAAGGATAATTTAGGAGGTTTACACGTATGAAAAAGAAAGCACTTTTGTTACTGACGATCATCGCATCGTTGTTCGTTTTGATGGCTTGTAAAGAACCAAGTGAAGGTTCAACACCTACTCCTGTATTTACTGCCACTCTATTGATCCAAGATATCACCTTAACCAAAGGTGAGAGTTTGAGTATTGATTATCAAATCACACCTGCTGGTACTTTTGGTGTCGTCACATTTGAGATTATCAGTTCTCAACCTGCATCTGTGATTAGTATCACAGGTACGACACTCTCTGCACTTGAAGCAGGCACTGCGTCTGTTCGTGCAACAGCAACAAACATGGCTGGTGCAAGTCAAACGTTTACAGCAACCAAAGACTTTAATGTCACTGTTTTACCGATTCCTGTGGTTGATGGTGAATATATCTTAAATGGTGGCTTTGAATTTGGTCTTAATGAGTGGACTGTGACATCACCATTTGGTGCAGATGCTTATGGAACCACGGTTGTCAATAATTACCCACATGGTGGTGATGCAGCACTGAATTTATGGTATGACGACAACAACGATGAAGCAAGTGAACCTATTGATCTTAAGTTAAGTCAAACCATTCAATCACTACCCATCGGTGCTTATCTTTTCCAATTGTGGTATCAAGGTACAGTTGAAAGTATTACTATGACTATTAAAGCAGGTTCTACTGTTTTAGTTCAACATGTATTTTCTGGATATGACTATGCAGCTCCAGAAGGTCATGATGGTTATGTTAATTATGGCATCGAACTATCCAACACATTGATTCGAGACCTTACCATTGAAATCCATATCATAGGTGCTGCAGAATCATGGGGTTACGTCGATGATGTAAGCTTTAGACTCGGGACACTTGATGATTTAGTCACGATACCACCAACTGGTGAAACTGGATATATCAATTTTATTGATGGTGGTAACTTTAGTTCATTAACACCATGGACCATTGAAATCACAGGACCTGCAGTTTCTAAGCAGGCAACCCTTTCTTCAGGTCGTCTATCCATTTGGGCTAATGGTGCTGCAACTTACCGCATTTCCCAACAAATCACAGTGATTGAAGAAACATACAATCTTGCCATTTATCTCAATGGTGGGGTCATTGGCACAGAATTTAATGCAGATGAGGCTTATGTTTACGTCAAACAAGGTGAAGTGATCCACAAACTTGATTTAACGCCTGAAGGTTGGAATCAAGGTGTGATGAAACGCATTGAGCTTTCAAACATCGTTTTATCAGGTGCTGTTGAGGTTGGTATTTATATCAACTTTACAGGCGGCGGCAATAACTGGATTAACTTAGATGATTTTGTCCTTTGGAGTTATGAATTACCTCTCAACCCTGCTGATGTTACTGCAGCAGCAGCTGTGGATACTTTAATTAGTGCACTGCCTTTAGTTGAAGATTTAGGATTATCTCATGAAGCAGCGGTTGTTGCTGCTAGAAATGCATACAACTTACTCACGCCACTTCAAAAAAGTTTTGTAACTCATCTTGCAAAACTCGTCGATCTTGAAGCAAAACTTGAACTTCTCAATTTGAATGAAGAAGGTTTTATCAACTTTGTTGATGGTGGTGATTTTGCAAATCTGCTTGCATGGACAACTGAAATCACCGCTTCTGTGAATCATGGTCTTGAAATTCTAAATGGCAGATTAAATATTTGGGCACATGGTGCTTCACTATTTCATGTCTATCAAGAAAGAACACTGATTGCAGGGACATATCATATGGCCATTTATCTCAATGGTGGTGCCATGGGATCAGAATTTAATGTTGATGGTGCTTATATTTATGTGAAACAAGGAGAGACCCTTTATAAAGAGAACCTAACCCCTGTTGGGTGGAATAATGGTGTATTCAAACGTATTGTTTTCACTGGTATGTCTTTAGAAGGTGATGTTGAAATCGGTATTTACGTCAACTTTGTCAGTGGTACAAACAACTGGATTCAACTCGATAATTTTGCTGTATGGAGTTTTGATATGCCAGTTTCCCAGACAGATATCGATGCTGCAGATGCTGTTGATGTCTTAATTCTTGCATTACCTGAGTTAAATGCATTGACCCTTGATGATCAACATCTTGTATCAGATGTGAGAGCAGCTTTTGATCAATTGACACCACTTCAAAAATCATTTGTCAAAAACCTTCAAATTTTAGTTTCACTGGAAACAAAACTTAGTTTTTTATCCGCTGGTGCTGCCATTGCAACATTTAATATGAATGGTATGTTTGAGTCCTCTGATTGGTCCTTATCTAGTGTCGGATGGACTGCAACAGGTGGAAATCAATGGGTCACAGATTGGGGTTATGAAAGTAGTAAGTCTTATAACCCTTATAAAGATCAAGCAGCTGAACTTCTTCTTGCTTCAATTTCTAATGCGTTGGTATTGGAACCTGGACAATATAGTTTCAGTATTTATCTTGCAGGTGCTGACGTTACAGTCAAAGTTATTCTTGGAAGTATTGAGCACATCTTCACAGTAACATCAGGAAACTACACTTTATATACATTTGATTTCACTTTAATAGAATCTACAACAAGTATCGTGATTGAAGCCAATAGACAACCAGGTGGCTGGCTACATATGGATAGTGTTTCTGTCTTGCCAGTTGAAGCAAACTGATGATGAAGCGCTTTTCACTTCTATGCTTGATTATCCTCATGATGACCCTAGTCATGGCTTGTCAAGAAAAAGAACAAGAGACCAATACACTTCCAGATGATGGGTTCATTTTCGTTTACGATATGCTGTTGCAAGTCGATGAAATCAAAGACATTGTGGTTCAAACTAATATGGAGAGTCTTTCTGGTATCACATTTACTTCACAAGGTTCAGGGATTAAAATCGATGGAAACCGAGTTTATGGACTTAAAGCAGGTACAACAACAGAAGTCATTGCACAATACCAATCCAAACAAACTACTTTTTCAGTTGTAATTCCAGAAGAATCAGTTTCTGTATCCTCACCACTCTTTGATGAAATCACTATAGAACCTATTGAAGAGCTTTCAAATAGGCATGACTTTGTCATGGGCGTGGATATTTCCTCAATTGTTGAAGTCATGAAGCGTGGAGGAAAGTTTTATGATTCCAATGGAAATCGTACCAGTATTTATCAGCTTTTAATGGAAAATGGTGTCAACTATATCCGTATACGCTTATGGAATGACCCCAAAAGTACGTCTGGTGTTCCTTTTGGTGGTGGCAACAATGACCTTGAAGTTGCAAAACAAATCGGGCACGATGCAAAACTGTTTGGCATGAAAATCTTACTTAACTTCCATTATAGCGATTTTTGGGCAGATCCTGGTAAGCAAATCATCCCTAAAGCCTGGAAAGATTTCACAACCCAAGAGCAAATCGCTGATGCCATTTATCAGTTCACTTATGATGCGATGCAAGCCATGGAAGATGCAGGTGCAAAAGTGGATATGGTTCAAATTGGAAACGAGATTGCACCCGGTCTTCTGACTCAAGGTACACAAAACTATGACACACAAAATACAGACAATCCAAGCAGATTTAATCTACCAAGTCAAATCAGTGGTTCTACAGCGAATACCAGTAACTTTATTGCCTATTTGAATGCAGGATTGAGTGCTGCACGTGCTCAAAACAGTGATGTGCTTACCATGATTCATATTGACCGTGGTGGAAACAATAGCTTTTACCGAACTTTTTTTGACCGCCTAGAAGCCCAACAAGTCGACTATGACATCATCGGGATGTCTTATTATGTGTTCTATCATGGTTCACTTCAAAATTTTACCAATAATATCAGAGATGTCGCATCTCGTTATGGTAAACCTATTATTGTTGCTGAAACATCATATGGGTTTACCAATCAAAATGTTGCCAATGCCTCACATATCTTAACAACACCTTACTTCGATTATCCATTAACTGTTCAAGGACAAGCGGATGTCACAAGGGATATTATTGAAGTTGTTGCCAAAGTTCCTAATCAACTTGGGATGGGCATCTTCTACTGGGAACCTGCATGGTTGCCGGTGGCTGGTGCTGGTTGGGCAGGTGTTGGTTCACCTGGAACTTGGGCAAATCAAGCGCTCTTTAGTTATCAGGGTATTATGTTACCTTCACTCGAAATCTTTAAAAAAGTAAGACCTTAAATAAAATAAAGAAAAAATTCACTCAAACTTTCTGAGTGAATTTTTTTATGGTATCTGTCATAAATTTTTGCATCGCAGCAATCCCTTTTGGATCTAACTTGAATACCCCTGAATCTTCAATCACACGCTCAAATTTTTTACCTACTTCTTTAAATAGCCAAGATTCAGTATATGTTTTTAAGTTTGCTTTCTTCAATTCTTTCATCCATGCATGATGTTTTTCAAGATGCGCTGGTAAATCACTTTGTTGATTTAGCCACTCTAAAATATCTTTGAGTTCATTCTTGAGTCTTCCAGGCAATATAGCTAATCCCATCGCTTCAATCAATCCAATATTTTCTTTCTTGATGTGGTGTACATCTTCATGCGGATGAAATATACCTAGTGGATATTTCTCAGTGGTACGATTATTTCTTAAAATGATATCAAGCTCATAAACAGCACCTGATTTTCTTGCAATCGGTGTGATGGTATTATGAGGTATATCGTGGGTATGAGACACAATATTAAGTTCTAGATTTTGATATGTTTTCCACTGGTCTAAGAAGTGGGTTGCTAATTTTTCTAAGCTTTGACGATCACTTGAAACCAAACGGATCGTTGATAAAGGCCATTTGAGATGACTCACATCGACATGACTGATGGTTCCAAATGACTTAAGCGGTCTTGCATCTTGAATGGGGAATTGGTGTCTACCCCCTTGAAAATGATCATGGTTTAAGATGGATCCTCCAACGATTGGTAAATCGGCATTGGACCCAATGAAGTAAGATGGAAACTGATCTTCAAAATCAAGTAAATATGTAAAAGTTTTTGAGCTAATTTTCATGGGTTGATGTTGATCATGTAAAATGATGGTATGCTCATTATAATAAAGATAAGGGGAATATTGAAAATGCCAAACTACATTTCCTAAAATAAGCGGTACGATTCTTAAGTTCATACGTGCATTATGATAGTTTTGCTCATTTTCTTTACAGATCACACATTTGGGTATAGATGCATCCTTTTGAATCTCTACTTTGTTTTTTGCTGCAGCAATCTCTTTTGGATCCTTTTCAGGTTTTGCGAGATTGATGGTCATTTGAAGTTTGCCATAAGCACCATCATAAACCCATTCAATATTAGATTTAAGTCGTTTAGTTTTGATATAATTGACATCTTTGGATAACTTATAAAGATATTTGGTAGCTTCACCTGGACTGATTTGGTATAGTTTATGAAACTCCTTTTTAACAACATCAGGTGATGGCATCACACAATTAAAAAGGAGTGCTTCAAAAGCATCTCTTTCATCGAGATTAGATGCCGAAATCATTTTTTTCTGGGCTGCTATATCTAATAGTTTCTCTAAATCTGCTTCTTCATCTTCATCAAAGTCAAATTGAACATAATTAAATGGTTCTTCATGAAGTGTTTGTGTGAGACAGGCAATGGCTTGATCGATTTGATCAGGTTCAATTAATCTTTTGTTTAAAGCATAATGCACAAGATGAACAATGGATTTTTTCATAGGATATTACCTACTTTTTCTATAGAATTCATAAATAATTTGATGATGATATGTCTGATTTTTTAGTAAGATTGCGCTGTTTAGACCTTCGTGATGAATACCATCTGGTTCAAACTGACACTCAAAAGTAATGCCCTTATGCTTCACACATCTGTCATGTTTTTTCATCTGTATATTCGGTGGAAAATTGTGAGTATAAATCACAATCGTCGGATATGTTGTGTATACTTTAAGACCATAATGAGAGACTGGATCGTACAGGTGTGCTACATAATTTGCTTCATGATGGACTAAAAATGGGTGATCTATGCCTTGAAAAGTTGTCTGACTCAATGCATTCAATAAATGACTCACGGGTTTTATCTTTCTAAAATCATACACTGTATCTTTTGATGTTTCTATACAATTGAAAGTATAATCTGGATTCAAATCCAAATATGCATCAGAAGATAAGTAAAGTAATTGATGATGGATTGTTTGTTCCTTAAAATTTAAGGAAAAATATAGATGATTGGTAATATTGCATAACGTGCTTTGTTCTGCTGTTGCATCATAGGTGATGATAATTTGATTATCCTCAGTAATTCGATAGGTCACGATTAAATCGAGTGGTCCTGGTAAATCAGATTCAAGATGTTGATGCGTAGCTTTCATCGATACCATGACTTCTTTGAGTTCGGTTTTTATCTCTACGATATCAAAATGTTTAAATGAATAACCTAAGGGTCCACCATGAAGTTGTGCATGAGGATGCTTATAAGGTCTAATAGGATACGTTTGTCCAAAAAGTGTAACTTCAGGACCAAACAAACGACCACTTGTCGGTCCAATGGTTTTCCCATAATAAGCAGATGATTGTAAAAAATCTTCGAATGATTCTGGTGTTAGCGTTAAAATATCAAATGAACCATCTTCATGAATTTGATTCACCTCATAAATTGATGCCCCATAAGAACATAAAACAACCTCAAATTGGTTACTGTTTTTGATGCGGAAAAGTGTTACATCACCGACGGATGTCGCGATCTGTTGTTCACTTAACATCATATAGCATGTACCCCGTTTTCGAAGGTTACAAAGTAAAAATCTGCTTTAAGTCCTGTTTTCTCTTGATAAATTTGACCAACCAAGTAACTAAAATCCTTGACTTTTTCCTCTGGGACTAATGCGATTGCACACCCACCAAATCCTGCACCTGTAACTCTAGCACCTATGGCACCAATCGATTTTGCAGCTTCAACTAAAGTATCTAGATGAAACCCAGTGACTTCATAATCCGTTTTAAGTGATTCATGGGATAAGTCTAAAAGTTTAGCAAATGCACATGCGTCTTGTTTTTCCATTGCATTTTTAGAAGCCAGTGTTCTTTCTTGCTCAGTTACAGCATGTCTTACACGTCGATAAATCGTTTCATTTAAAAACGTATGTTTGATCTGTTCAAGTTGAGTTGATGTCAAATCACATAAATAGTGAACTGGGTAGTGTTTTTGAACAATCTTTAATCCCAAATGGCATTCATGGCGACGCTCATTATACTTGGAATCTGTTGTTTTTCTTGGATAGTTTGTGTTCATAATCACCCACTCATATCCTGAAAAACGTGCGGGTACATCATTGATTTCTAGAGTTGCAGTATTCATCAACAAAGCTCGATTTTTCTTACCCTCAGCAATCACGAGTTGATCCATAATGCCACAATGCATCCCCATATAATGATTTTCAACATGCTGAGAGAGTAATGCTAAATATTGTCTTGATAACTTGAGCTGAAATAATTCGTTGATTGCATAAGAAATCAGTAGTTCAATAGATGCGCTACTTGAGAGCCCGGATGCTGTAGGTAGTGTGCCATAAATAAGTAAATCAAATCCACAATTAAGTTGAAATCCTCTATTTTTAAATTCTAGAATAATGCCTTTAACGTAATTTGCCCAACCATGTTCTTTGCGATAATCCAAATCTTCAAGCGACACTGTGATTAAACCTTCATTAGAAAAATTCATCGAAAAGAATCGAAAAAGCGTGTCTTCTCTTAAAGAAAAAACACCGTAAGTACCTAAATGGATTGCTGCAGGAAAAACTAGACCTCCATTGTAGTCAATATGCTCACCAATGAGGTTGACTCGACCTGGTGAAAAATAACTAAAAAGTGATTTCTGATAACCAAAGATTTCCTGGAATTTCTCAATGAGTGGATACATAAAGTAACCTCGATTCTACTACACTTGTTTATGTCTATTATACCAATAAAGGATGGGATATACAAGTCATAGAACACATAGTGTTCTATATATCACATCATAAGCCTCTTATGGAAACTCATTATTTATGGTAGAATAAAATAAAGAGGTGAATTCATGAAAAAGATCTTAGTCACAGGATTTGAACCTTTTGATGGAGAACTCATTAACCCATCCAATGAAGTGATTAAAAATTTAAAATCCGTTTATGGTCATGCCCATATCGTGACGCTTTTAGCTCCTACTGCTTTTTATGTTTCATCAAAACTTATTATAGAAAAAATTCATGAAATTTCGCCTGATGTCGTGATTATGATTGGACAAGCTGGCGGAAGAAAAGGCATTTCAATTGAACGTGTTGCGATTAATATTGATGATGCTGAAATACCTGATAACCGCGGCATCAAGCCCTTAGACAACCCTATATCTTTATTTGGTAAAAATGCACTTTTTTCTACGTTGCCTATTAAAGAAATACATCAACGTCTCAGAACGATAGGTATTCCTTCACATATTTCTAACACAGCTGGAACATATGTCTGTAACCATGTGTTTTATAGTGTTTTACATGAACTCGAAGAAAAATCACTGAGTCATATCATTGCCGGATTTATTCATATCCCCTATATGACAGAACAAACAAAGTTTAAGCAACACATGTTTGCTCTTGATATAAATATTCTTACCCAAGCGATTGAAGAAATCATTCTAACTTGCCTTGATTTCTCACTTTAAATAATTTTATGTTAAATATCACATAAAGGAGAATTTCTCCTTTTTTATTGCATTTTTTGAGATTAAGGATTATGTTAAGGGTATAGGGTGGTGATTCTATGAATAAACTATATTTAGTCACTGGTGCAAATGGGCATCTTGGCAACACTATAGTTCGACTTTTAAGACAACAGTTTGCTGAAGTCAGAGCACTCATACTACCTAGCGATTCCGATAAGATGTTAAGAAATTTAGGTGCTTCTATTTATCGTGGCGATGTCAGAAAGAAAGAGACACTTCAAAACTTTTTTGATTTAAGTGGGACATCTTGGACGATGGAAAATGTGATTTTAATCCATACTGCAGGTATTATCTCTATCAAATCCAAGAAAACACCACTCATGATTGATGTCAATGTTAATGGGACAAAAAATATATGTGAACTTTGCATGGATCATAAAGTTTCAAGAATGATATACATCAGTTCAGTGCATGCTATCCCCGAACTAAAGAACAACGAAGTGATGTCTGAAATCAATCAATTTGATCCAAATCTAGTGATTGGTGATTATGCAAAAACAAAAGCAACAGCCACTCAAGTGGTTTTAAACTACTTAAAATTAGGGTTAAATGCTATCATCATTCATCCGTCTGGTATTATCGGTCCCTATGATTTTGGTCATGGTCATATGACGATGATGATTGAAGATTACTTAAACGGTTATCTCACTTCTAGAATCAACGGCGCTTATGATTTTGTCGATGTTAGAGATGTTGCTCAAGGTATCTTATCGGCTTCAAGGATTGGAACGATAGGTGAAACCTACATTCTTTCAGGACATCGCATCGATCTAAAGGACCTGTTCGAACATTTAAGACTATTAAGTGGTAAGAAACATAAAATTCATGTCTTACCCACATGGTTTGCAAAACTAACAGCACCTCTCGCAGAAATTTATTATAAGCTTAGAAAACTACCTCCGATCTACACAACATATTCGCTATATACCATTGAAAGTAATTCTTACTTCTCCCATCAAAAAGCATCAAGCACACTAAACTATCATACCAGAGATATTGCAGAAACATTGCTGGATACCATGCGTTTTCTTGTGGATCAGAATCGAATTAAAAGACATCGTATTATCTTATTTATCAAGCAATTAAGTTCGTTAAAAAAAACAAGAAGCTAAATTTTAGTTTCTTGTTTTGCTAAATCATAGATTTCATACTGCTTCTTATCAGCTACAAGCCAATAAGCACTACCATCATCTTTACGCTCAATAAAGCCGTAATCAACCATATTTCGACGAAACATGACATAATCTTCAACCATGGGTTTCATAATCTCATTGATCTCTTTTTCTGAATACATGCGATCATTTTCTAAGTAATGAATCATCATACACGTTATGATATATTTCTTCTTTTCTTTAGCTGGTATTGTTTTGACAACTAATGGTGTTTTTTGAAGCAAATTATTGTCAATCACTTGTTTTATATCGTTTAAACTCACATCAAACATGAACCTCACCTCATTCATATTATACGATATATAAAGAAAAAATCAGCGCTTATTCTGATTTTTTTCTTGATACCAAGACTTCGCATATTCCACTTCTTCACGACTGAGCTGGTGCCCTAAATCAGTCCAATATGTCGTTACATTCGCTTGATTTCTTGATAACATGGCTTCAAGTTCTAAGACATCCTCTTCAGTAACCATTTGATCAACTCGACCTGCAGTGATTAAAACATCTACAGATTCTAAATTGGTTTTAGGTAAGTTTCTAATCGGTACCATCGGATGAAGCAATATGGCACGTTCGAATGGTCGATCAAAATGCAGTAAGATACTCGCTGCAATATTTGCACCATTAGAGTATCCTACTGCAACCACTTGATTTCGATCAAACTGATAGGTTTGTGCTGCTTGATCAATATATTCTTTTAAGTTATGTGTTTCTTCAGAAAGACTTTCCATATCAAACACACCCATAGCAAGTCTTTTGAAAAATCTAGGCATACCATACTCTAATACATTACCCCTGACACTTAAAACATTAGCTTCTGGATCGATGAGCTTTGCTAACGGCAATAAGTCTTGTTCATTTCCACCAGTGCCATGAAGCATCAATAATGTTTTATGGTTAATTCCTTGCTGAAAAATGTGTTTCATTTTTGATCACCATTAATATGCATTGCACGGTAACCGACTTTTTTAAGAAGCTCAATGATATTTGCAAGTTCTTCATCACTTAAATCTTGATAAATGGATCTTAATGTTTCTTTGTGATGAGGAAAAATGCTATCAAAAAAAGTTCTGCCTTCTTTGGTGAGATCAATCATGGTCATCCGTTTATCGACGACATCAGCTGTCCTTGTGATGAACCCTCTATTTTCTAATTTATCAATGACATAAGTCATACTACTATTGGCCATTAAAAGCCTTGAGGCAATCGATTGAATGGGTTGTCTTCCACGATTATAAAGAAGCTCTAAGGTGCCAAATTCACTGGTATTGAGCTGATAAGATTGTATATCTTTTTGAATCACTGCTGAAACATTTTGCATGGTTCTAAAAAGAACAGTTGTCAGCTTTAAATAGTTTTTATCATGTTCCATAAACACACTCCATATTAGACATCATATTCTTTATTATAAACTTTATCGCTTCTTTTTGTATCAATATGACGCACAAGGCCTTCAATTTTATCTCTGAGATGTCTAAATCTAGGAGGAAGTGCCAGTTGCTCACCTAATGTTTCATATGGTTCTTCATCATCGATGAATCCGGGACCTGCAGTTGCAAATTCAAAGAGCATACCTGGATAGAGTCTGGTATAAAGTGATTTGAAGTAAAATCGATCGACATGACCTGAATGTGGAGAGCCCAATTGGTTAAGTATTTGAATCCATGCATCAAGATCATCTTTGTCATCGACACCAAATGCTACATGATGAATACCTCCATAACCTTGTCTACCAAGAGGCAAATCTTTTCTTTCTTCAACAATGACTGATGCACCGTGTCCACCCTCTCCAGTTTCATAAAGATGAAAAGGCGCGCTTTCCTGTGTTTTTCTAAAAAGCAAACGATCTTTTAAAACTTTGTCCATCAAGGGTACGTTGTTGACCCTAAAGAAAATGGGTCCTAGTCCATAAATGGCAAACTCATCTGGAACAGGTCCCAAATGCCAGGGTATGCCTGGTGCAACACCATGGTTTTTTTCATCTGAGAAAAGGACATATTCTTGATCATCGAAATCGTAAAACTCTAATGTTTTATGACCAAAAATTTCTTTAATCCCCTGATGTTTAACTTGATATTTATCTAATCTTTTTAGCCAATATGAAAGTGCTTCGTCACTTGGGACTCGAAACGATGTTTTAGCAATCTCATTCGTCCCTTTCACTGCTTTCATGCTGCCATTAAAGTCAAAAAATGTCATATCTGTTCCAGCTGACCCAACGTCATCTGCAAAAAAGAGATGATATGTATGGATATCGTCTTGATTCACCGTTTTTTTGACCAATCTCAGTCCAAGAACATATGTAAAAAAATCATATATTTTTTCTGCAGAACTTGTAATGGCAGTCACATGGTGTAATCCGTTAAGTTGTTTCATGTTTTAATCCTCCTTCAAACTCATTTTATACCACTAATCCACCTAAATCAATCATTTTGCTTCGAATTCGAAATATTTATACATATAATTTCACATATGATTTTGTAATCAATAAAATGCGTGTATAATAAATATAGACATATCCAAAGCAACGTGTGTGTCACCGAAGGTGTGATCGATTGAAAAAGAAAAAATATTGGTACAAACTTGATAATGCAGGAAAGATTTTTCCAGCAGTGTCTCAAGACGAGCGCAGCAATGTCTTTAGACTTTCCTTTTATCTTGATGAGACCGTTGACAAAGATTTACTTGAAGAAGCAGTCAATAAGGTGCTTCCTAGATTTGAAACGTTTGCAGTCCAACTTAAAAATGGGCTTTTTTGGAATTATTTTGCTGCAAATGAAGCACACTTTGTCGTTGAACCTGAACCAGCACAAATCTGCAAATATTTTAAAGCTGTTCGAAATCGAGGTTACCTTTTCAAGGTTTACTATTTAGATAATAAAATCACCTTGGAAACATTTCATGCCATCACAGATGGCACAGGTGCGATGGCATTCTTAAAATCAATTACGTATCATTATTTTAAGCTTCGTGGGTTTAAAATCCCTCATGAAGGTAAGATATTGAGTGAACTCCCATATTCAAAGAAGGAAAGCGAAGATAATTTTGTCACCAACTATGATAAAACAACAAGAAAAAATCTCAAAGAAGAGAAGGCTTATCACATTGAAGGTGAGCATTTTGGTCATCATTGGGTTTTACTGATTAAAGCTCGTGTTGAAACCAAAGCACTCATCCAATTGGTTAAAACAAAATATCAATGCACCATCACGCAGTTTGTTACAGCCATGCTTGCGTATAGCATCTATAAGGAAACAGTTGATTTTGTAGGGAATAAAAAACCACTCAAAATTTTCGTGCCTGTCAATTTAAGACCTTATTTTGACTCTGTGACTTTAAGAAACTTCTCTTTATATATTAAAGCAACCTATGATTCAGAAAAAACTGATTGGACTTTTGAAAATATGCTTGCCTTAACCAAAGAGCAGTTTGCGGACCAGTTAGATAAATCGAAACTTCAATCAAGAATCAGTTCGTTAGTTGGTTTTGAAAAAAATCCGATTTTACGTGCCATGCCTTTAGTCTTAAAGACCATTGCTTTCAAGATCGGATACCATATTTTAGGTGCTTCTATTAGTAGCTGCTCGATTTCAAATTTAGGGATTGTTGACTTGCCTTCTGGATTTAAAGGAAAAGTCTTAGATGCAGATTTCGTGAACGCTGGTTATGGACTTGCCATGACTTTGATATCTATGGATAGTCATACCAACATTCTGATGAGTTCTCCACTTAAAGATCTTTCGATTATGAATCACATGATTCAAACCCTAGTTAAAGAAGGACTAGATGTCGTCTTAGACACTAATTTTAAGGAGGGTTATGATGAAATATTGTAAAACATGTCATGTTCATTATGATACTACTTTAGATCATTGCATGCTGTGCAACGGTGAACTCGATGTTGAAAATGACATAGAAGTTGTTTATAAGTTCACTGAATGTAACAAAAGATCTGGATCAAAATTCTTTTATCGACTATTCATCTTTCTCAACTTGATTGCGGCTATTGTCTCCATATATTTAGATTTTGCCGATGGACTTCCACTTCAGTGGTCACTGATTGTTGCCATCACAAATATTTACGCTGTCCTGATGTTCTTAATGCTTGCTGTCCCAACGATTTGGACTTCCAAACTCACAAAAAGTATGATTTTGACAGTCTTAGGACTGATCTTAATCGGTCTTGCCATTAGAGATTATTCTTGGGCACTTGATTATGTCTTCCCATTTGCAATTATGGCGAATTCATTGCTCATATCCGTTTTGATTGTCGTGAATAAGAAGAAATGGTTTGATTATTTTGCAAGTTTAATTATCATTACCATCATTGGCTTAATTCCAGGTGCTTTAAATCTATTTAGATTAACTCATGTCACTTGGCCATCCATGATTTGCTTTGCTTATTCAGTCTTTACCATTCTCGGTATCATCTTTTTACCATCAAAAGCAAGTAGAGATGAGTTTAGACGTCGATTCCATATCTAATCAGATCATCAAAACAATAAAGGCGATTTCGCCTTTTTTTGATAAAAAAAGAAACGCTTATGAATGCGTTTCTTTACCATTAGGTGTCATTTGTTTAATCATGTAATTAAAGATTTCCTTACGTGTGATAATGCCAATAAATGCGCCATAATCATCTAAAACAGGTACGAAGTTTTGTCTTGTTGATACATCGATAATATCTTCCATGTTCGTATCAATCTTGACAGAGACATTGTCTTTATTTCTTGGTACTTTGGAGACTGAGATGAGTTCAGTCTTATCAAAATCAAGCTGATGATCTTTGATATACCACAAGAGATCACCTTCTGAAAGAGTTCCGACATAATCACCTTTTCGATTCAGTATCGGAATGGACTTGTAACGATACACTTGCATTTTTTCTAGTGCTTGTCTAATCGTGTAATCGTCATAAATGTAGGCTACCTTTTCTTTGGGTGTCAAACAAAATAAGACGTTCATATGGACTCCTTAACATTCACAATTTGGATCTGTTGATCTAATTTCTTGAAACATCTGAGAAAATATCGTTCTTAAACCTTCGAGTTGGTCAGCAGTGAGGTAGTTCTCTCTTGCAACATGGGATCCATAAGCACCTGTGAAAAGGCCTTTAACTTCTCCCCCAGCAAGACCGATAAATGTGGGTGCAAATAACCATGGTAATTCTGGATTAGTCGCATTTCTTGTTGTTATCCATGATGTACCAATCAAATCAACAACAGCTTGAAATTCAGGGTTTAGTGCTGAATTGTTGTTAACTAATGTACGAATTGATCTAAAATCATAAGCATAAATCTTTTCAAAGCCAAGATTTTTTGCCATACGGTGGAAAATGGGTAAATATTCCTTACACCATGGACATGAATCAAATCCTAAATAGATTAGTGCTTCTTCTTTGGATTCTAGAAGTTCAATCAAACGTGTGTAATCAATTTCTTCAATGATATGATTGGAATCATTTAAGCCTGGATAATGATCTAATATCGGATCGCCTGTTTTTGGTAAAACAACAAATGTGAATTCATAAGTTTTTTCTTGATGTGTTGCTGTGAGTTTCACTGTCACAGCTTCTTGATCAACCTCAGGACGAGACACAGCACCTGTAACTGAAATCACCGATGACTCAGAAGATGCCCATGTAACTTCTGCGCCATCAAGTTCAGTCTTCAAGTAAATGGTTCCTCGGACTGAGGTTTCAGTATCGCCTGGACTCAAAAGGAAAAATGAGGGACTTTCTTGTTTGCACGCACCAACTAAAATAAGGATCATTAGTAATGTGAGTGCTAAAAACCATTTTTTCATGTGAATACCTCGTTTCAAGTTTGCACCTTTATTATATCATAGATATAATGAGATAACTACCATTTATACAATACGAAAAAAAAGGAGAAATGAATTCTCCTCGTTTAAACATTAAACATTGACGCCTCTTTTACCACGAATATAGAGGATAAGACTAAAGATACTCGTATAGAGTAGGCAGCCAAAGAATGCCACCATATTCCATAACATTGGATTTGGACTACCATAGGTAAGAGAGGGTATAAATAAAATACCAAAGAGTGGGAAAGCCATCGTGATGGCTGTACCAGAGCCTAAAACCATTTCTTCAGCAACTGGTGTCTCTAAATTAGGATCAATCCCTTTAAGAAGCGCTAAACCCGTGGATGCCACACCCGTGAGCATACCAAAAAGTCCAATGAAATATTCATCACTATAATTAGGATAAACAATTTTTGTCATATATCTGAGATAGAAGAGTGTTGCTATACCAGCAAATGCGGATGTCACGATGAGTTGAACACCATATGCCGCTAGAAACTCTAGCGTAATGGTAAGCACAGCCCCTGTAATCATGATATTAAAGGATAATGAAGCAATATTTGAAAGTATATAGTTATTCGTCATAAACCGAATATTTCTACCCTTATGCTCAAATCTTCTCAGAACTTTCTTATAAAGCAGGGCAATTAAAATACCAATAATAAAGTTAAATCCTTTAATTAATCCAAAAACTGCACCACCAGCAACGTTTCCAATCGTCTTTTCTAAGATAAATAATAAAAGGTAAACCATGGAATAAATGATGGCAATAATAATGCCTTGCGTCGTCAAACCATCAAGAATACTGATTTCTTTAACTGTATCAATTTCAACAGTGACTTTACTTGAGCCTTCTTCACTAAATTGCTTAGGTTTAGCTAAACCTTTTTTACGAGCAATTTGATTAATTAAAACCACACCTACGGTGCCACCAAATAGAAAACCTAATAACGCATAGGATATACCCAGTGCAGAAAATATGCGTCCACTACTGTTAAGCATATTATCCCAAACACTACCAATCGAAAAGGCTAATCCTGGGCCTTGACCAAAACCTAATGCCACGAGTAAACCGGAACCTACAAAGTTTTGAGAAAATAAAACTAAAACGAGTAATAAACCAATGATGGCTTGAAGGGAATAAGTCGAAGTAATCAGCATCCCTGTTGACCATATCTTTTTCTTAATTTTTGTGTCATCTCTTTTAAGCGCTAATGCAATAAATCCTATGGCAAGTGCATGATAGACAATATTGCCCATTTGATTGACATCAACAAATGTTTCTTCAGCACCACCTGTTAAAAGTGGTGTAAAAATCAATGATATTGCTAGACCAATAAATCCACCTAAAAGAGCTGTTGGAATGACAATTTTGTTTAATCCTGGCACCCAAGTTTTGAGAACCTTAGCAACAAACATCAATAATCCAATCAGCAAAAACCACAAAATAATACCCCATTCTTGCATATAAGAATCTCCTTAGGATGAAGCGTCACAATATTCTAATACTTACTACTTTATCTACCATTATATCTTTTATACTTTGAATTTCCAAGTAATGAAATAAAAATAAAGAGGCAAAGTATAATCCTTGCCCCCAAAGATGATGATTAAATACTTAAGAAAGGTAATTCAAAGGCTTCACAAACACCTTGGCATGTACATTGGCCATGATAGACGTTGACACCTTGCTTTAGTGCATTGGATCTGCCAATCGCAATGTCTAAGCCATAGTCTGCAATCATTAAACCATATTTTAATGTTGCATTATTTAAGGCAATGGTTGAAGTTCTTGGTACTGCACCAGGCATGTTCGCTACAGAGTAATGAATAATGCCATCTACTTCATAAGTTGGATTGTCATGGTATGTTGCTTTTGCAACTTCAGTGGATCCACCTTGGTCGATTGCAACGTCAACAATAACACTTCCTGGTCTCATATCTTTATAATAGGCTCTCTTAATCAACTTAGGTGCTTTAGCGCCTGGAAGTAAGACCGCACTGACAACAAGATCAGATTGTTTAACAATACGTTCAATATTGTCTTGTGATGAGTAAACCGTCTTAATGCGGTTTCCATAAATATCATCCAAATAGGTGAGCTTCTTTAAATTAATATCTAGAATCGTAACATCTGCACCTAAACCTACAAGCATCTTTAATGCACTTTCACCGACGACACCCGCACCAATAATACATGCTTTTGCTGGTTCAACACCAGGAACACCTGAAACAAGAACGCCACTACCACCAAATGGTTTTTCAAGGTATTTTGCACCTTCAATCGCACCAAGACGACCTGCAACTTCACTCATTGGTTTTAAGCAAGGTAGAGAACCATCTTCTAAGGTAATCGTTTCATAAGCGATGGATTGAGTCTTAGATGAAATGAGGGCATGTGTCAATGCTTCGTTTGCTGCAAGATGCAAATAAGTGTAGAGAATCAGTCCTTCTCTTAAATGTGGGAATTCTGATTCAAGAGGTTCTTTAACCTTAACAATCATTTCTGATGTTTTCCAAACTTCTGCAGCAGATTTAATAATTTTTGCACCTGCTTGAACATAGTCTTCATCTGTAAAGCCAGAACCAAGACCAGCACCACTTTCGACTTGAACCTGATGTCCGTGATTGATGTATTCCTTCACGCTTGAAGGTGTTAGACCTACACGAAACTCTTTGTTTTTAATCTCTTTGACTGTTCCGATAATCATGTTTTTCTCCTTATTGAATTAATCGTGTCTTATAAATCAATTGTATCATATTCCATGTAAAAAATTAACCCTATAATTCAAGATTTTTCTTTCTGTTCTCTATAAAGAGAAAGAAACTTTTGACGCATCAAATCTTTATCTTTAAGTAGCTCATGAATCGTTTTTAAACCTTCTCTATTTATTCTGGTATCCAGCCAAAGTTTTAAGTATCCCTGAGGTCCATACTTTTCTAAAATATGGTGATACCCGCGTTCAAAATGTTCTTCAAATGAGAGTTCTGGATAATGTTTAAAACCAAATTGTGATGTTCTTTTGATGATGATATCCGGCTCAATATCACGATCTGCTTCTGCAATGATTTTGCCATATATGGATCGTGGTGGCTCCGGATTTGAAGCTCTATGGTCTTCAACAGCTTCCTTCATTAAAATCAGTTGTTCCAAGTTGAAATATGATTGTAAAATGGTATCATTAAACAAAAATAAACCACCTGTTAAATGGTGGTCAGTGCGACCAAACTGCATACCAATATCATGGTAGCATGCAATTACATAGACCATGTCCATATCCACTTCATAATCTTTTGCAATCTCTAATGCATTATGAATGACTTTCTCAACATGATCTATTTGATGCGCTTGATCAAATGTACGATAAATCGGAATAACTTTATGATAAAGATACGTGAGTAATGCCTTGTCCATGTCTAACCTCAGATGTTGATTTTGGCTTTTTTTGATAACGATAAAAACATTTTCCGATCACTTTTATAAGAAAGTTTTGATAAAACTTCAGAAGCATCCACCCATTGTGCATCAGCAATCTCTTCCTCTTGAGCTCTCAGTTGATTTGTTTTAGCTCGCGCAAGAAAGTAGACGACTTCTTTGATGACGCCTTCTTTAGGATAGTATTTAGTCTGTTCCTTGATGTGTCCATAAATTTCAACATCAAGGCCTGTTTCTTCAAAAACCTCTCTTTTGGCCGTCATTTTTTCACTTTCATTGTGTTCAACATGGCCTTTTGGAAATCCGAATCTTAACCCATACTTTTGTTGAACAAGCACAAATTGGTATTTGTCTTGTTGTTTTCTAAAGATGACAGCCCCGCAGGATTTTTCTTTGGTCATGACATCACCTTCTTTTAATTGTTATTAAAAGTATATCATATCTGTTAAAAAAAAGGTTAGAAAACGATTTCATTCTTTCTTTTTTTAAGTTCAGCTTTCATTGATAAAACCGGTACCATCATGTATAATGGAATTATATAAGATGAATTTTTGTGAGGTGGATGAAGGCATGAGAATATTATTCTGTAGTTCCGAAGCATTTCCATTCAGCAAAACAGGTGGATTGGCAGACATGGCTCTTTTTTTGCCTAAATCACTGATTGGACTTGGACATGAGGTTAAAATCATAACACCTTATTATAAGAGCATCGGTAAACATCATAAGGATATGAAATTTTTAGGTTCTGCAACCATTGGTATGGGTGGGATTGAAACGATTGTGCATTATTATGAATTAATACATCAACATATATCCTATATTTTTGTTCAAAACATGCATTATTTTGAAAGAGATCAGCTCTATGGATATAACGATGATGCTGAACGATTCACTTGCTTTAGTTATGCCATTTTAGAAGGACTTAAAGTATTTAACTATTATCCAAACATCCTTCATTTAAATGACTGGCAAACAGGCATGATTCCTTATTTACTTGATGAACATTATCGACAAAGAAATGATGAATATTTTTCGATTCACACACTTCTAACCATTCACAATTTAGAGTATCAAGGATCATTTGACCCTTATGTTTCTAGATTCTTTAACACAGATTTCAATTATACCTATATTCATTTTGATCGTGTTAATTTCCTTAAGGCTGGTATCGAACGTGCCACAAAGATTAACACAGTCAGTCCAACTTATAGAAATGAAGTATTAACGAGTGAATTTGGGTTTTCACTGGATGGTGCACTACAAAAAAGACATGATGATTTTATCGGCATTTTGAATGGGATTGATGATCATGTTTTTGACCCTAAAAACGATCACTTAATTCCTGCTCATTTTGATGCTTCAAAGACTAAAGAAGGCAAGCAGAAAAACAAAGAGCATGTCTTACATCATTTTGATTTAGATGTTGATCTCAAAACGCCACTTGTGGTTTATATTGGCAGACTTGCCACACAAAAGGGTATTAATTTAATGACAAGATCTTTAGAGGAAGTTGTGGAATATAGTGATGCACGGTTTGTTCTGATGGGTTCAGGCAATGATTCTTATCAAGACTATTTCCGTTATTTATCCTTTAAGTATCCTAGAAAAGTTGGACACTATATTGGCTTTAATGAAGAAATCGCACATCAACTTTATGCAGGCAGTGACTTATTTTTAATGCCGAGTAGGTTTGAGCCTTGTGGGCTTGGGCAAATGATTGCGATGCGTTATGGCTCACTGCCCATTGTTAGAGAAACGGGAGGACTTAAAGATACTGTCATCCCTTATAATCAATATACAGGTGAGGGCACAGGATTTAGCTTTGCTAATTATGATGCTTATGAGTTTAAAGAAAAGTTGTTTGAAGCCATCAAGGTTTATCAAGAACAACCCAAAGCATTTAACAAACTAGTCAAACAAGCGATGAAACAAGATTATAGTCTTAAAAAAATGGCTGATGCATACGAATCACTATATCAAAGAATACTGGGAGTGTAACATTTATGGAAACTTTAGCATTAATCTTAGCTGGTGGCAAAGGAACAAGACTTGACATTTTGTCCCAAAGACGCAGTAAACCTGCCATGCCTTTTGCAGGCAAATTTAGAATCATCGATTTTACATTAAGTAATTGTGTTCAATCCAATATTTATGATATTGGAATTTTGACTCAGTATCTTCCACTTTCCTTAAATGAACATATTGGTAGTGGAAAACCTTGGGATTTAGATAGAAGAGATTCCGGCGTGACATTACTTCAACCTCATAACTACTGGTATTTAGGGACTGCTGATGCCGTCTTGAAAAATCTTGAGTTCATTGAAAGAAGAGAACCGAAGTATGTGTTAATTCTTTCTGGTGATCACATCTATAAAATGGATTATCGTAAAATGATTGAAGTTCATAAACAAAAGAAAGCTAGACTCACCATCGCCACTCAGCCCGTTCCTCAAAAGGAAGTTTCAAGATTTGGCATTATGTCCATCAACGCTGATGGAGAAATCGTTGAGTTCCAAGAAAAACCAAAGACATCTAAATCCAATTTGGCATCGATGGGTATTTACTTATTTGATTTCGATTTATTAAAAAAGGTTTTACTCGATATTAAGCAAGAAGATTTAGATTTTGGAAAACACATTATCCCTCATCTCATCGAATCCACAGAAAAGGAAGTTTATGCTTACCGTTTTGAAGATTATTGGATGGATGTAGGTACTTATGATTCTTATTTGGATACGAATCTCGCGATGACTAAAGATTTTACTGAACTCGATCTTTATGATCCAACTTGGAAAGTATTTACAAAGAGTGAAGATTTACCTCCAGTTAAGGTAGGCAGCTCTGCTTCAATTCAAAACTCACTGGTTTCTAATGGGTGCGTCATTGAAGGTACAGTTATCAATTCTGTCCTAAGCCCAGGTGTTCGTGTCGGTAAAGGATCGATTATTAAAGATTCTGTCATTTTAAATAATGTCATTATTAGTACAGATGTCAAAATTGACCGTTGTATCATCGATAAGAAAGTGACTGTCGGTCGAAATGCTGTGATTGGTTATGGTTCTGAGGATTATACACCGAATGTTTTAAAACCAGATTTGTTATCATCAGGAATCACAGTCATTGAAAAAAGAACGATTGTCCCTGGATTTTCTAAAATTGGCAGAAATTGCCGTATCTTTAAAACAGGAATATTTGATTCTCTTGAAGTAAAGAGTGGTTCAACATTGGAGTAAATTAAAAAAATAAACTGGGATATCTTTCCTTCCCAGTTTTTTTGTTAAACATGCTTTTTAACTAAAACTTTCGCATTCAAGTTCAGTTTGGATATGCCAATTCGAACCATTAAGATGATATAAGCCACCAAAGAGAATCCAAAGATGTAAATCATCAAAAAGACGATATGCGGAACAAGTGGTTGAAATAGTGATAAGACCGGTATCCCGTTTTCGTATAAGTGATTAATGAAAAACATGTTAAAGGTACCTTCTTGAATCCAAGTATTATGAATAAAATTCATAACCATGGCAATTACTACCAAACATGTAAAAACGAGACTAGCTTTTAATATCGTTTTAGATTCGAGTTTAACCTGATGTACGAGTAGACCAAAGCCCATAATCGCCATCCCACCATGATGAATCATGGTTTGCATATTAATGCCTAAAGTTCTTACAAAGACGGTTTCAGGGTAGAGCATCACCGCAAGACCAGCGAAAAAGCCAAATGTTGCTAAAAACGAAATTAAATATGTTCTAAGTTTATTGTTTTTTGTTAGTCCTGCAACAAGAGAAACATACATCGGTGTTGAGCAAAACTGAAATGGGAATGCATACCATTGATAAGCACTTGCTTGATATGTAAAAATGACTTGTTTATAGACTTCAAATACAAGTAAGACACATGCATAGACGACTAAAGTTTTCTTTAATTTATCTTCACTGATTCTTTTAAACCGAATAACAACAATCACCATACCGATTACCATCAGTGCCAGTGATATATAGTGAAACCAACCTGATTTGAGACTGCCCCATGGATTAGGTTGTCGCATTTGAGTGTTTAAAAATTCTAAAAGTGTGTTCATAAAAAAATCCCCCTTAGGTGGTACTGTCATTGATTATAGCACCATTGGGGGATTTTGTGTCTGATTAAAGATAACTTACATAAAAATACAGATGAGATACCGTTACACGATTTCTCGTTTTCTAAAACGTATGAAACTATAGACTAAAACACATAGTGTTAAACCTAAAAAGATATAGAAATTTGTTCGATCAAAAGCATGTCCATCCTTAAACCAACCTACTGGTTCTGTAAATGTGTAAGGAGAAAGATACTTTAAGAGTTTGAGATAGGTGTTATTGGTTGCAAAGGCAAGCATGGTAAAAATATAGAGTGGGAAAGGAATTAAAATAGCAATTAAACTGGATTGATTAGGTTTAAGGGTAAGTGCTAAACCCATTGATAAATAAGCAATCATTAAAAACATCACATAATCAAAAAGACCAAAACGCCAAAGTTCAGCGATATTCTCACTGGGTGAAACAAAGAGAAATCCTAAATGAACAGCTCCAATTTGAATCGCTGTAAAGATGAATAGTGCGATGGCTACATGGATGATCTTGGAAAAAAGTAATGTAAATCTTGAGATTGGAAGGACATGGATCACTTCAATGGTCTTTTCTTTTTCATCTTTATTGATGATTGAAAAACCTAAAATTGCAGCATAGATTCCACCTAAAAGTTGCAAAAATAGTGCACCTTCAGTTGCGAAATATTCAATACCGTTATCTGGAATGCCTCCAAAAACCTCAAGCAAGCCTACAAAACCTGAATTGATGCTTTCTAAATACTCTAACATATCTGAAAGTGCATCCATCATATCTTGTACCATCGGATAAATCATGATCACTAAAAATAGAGAAAGTCCTAATGAGATAGACCAAACTAAAAGTCCTTTTAAATTTCTTTTAAATTCGAGTTTAAGAAGGGTTAGAGATAAGAGTTTCATGATTTGACCTCCTTCTCATAATAAATAGCAAAAAGCTCTGATAAATCAATATTTCTTAAGATGAAATCCTTAAATTTATATTGTGCAACATATGATAACAATAAATTAATGTCACCTTGATAGGTGTAATGACTATAGCCATTGTCATCTTTTAAGTAAGTAAGTCCATCGATTCTTAAATTTTGATAATTGGGCATGACCATTAACCTTTTGTGTTCTTCTTTTCGAATATCTTCCATGGACTTAGTAAAGATGATGATGCCATCTTTAATTAAAGCGACTCGATCACACACTCTTTCAATCTCACTTAAAACATGACTGGATAATAAAATGGTTGCCCCTTTAGTTTTGGCATCTTGCAATATCTCAATGAATCTTGATTGAATCAGTGGATCAAGACCTGACGTAGGTTCATCTAATATCAGGAGTTTAGGTTGGTGCATGAGTGCAACCACAATACCGATTTTTTTCTTATTTCCAAAAGATAGAGCACCAAATTTTTTATCTAAATCAATATCGAGTCTTTCAATCAAAAAATCAATATAAACTTGATCAGCATGTCTCATTTTTTTGAAAAAACTGATGATATCTTTGACTTTAAGTTCATTGAAGAAAAAGGATTCACTGGGCATATAGCCAATGTCTTTATTTAAGTGATGATTACCTATTGTAACAGGTTCATCAAAGATGAATGCATCTCCATCGGTAAGTTCTAAAAGTCCCAGAAGAACACGTATCAACGTTGTTTTTCCTGCACCATTGGGTCCAACAAAGCCAAAAATTTCTCCAGGATTAACCTGAAGTGTCACATCTTCAATACCTCTTGATGAACCATAATATTTTTTTGCATTATAGACTTTGATCATAGATTTACCTACATGAAATCATAAGGAGATAATTCATCAAGTGATGCTTCATCTACCTCTTTCTGTTTTATTTCGTTATTGAGTCTTAGCGCTAGGGTTGTCTGTCTTTTTTCTGATAAATGATTCGCAGCATAAATAAGTAAATTCATATCTCCTAAAATAATCAAAAACTTTTTAGCGCGTGTGATTGCTGTATAAATTAATTCTTTTTTGAGCATATGAAGATATGCTTTAATCATAGGCATGATCACTATTTTGTATTCACTACCTTGGGATTTGTGTATACTCACGGCATATGCTAAATTGAGTTCATCTAAGGATCCTTTGTCATACATGACATCATTATCGTCAAAGCTCACAATCATATAAGATTCATCCTGATGATTGGTTCTAATGGCTTTCACGATGCCAATATCGCCATTCATGATGAGTCGTTCAGGGTCATTGACTAATTGAATCACCTTATCACCGACATAATAAGTCTTATCACCATAAGTCATTTTTTCATTTCGATTGGTGTTGAAGGTTTCCTGTAGTACTCTATTCAAACTATCAATGCCTAAATCACCTTTGTACATCGGAGCGAGTACTTGAATGTCATCAATCATCGAATACCCTTCATGAAGTGCACCTTGAATCTGCTTAATGATAACTTCTTTAATTTTATCTTGATGTGCACGATAAAGGTAAACATCTTGGTCACTCATTAAATCTTCATGAGATAACTCTTGGAGATTGACATGACGTGCAAGTGTGATAATTTTTGAATCTTTTGCTTGACGGTGGATTTCATTAAGTCTAACTGTTGGAATGACTTTAGAGTCAATCAAATCTGCGAGGACTTGTCCTGGACCGACACTTGGCAATTGATCCACATCCCCAACAATCACGACTTGAGAACCTGGTTTAATCGCAGAAAATAGTTGTTTAGCTAAAAAGATATCAATCATCGATGCTTCATCAATAATAATTAAATCTTGTGGCATTTGATGATGCTCATCATAGGTAAACTCACCGTCATAATTATAGCCCAAGTGACGATGGATGGTTTTTGCATCCATGTCAAGTAATTCTTTCATGCGTTTAGCTGCTCTGCCGGTAGGCGCCATGAGTGCTATTTTTTCATAGATGATTGGATTTTTATAATTGAGTTTGTAAAAAATACGATAGACTTCAAGAAGACCATCAATGATGGTTGTTTTACCAGTCCCAGGACCACCTGTGATGATACTCATTGGATGCGTGAGTGCTGTTAAAATCGCCTTTTTTTGAACGGATGTATATTGGATATTTTTTTGAATTTCAACGGCATCGAGTAGTGTTTCTAAATATGCTGGATTAGGGACATTAAAAGGATAGAAGTTGATTTTTAAGAGATCATCTGCGAGATGAATTTCAGTTACATATGAAAGACTTAAATAGTATCTTTCATCTTCGATAATGAGTTTCTTTTCCTCGAGTAAAGCATCAATGGCATCACTTATGCTGATGTCACTTCCTAAAACTTGTTCTGCATAAGATTTGAGTTGAGATTCATTTAAATAAAGATCGCCATTTTGATAGGCAATATACTGCATCGCATAAATGATGGCTGCTTTTAATCTTCTAGGATCCTCTTTTGAAAATCCGAGTTTACTTGCAATTTCATCAGCTTTGATAAATCCTATACCTTCAATATCATCAATCAGGCGATAAGGATTTTCTTCTAATTTTTCAAGTGTCAGCATTTGATATTTACTTAAGAGTTTCATCGCAAGTTTTCCAGATAACTCATATCCGTAAAGAGCAACCAAGATGTGTTCATGCATTTGATTTTCAATGAGTTGTTGGTAAAACTTTTCGATTCGAATGGCGGATAAACCAACTTGTTTCAAAAGACTTTTATCTTCTGTTATTTTTTTTATGGCATCAAGTCCAAGAACTTCCACAATTTTTTCAGCTGTTTTAGGTCCAATCCCATGAAAAAAAGAGCTCGATAAATAACTGACTAACCCTGAAGCACTTTGATCCTCGCATTTTTTAAAAGTATCAACTTTGAACTGATCGCCATAGCTTTGATGTTTGACCCAAGAGCCACTAAACTCATAGACCATATCTTCACTTACAATAGGAAAATAGCCGACAATGGTCACCGTTTCTCTATCTTCAGTGATGATGCGTGCAATAGAGTAACTATTTTCATCGTTATGAAATACATAGTTTTTGACTCTGCCTTTGATGCTTTCCATAGTTTCTCCTTAACACACGTTTACTTAAATTATACCACTTCACTGAATGAAAAAAAAGGAACAAGAGTTCCTTTAACAGTATTGTCTAACCTTTTTATCCAGATAAGCTTCTTGGATAAAACCAGAGCCAAGACAAACATCACCTTGATAAAATGCACACACTTGACCTGGGGTGATGGCTCTAATTTTTTGTGGATAGGAAACTAAAATCGTTGTGTTGTCAACCCATTTGACAAAAACATCATGATCTTTTTGTCGGTATCTGAATTTTGCAGTCATCTTTCCATCAATCTTAGGACCTCGCCAAATCACATCTGTTATGAGTGCTTCATCACTATAAAGATGAGGATGATCAAAGTCAGGTTCAACATATAACGTATTTGTTTTTAAGTCTTTACCAACCACATACCAAGCGCCAAGCTCATCTTTTGAACCACCGATTCCTAAACCTTTACGTTGTCCAATCGTATAATTCATTAAGCCATGATGTTTTTTCATCCATGTGCCATCTAAACGGCGCATATCCCCTGGTTGAGCAGGTAAATAGTTACTTAAAAACTCATTAAAATGTCTTTCTCCAATAAAGCAAATCCCTGTCGAATCTTTTTTGGTTGCTGTTGCAAGATTTTGTTCAATTGCAATTTTTCTAACTTCAGATTTCTCTAGATGTCCAATAGGAAACATCACATTTCTTAATTGATCTTCTCTAAGCTGAGATAAAAAATAGGTTTGATCTTTATTTTGATCAAGCGCTCTTAAAAGTCTTGGATAGGGTCCACTCAAATCAATTTGAGCGTAGTGCCCCATCGCAATAAAATCTGGATTAAATTGCTTAGTATAATCAACGAAGGCTTTAAATTTGATTTCGTTATTGCATAACACATCTGGGTTTGGTGTTCTATTTTTTTGATATTCACCTAAAAAATAGGTAAAGACTCGATCCCAATAATCGGCGATAAAATCAACTTTATGTAAAATAATCCCTAAAGTTTGAGCTACTTTAAGGGCATCTTGATAATCTTTTTCTTGTTCACAAACCTCATCAAAAACAGTTGGATTGCCTTTTAAATCCTTATTGGTTGCTGAATCCCAATTACGCATAAAAACGGCTTCAACATCGTAGCCGTCTTTAAGAAGCAGATACGCAGCAACACTGCTATCCACACCACCACTTAAACCGATAATCACTTTTTGTTTCATTTACATCACTTTCTTTTTAACATCACTTGGCATTCTATATTGTCCTCTTGGAGATAGACTGATGTTTAATATTTTAGGGCCTTCTGGTAAGGTTTGCCGCTTGAATTGTTGGGTATAAAACCGTTGGAAGAAGCGTTTGATATATGTGTCTACTTCTTCTTTGGATAAATCGAAGGCATAAGGCAGTAACCAACTGATTTTCTTTTCATCTGCACCTGTTTCTAAGTGATGATACAAAATGAAATCATTGATATCATAACGCCCAATGGATTTTTCGGTATCTTGGTTTTCAAGAAGTTCTGGTGTAATCGGTGCTTTAAGAATTTTATCTAGGACTACGCCAAGATCTTTATAAGCATGGTGTGCATGGTAGTCAATCAACAGTTGAATCCAGGTTTTTGGAAGTCCAGCATTAACAGCATACATACTCATTTGATCCCCATTATAGGTCATCCATCCTAAAGCTATTTCAGATAAATCGCCTGTGCCAAGAACAAATCCACCATGTTTATTGGCTAAATCCATTAAGATGAGTGTTCTCATGCGTGCTTGTGCATTTTCATAAGTAATATCTTTAAGTTCATGATCAATAGATTTTAAGTGAAGATCCACAGACTTTGAAATCGGAATTTCAAGCATGGTTACTCCAAGTCCTTCCATAAGTTTGATAGCAGAGGACTTACTACTTTTTGAGGTTGCTTGAGCTGGCATTGTGACTGCTATGATATCTTTAGGATTGCGACTCAGTCTGATCATTGCTTGATGACTGACAAGAAGTGCTAATGCAGAATCTAGACCACCTGATACACCAATCACAATTTTACTTGAGTTTTCAGGTAGTGATTCGATTCGTTTAATCAGTGCAAATATTTGTAATTGGTTTGCAAGTTCAATATTTTGAATTAAATCTTCTGAAGGGATAAAAGGCTTTTGAGTTGGTTTCTTCTCAAAAATAAAGGAAGTTGATTCTTCAAACTTGATTGGAATAAACTGATAATCATTTTGAATCATCATGTGCATATCTCGATATGTAGAATCTTGTCTTTTTTGATAATTGATTGCACTGATATCGACATCGGCAACCAAAACTGATGATTCTAATTGAAAGGATGTATCTTCTGCAACCAATGACCCTTGAACAGCGATAATTTTTTGAGATGAGAAAACAACTTCACTGCTCGATTCAAAATGTCCTGATGATGTATAAACATAGGCTGACATTTGTTTTCTTGAATGATCTAGAACTAAATGTTTTCTTACCGCAAGTTTGCCGACACGTTCAGGTGATGCAGATAGATTAAACATGAGATTAGCACCTGCTAAACTCATATCGTCAGAAGGACTATAGGCTGCCCATAAATCCTGACAAATTTCAACACCAAACCGAATATTTTGGTCCGCATCTTCAAATATTAAATACCCGAAAGGTACTTGCTCACCAAAAAGTTTAATTGAAGTCATTTGAGTCTTATAGCCTGAATGAAACCAACGCTTTTCATAAAACTCATGATAGTTAGGTAAATAATGCTTGGGCACGACACCAATGATTTTTTTCTCTTTGACAACCACTGCACAATTATAAAGAATACCATACAAATCGAGTGGCATACCAAGAATATAAAACCCAGAATACGTTGTTTCCTGCATTATTTCTAAGAGTGCTTGCTTAGCTTCTTGAATAAACGATTCTTGATAAAAGAGATCACTTGCTGTATATCCAGTGACACTGAGTTCGGGAAAAACGATGGCAGATGCCTTCGTTTGATTCAAGATGGATAATATTTCTTTTTTGTTTTGTCCAATGTCCCCAACCACAATTTTTGGTGTTGCTGCTGCGACCTTGATGAACCCGTGTTTAACCATGAGTGTTCTCCTTATAAAGATTATTTTCTAAGATATACTGGTAGACATCGAAATGAATCATGTCTTTGTATTTTTCAATATTTGATCGAATTTCAGATGATGAAATATCTTGACTAAAATCGACAAAGATAAAGCGATGTGGGAGGTCTTGATAAAGTTTTTCAGCATCTTCTATGGTCATGTAGTGGTTTCGATTCATCACGATAAACGGATATGAAGCCAAAAGTTCTTGATAATTAATCCATGTATCTAGCTGATTTAAGTGATCTGATCCAATCACAAAATGAAGGTGATCATAATGTTGATTAAGTTCTTTTAAACTGGCTAAAGTTCCCTGGTAAGCACGCTTTTTTTCATGTTCAATAATTTTAACTTGCTCAAAATTTTTAAACATCAAAGAAAGCATTTTAAACCGATGTGAAAATGGAACTAGTGCTGGCTTTTGATAGTCATCCCCCACAGGAAGTATTAAAACAGTTGCTTCTGGATACTTTTGAAGCAATGTTTGAACAATCGTATAATGGGCGTATGTGGGTGGATTAAATGATCCACCAAAGACAATATGCATATGGTCACCACTTATTATTATATCATTTTATAATGATATGAAGACTACTCAAGCCAATAAAGTTAATCGATGTGCTTCCGATTTAATATATTGACATCAAATCGTGGATAATGAGCGTTTTTCTTTGAAACAATTCTAAATATTGCTATAATTACTCTGTATTATGATTATCAATTCGTTTTCAGGAAGGAAGCGATCCTATGGATTTAAAAGAACGTTACTATCACAAAATTAGAACAGATAACATGCGTTTAACCAAAAGTAGAAAAGCAATGATCGAAATTCTTGAAAATCAACATTTGACTTTCAAAGAAATTCAAAAAGCTTTAGCAACGCGTGGTTTTTACAATGTATCCACCATTTATAATAATCTTGAATTTTTAATTGAGCAAAAAATTGTTGTTGAAATTTACATCAATGATACCAAATATTACGATCTAGCTATGGGTAATCCCATGCATTCAGCAGACAGTCATATTCACATCATGAATAAAGACACCAATGAAATTACTGAAGTTAATAATGCAGAGATTTTTCAATACTTGAGCAATCATCCTGCATTTAAACATCTTGAACTCGAATATATTCGAATCATCATTTCAGCACACAGCAAGAAAAAGTAATCCTTAAGATGGATAAAAATGACACTCGAGCGAGTGTCCTTTTTTGTTTTAAGATTCCAATATTGATATAAAAAGTTCTGCTGTTTTGATATTGGTTGCTAGCGGTACCTGATAAACATCCGATAATCTTAGTAACGCACTGACATCTGGTTCATGTGGTTGCGCTGTGAGTGGATCTCTAAAGAAAAAAATCATATCAATCTTTTTGTTGGCAACCATGGACCCTATTTCTTGATCGCCACCAAGAGGTCCTGATTTTTTGAGTTTGACAGAAAGTTTTGTTTCTGCGATGACCATAGATCCCGTTGTTCCAGTTGCATAAAGTTCATGCTTTGAAAAAGCCATACGATGCTTCTGGACAAAATCGATTAACTCTCTTTTTTTCTTATCATGGGCGATGAGTGCTATTTTCATACATCTTTCCTTTTTAAAGCTCTCAATTTAGCAGAGCGACTTCGACTATTTCTTTCCATTTCAAGTTCAGTTGGATAAACTGGCTTTTTGGTAATGACCTCAAATTTTGTATTCATTGTGGGTAGAATGGGTAAATTTTTTGGAATATCTAACGTAGATTCATCTTTGAAAAAATGTTTAACGATGCGATCTTCAAGAGAATGAAATGTAATGATAACCAGTCTTCCATTAGGATTGAGTAAGTCAACCGCATCCTTTAAAACATCTTCTAATACTGTAAGCTCATCATTGACAGCAATTCTTAATGCTTGAAAGACACGTTTTGAACTATGACCTTTTTCTTTGTAGTTAACGGAGTCACATATCTTAACCAAATCCATCGTTGTTTTCAGTGGCCTTTTTTCGATGATTCGATGCGCAATTTTGTAGGCGTTTTTTTCTTCACCATAAACATAAAAAATACGTGCAAGTTCATCGAGCTCAAATGTATTTAATATCAGTTCAGCAGTCAAAGGTTGACTTTGATCCATGCGCATATCTAAACTGGTCTCTTTGAGATAGGTGAAGCCTCGACTGACATCATCAATTTGAAAAGATGACAGTCCTAAATCGAGTAATAAACCGTCGATTTTGTGAATACCTAAATCGTTTAATCGTTGTTTTAAATATCTGAAATTGCTTTTGATAATTAAGTAATTGGAAAAACCTTTGAGCACGTCTTTTGCATAGTTGATTGCAAAATCATCTTGGTCAAAAGCATATAAAAATCCTGTTGTTAGTGATTCTAAAATACGCAAACTATGTCCTGCACCTCCTAAGGTGCCGTCGACATAAATGCCATCTGGTTTTATATTTAAATACTCAATCGCTTCTTCCTTTAATACCGTTTCATGTTTCATAGTGTCACCTTGATTTCTTAGTATAACTATAACAAATAATTGGTCATATTTCAATGAACCAAAGAAAAAGGTGCCTTTGGGCACCCTTCCTTAATCCTTCTTGGATTCTTTTTTGGTTAAAACTTGTTGTCCTTTGTAATAACCACTGTTTGGTGTAACTCTGTGTGGTAACGTGAATTCACCAGTTTGTGGGCAAACAACTAATGCTGGAGCAGTTAATTTGAAGTGTGTTCTTCTCTTTCTCTTAGCAGTTTTACCCGTTCTACGAAATGGAACAGCCATCTGTTCACCTCCTATGTTTTAAAGGTCTTATCTAAATCAGCAAATGCAGGATGTGGACTTCTCTCTTTCTCGAAAGTGGTTTGATCGGCATCTGGATGATAGATGGTATAAGGTTTTTCAGATACAATGTATCCGAAGATGATGTCAGAAATTTCAATGGGGTCGCTTAATGGAAAGTCAGCATCCTCGCCCTCTCCAAACACGATATAAGCATCGAATGTTAGATGGTAGGGGACTGGTTTCAATGTTTTCGAGCACGCAAGATCCATCGTGACATCAACAGTTAAATCAAGGTTAAGTTCGCCTTGATTGAAAATAACATCTCCTTTGACTTTTGCAGGTCCTATGGATAAGATATCCACAACAGAACCTATTTTTTGATGATAGTCGAAGGTATATTCAATTGAGGTTTTCTCTTTAAGTTCATGCAAGAAAATGTTCATAAAAATCACCTCAACGAAGGTATTATACATAATAAAATCATAATTGTCAATGACTTCGATACATTTTAAAAAACCCCTTTTCGGGGTCTTAGATCTTACGACTTGATCTGACTTTCTTCTTAATGGTATCGAGTACTTTTTGTTCAGTTGGTGTGAGTAGACCATGTAGGTCATAATCATCATGGATACGATGATTTCTCAAATGGAATGGTGTAATCGTACCATCAGAGAGGCCGATTTCCAAATCAAGAGTGATGTATTTAGGATGGTCATTATTATCATATTTGAGGGATGTTTCCATATGGACAACATCGAAATAGCTGAACTCGCCAGCAACATCAAATCCGATATGACCATTGCGGTGATCAACATTGGCTTGGTGATAATAAAGTGTGTCTTCTCCAAAGAATAATGCTGTGACTAAAGCTTGGTCGTATAAAAGTGTGTGTGTGCCATCTGCTTTCTTATCTAAGCGATAGGTAACACGTCCATTTTTTTCAAATGCGTCAGGTACAGTAATCAAGATCAGTGCATCATAGTCAGCTTCAGATATACTTGAAAGTTCATGAGCACGCGAAACGACTTTGTCATAATCTTCTTGAAGCATTTCATCGTAGTTATCTTGATGTCTTCCAGAGAATTTTTTGAAATATTTCGAAGTCCATTTGAGACGGTTTTTTTCTTTCTTTTCAGCACTAACTTGTTTTACTTTTTTGACTTTAGGTGCTTTTTCTTTGGTCTTTTTACCCGCTTTTTCAGCTTCAGGTGCTTCTACTAGAAGTTCTAGATCTTCAGACGTTTTCTTTTGCTTTTTCTCTTTCATACCAATACCACCTTTCACTCTTTATTCTATTTTAACAAATAATTAAAAATAGTGTCAAATTTTCAATCATTATTGATTGTTTATCCAGTAAATCTTGTTTTATTGCTATTATTCTCCAATAATACCCTCAAAAAGTAAACTCATAAAGGCATCGTTTTGTGCATCTAGGATGTAATTTGAAATATCTAGTTTTGATAGCACATTTTGGATACTCACTTTATCATAGGGAAGATCTTTAAATGTTTGTTCAAAAGGCGTAAGATTTTGTTTATCAAAGAAATCACCTTGAATGGCTAGATTTTTGATGATGCCTTCTTCGAGATCAAGTTTGATTTCAAAAAGTCCTCCTGGAATTCGCTTTTTAAGTATTTTTGTATACGCTGGTTGTTTTTTATAGATCCATTCTTTTGTTTCATATTTCTTCGCCATTTCTTTGACGATTTGTACCTCTTGATCACTTAAAATGTAGGTTTGATTGGTGAGTACATTTTCAAAATGTTTAATGAGTTGTTCTTGTGTAAGACCCTTTAAATAAGGTTTAAGATTTGTAACGCGGGAACGGACAGAATCAATACCTTTAGAAACTAACTTTTCATCACTTGGTGTAATCGCACGAACCATCGTCTCAAGATCACAATCATATAAAAATGTACCATGCATCAGCATGCCATGTTTGTTTTGTAAAAATGCATTACCTGAAATTTTCTTACCTTCAAATAAAAGATCATTTCTTCCAGAAAATTCAATATTGATATCTAGCAATTTCATCGCATCAATAATCTTAGAAAGATAAGTTTTAAAGGTGAATTCTTTATTGGTTCTCTTTGTAACAATCGAAAACATGGTGTTTCGATGATCCGCATAGACACAACCGCCACCTGTGGGTCTTCTGTAAACATCAATCTGATGCTCTTTTAAAAATTCTAAATTGACCTCATTTTCAATGACTTGATTTTTCCCAATGACAACGCCATGAATCTCCCATGTAAAAAAGTAGGTTTCATCATCTTTAAGGAGATGTGTCAGTACGTATTCTTCTAAAGCAAAATAGAAAAAGGGTTTTAGATTACCTTCATTGTGATGTCTAATTAATATCATCTTTGAACCTCCAATAGATATCCGCTATTATTATAACACGCATCATATAAGATTTCTAAAAAGACACCTTTGTAAAATGATTTGTTTTTCAATGCAGTTGAAAGGTTTTATCGATGAACAGGTGATATAATCATAAGCAAAGGAGTGATGTGTATGTTGGTCTTTTTAAAGCTTTATGCGATTGCTTTTGTCTTCTTTTTTGCCATTGATCTTTTATGGCTTGGTATTGTAGCAAAAGACATTTATCAACGATATATCGGTCATTTATTGAAACCTGATGTCAACTGGGTTGCTGCGATTTTGTTTTATCTCTTATTTATTGGTGGTTTAGTCTTCTTCGTTTTAATGCCTGCAGAAAGTTCAGGATCCTGGGTTAAAGCACTTTATCTTGGTGCACTCTTTGGCTTTATTACTTATGCAACCTATGATTTAACCAATCTAGCGACACTCAAAGATTGGCCGATTCAAATAACCATTATTGATCTCATTTGGGGTACTTTTTTAGGCGCTTCAGTTTCAACATTAAGTTATTTCACATACCAATGGATCTTTTAGAAAGCATGAGGTTATGATGATGATGTTTTTAGTGAGTTTCATCGCCTCTTTCATTTTTTTTAATATCTTTTTTGTCATTGCTCAAATTAAAAAAAATAATGGACTTGCGGATATGGCTTGGGGATTAGGTTTTGTTGTTGTATCCATATCAACCTTGATTTATCAAGGCACTTATCAACTACATCAACTCATCATCACGGGATTAGTGCTACTTTGGGGTCTAAGATTATTTTTGTTTATCGGACTAAGAAACTGGAATAAACCTGAAGATTTCCGTTATGTGAATATGCGAAAAAAATGGGGGAAACATCAAAAAATAAAAGCTTATATGATTGTCTTTATGTTACAAATGAGCTTTATGTATGTCATTTCACTTCCGATTCAGTTTGCAAACTTTCAACCTATTACCTTAGATTTACCTCAGTACTTGCTCATTGGTTTAGGCACAATGCTTTGGATTTATGGTTTCTTCTTCGAAGCGGTTGGCGATGCACAACTTAAAAAGTTTAAATCAGATCCAAAAAACAAAGGCAAGATTATGGATCAAGGGTTATGGAAGTATACCAGACATCCCAATTATTATGGTGAAGCTGTGATGTGGTGGGCTATTTTCATCATTTCTTTATCACCTTATAGCTTATTAAGTTTTTTAGGTGTTGTGGGTCCAATCTTTATTACTTATCTTTTAATCTTTGTTTCAGGTGTTCCTCTTTTAGAAAAAAAATATGCTGATAACTCACTTTATCAAGCATACGCCAACAAAACGTCGATGTTTATTCCCCGATTACCAAAAAAATAGCAGGTTGCCAACTGGCTCCTGCTTTTTTTTCTTTAACTTTTAAATAAGTTCTTAAATTTATCCCAACTGGATTGTGTTTCTTTATTTTCGAGTTGAGCAAGTTCTTCATAAAGTTTCTTTTCTTTAGGTGAAATATTCTTTGGTGTTTTAATTTGAATAATGACTTGTTGATCGCCTTTCCGTTTCGTTCTCACATTTTGAACACCTTTTTCACGCATACGCATAATCGTGCCATGTTCAATACCCGCAGGAATCTTTAAATCAACATCCCCATAAATGGTTGGAATATCAATTGATCCACCTAAAACAGCTTGAGTGATGGTAATTGGAACCTCTAAGATAATATCATCATCTTGGCGTTGGAAAACTTTGTGTGGACGAACTCTAAAGTTTAAATAAAGATCACCATGTTCTCCACCTTTAGTCCCACCATTGCCATAACCAGCAACCTTTAACGACATGTTGTTATCGACACCTGCTGGAATGTTGACATCCACAGATTTTGTCTGTTTAACACGTCCACGTCCATTACAAGTTTTACATTTGTTTTTAATAATCTTGCCTTGTCCACCACATTTTGGACAGGTTTGTTGTGATCTCATTGCACCAAACATCGTGCGTTGTTCTACATTGATAAACCCATCACCATGACATCTGTCACAGGCTTCAATATCTTTAGAAGATTCTGCACCAGATCCATGACAAACGTGGCACTCTTCTTCTAAATCGACTGAAAACGTCTTTTTCGTTCCTAATACAGCTTCCATGAAATCAATGGTGACAGAGCGTTCTAAATCATCACCACGTTGAGGACCTGAGTAACCACGTTGTGGTCTTTGTCTTTGACCGCCACCAAAAAACTGGCTAAAGATATCATTGATATCACCAAAGCCACCAAAGCCGCCAAAACCTTGTCCACCGCCACCAAAAGGATTACCTTGATGACCGTATTGGTCGTATCCAGCTCTTTTTTGAGGGTCACTTAAGGTATCATAAGCTTCTTGAACTTCTTTGAATTTACTTTCAGCATCCGCTTCTTTAGAAACGTCTGGATGATATTTTTTAGCTAGTGATCGATACGCTTTTTTAATTTCATCATCTGATGCAGTTTTTGGGACGCCTAAAACGTCATAATAATCTCTTTTATCTGCCATAACATCAACTCCATAAACGGCAAGGGGCAGTGCCCCTTACTTGGTTATTTTTCTTCAAATTCTGCATCAACGGTGTTGCCTTTGTCTTTTCCTTTTGCGGATTCATCTGAATGTTGATGTTGTTCTTGTGCTTTTTGATAAGCCTTCATTGCCACTTCTTGAGCATCTTTTTCTAAAGCCTCTTTTTTACTTCTAATTAAGTCAATATCGCTACCTTTGAGTGCTTCTTCAAGGTCTTTTATTTGTCCTTCGAGTTTCGTCTTTGTTGCTGGATCGACTTCATCTTTTAAGTCATGAATGGCTTTATTGGTTTGGAAAATCATATTGGAAGCTTCATTTCTTAAGTCAGCTTCTTCACGTTTTTTCTTATCAGATTCTGCTTGTTCTTCAGCTTCTTTAACCATACGTTCGATATCTTGTTTAGAAAGAGACCCTGTACCTGAAATGGTAATCTTTTGCTCTTTATTTGTACCTAAATCTTTGGCTTTAACTGAAACAATACCATTGGCATCAATATCAAAGGTTACTTCGATTTGAGGAACACCACGAGGTGCTGGTGGAATATCACCTAATTGGAAACGCCCTAATGTCTTATTATCAGCTGCCATGGATCTTTCACCTTGGAGAACATGAATATCAACGGCAGGTTGATTATCTGCAGCTGTTGAGAAGACTTGGGATTTAGATGTTGGAATGGTTGTATTTCTTTCAATGAGTTTTGTAAAGACACCACCTAAAGTTTCGATACCTAAAGAAAGTGGCGTTACGTCTAGAAGTAAGACATCTTTAACATCACCTGCAAGTACACCACCTTGAATGGCAGCGCCCATTGCAACCACTTCATCTGGGTTCACACTCTTATTAGGTTCTTTGCCTAACTCTCTTCTCACCATCTCTTGGACTGCTGGTGTACGTGTTGAACCACCGACGAGTAAGACTTGGTCAATATCCTTTTGAGTCATCTTTGCATCCGATAATGCACGTCTAACAGGACCCACACAACGCTCAACTAAATGTGCTGTGAGTTCATTGAATTTTGCTCTGGTTAAAGTCATTTCTAAGTGAAGTGGACCTGCAACACCCATACTAATGAACGGTAGTGAGATTTGAGTGGTGGTTACACCAGATAAATCCTTTTTCGCTTTTTCAGCAGCATCCTTTAAACGTTGTAAAGCCATTCTATCTGCGGATAAGTCGACACCATTGTCTTTTTTGAACTCAGCAGTTAAATATTTAATGATTTCATCATCAAAATCATCGCCACCAAGTCTGTTATCTCCAGAAGTTGAAATAACTTCAAATGTACCATCAGCAAGTCTTAAAATTGAGACGTCAAATGTACCGCCGCCTAAGTCAAAGACTAAGACTGTTTGTTCCTTATCGGTTTTATCAATACCATAAGCTAAAGCAGCTGCCGTTGGTTCGTTAATAATACGCTTAACTTCGAGACCAGCAATTTTACCAGCATCTTTAGTTGCTTGACGTTGTGCGTCATTAAAATAAGCTGGAACTGTGATAACTGCTTGAGTAACTTCAGCACCTAAATAAGCTTCTGCAGTCTTCTTTAAGTTTTGGAGAATCATTGCAGAAATTTCTTGTGGCGTATACTTCTTACCATTGATATCGACACGGTATGTCGCATCTCCCATTTTTCTCTTAATTGAGCTGACAGTGTTTGGGTTTGTAATTGCTTGACGTTTTGCAACGTCACCAACTGAAATATCGTCTCCTTTAAATGAGACTACTGAAGGGGTTGTTCTGCCACCTTCTGCATTTGCAATAACTTTTGCTTCTCCGCCTTCCATCACAGAAACGCATGAGTTGGTGGTACCTAAGTCGATACCGATGATTTTATTCGTCTTTGCCATTTTCTTCACTCCATTCGTTGATTTTGACCATGGCAGGTCTTAGTAGTTGATCTTTATACATATAGCCTTTTTGAATAACTTCAATATTAATGCCATTGGGTTTCTCTTTATCAGATACTTTCTCAATCGCGTAATGAACATTGGGATTAAACGGTAAATTAAGTGCCTCAATTTCCTTGAGACCATCTTGAACTAATACATTAAAAAATTGATCATTAATCATTTTAAATCCATATAAGAAATTTTTTAAGAGTTCATTATCTGTGGGCATGTTCACAACTTTGTTGAGTTGATCGAGCGGTAAGAGCATGTCACCAATTAAATTTTTGGATGCATATTTACGATCTTGAATCTTTTCGTGATGCATTCTTTTCTTAAAATTTTCGAGTTCGGCTGCATTTCTTAACATCTTGTCTTTTAAATCTTTGATTTCAGCCTCAAGTTTTTCAACTTGTTCTTTATGCTTATTTTTCTTTTCTTTCTTGGTTAATTCATCATGCGTTTCTTCGTGCATGTCTTCTTTGATTAAATCTTTTTGATCTTCCATACTATCTTCCTTTACTTTTTATAGAGTTTGCCCAGATTGCTTGCGATGTATTCGACTAAAGGAATGACCTTACTGTACTGCATGCGGGTTGGACCTAAAACGGCAATGGTGCCAAATTCATTGTCGCTGATGCGATAGGGTACTGAAATCACGGTACAATTTTCCATTGGTATGAGTTGTAGGTCACTTCCAAACCTAATGGATAAACCTTCGTGATCTCCAATCAATTTAACGAGTTCTCTGCGATCGAGCATCTCAACAAAATTTTTAATATGTTGGACATTGTGGAACTCAGGCTGATTGAACACATTGGTTACACCGGATAAATAGAAATTATCTTCAGCAAATTTAGAGAATGCATGAACAAATGAATGCATCAATTGCGATTGATAATCAATAAATGATTGAATTTCAGATTTTGCAAATGCAGCTTCTAATATTTGATTTGCTTCATCGATGTATCGATTTCTTAAGAGATCATCTAAAGTTTTAATGACTTCTTTTAAATCATTGATGTTCATTTCTTCAGGAATTGAAATGTTTTGATGCTGAACGTGTCCCTGATCTGTGACAATCAAGATGACTGCATCTTGTTCACCGATGGGGATGAAATCAATTTTCTTAATGGTATTCGTGTGTGCAGAGGGACCCACAGCAAGCGCTGTGTAGTTGGTTAACTCTGATAATAAATGAATCGCTTCTTCAACAGCCTGCTCTTTTGCCATCTTATTTTTTAGAAAAAGCTCATCAATTAAAGGAAACTTGTCGACAACTTCTGAATCTCTTGTGACAAGATGTTCCACATAGTATCGATATCCTTTTTCCGAGGGTACTCGACCACTTGAGGTATGTGTTTTTTCAAGATAACCAAGTTCTTCAAGTTGAGCCATATCATATCGTAATGTTGCACTCGAAAAATTTAGGTAAGGCATTGAAGTCAGTAACTTTGAACCCACCGGTTGAGCATCTTTAACATAAGCTTCGATGATGGCTTTTAAGATTAACTTTTGTCTACTTGTAATCATGCATACACCCCATTTAGCACTCAATCTTGTTTTGTGCCAACTTTATTGTATTATAATTGATTGGCACTGTCAAGCAATATGTGCTATTTTTCATAAAATAAAAATGGACACATAGTGTCCACAAATTTTAATTAAACCCATTATTTAGATTGTTTCAACCATTTCTGATAGAAAGGGTTATTCTTTTGTTCATGTCTAATGCTTGTTTCTTGATCATGCCCCGGATAGACTTTTGTATTGCCTGGAAGATTGCATAAAAATAAAACACTTTTTTTAAGTTCGGGTAGATTACCAGAGTATAGATCATGTCGACCAACGCTTTCTTTAAACAGTGTATCCCCAGTGAAGAGTCTACCATCAAAGAGAAATGATAATCCGCCTTTAGTATGTCCTGGTGTATGAAAAACTTCTATCAATTGATCAGCAATCGGAATTTTATCCAAATGTTTGACAAACTTAAGATTTAATTGTTTTCTTTTATACGGATGTATTTTAGGTGCGTATCCGTTGTACTGATCTTCAAACAAAAGATGAGCGTCATCTGTATGCATATAGACTGGTGCATCAAATTCAGCAATTAAGTGAACATGATCGCTGTGGGCATGCGTAAGTAAAATACCTGCTAACTTTCTGCCATTTAAAGATTCCAAAATGGCATCATAGCTGTGCGAGGGATCAATAATCATACATGTGTCGAATCTACAAATGAGATAGCTGTGGGAAAAATCATCACTTAAGGATTTAAATTTAATCATAGGTTTTAAGTAGAAAAAAAACTATTCATAGAATAGCTTATTTCTTTTCTCTATGGATTGTATACTTTCTTTCGCGTGGGCAATACTTCTTGGTTTCCAAGCGCTCTGGATGAGCTTTTTTGTTTTTATCAGTATGATAATTTTCTTCGCCACATTCTGTACAAACCAATTTGACTAGGTCTCTCATGATATCCCTCCAAACGTACGGATACATTATATCAAATCAAACACTCATTTTCAATCATTTTATGCGTTATTTTTTCTTATCCCCCATAATCTGTCAGATTCAAGCATTTCATCTAGGTTTTTCTAAGAGATTAGCATATAATTTAAATGGGTGATGTTATGTACACAAGAGAAATGACCAGACCTGTTTCGGTCGGTCCACACCAATTAGGTGGCAATAACAAGGTCTACATACAAAGTATGACCACAACGTATACCAAGGATGTTGATGCAACCGTTAAGCAAATTGAACAACTAACACAAGCAGGATGTGAAATTGTTAGAGTTGCTGTTTTAGATATGGTTGATGCTAAAGCTTTAGGTGAAATTAAAAAAAGAATTCAAATTCCTTTGGTCGCAGATATTCATTTTGATTATAGACTTGCACTTGAAGCGATTGCGCAAGGTGTGGATAAGATTAGATTAAATCCTGGTAATATTCCAAAAAGAGAACATGTGGTTGAAGTCGTTGAAGCGTGCAAAGCGAAGAAAATTCCGATTCGAATCGGTGTGAACAGTGGTTCGTTACCGAATCGGATGGCACCAACCCCAGAAAATATGGTCGAAACTGCAAGACATCATGTCGAAATCCTTGAATCCTTAGGCTTTTATGATATCGCACTTTCACTTAAGGCAACCGATATGCAACTCATGATTGCTGCATACCGACTTGCTGCAAAGACTTTTCCTTATCCACTCCATTTAGGAGTGACTGAAGCAGGCACAGCATTTAGTGGGGCAATTAAAAGTGCGATGGGTATTGGTATTTTACTTGCTGAGGGTATCGGCAATACCATTCGTGTCTCGCTCACAGATAATCCTGTATTAGAAATTCAAGCAGCTAAAGAAATACTTAAAAATCTTGGTTTAAAAGATAAGGTTCCTAATTTAATATCATGTCCAACATGCGGTAGAATCCAATATGATATGATCGATATCGCAAAAAGAATTGAGGCCTATTTATTAACCATTAATAAAACAATCAATGTTGCCATTATGGGATGTGCTGTCAATGGTCCTGGTGAAGCGAAACATGCTGATCTTGGTATTGCTGGTGGTAAAGGTGAAGCTATTTTATTTAGACGTGGTGAAATCGTTAAAAAGATTAAGGAATCTGAAGTCTATGATGTCTTAATTGAAGAAATCAATAACTTTGATGATACGAAAAAAAATGAAGGCGAACATTAAGTCGCCTTTTTTTTATATAGATCTTCTAAATTTTGCTGTGAAAGTGATGTCATAACCTTCTAAATAAACATCAATCATATGGATTTCCCCGTTAATGTAATCATAACTCTCTTTAATCCGAGTAAATCCTACTTTGGTATAAATATGAATCGATGATCCAGAAATCTTAAATGTTCCAAAAGCTGTATATTCTTCTTGATCACCATGAGCTCCAAGCGACTTAACTAAAACTTCTCCTTGCTCGTTAAGCTGAATATAGTAGTAAGAAAAATCCTCTAAACTTAAATCTCCTGACATTTCATACAGTTCATAAATACCTGCTTCTTCTTTATATGATCTTTTACATGCAACAAGTAATCCCATGAAAACAAATACCAACACAATCAAAAAGATTTTCTTCATAAAAACTCCTTTGTTTTTAAGTCTCATAGAGAGATATTTCATAATCACATAAACCTTCATAAAACTCTTTTTCGTGGGAGACTAAAATCAAAGTTCCCTGATACTCAATGAGTGCATCCTTTAAGGCTTCTTTCGCTTGAACATCTAAGTGATTGGTTGGTTCATCTAAGATTAAAACATTACCTTTTTGATGTCTGAGTAAAGCGAGTCTCACTTTGGTTTGTTCACCACCAGAAAGGGTGTTGATATCTCTATTTGCCATATCATAATCGATGCCATGATTTCCAAGTAGCGACATGACTTCTTTCTTTGTAAAATGAGGATATTTATGGTGGATCACATGAAAGGGTGTCAGTCCATCATCAAACTTAGAATCTTGTTCAAAATAGGCGATTTTGGCGGTATCGATCCAGTGAAATGTTCCTGCTAAAGCTGGAATTATCCCAAGCACAGTCTTAATAAACGTGGACTTCCCAATCCCGTTTTTTCCAGTTATAGCCACTTTTTCTTGTTTTAGGATAGCTATGCTTAATGGCTCAAGTAAAGGCTCTGTATAGCCGATTTCAAGCGCTTTTGTTGATAATACATCCTTACCTGTCGTAGAAGATAGTGGAAAATGAAAATGATAGGTTCGATTTTGCTTGGGTGCAGCAATTCTTTCAATTTTGGCAAGCATTTTTCTTCTCGATTGAGCACGCTTGGTTGTTGATGCACGTACGAGATTTTTTTGAATAAACTCTTCTGTTTTCTTAATAAACTGCTGTTGGGAAATAAACGCTTTTTCTTGTTGTTCAAATCTTAATGTGCGCTCTTTTAAGTAAAACAAATAGTCACCTTTATAGCGTGTGATTTGTCCATTTTCAAGAGCAAACACAGTTGAAGCAATCTCCATTAAAAACTCTTCGTGGTGAGAGACAACAATGAAGGCTTTTGGATAATTGATTAAAAATTTGGTGAGCCATTCGATATGTCTAACATCTAAAAAGTTTGTAGGTTCATCGAGTAATAAAACATCAGAATCCCCGAGTAAAAGCTTACCTAAAATGATTTTTGCACGCATGCCACCTGATAGATGTTTAATGGGTTCTTCTAAGATATCCATCTCAAGTCCAAGACCATGAATGATATTGCCCACTTTCGATTTAATGGCGTAAAAATCTGAATCGAGAAGTTGTTCTTGGAGTTGTGCAGCCCAATTTAGGATACGCTCATGTTCGGATTCCTTCGCATGTTGGATTGAATGATAGAGTCTTTCCATCTCTTTTTCTTTTTCGAATAACGGTAAAAAGACGTCATATAAATACGTCTTCACCAAAAGTTCCGGATTAATCGCTGCATATTGATCGAGATACCCCACTTTTTTATTGGGTTGCCATTGAATTTTACCTTGATCAGGACTTAGAGATTTATCCAGTAATTTTAATAAGGTTGATTTTCCAGTGCCATTAGGTCCAACCAAAACAGCATGGTCACCTTCAAATAAACGCATGCTTGCTTTATGATATAGATTTTCCCCGCTGTAACTAAAAACTAATTGCTCTACTTCTAAAATACTCATTGTGGTAAATCGAAACTTTGTGGCATATCATCATCAGCCACATAGATCCATTGCTCCTCTATAAAATCTTCTGTCGTAACGATTGAATCAACATCTTGCTTCATATACTTTGCTTGACAGGTTGCAAGTATTTCCTTAGATTCATTCATAAGATATCCAGAGCCTTCGAAAAGACGTCTTCTATTCGATGTGATTTCTCCAACAACCATTAAGACTTGGTCTAATGGAACAGGTTTGATATACCGAATAGATAAATCCACAGTGACACCCCAAATATGAGGTTCAATCATTTGAATGGCTCTGCCAATGGTTTCATCAAGCAAGCCTGCAATAATGCCCCCATGCATACGTTTTGGATAACTTTGATGAATATCCTTGCCTTTAAATATTGAGATGATTTTTTGGTTTTCAAGTTCATAAAACTCTGTATGCAGTCCTGAATCGTTATGGATACCACAAACAAAGCATAAATGCGAATTATTTTGCTTTCTAATGACTTTATGGTTCATATCAAATTTAACCCCAAATGCATGTATAAGGGCAATATGCTACCAATTACCATAAGAACAAAGAAGAAAATAACTAAGCTGTGATAGAGTTTTTTTAAAGGTGTTTTTTCCTTAAATGTCAAAAAGTAACCTATGGAGCAAGGCATTAATAAAACCTTGAGTAGCTCTTTTTGATTCAGTTTTGACTGTAAAGATACATAAAGTCTCAGTATAAATAATGTGATGGGTCCAGCAATCACTGCGATCCAAAAGGCAATCACGGAAATAAAGATGAGGATATCAAACATGCTTTTTTCCCCCAATCAAAAGATAAATAAATGCAGATAATGGGATTAAGAAAAAGAGAAATGTCCCAAAAAAGAAGAGACCTAAAACTCCAAAAAAGTAAGAGGATAAGAATATCATAACTCGATCTTTTCTAGTCATAAAGGACCTCACTTTCTCCAATTAAAAAGGTATTAATTTCTAAATTTTCCAAAATTTCAATGTGTCTGCCACCCTTTTCGAGTGTCCCATACCCATTGAATCCAGTGGCTCTACCATAAGCTAATAAAATGCCTTCAAGATAAAAATAGAAGTCATTTAAGTGGTCATGACCGACAAATACTGCTTTTGATTTACCATAAGTGACCATCGCATCAAAAAAACCTGTATCTTTGCCTTGTGCATAAACCATTTTTTCATTAAATGTCCCAACATAATTATTGGCTAAGATATATTGCCTGAGTGGTATATGCATAAAAACAATGGACTCTTGTGTATCATTTGATACGAAAGCTTCATACCATGAAACTTGTGCATGACTTAAGTAGTCATATTGTCCTTCTTCTTTGGTATAATCTTTTCTTTCAGATTTTGAATCTAAAAAGTATGTATGGTAAAAGGGCACCCCTGATTTTGTAAATGTAATTTTAAAGTTACCGACACCACCATCTTCAAGCATCGGTCCAACTTTAAAATATAAATACTTTGTATCTTTGATTCGATTTAAAAAGGGATGATAACTATGAAAATCCGTCTCATGGTTACCAAAGACAAATGTCCATGGTGTTTCTAAGGATTCCATAAAATTAAGCAGTTGAGTAAATAATCTAGGTGCGGATGGAGACATCGTTAAATCGCCAGTAATGACGATTAGATCATAATCATCTCTATTGTTTAGGTTTCTAATCAGCTTTAGTGTACGTTGGTCTCGATGGTCGATGCCATACATGAGATGAAGATCTGTAATTTGCAGAATTTTTAAGGTCTCACCTTTCATTTCGATGACAAAGGGTTCATTATCGGTGTAGATAATCTCTTGGTTAGATGTGCATGCGGTGATCATCAAGGTCATGAAACATGTGATTATGAGTAAAAAAACTTTTTTTATCATGCCAAAACCTCCTTAATCCATTCATCGAGTTCAAAGTGTCTCATCACATACATATCATAAAATGGTTTGTTGTATTTAACAAATTCAAGTTCATTTTCATTGATATACCGTTTAATTGCAATCGATGTTGGATAAACAATCACAATCTTTTGATATTGACTTGATAAATAATATGTTTGATCGATTAATCTTGATTTCGATGCATCGCGTATTTCCCAAATCGATCGACTATTAATGGTTAGGTCACTATTTAAAGGCACATAGTAAAAAAGAACCTCATAGGTTTGATTCTCTTTTTTAAATAAGAGATGCTTGCCTTTATGTTCAATTGTCCCAATCGATTCAAGTGTGCTCAGCACATTTGACTTAATGGTTTGGCTCTTCTTTTTTTGATCCAATGAAACGAGACCAAAAATGATGAGACTGATGAGTAGTGTCATACCTAATATTTCTAAAATCATAAAATCAACTCTTTCGTTACTGAAATTAATGCGCGATCTTCAAACGTGCAGTGGTAGTGATAACGATTTTCATCACAAAGCACTGTGGGTAAAAAGTAGGGGATATTATGGGCGACACCATAATTATCAAAACTTATGATCCAATCGATTTTCTTCCAGTCAAGAATACCTTCATCGACGACTTTAGGTGTGTCATAGATAAAGTCATCGGGTAAATGAACCAAAAAAAGATGTAGCCCATGACCGTTCGCATCAAATGAATTCCAAGTCAGATACCCTTTATCTATGACTTGATCTTGAGTCACTACAATGGAGGTTTCTTCTTGTATTTCTCTCATGATACAATCCATGATTGACTCATTGGCATCCACTTTTCCGCCAACACCATTCCATGAGCCCATCCATGGCTTTTTCTCTCTGTTGACCAGCAAGATTTCATTTTTTCTTTGAATAAATGCAAGTGTGTAAGTAAACATAGTGGTCCCCTTGATAACTACTTTCAATTATATCATGAGATTTTCGATTTATCATGTGTTAAAATCGAGATAGGTGGAGGTAAAGAAGATGTTAGAAGCAATAAAAAACTATAGAGAATCCTTAGATGAAATTGGGAAATGGTGGTTTGATGAAGTCTCTAACTATGTAAATAAGAAATATCCAGGGTTAAATTTTGTTTACTCTTATCAAAGACCCATGTTTAAAATAACCAAAGATATTTTTTTGATGCTTGGTGGAGGAAAAAATCATTTTTCTATCTACACCACAGATTTTAATTATGTGAACATGGTTAGAAATGAAAAAATTAAAGGTGTTAAATTTGGTAAATCTGCAGTATTATTTCCCCATGATAGAAAAGACTTGCTTGATAGAGCCTATCAAATGTGTGATGATGTCATCAAGCGCAACTTAAAATAGTATCCTTTTATCTTTGATAAAAACAAGGTCTATCAAGAGCATTAAAAAAACACAAAAAAATTCTATTTTTCAGAATTTTGCCTTGCTTTTTTTAAGTTGTATGCTATAATAATCAATGCACGGTGAATGATGCCTCGTTAGCTCAGTTGGTAGAGCAACTGACTCTTAATCAGTGGGTCGTAGGTTCGAGCCCTACACGGGGTACCACGAATACAAAAATGCCACAAGGAAAAACCTTGTGGTTTTTTTTATATCTAAACCAAGCTTTTATATAATAAACCATAGATAAAATAAGATTTGGGGAAATAGGATGAAAAAGTATCATCATGTTTTATCGACACTACACAAGATTTTGATCATAAAACCAACCTATGTGTTCTATGAGTCTAATATTTTATCTGAAGATGAACTTGATGTGCTCATCCAAGTTGAATCTCTAAAAAGATTTGACAAGATAGAAAAACATCTACTATTTTTTAAGGTAACAATCATCGTTTGCTTAATTTTGTCTGTATTATATATTCTTTGGTCACTTACTTTTCTTGTAAACTAATTATGATATCAGCTTCAATGGGATAATGATCTGATAGAAAAATATGAGACTCCACATCATGTCTAATCGAAAAAGACACCATTTTTAAGGATGTATCATGAAATATATAGTCAATTGGTAAGCCTTCTTTTTCTTTGGAATATCCGTGATAAGTCAGTCCTAAATTTTTACCGTCTTCAAATGGATGATTTAATAGTGTCGATAAAAAACGAATCGCTCGATCTTCTGGATTTTGATTAAAGTCTCCCGTTAAAATCAAATGTGCATTATATTTATCCTTGATCCGTTTCATCATCTGATATAGATATTCTGCTTGTTGATAGATTGCATCACCGTCTTGATAATCGAGATGTGTGTTAAAGCATGCAATGACTTGTTCTTTTTCTTTTAAAACAACGTAGGTAGCAATTCTCTTGAATGCACTTTTTGAAATCTTTGATTCAACCCAAGGTGTATCTGTTAACCAAAATGTATCCGAAGCTAAAATTTCATACTTTTGATGAACTGCAATAATCACAGCTTCACCTGCTTGATCTCTACCTATGCCAAAGAAATGATAATCCAATAGATTTTCTTTTAAATCGATCAGCATATCTGGTGTAACTTCTTGAAATCCAATCAAATCATACATTTCATTTTTCAAAAACTTAAAAACAGCCTCTCTACGATAAGGCCAAGCAAGCATTTGATCATGAGGTGTATTACACCTTAAATTAAAACTCGATACCTTGATTTTCATGTGTTCACCTGTTATGATTATATCATGATTTGACCTTAAGGATTACTATGCCAAAACTCTATATTGCTGGCGATTCACTCGCATCAATCAAACTTGAAGATAAAAGACCTGAAAGTGGATGGGGAGAATACCTCAGTTTTTTTATATCTCCAAAAATTGAAGTTGTTAATCTTGCAATCAATGGTAGATCAACAAAATCTTACATCAATGAGGGTTCACTATCAAAAATCGATCATATGATTAAAAAAGGCGATTATCTGCTTATCTCATTTGGGCATAACGATGAAAAAATAGGTGATTTAACTCGTTACACAAATCCAAATACTGACTATCAAGAAAATTTGTTAAGATTTGCACGTGTTGCTTGGAAAAATGAGGCAACCCCCATTTTTGTGACATCGATTTCAAGACGCATCTTTAAAGACTCTAAACTTGTTTTAGATACAGTTTCTTCATATCCTCAATCGATGAAAAAATGTGCCAAACAACATCATATATTATGTATTGATGCTTATGCAATATCTCACCAAATCATTTGCGATTTAGGCGAGGAAAAATCTAAATCACTTTTTTTGCATCTTGATAAAAATATGCATAAAAACTATCCATTAGGTATAGAAGACAATACCCATTTAAGCCCTTACGGTGCCAAGCTCATTGCCTCATTGATTGCAATCGAACTAAATAAAATCATCTAATTAAAAATGACTTATCTAAACCAAATTAAAGATTATAATAAAAAGAGTCATCGCGAACGATTGACTCTTGTTTTTCTTAGTTAAATTGGAAGTTTAATTGTAAGTTTCTAACATATACAGGTTCCAATATCAGTGTTGCTGAAGGCATTGTTTCAGGAAGTTCAGCACTCCAACCCACAAATTGATAGCCTGCTCTTTCTGGACCTTGAGGTAAATCAAAATTCGTTAAGTCAGCCCCAGCTGCCATGTATGATTTTTGATAGATATTGCCTTCATAGTCTTCAAAAATGATACTATGAATCTCGATGGATGTTGCGTGTGCTTTAGAAGCTTCTAAAGTAAAGACAGCCGCTGCAAGTAAAACAGTTAATACCATGATCAGTAGTTTCATCCAAAGCACCTCATTTCTTGTTTTGATACTTTCATTATACGTATCAATTATTACTAAAAAATAATGACTCTCTTACAAATTTCTTAAATCGTCGGTCGTGTGATGATTTGACTCACATGATTTCTAATCTTAATCCATTGTGTATTAGTTTCTAGAAGTTCGATTTGTTCAGTCTCGCTGAAGACAATTTGCAATTGCTCAGTCTTAGATAACTGCTTAAATGATACTTTCATTTTATGAATATGAATATCTTCTATTAAGAGACAACTGATGCCATACGTCGTTTTTTGACAAATCGCTTTTGTTTTCAAGTAGTTTTTACCGTGGGTTGTTTTTAAACTAAATGTTGTATCAAAAATACCTTGAATAGGATGTGTAGAAAAATAATCCAGCTTACGATAATCATAGCGATGAATGAACTCTTTAATCTCAGTATCATCTAGATTGAGCATTTCCAAAGGGAGCTCACACTTAGTCATCATGTCTTTTGATAAATGTATGGTCATTGTTTTTTGTCTTAAGTTATACTTCATATAGAAAGCCCATGGTATCTTATATTGAGCCAAAACAATCACCTCCATCATGTTGATTATATCAAATGAAAGTTACGCAAAAATGACGCATTTATTAAGTTTTACTTAAGAACAAAAAAAGGGCCATTGCCCTTTATGATTTCACTTCAATATCGCCTAATTTATATCCAAAGCCCCACATAGTCATAATGATCTTTGGATTAGATGGGTCATCTTCAATTTTTTCTCTAAGTCTTCGAATATGCACATTGATGACATTATCATTATAATAATATTCTTCTCCCCAAACATTGCGATACATTTGTTGCTTTGAAAATGTTTGATCTGGATGCGTAATGAGTAGTTTTAATATTTCAAATTCTTTAAGTGTCAATTCGACCAACTCACCTTGTTTTTTGACTTCAAAGTTACTAAAATTGATTTCAAGATTGCCAACCACATATTTTGGCTTCAACTCTTTTTCTTGTGACTTTAGAGAGCGTCTTAAAACGGCTTTCACACGTGCAACGAGTTCTAGCATTGAAAAAGGTTTAGAAAGATAATCATCAGCTCCAAGACCTAAATTCACTGCTTTTTCAACATCGGTATCTTTAGTCGATATAATGATGACGGGTACATCACCTTTAGAGCGGATATATTTAAGGACTTCTTCCCCATTTTTAATCGGTAACATTAAGTCCAAAAGAACGGCATCATATTTTACCTGATTGAACTGTGTGATGGCATCTTCACCGTTAAAAACTGCCTTGACTTCAAACATTTCTTCTTTGAGTTTGGTTTCAATGCTTCGGCTGATGAGTACGTTATCTTCAACAATCAATATTTTTTGGCTCATAGTTAATCCTTTCCTTATGTCACGATTAAGCTTTGTATGTATTTTTAGTATAGCACATTTTACAGAGAATTCATTAAAACAAATGTGCCCCGATGACGTGGGGGGGAGTAGTCATCGGGGCGTGTTGACTTATCAGGATCCAAGTGATCCGCGAAAGGCAGATGCACTTGTTGTGATCTTGACACTATCAACACCATTATTATAATCTAAAAAGTTATAAATTTAAAGTAATTTCAGAAATATAAGTGAAAGAAATTGAGTACCTAGAAAATCAAAAAGCATAGACAATATCAATCTATGCTTTTATGTTATCACGTAAAGGTAAATGTAAATGCCTGACTCTTAGAGGAAACCCTTCCAACAAAATCAATGGCTTGTATTTCAACTTGATAAGATTGATTCGACTGTAATCCAGTCAAAGTCACTTGGTTTAAATTGGCATATCGATGAAAGACTCCATCTAAATAGATGGCATACTTTTCAACCCCACGATCATCAGTCGAACGATTCCAAAAGAGTGTGTTTGCTAGTTGAGCCAGTTGGATATTGGATGGTGTGGTTGGATTTGTTACATCTGTTACTGCATAATCTTGACGATAAACACGTACATAATCCACTTCCATGCGTGTTGGAAATGCACTCGCATCGACACCTTGAACACCACCAAAAGTACCACCAATCGCAAGATTGATTAAAAGATAAAACTCTTGATCAAATGGATGCGCATGATGATAGGGTACATCACGGTTAAGCCCAGGAACATATAAGAATTCTCCAAGCTTATCGCCATCCACATACGTGATGATATGACCAGGTGCCCAAATCATTTCATAGACTTTAAACTCAGTCTCAACATTAGGATAAACTCTTGTATAACCGATTTGCGTGCCTAAATTATGATTAAACTTTCTAGTGTGAATCGTTGAATGGATGCGGTTTAAATCATAGCCCGCATATTCCATAATATCAATTTCACCACTATGTGGCCAGTTGCCATAGGTGTTCATGAGAGGTAGCATCCAAATCGCAGGCCATGTACCTCGACCTGATGGCATTTTAGCACTCACTTGAATTCTAACATATCGATCTGACCACTTAAAGCGTGTATTAATTCTTGATGATGTGTAATTCTTACCCATCATATATTCATTTTTTGCAGTAATCACAAGTTTTCCATCTTCAAAGGTTGTGTTATTTCTGGTGTAATACTGAATTTCTTGATTACCCCCGCCATAACCACCATCTTCATAATTCCATTTGGTCATGTCGAGCTCTTCACCTTCAAACTCATCAGCCCATATGCAAACCCATCCATCTTCTAAGGTTGGAACGGCACAATCCGAAGTTGGAATAAGTGGGATAAGCCCATTAGGTACCGTAGGTTCTGTCGGTTCTGAAGGCTTTTCTTCACAACCAATTAAGATGAAAAGTATCAAGAAAAGTATAAATAATTTCTTCATAAAACCTCCTATTCTCCAGTAATTCCGGTACGATCAATACTTTCAACGAAATATCGTTGTGCAATAAAGTAAAGGACTAGTAGTGGTAATATGGTAAGCATATTTCCAGCAAGTAAAATGGCTTCATTAAGCTCTGAACCTGGTGAACCAGGTGGGAAAAGTGTTATATAACTACTTCTAAATGCCATAAGTTTAAGTGGTAATGTCACTTGCCCACCGACATAAAGTGCAGTAATGAATGTTTCATTCCAATACCATACAAAACTAAATAGGAACACAATAATGAATGATGGTATCGCCAGTGGAATTGCAATTCTTGAGAAAATTCTAAATTGTGATGCACCATCCACTTCAGCGGATTCCATTAAAACACCTGGTATGGTTTTAAAAAATTGATAGAAGATAAGAATATAAATCGCTGCATTAATCCCTTGACCAAAGATTGCTGGAATAATCATTGCGCGCTGACTGGTCATTAAGCCTAAATTTCTAAAGACAAGCATATTAGCAACCATGGTAACCTGTGAAGGTAGGATGAATGTTGCAAGCATCAAAACAAAGAATAGTTTTTTCAGTGGAAAATCAAATTTAGCAAATCCATAACCAATAATGGCTGAGGATATGGTGACTGATATCGATACTTTTAAAACATATGATGTTGTATCAAAGATAGCTGCAGGTAGCTGTAAAACTTCAATTGCTCTTTGATAATTTGAGTATTGAAGTACAGTTGGTATCCACTTAATCCCTGGATTAATGAGGTCATCCACACTCATAAAGCTGTTAACGAGCATAAATAAAACTGGGTAAAGATAAATGTAGCTAAAGCTAATTAATAACGTATAGATGATGAGTTTGTAGATAAAACCATCGACAAAATTCATCCCCATCAAGAAACGCTTCGCCTTGATTTTAAAATGTTTCATGTCCATTTTTTTCATGACTTATCGCTCCTTCTTCTTGATATTGATTAAACCAACATAAATGCCCATAATAATGACCATCAGTAAGAAGTAAATCCATGCAATCGCAGCAGCATATCCATAACCATGCCAGAAATTAGAATCTGGTGCACCGACAAGCATATGTGTTCTTGCCATATCTAAAATACCGCCTGCTTCAACAAAAAGCGACATAGAGACAACGATATAGATGACAGCAACACTAATCAGTGGACTAATTGATGGTAACGTAATCTTCCAAAAGCGATCCCAAGGAGACGCACCATCGATCGATGCAGCTTCATAAATGGAGTTATCAATCTTTTGAAGACCTGCTAAAAAGATTAAAATGGGAATCCCTGCATACCATAAAATAAGTAACATTGAAGTTAATAGTACTTCAATCGGATCTGCAAGCCATGAACCAATATTTTGGCTGACGTACATGAGCAATGAACTGTTTTGAATGGAGGGTAGTGAGGTTGCATCTTGATTGGCAAGTTCTGCAATAACAGGACCCGTTGAAATAACGACAGGTAAGAAGAAAATCGTTCTCCAAAAACCTTTCATTTTAATTGGATTATTAATTAAAACTGCAATTAAAATAGAGAATACGACAACTAACGGCACAGAAATCACCATTTTACCAACATAAGTTCCAAATAGTGGTAACAAGGTTTGGCTTCTAAAGATATTTAAATAATTTCTAAAGCCGATAAATGTGGTGGTTACACCTTGCTGCAAGCTATAATAAGCTTCATGGAAACTTAAGTATAGGGAATAAAACATGGGGTAAAGGGTAAAGATTAAAAATCCAATCAGCCAAAGCATGATAAAGATATAGCCGTAAAAGCCTTCACGCTTCTTTCTAGTGACGTTAATTTTTAAAAAACTAAATAAAATAAGTGTTTGCCCAGTTTTTCTAATGATGGCATTATGTGTCAAGAAATGTCCAATTTTTGATAAAACTGGCCAAACTTTTGCACGATAAAATTCAGACAAAGCATCGTAGCCTTTAATGATGTACTTCTTCAAAAATCCAAGACCTTTTTTAATCGGTTCAAAGATTTTAGCGAAAAATCCCTTAATTGATCTTATCAGCTTTTTCATGGGAGCACCACCTCATAACTTCTTGGCTGGATTTGAAGCGCTCCCACATTTCGACTGGTGTAATTATAGTTAACATAAATGGAGACACCATTATCATAATCCACACGAACTAGTCCAGTTGATAAGACTTGTCTATCCTCAATAGAGGCATGAACGACATGTCTTAAAGCTTGATTGACAAACTGATATGTTGCAACAATTTCATCTTGGTAATTCTTTAAGTATGTTGTATAGAAGAAACTTGCAGGCGTATAACGCATCTTGAAGGTAATTTCTTCAGTTAAGACATAGCTTGGGTTTGCACCGAAATCAACCATAGCAAGTAAGCGATCATCACTTAAGGCATTAAAGTTTAAATAGGGTGTATAAAACGAAATATTGCCCTTAAGAATGATTGGCACTAATGGCACCAAATCTGTATAATAATCATATTGTGAATTGGTAATCGCTAAATCCATATATCCTGTCATATAAGGATACATATAAACATTGGGTTTCGATAACAACAAATGATCATTTAATGCTGCAATCTGTTGATAGTAATCAATAGTTTGATTTCTATAGAAAAATTGATTGTCATAATAACTAAATAATGTTGAACCTAAATTATTTAAGAATAATCCAGAAATACCTAAATCATCAAAGAACGACTGATCATTTTGAGCAAATCTAAAGCTTGAATCTGGATATAAGTAATAGACTTCTGTCACTTGAGTGTTGAGTGAACGCATTCTAAATGACATTTTGAGTCGAGATAAATTTCTAGCAACATCACGGTTGTAATTGACTCTTCGTGAGTTTTCAGATGCCATCGTGTAGTCATTTTCTAAATAAATGGTATTATCATCTTCAACGACAGCATCAATTAAACTTGAAAGTCCCCGATCCCATGTGTTGGTGCGATAAGGAGTTCTATTAATAAACCCATCTCTACTCCATCCCATCAGTGCAATCTGTTGATTAAGTAACCCTTGAGATTTAAATTCTTGGTATGCTTGTTTAACATCATTTGCGGTTGTCATCACAACACGTGTTGTTCCAATAAAGGAAGGTTCTTGATCGCTCATGATATAAGATAAATGAATCGGAATTTGATTGTTGACAACTTTTTCTTCGCTGTTTAAAATACCTTCACTGAGTAAAAAATCCCGATAATTTTTAGCAATACCCACATAACTTGCATCTTGATCACTTAAAATCTGATAAGCAACACGGTAATCTGATGGATTAAATCCTTGTGGTATTTGGTCATTGCCATCACCCGCTTTATTGATAATATTGCGGTAGATTTGTCTGACATTAAATCTTGAGTTGATGCGATGATATCTAGTTGAAGCACCCCAGAAAAAGGCAGTCAGTGTTGAAAATTCTGCACCCTCTAATATACGTGCATAAAATCCATCACTGCCAGGTTCATGAACATTACCAAATATAGGTAGGGATAACTCAGGTAAAATCATGGCTTGATATCCAGCATCGCTACCAAAAAATCTTGCTTGAAAATACGTATTATAGCGCTGATTGGTTCTAACCAAAGCGCCTAATCCATCAGGAATCACTAAATAGCCTGGCATTCTGTCTTCTCTTGATGCTCCAAAATATGGGAAAACTGTGATGGCGGTTAATCTGAAAACATCACCAGTTTCAGTGATAGAATCTGTTGGAATATGAACTTCAATTGCGCCATCAACTAATGCAATATCAATACTAAAACTGATGCTTAATGTCTTAATATTTACAAAAACAGTAAATGATGATGCATTTTGTGACGTAATCGTTGTTTCAACACGTCTGGTTGCATAACTACCTGGTTCAATCATATAAGGTCTTAAATGATCGGGGTTTTCAGGTGTGATGGATGCATCGTTTAAGTAGTTCACTTCGGCAAGCGTGTATAAAGACTGAGTTTGAACTGAGCCTGAAGTGATATTTTGCGTTCTAACTGTACTGACCCATAAACCAGAGTTCATTAAGTTTCTATTAGCGACATTATCTTCTCTGGCACCAGACATCCCTTGAAACTCTGGACGAGATGACCAAAAATAGCCCGTGATTCTATTTTCAACAATCATCGAAAATGAATCTTTTTCAAAATAGACTCTTAATTCTGGTGTTTCAAACATCTTGTCAAATCCAAGTTGATCAAGTTCTGCTTCGGTATATGACAAACTATAGTTCGTCTTATAGTCAAGCATTCTTAAAGGATCAACTGTATCATCTTGCGTATATCTTGAACTTTCTAATAATTGTTGGTTGATATAACTGAAGTTTGAAGGAATCTCAATAGGATCTAGATCTAAAGATTGGCTGTTTGCATAAGCAACCCCAAACGAAGCTAAAACAAAGAGGATGATGATAAGTGCATATTTCATAAATTTAGCCACGAACAATCAACTCCCTTATGACGTCTGTAATGAGGACCCACACTTCTGATAAGAGTAGGTAGACGATGAAGAGCACCGCCAGAATCATGACGCCTGTAAATAGTGTAATGAAAATATTACCAATGGTTGGCTTCATGTCATAGAAATGAATTTCTTTGACCATGATGATCATATAAATGCCTGTAATGATTAATCCAATAAAGAGGACTGTATCATAGATGAAGGCTTCGTTGTAGGTTAGACCTTTGGAAATGATGGTTAATATCGGTAACGTGATAATCATCGGTAACAGTGTGACTGCAGATGCTTGGTATACGTCTCTGAGTTTACCTTCACCATCACGAATAGAACACACCAGATAGTTTGCTAAAACCCACAAGAAGAATGGTACAAAAACGGTTGTGATTTGTTGAAACATATTGATCTCTGAAGGAATGAGTGGATTAAATAGGAAGCTTGTTTCAAAGATGAAAATAATATAGACCAAGAAGAATAATAGGAGATAAATCGTTGCAGAAAGATTAGAGAGTTTCGCTTCGCGCTTAATGCCATAATAACCATCACCTGGATGTTTAATGATATAGAAGGGGAAAACGAGTTCTCGATAAAGCTTGAACTTGTTTAAATAAGCTTTCAGTCTTTCTTTTGGTTTCTTTAAATAATCCATAAAATGAATGATGTTATTTAAGATAAAGAGGACAACAAATGTTAATAGGAAGATGATAATGCCTTGTCCACTTGAAAGTAGGATTTGGTTTCTAACTTCCCAAAATGCATTGGAATACCCTTGTTGATCGCGGGCGACCTGATAATATTGCATCGCAAGTTCATATTCCATACTTGCAAAATAAGCATCGCCGATACCTTTATTGGCTAGGTCAAAAAGTGCATTCATCTTCAGTACTTCTTGCCATGGTTCTAAGGATTCGATATAACGTCCATCTTGATAAAGACTAATCGCGAAATGAACTAAATTCGCAAATTCTGTTGGAATAAAGATTTGAAGAGCTGAGGTATTTTGGTCCACTGCGTACAAATTATTTCTAGAATCGACTGCAATACCTGAAGGGACTTTGAAAAGTCCTTTTTGGCCATGAAGATCTTGACCACTAAAAACAAATAGTGTGGATCCATCTGGTGCATATTCAGTAATATATCCATCCGATGTGATGGTAAATATCGTGTCATACGGTCCAACAAAAATATCTTCAACATTATCAAAGCCCCAATCAGAGCGGCTATAGACTAAATTAGCGATGTTAAGTTTCAAATAACCAGATTGTGATTTTGTCGTCGTTAAAATAAGTCCATCGTTATCAACAGCAACATTATAGACTGGATTGGGAATCATTTTAAACCAAGTTCTTCTTTGTGTTTCATCAAATAAAATGTATCTTAAAACATTGTCCCAAGTGTTTGGAATTTGATTACCACCAAAGAAACCAAAGAAATTGCCATTGTTTTCAAACTGAGCAAGTCCATTAATATTACCTGACAAAAGTAAATAGACATTGTGACCACGGTCAGTAATGACTTTAGTGGGTACAAAGGGATCCGTTGGTTTAAAAAATGGTGTATTGACTGGTTTTTGATAAATAGAACCTAATGAGTAGGTATCTGTTGTGGGATTATAAAGGAACTGATAGGCACGTTCATCGCCAAAATCAGCGACATAAAGATGACCATCGAAACCGACGTGAACCCCTGTGGGTCGATTCAAAATACCTTCACCGATGACAGTAACAATATCGTCTCTTAGTGAATATTTAATGACCCTTGCATTACCAAAATCGGCAATATAAATATTATCGTTTTTGTCAACGGTGATATCTCTTGGTGAGTTAAGCACCAATCCACCTAAGTTATAGCTAATCGATAATGGTAAATAAGCATCTTGAGTCGGTACAATTCTGCCTTGTGAACTACTATAAGTAAAGGTACTATAGGGTAGACCATTCGCTTCAACTGTTTGGGATGGTAAATACAGTAAAACGAGGATGAGTAAGACAATGATGAGTTTTTTCATTATTTGATACCTGAATGAGCCATGGTGTTCATGACCTTACTTTGCAAAATGATGAATAAGATTAAGTTCGGTAAGAACATAATTAACCCAGCTGCAGCGGCCATCCCTTGCCCTGCAACGGTGTTTCCTTGTGCGGAAGTCAAACTCATCATGTAAAATGCAAGCGTACGCTTAGATTCATCATTGATGTATAAAACTGAAGTTGATACGTCATTCCAAATCGCCTGAAAGGCAAGAATACCTACAGTCGCAATCGCAGGTGCAATGACGGGCATGATAATCTTTAAGAAGATTTCCATTTCAGATGCACCATCGATTTTCGCTGATTCAATCAGTTCATTCGGTGTTTGGTCAATAAATTGTTTAATTAAAAACATTGCAACCGGCATGACAATAACTGGTAAAATATGTGCCAAATAAGAGTCAATTAAACCAGATTGTGCAATGATTAAATATCTTGGAATTTGAACGGCAATTGGAACAAACATTAAGGCTAAGGTATTCAGTTCAAATAAGAACTTCTTGCCTCTAAATTTAAGCTTAGAAAGCGCATATGCTGAAAATCCTGTAATAAAGATAGCGAGTGTAACCCCAACCACTGTGACAAATAGACTATTAACTAAATATCTTGAAAATGGAACTCCAGAAGCTGAAACAACTCTCGATAACTCAATAAAGTTATCAATGGTTGGACGTCTGACAAAGAATCTAGGTGGATAAGCAAAGAGTTCACTTTGAGGCTTGAAGGCATGGTTGACAATAAAAATGATCGGTAACAGCATCAATGTTGAAAACGGGATTAAAAAGATATAGAAAGGTAACTGACTGCGATGGAATCTTGTTGGATTAATCTTAGTTCCTTGAAACGAATTTGTTTTCTTTGGTTTCATACAATCACTCCCTTTCCCCTAAAATTCTCCAGGTGACCTTGGAGATAAAATAAACCATGATTAAAAGAACGACACTTACTGTGGCGGCATATCCCATCATATAACGGATAAAGCCAAAGTCTTCAATGTGGTTTACGATGAGTTGCCCTGCATATTGTGGTGTTGGATTGGACCCTGATAAGGCAACCCCAATACCACCAGCCTGGAAGGTCGTCACGACCGCCATGACAGCGCCAAAGAGCATTTGTGGCTTCATGGAAGGTATCGTAATGTAGAAAATTTCTTGTGCGCGATTTCTTATTCCATCCATATAGGCTGCTTCATAAAGCGTTTGATCAATGTTTAAGACCCCAGCTAGCATCGCTAAAAACCCGACACCCATGCTGCTCCACAAGGAAACAACAATCATAATGGTCATTAAATACTGTGGTGATTGTAAGAACTGAATAGGTTCTAAAATAATCCCTGCATTCATTAAAAGCGCATTGAGATACCCTTGAGCGTCATCAGAGAAAATGATACGCCACATACTTGCCATGGCAACACCTAGTGTTAATGAAGGTGAATACAATATGATCGCAAGAATCGTTCTAGACTTCGATGGAATCTGTGAAAGCATCCATGCTAAGAAAAACGATAAAATATAACCGATTGGTCCAACGATTAAGGCGAACTTGAGTGTGTTCGATAGAACAAACTGCATAAACACCGTATCCATTGTAATCAGTTCGATATAGTTTGTGATACCAATAAATTCTGGTCTTTGAATTGCATTAAAATAAGTAAACGATAAGAAAATAGCGGCGAGTACTGGAATCACAACAAAGACAAAGAAGAGTGTCCAATAGGGCACGATAAACCATGCCGGACCATTCATTTTACGAAGCATTGCGCACCTCCGTTAACCAACGATCAATCGTGTGGATACTTGGTACTGGATAATCTTTAATGATTTGACCTTGTCTGGTATATCCAAACTCAGCCATCTTGTACAAGATTTCGCGATTAGAAATTCGAACCGCTTCATCAAGTGCTTGTCTGGGATTAACCCCCTCAAACACAATCTTAGTCCAAGCATTAGAGATTTCTCTTTCAACCATGTAAGCACCTGGAATACGAGAGGCTTCAATGCCGAATTGCCATTGTTCTAAGACGATATCTTTATACTCATCAGGCATAGAAAGTGTTTTAAATGCTTCAACATTGGCTGTATTCCAGAAATAGGCTTGACCATAAGTGCTTTGTAGTAGGAAAGCAAATTCACTTTGTACAGGTGTTGACATGAACCAGGACAAGAAATCCCATGATTCTTGTTGATATTTTGTTGTTGACATAATCATCGATGCTTGCGCACCAACAGCTGAATATCTGACAATTTCATCTCTTTCTGCATTATAGACACCTGGATGTAAATCCATTCCCCATAATCCATCGAGTTCTGAAGCGGCTGTTTCTAATAAAATATAAGTTGATAAATCTGAAATACCAATCGGAAGTGTGCCATATCTAAAATTGTTATAGAAGGATGCCACAAACTTAGGCATATTATAGAGTGTGAAAAGGTCACTCATAAGTTTAATTCCTGCAAGTGTTTCTTCTGAGTTGATGTTGGTTTGCATACCATTTTCTGTATATAGGTCGCCACCAAATTGATAAATAAAGGGGAGCGTTGCAACAAACGGCTTAAGTCCTGAATATTGTGCTAGTGGTACAAAATAGTTCATACCATAACTTTGTAAAATCGGTAGGATTTCAATAATTTCATCCCATGTTTGTGGGATATCTGTGATACCAATACTGTTTAAGATGTCTTTACGATAATAAGTCACCCAGAAGTTTTGAGTTGTGGGTAACCCGTAAACCCCTTCTTCAAAGACGTAAGGAATCATTGCCCCTTTTGAAAAGTTTTGAACAAGTTCCTCATAACCTTCAAACTGTCTTAAGTCTAAAGATGCTCTTCTGACTGCAAAATCATAGGGTATCCAGTGATTCACACCAATGGCGACATCGGGTGCTTGTCCTGAAGCATTGGCTAGAACAAGTTTGTTTTGATCCGGCATTTGTGATAAAGTGATTTTCATTTCACCTGTATAACTTTGGTCAATCATGGATTGCATGATTTCAATGTATTGTCTAGGGAAATTGACCCAAACCATCAATTCTCCTTCTTGACGTCTCGATGCTGAATAAGGGTTGTTGATGAATGAGAGTACGAGTCGTTTTGTCCCTTCCCAAAATCTTACAAAAATATTTGCAAATGGCTTAGGTAGGCTTTGTTCACCATGAATCATGATGCGTTCAAGCTCCATATTGGAGCGCATTAGGCGTTGCATTAAATTCCCTAAAATTTGATTCACTGATGAATCCCCGTCTGAAAATTGAACCATTAATGAAGGGAGTTTATTGATGTTGTTCGCAATATTTCTAAGACGGCTTGAAGCGACTCTCATATTACCGATTTCAGAAGGTTCTCTTTCATCGGTCAAGACCATTAATCGATCATAGGTTTCATCTAAGAGATTAGCCCAAGTACGAATTTGTGATCTTGCACTTGGGAAATAAGCTTCAATATCCCAGTCACGATAACGATCTGTGCCGCCTGCTGTATAGCGTTTAACATCCAAAGATAGCCCTTGAATTTGTGTCATCACATACTGTAAGACTTCAATGACTTGGCGGTAAGGATAATTGACAGCTTCGAGTGTAATTTCATTGATACCTGCATTTAAATAGATGAGTAGAGGTTCTTCATCTGGTGACATGAGCGTGCGGTTTAAAAAAGATGTTGTATAGGGGAATGCATAACTTTCAAGTAAATCAAAAGGTACTTCCCCATTAATTTTAATCTTTCTAAAAACCGGCATATCTTTAATTAGATATTGACGATATTTAAAGCTTAAATGGTAAAATCCTGCAGTTTCAGTTTCCACATGGTAAGTCACTGCTTGTCCAGCTCGTTGCCATGAATCCCCAAAAATGACATTGAGTCTTAAGAACTGTGTATTATAAAATAGATTTGAAGGATCTTGTTCTGGTCTAAGTCTAATCGATGGATCGTTTCTAGAAATCATTTGTCTCGCAGACACTTGGATTTTCGTATTGACTAATGATGCTGAAGCATGTTGATTCAAATACGCTTCATAGGTCATGATTTCTTCTTGTTTGACAAAATAGAACTGACCAATGAGCAGTCTTGCATTGACATAATGGATTTCAATGACATCACCAGGATTTAAATCAAAGGCAAAAAGACCGCGATGCATGCCGCGATAATCATTGACTAAATGTTTGGTCCATTCAAAAATTTTAATAGAATTGGGTTGAATTTCATTTTGATATCGGTCGAGCTTAAAATCTGTTGAGCTTAGTGCCCATTTTGATGGAATGACTAAGGTTTGAGATTCATAAAATGGTGCTTCCCCGTTAATAGTCATACTAATTTGAGCATTATTAATACTGGTATCAACTTCCATAAAGTCAAATCCAAAATAGTAAAGTCCACTGACACTAGATGTATTGGTGATAGATACCGATTCTGAACGTGAAAGTAAAAAGATATCCTGATCAACACCAGAAATCTCTTGATAACTTAAAACATGTTCACCATAAACCGAATGGCCTGAAGTGATGACAAGACCTGTCATATCACCGGTTAAAAAAGTTTTTTCAACTTGACTGTCTTGCCTATTAGATGCTATATAATCTTGTTTAACAGATGTGTATAAAGGTGTATTGAAAGCTTCTGAAACGAGTTCGTTTGAGTAGTCATTCATCAAATCAGAGGGATCAAAAAAGGTATTTATCGCTGATTTTCTAAAAAAAGAAAGTGTCACCACCAAGACTAAAACCACAGCAAGAAACATGCTGATGATTTTTTTTGGAGGAACGGTTGTAAAGAATGTCTTCATCATGAACATTCCCTTTTTAAAAAATAGCGGTATTTTTTTCATTGATAATCCTCCTAAAACATGGTTTGAAGAGGGGATTTCTCCCCTCCTACCATATTTACTTTTTTTTTAAGTTTTTATTGTCCTAACGTTTGATACATTTGCTGAACGATTTCATTTGCTCTATTTTGCCATTGCAATGCGTATTCTGCAACTGCAGATGGACCAGCAATGACTAGATTATCGAAGTTATATGGATTTTCTGGATCATATACCCATGCCCAGAAATCTTTATAACCTGGAAGCCACTTGTCTAAGTCTGGTTTTGAAAGGTGAATACGATCAAGTGTATATTCAATACCTTGGATACCATCGACTAAATCATAAACTCTATTCCAAACATCTGGATAATCAGCAACTGGGAATCTGTCAAGATATGTTGGAAGTTCACCAGCAGCAAGTGCTGCAGTTTTTTCAGCTTCAAGAATATCAAGTCTTGCTTCCCAACCTGCTTTACCGAATGTCATCCATTTAGCAAGTAGATAGGCTTCATATGGGTGTTCTGTTTGAGCAGATACACATTGGTAGTCAAGAATGGTTGGTGGGAATAATCCTGCTGAACCTTGTGGATATGGCCAAAAGCCAATGGTTTCATTTAAACGTTCTTTGACATCATTGATGACCCAGAACTGCCATGACCCTTCAATATCCATAGCACCATGACCTGTTTGAATTTGATAACCACCAAGTTGTGGAATTTGAAGGACGCCATCAACAAAGACACTGTCAGGTAGTCTTGTTGTTGTACCATCAGTTAGACGATGAATTTCAACTTTAGTTTGCATTGCTGAAATCCAAGCTGCTGATGTGTAATTGAATTGTGTACCATCCCAAGTATCATAGAGCACATTAGGATCTTGCATGGTTGGCCATACTTGTTGGAAATCTGGTGAACCATACCAAGTGTCAAAACCTAAAATGATATTTTCAGGATTTTGAAGGTCGAAATTCTTTATCGCTTTAGCAATTTCAATAAATTCGCTAAATGTCCAATCTTTAACTGGGTATCCATTTAAATCTGTACGATATTTGCCAGGAACTGTGGTTAAGTTTGCTCTGTCAAAAATATCTAAGTTAATCATAATGCCTTTTAAGAATTGGAAAGATGGCATTGCATAACGTTTGCCGTTATAGACACCTGTTGAAGCAATGTTATCATAGACAAGTGCTGTTTCTGGGTCTGCATTCCAATACTGAGCGACATCCAAAGTGAGTCCTGCAGTGATGACTGTGGGTACGTTATCAGTTGCAAACACGTCTGGAAGAAGTCCAGCTTGAGCAGCAATAACTAAGTTACCCGTAAATTCAGCACCTGCACCTGTAATTTCAGTACGTCGCGTGACACGAATATGTGGATAAGCCACCATAAAGGCATCAATCATTTTTTGAGTCAATCCTGGGTCTGCCCAGTCCGCGTAAGTGAGTTCAATGGTCTGCTGTGGTCCTGTCGGATTGTTTGGATCGGTTGGATCTTCTGGATTGTTACATGCAACAAGTCCAAGTCCGAAAAGGATGACCATCAGTAATAATAATACTTTTTTCATTTAAATCCTCCTAAGGGTTTCACGGCATGATGACCCATCATGCCGTGATATCAAGTTTTTCTTTCTACTGAATATTATTCAGCATCCATGGTGCCATTGACGATTAACGTTGTAGCCACATAGGATTCGCCAACAAGTTCTTGAATTAATACATTGTCTAAAACAAAGAATTGTGGAGAAGCTTGTCCAGCAAAGAGCATACCCATTTCGAGTTTGAATTGTGCTGGTTCAGTAAATGTACCATCACCTGGGAGTGTAAAATCAACGGTGAAGTTTTGCATTTCAGTTGTGACAGCAATATCACCTTGAACAAAGTAAGGTACCCATCCTGCAAAGCTATGACCAATAGCAAGTGTAATATTACCAGCTACGGATGCTTTAGCACTGAAAGTTACACGATAAGTCTTGCCAGCAACAAGTTGCATATGACCAACATTATCAGCACCTGTACCTAAAGAGAATGCGTCTTGAATAATTTGAATTTGCCAATTTTGGCTTGCGTTAATGTTTGTTAAGTTTAAGACAAGTTCACCATTAACACCTGAAATTGATCCAGCAGTGCCTTCCCAATCATTTAAGAATGCACGCCATTGATCAAGTTCATAAATTTCAATAACTTCATCCATCGTACCATTGACGATGAGTTCTGTAGCTACATAGGATTCGCCAACAAGTTCTTGAATTAAAACATTATCTAATACAAAGAATTGTGGAGAAGCTTGACCTGCAAAGAGCATACCCATTTCGAGCTTGAATTGTGCAGGATGAGTAAATGTTCCTTCAGCAGGTAATGTAAAATCAACAGTGATGGTTTGTAGTGATGTTGTAACTGCAATGTCACCTTGGACAAAGTAAGGAACCCATCCATCAAAACCATGACCAATAGCCAGTGTAATATTACCAGGAACTGATGCTTTTGCATCAAATGTTACACGATAAGATTTACCAGCAACAAGTTGCATATGTCCAACATTATCAGCACCAGTGCCTAATGAAAATGCATCTTGAATAACTTGAATTTGCCAGTTTTGGCTTACATTAATATTGGTTAAATTTAAGACCAATTGTCCATTGACACCAGAAATAGAACCTGCAGTGCCATCCCAATCATTAACAAATCTACGCCATTGTGGTAGGTTGTATGTGACTACTAAACCGTCATCCATTGTGCCATTGAAGATTAAGTCAGTAGCTACAAAATTGTCGCCATCTTTAACTTCAATCTTGACATTGTCAAGTGTAAATGTTTGAGCAGTTGTTTGTCCAGCAAATAATCCGCCAAGCTCAATCTTAAATTGTGCAGGCACTGAATAGTTTGCAGCTGTATCACCTAAAGTAAATTCGAAGGTAATGGTTTGCATATCTGTAGTCACAGCGATATCTGTTTCAACATGGTATGGTGTCCATCCACCACCAGCGTGACCGATTGCAACAACTAAATTACCAGCTATTGAAGCTTTAGCCTCAAATGTCACACGATATGTCTTGCCAAACTCTAAATTCATATGACCTTGGTTATCTTCACCCCAGCCAAGTGCAAACGCATCTTGAATGACTTGAATCTTCCAACTTGCATCAATCGCATTGAGTGCAGTCATATTTAAGTTAAGAACGCCATCAGCAACAACAAGTTCAGCTTCAGAACCTTCCCAATCATTAATAAACTTTCTCCAACCTGGATACTCATTTGTAATCACTAAAATCACAGTCACTGATGATTCTTCAGTCGCAACATTACCTGCCGCATCTTGGACTGTATAAACAATCTTAAATACGCCAGCTTTAGTTGTATCTACTTCATCAACTTCTGTTTCTACTTCGCCTTCAACTTTATATATAACAACATCAATATCATCTGTTAAATCGCCATCAATGTTATCAAATGCAGTCACACCAGCGAGTGGGTTAAATGCATTACCCGCAACATGATTCACAGTTGCTCTGACGCCACTAATGGTTGGTGCAATCGTATCTTCACCAAGAACAGTTTCAGTAACCATAATGTCATCAAACCATACGGTTGCATCGACAGATTGGTTATTAATACGTCCAAGTTCAAATAAGATACCACCACGTGGGTTGTTGGTTGCCATGTAGAACACGAATGAATAAGTTGCCCATTCAGTTGTTAAGTTCTTGTGTTCTGTTTGACCAGGTTTGAAGTCAACAAACCAAGGTGCTGTAGGAATGAGTTCACCGACTTGAACGTTAATGGTCTTAGCAACTGAAGACTTAGCCTTGAAGCTTACTTCATAGGCTTTACCTTGTTCAAATGGGATATTTTGTTGACCAAATCTTGGTGTCCAAAGGTTAGAACCTGCTACAACTTCAGCTTTGAGTGCACCATCTTCAACAGATAATGTCATTGCTGCGCCATCAGCAATATATAAACCATTTGCACCATCATCCCAGAACACTGTACCCAGTGCAAAATCGCCATTGACGACCAGTTGGTCTGTTGGACGTTCTGGTGATTCAACGAAAAGATATCTCCACTTTTGTGCAGTGAGTGATCCAACTTTGACTTCATAACGAATCGCATGATTGCCGGTCTTAGTTGTATCTAAAAGATTATTTGTAATTGATGATGTTGACAGATATGTAATCTGTGCAGTGTAATCAACACCATTATTACCTGTCGCGGTAATACCAGCTAAAACATTGAATTCTGCCTCAAATGCAATGCTTACTGTTTCGTCGCTAATACCGCTAAATGTGATCGCAGTCAGTGGTGTCGTCTGTGTAGGATCAGACGGAACTGATGGATCTTCTGGCTTACATGCCACGAGCACGAGTGCGAACATGACAATAAGCAGAATGGATAATAAGCCCTTTTTCATTTATTTTCCTCCTCGAATATAGACATTTATTTTAAAGACATTACCTTCTCGGATGTCTCTTGTCCACTTACCTGTAACTTCACTACCTGATATTTCGCACACTTCATCATTCTTGTGCAACGTCATCTTATCGACATATGCGGTAGCATCATAGGTGTCGATATCATCTTCTAGATGATAGATAACTTGGGTTTTGTTGAAGAGTTTGACTTCAACGATACCATCTTTAAAGAGTGTTTTGGACAATTTGGGTTTGAGTTCAAAGATGAGTTGTCCATTTTCAAACTTAAATAACTCTTTTCCAAAAAACATATAACGCCACATCGATAAGACTTCAGCTGTTGATCCTGATAATCTTGAGACAAATCCTTGTCCATGTTTTTTAGGATCTGGATTCGATGAAGTCGCGATAAAGGATGAGTTTTCAATCGGCGATCTGCCGTATATTTTTGGATCCATAAAGCATGTATAATTGGTTTTTAATTCCTCATAGAATTCGTCATATAATCCTGCTTTAAGTAATCCAAGCAAATACTTATAAGTCATGTGTAAGAAATTAGATTCTCTTTCTAGCCATCCTGGTGTAAATGCTCTAATTCTTCCAATTTCATGACCATAATCATCTAAAGATACTGAGGTTTGATAGAACTGATGCTTTTGATCATAGAGTCCTGTTGTTTTAATCTTTTTATAGATAGCTTTCGCTTCATCTTTACCAGCAAGTGATTTTAAATATCTTGCAGGCGCCTCTAAGAAAACTGGCAATGGATGTACTTCAAATGCTATGACTTTAACCAAAGGTAATCCATAATGTCCAATTTTAGGTTGTCCATGTTGATCTAAAATCTCTTGATACTTTGTTGCCTCATAGGTGAGATAGGTTGGATAAATAGGATCAATATCTTTAGCCTTTAGCATTGCTTCTTTTAAATCCTGTGAGATGATCTTCAAAACATCTAAGTAATGCACTGCTTGATTGGTAATCACTTCTTGTTCATGTTCGAGTTGATCACGGTAATGCTCAAGATGTGTCATGCGGTAATCCCAACGATCGAACTCACTACTTTGAGGGATATGTTTGTAACTTTGAGCAAGATGTTCTGTGGACGCAAGTAACATGACAGGATGATGTTCATGATCTTTAATGGTTTCTAATAAGAAATCAACGATTTTTTTAAGTTCAATGGCTTCTGAAACACCAGATCCAAAGAGTCCTGGAACCCCGTTCATGGCATCATTCCATCCGGGTTTATCCCCTTCATAAGATAAGCCAATGCCTTGAGGGTCTAAATGACCATACTTGTTTAAAACTAAGGTGAGCAATTTGCCATAAAGATTGACTTCAAGTTTTTGGTTGTTTCGCTTGAGCCATCCACTTTTTGCATGATGGTCATGTCGAATCGCACCATATTGTCTAATTTTTCCATCTTTGGTTTTTACATATTTTTCTGATCTTGGTAAAACTTTGACGGGTGATTTAAAGAAGGGTATCTTTTTCTTAAACATCAAATCTTCTAAATGATCTGGATAAATCGAAAGATACGATTCAATTAAGTCCATATGATAGGTGAAATGGTCTTCCCAATAGCCTTCACCAAAGTTTGCTTTAATGACAACTTCACTCTCAGATAAAACTTTTTTCAAGTTTTCTTCTACTTCAAGTCCAGCTTGATATAGTTTGGTTGCAACCTCACCTGGTGTGAATTCTTGATGTACAATACTTTTTAGAACTTCAGGTAAGCTATTTGTGTTGCCATGGTAGTTGAACTTCACACCTTCAATTGAAAGTGGATTGTATCCATCTGCTTGAATGAGTGAGCTAAATTGATAAATATTGAAATCTCCAAGTTCAGGGTAGAAAAAGAGATCATTTCTTCTATTTTGAAGTACATCTCTAAAATTGCCATTGCCTTGTGAATAGAAAGCGGGTTCAATGGAGAAGAAATTATAGTCCCTTTCTAAGTCCCCATGCTTTCTTGAATAAAGATGATAACCGACAGTTCCCGACAATGTCTTTATAATCAGCGGTGTGCCACCACGCAGTAAATTATCTAAGTAGCACTGTTTATAATAATCATTTAAAATGGGGAACGCAGTCTTTGTTTCAATTGCATTTGTTAAATCTTGATGAATCTGTTGATTTTCGATTTCTTTATGCGCTAAGTAATCATAGTTTAATTTGCTAGTGAATGTCGTTAAATCATCTTTATCTTTCGCATAACCAATTAAACTAATGAAAGATGCAGAATCTGTGTTGTTAAATTTAAATCCACTCATCGCACAAGGCACTTGATTCACATGAACTTGCTTGATTTTCTTGAGATTGTCAAGATCAGTTTTGATAAAACCATAAGGTGTCTCAAGTGAAGTATCTTCATCAAAAATGAGTTTATAGTCGCTAATGTAATAAGGTTTTGAAATGTTAGATGATGTATGGTAGAAGTTCCCATCGACTTGGATACTCACCTCTGCAGAGTCATCTGTGGATGCTCTAAGCTTATAGAAGACATAATCATTTTCATGCACATTATCCATCCAACTCTGAAGTAAGTTAGATATTGCTTTATATCCGCCGTAATCGATACCAGATGGTAAGATTTGTGCAAGTCCATCAATCACTTCAAAGGATATTTTTTGATTAGAAAGCGATTTGATATCTACTTTTCTAACCAAAGCAGCAACAGGTTCATTAGGTAAGGTGAAATAGGTCACTTGTACAGATATGCCTAAATCTTGGTTTAATTCCATGATTGATACTTGATCTTGTCTAATATGAATACTTTGATTGGCATTCTTTTCTTTGAAAAATTCATGAACTATACCGTTGATTTTAACAAATGTACGAAAGCCAATTTTTGATACAAAATGATAAGCGTTATTTGCTGGGAAAAATTCCATCATCGCGCCATTTTTATCTCTGATGCCAAAGGAACTAATCAGTTGTCCCCTATTCACATAAAAAGCCCATAAGGGAATCCCCATTTTACCGGCAATTCCGCTTAAGAAACTTGAGAATGGCTTCATTTTTTGATAATCATAAAACTTGTGTTCTGTCATGTTGTTGGTCTCCGTCGATTTAGGAAATCGATTTCTTTATCTAGGTTAATTTAATCATACCATAATATGGTACCGTTTTCAATATTTAAACATAGAATTTATTTGGTTGAATCTCTCGCAATGAGGGTCACAGGGAGTTTGACCACTTCGTCGATTTCAGCTTCAGGGTTTTCCATTAATGCGATCAGTAATTTGGCTGCTGTTTCTCCAAGTTGTTTACGATCTTGGGCAACCGTTGTTAAGGATGGTGTGAAATGTTTGGCAAAGGCAATATCATCAAAACCGATAACTTGAATGTCTTCTGGAACCTTAATTTCTAAGTCTCTAAGCCCTTTTAAGACACCAAGTGCAATATCATCTGATGCAACCAAGATGACTTCAGGTTTTTCAGTCATTTGTTTCATCAGTTTGAGCACTGCATTGTATCCTGATGTAAACCCAAAGGATTCCGCATAAACAATGGATGATTCATTTGTTATAAGCTTAAGTTGTTCAGCATACTTTTTAAATGCAATCAAACGTTCAGCAAATGCTTTTGAGTTGAGTGGACCCGAAACCATCGCAACCTTCGATTTTTTCGTTATGTTTTTCACATAATCTAAAGTCACTTTGATGCCTTGGTCATTATCAGAAATGACAGTGTGTAATCCCGGTAAAATCATATCTGTTGAGACACATGGAATACCACTATTGACCAGTTCATAAAGTCCTTGATCGGAATAGTTACCCACCACGATGTAGACGCCATCGACGCGTTTATTCATACACCATTCATAGTATGACATTTCATGTTTGCCAAGCTTTTTCACAATAAAAGATAATTCATAACCTTCTTTTTCCAAATAGGTTTTAAAATGCTGCAGGATGCTTGAGAAAAAGGAGTGTTCAAGTCCAATGTCGGATTCTTCTGTGAAAACGACGCCTACGGTATAGGTTCTCTTGGATTTAAGCATGCGTGCAGATGATGCAGGTACATAGCCAACTTCTTTAATGTAGGCTAAGACTCTGGCTCTGGTTTGATCGCTGACGTTCCCTGTTTGATTCAGCACTTTTGAAATCGTCCCTGGTGCTAAATTCAACTCTTTTGCGATGGTGTAAATCGTTCTTTTCTTCGTCAAGTCTACTCACTTCTTTCATATACTTTGACATACTTGAACTTGAAAGTTTGTGGTAGATCCAAATCGTTGATTTGACCTCCCCATGTGCCTCCAAGTGCTATATTTAAGATCAAATAAAATCTTTGATCAAAAGGCCAAGTTTCAACGGGTGCATTTTTAGGTTTTTCAAAGTGAGCCATACGCTTTTTGTCGACATAGTATGTAAAACTTTGCTCATCCCATTCAACTGCAAATTCATGAAAACCTTTGGTAATGCCTTTAATTTTCTTAATCTCAACAAATTGATTTTGTTGGTGATAATGTCGATCTTTTGAGTGAAGGGAGAAATGGAAAACATCTATGTTGTGACCTACGTGCTCCATCAGGTCAATTTCACCACATAATGGCCATCCAACTTCTTTATAATTCTCACCTAAAAACCAAATCGCTGGCCATGTACCAATCCCTGTAGGAAGTTCACACATGACTTCGACACGCCCATACTTAATCCACTTTTTGCCATAGGTTGTAAGTTTTGCAGAAGTGTAGTGTCTATGTTCGTAGTCTTCTTTTTTTGCAAGGATGGTTAAGATGCCATCTTTAACAAATGCATTATCTAATCTGTCTGTATAATATTGGCTTTCGTTATTACCAAAACCATGTCCACCAGTTTCTAAATGCCAGATTTCAGGATTAGGTTTTCCATCGGTTTGGAAATTATCTTCCCATAAGAGTTTATACTTCATGAATATAACCCTCAAACGCTTTGATTAAAGACGCTTTTTCTTCTGCATTCATATAAATGCGTGGTGAGTTTTCAGGACATGTATTTTCCTCTTCCACGATTAAGAGTTTGGCATCTTTAGATAAGGTGTGCGTATGAAAAATACCTGCAGGAATTTTATAAACCTTAAGTGGTTCTAACGATAAAACATCAAACGATTGAACACGTCCATCTTTTTCTTCAGCAAAAAACATATGGCATGTACCTGAAAGTAAAACAAAGACTTCATCAGTTTGATTGTGTGCTTCAACATAAAGAAGTTTATCAATATCTAATTCATCGATATAATTTAAGACAGCAACTCTCCAATCTTTATGATGAAAGAGTTTTTCATAGCCGATGCCATTAAAATCAAATAAATCATAATACTTCATCAAGATACACCTCGATATCGCCGTTTAGTGATGTGATGCCTTGAGCGACTTCTTTGCCATTGATTAACATTTTTTGAATATGATAAAATCCGTATTCTAATTGATTAGGATTGTAATAGGTGATAGTTCTCAGTTTATTAAAGAGATAGGTTTGAATACTCACTTTGCCTTCAATGAAATCTTCTTTTTTAAGTCTTGGATTTAAATAGAGTTTGCCAAGATTCATTTCAATACCGAAGACCATGGTTCTAAGGAGTAAGAGCATCCAACTTGCTGAACCTGTGAGATATGGATACATGCCAATACCGCGATCATTAAAGTATTCAGGAATACCTACCCAAACTTTAGCGTTTGGATGTTGTGCTTGTTTTAAAAGCGTCATCACGGCTTCATGTCCATAGGAGATTAAATCATATTGATAAAGTCCATAGGCATACATCACAGCCATGTGAGAAAAAGCAGCGCCATTTTCTTTATGTCCATAGGCAAATCCATAAGCTCTACCCATATTGGTTCTAATTTGATGGTAATTACTGTTTAACTTATAGCCACCCATGTGGATGTCATACAAAAGATTTCTGGTTGTACTTGCTAGAAGTGCTGACTGTGCAGGTGATGCTGTTTTTGACAGGAGTGCCATCGCTTGTCCTGTTAGAGAGATCGTTTCTTCAGTATCTGCGTCATGACCATCGTTATCGTAGTAACTTTGGAACTTATTCTTCTTAAATGCTTCTTTTTGTAATTTTTTAATTCGATGATCAGCAAGTTCATTTAAAGCCTTAACTAAATCTTTTTTCTCGATTTCTACTGTCTTACCACTAAATATTTCAACCTCATCGAAGAAGTGATTGAGATCTGCACGTTCAATAAGGAGAGATTTTAGTGCAGAAAAAAGTGTGATTTTTTCATCTTTAATCTCTTCGATGAGGTATGCCAGTGTTCTTAAGTTGTTGGCATACATATGGGTGAAGGCAATCGTTTCACCCTTCTTATGCGCCATATCGAGACCATCATTCCAGTCTGCATCTTCTAATCTCACAAATCCATGGGCACCGATATTGTGATGTCCTACAAGATTTTGAAGGAGTAAATGTTCTAAAATGGTGCCATAATAGGGGTTACCTTCAAGATCTGTTTGAAGATTTGTTTTTGTCTTGGGTCTGGTCTTTTTTGTATAATGCGTAAATTGGTCCATAAAATATCCTTGTTTTTTAAGCAGGATATCTAAATCACCGGTTTCATCAATGTAGAGTTTGACCGTTAAAAGGGGCCATGCGCCATGATCTGACCATACACGGGTAATCATATTGCGGTCTGCTTTAAATTCTCCAGGTTGATCACCGATGATGGTTGCATTTGAACCATCGATTCTCACACCTAAAAAATTATTAAATAGTAAATCGATAACAGATGCATCATTCATCATGATTAAGGCTAAAAGATCTTGCCAAAGGTCTCTCCATCCTCTACCACCATGACCATAATCATGATGTGGCAGATAAGAATTCCCAAAATAGCGTCTAAGCATCGGTTGCAGACCCACCCATGAAAGTTGTTTGGATGTTTCTTCATCATGGAAACGGAAGGTTAAACCTGAAAGATAATTTTCAAAAAACGATTGTGTCTTTTTTAAACCTTCCTCAAAGGATTTCGTATTTAAGTATGATGTGGTATTGAGTGCTGATTTTAAATCCTTATGAATCCCAATTGAGAAATATAGCGTCAATGATTCTTTTGGGTTTAAGATAACTTTTTCAAATTGGACAGCACCAATAGCTTCATAACCATCGACTTGAGTTTTCTCTGGCACGATGTTTGATAACCCTTTTGGAAAGTGAAGGGATCCACCATGGATAAAATCATCTAATACCGGAATATAGCCTTTAACTTGAAGATCTTTGGAATCTGCAAAAAGAGAATAGATGGTGTCATTGAGTTGATGACCACGTTCATCAAATGAAAGTGTTGGGTGTACGACTATACCTTTTTCAACCGTTTCAATTCGGTTGAGAAGTGACGTCACATGACGGTGATCTCTTAAGTTATCTGCACTTCTTGCATAAAGTGGAACCGCGGTAGTTACTCCAACTTCAAGTTTTTGATTGGCATGATTTATAAATTTGATTTCATGAAGTTCGACACAGTCATCGGTTGGAATATAAGATGTTGTGATGAGTTTAAATAATCGATTACTGCGTTCAACTTTTTGGTAGAGGAGTCCAGTTTCATAGAACAATTCGTCTTGTTGTTGATGTTCGGTTTGTCCATTTAAGAAATATAACTGGTCATTAACATCAAAAATGACATTTCGTCCAGAAATGTTATGGTATAAATCAACTTCAGTTGTAGGTTCTAATGCGTAATGATGCTGATCAAGCTTCAAATCTCCACCAAAATAAGGGGTAATCGAAGATCTCAACCCCTTTAAATTGAACAGCGGAAAGTAGTAGCCATCATTTTTTTCAAGCTTTAAGCGTTTGGTTATGTTCATGGTGCACCTCAAAAAAACCGATTTCCTAGTTTGATTATACCTAAGGAAACCGATTTTGTAAAGGGCTTTCACTCTAGTTTTTTGATTATCAGGACTTAAATGCTTAAGGAAGCGATTTAGAATAAGAAAAAGTGCCCCGTAGGACACTAAATAATGAGTGTGGAAATGGAATGTTTCAGTGCTGTGAGTTTGATTTGTTGATCGAGTCCTTTGATTTCTAAATGGACATCATGGTCTTTTTCATTTTGAATGACGATAACCTTGGATCCATCTGGATTTAAGAACGTTACATAAAGCACTTCTTTCGTTCCTTCTGAAGAAAGTTGAATCGCACCTGGCTTGATATATTTGGAGAAATGACCAATATAATAATATGAAATCATTTTAACAAGTTCCTCATGATAAATCTTAATCATGATTGGCGCAGAACATAAATTATTGACATGATTGGGTCCACCTGTTTCATCTAAAAAGAGATTCCAGTCAATAAAACCTTCATTATAATTTCTTAAATCGTTTAAGATGTTTCTCCCGTATCGTTCACCGACTTGATATTCTCCAAAGTGCGGACCACCTTCCTGACAACCTTCTGTAAACATCAGATGCTTACTTGGGTATAAATCATGAAGTTTTTTCACATTTTGAAATTGTTCGTTTTCATACCAGTGGAATGCAGTACCCCAAACATACTGGTTTGCTTCTAAGTCGTTATAAACGACCGAAGCACGTTCAACCATAATATCACGATTATGATCCCAAATGAGTATTTTCTTATCTTTGAGTCCTTCTTTTTCTAATGTGGGTCCTAAAACTTTGACAAAATCTCTTTCATCTTCTGCTGAATAGATACATGAATCCCAACGTTGGACGGCTGCTGGTTCATTTTGAACAGATAGCCAAGAGATTTTTACATCTTTAGCTTCATAAGCTTTAACAAATTTAACAAAGTAATTCGCCCATGTTTGATAATAGGCGGGTAAAAGTTTACCGCCACGAATAGGTGAATGATTATCTTTCATCCAAAAAGGTGGTGTCCATGGGGAACCCAAAATCTCAATTTTTTGATTTGCATATTTTTCTGCATCATGGATTAGATTGATGATGGGTTGATCTCTTGTGATATCAAAAGATTCGAGTGAGTCATCATAATCTTTGATATAAAGATAACTTCCAAGTGAAAAATCACACCCATGAATAGAGACTCTACCAATGGTATAGCCTAAACCTTCAATGGGATCAAAATATGCTTGAATGGCTTTTTCTCTTTGTGACTTATTGATTCGTGATAAGTTGTAAGCTGAGCTTTCTGTAAATGCACCACCAAATCCAATGATGGTTTGTTTTTGATCACTGGGATTAATGGTGATGGTTTCTGTTGGCTTTGATGACAATAACTCAATATTTACTTCCGTAAGTCTTTCTTGTGTATCTTTTCTTGTTCTGATATGTTTCATGCTTCGTTCACCTCTCTTCCATTATAGTAGAAAAAAAAGATGAATCAAGTGGTATTGATTCATCCGTTGGAAAGAAGCTAGCGCTTCTTATATTTCTGAAAGAAGAGGATCAGTCCTAAGATTACAAAATCAACAATAAGATAGATGGTAATATTTCTGATCATCACCGGTCTTAAATAAGTGTCGAGATCAAGCAGTTCATCTTTTTCTTCTTTGGTCATCCCAATCAACCAAGATACGTCTGTTGGACTATATGCTCGGTAATCTAAGGAAAGAACACCTTGATAGATCAGTTCTCCTTCATAATCAAAGAGTTCTAAATCCATTTCATAAGATTGATCGATAAAGAAAGTATAGTAGTAAAATCCGATGCGACCAATCCCATAACTAATGGATTGATTTTGATAAATGTCATCTTGACTAGAATCAAAAATGAGATCACTTGATACTTGATGACGCACAATGAGTTTCGTTAAATCATTAGGATCACTAATCGATTCTGCAAAACTCACATCCTGTTTAGGTAAAACAAAGAGAACAAACTGGTTTTTATAAACATCGCTATCTTTAGATATGACTTGATAAATATGAAATGTGTATGTGGTTGTATCGATGATCTCAATCTTTTCATATGCAATCGATTGATAAGCAACAAATAGATCAAAATTCTCTTCATCTCTCGCTTGTTCGACAAGTGTTTCAAATACTAAAAGCGAGCGTTCTTGAGAGGTCAAAATTAAGGTAAACATATAAATAAATACAAAGACCAATACACTAAATATGCCCCAAATCCATAAACTTTTTTTCATCGGATGACACCTTTTAAATCATAATAAAGATAGGCATTAATTAGTCTCGCTTCGTTATCTTTGATGATGATTGCTCCGTCATCTGGGAGAGCAAATATGGGGTGTTTATAAGCTCTAAAAACTTTTCTCATCGCTTTTTTTTGATTTTTTCTTCTTCTAAAATGAACTTCAATCGAAAATCCTTTGAGTAAATTTAACCCGTTTTGATAAGAAAAATTGAGGTAGTCTTGATCTTTTGAAATATGATAATTCTCAAACTGAATCATTGCACCTGCAGAAGATCCAATAAAAAAATCTTTGGACTCAAGTGCTTCTTTAATACCAAGTTCTATAATCCTTTGCATCATTAAATCAGGTGCACCACCTGGAAAATAAATGATATCTGCTTCCATAATTTTTTTTATTGCAAGTTCTTGATCATCTTTAAAGTAATTTAAAAATGAAATATTTGATTCTAAGATATGATAAGGTAAAAATGCACTAATCATCTTATCATAATACTCACCGCCTTTGCTGTAAAAGGCTTCATAATCGGCTTGTGACTGAAATTGATCTCTAAAAAATGAAAGAGCAATAACAAGCACTTTATGGTGTGATTTTATATATTCACTTGCATAGGGTACAATGTTTGGATCCCCGATAATCCCTCGACTCATTAAAAAATTAATCATGGTTTTTCTCTCCTTAAAAATGCTTTGGCTAAATCAACCCAACGATTAAGATGACCATATTTTTGGACAAATGCTTCTGGATTCATATCTTCAAAAGATACATCTTTGGTTGCAAGTGACACGCCATGTCTACCCGATGGAAAAAGATGTGCTTCAACAGGTATATGTTTTGCTTTAAGCTTTTGAATCAATAGAAGACTATTTTCAACAGGTACAGATAGATCATCCATGGTATGAAAAATAAAAACTGGTTTCATTTGATCGTGTACATGGTTTTCTAATGATACCTCTTCAATAAGTTTAGGGTCAGCATTTTGATCTAGTATTTTTTCATAAGACCCTTGATGGATATATGTTGGATGTGTGCTAATGACTGGATATAAAAGTATTGTTTTATTAACTAAGTGGCTATAATAGATGGAAAGCATTGCAGCATAATGACCACCAGCAGATGCCCCCAAAAGATAGATGTTTTGAACTAAAGGATGTTTTTTGAGCATTTCTAAAAACACATGACCTTCTGTTTTGAGATTTGGATATAGTAAGTGTTCTTCCCGATAATAAAAGATACCGATATGATAGCCTTCACTATGAAAAGCTTTGCGAATGGGTTCTGCTTCTCTTGGAGATGTTCGATGATATCCACCTCCGGGAAAAATTAAAAGAAGATCTCTAGGGTTTTGATCAAAAAATTCTAAATCGATATAATTTTTAGATTGAATGTAGAGTTTCATAAGAAAACCTCGTGAACCATCTATTGTCCTGGAAAAATTAACGTTAATAGATTTTTTCCCCATTCAACTAAGTTTATGTTAAATAGTCTAATAAAAAGTGCAAAAGCCGAATATTTAACAAGTCTACCTGCAGCAACGGCAATCAAGAAACCATTACGATTGAGTCTAACTGCGCCAGCTGTATAAATGGCTAATGTGAAGGGTAGTGGTGTGCATGAAAATAAAAACATGCCGTAATTTCCATATTTTCTAAGTTTTTCATTCGATTTCTCAACATCAGTTTTCTTAGCTTTTCTTGCAAAAAGTTTAGAAAGTTGTTTCGTAAATCGATAGCCAACATAAGCAAAAAGTGTATCTGCAAACACTGCAAAACCAATGGCAAACATGACATAGAATGTATCAAATCTTGCTGTATCAGAAAAAATACGAATGAGTTCAACATCATAAACTGAAACCGGTAGAATTAAAAGTGTTGCCGTAGCTGATAAGGATAACCAACCAATAAGTCTTCTTAAGAAGGCCATGATATCTGGGATCATATTATCAAAGATAGAGGTTGGAAATAAAATCACCATCACAACAAGAAAGATGAAAAATGTTGTGAGTAATGGTTTATAAAGCGACTCTTCTTTTAAAGTGATATGTCGTTCATGATGTCTTTGGTTTGATTGTAGATAACGATATCTGTGGATTCTTTTCGGATTATTATGCATTTGTCTTCTGTTCATTGTTAAGCCCCCTTAAACTAGTTCTATTATACACGAACTTAAGGATAAAAAAAAGAAATGGCAGTTAGCCATTTCATTCATACATTGGAGGCATTGCAGGTTGGTCTTTTTCTTTGATTTCAACAACTGCTGCTTCACTTGTAATCATGAGTGCAGATATAGAAGCAGCATTAATAATTGCATTGCGTGTAACCTTAGTTGGATCAATGATACCAGACTTGATTAAATCAACCCATTTGCCTTCTTTAGCATCAAACCCATAATCTTTCTTTTGAAGTTTTTGCTTTTCTAAAATATCATTTCCATCAAATCCTGAGTTTTCAGCAATTTGGATAAGAGGCACAGACAATGAATCAAGTACAGCAAGTATTCCTTTATATCGATCTATATGTTCGTCTTTAAGTGTTTCTTTTAGTTCTTTTTGAATCTCGACAAGAACCGAACCGCCTCCAGCGATAATGCCTTCAGTTACAGCTGCTTTTGTCGCATTGAGCGCATCTTCGATTCGAAGTTTTTTCTCTTTAAGTTCTGATTCGGTTGCAGCACCTACTTTAATGATTGCAACCCCACCTGAAAGTTTAGCAAGTCTTTCTTGATAACGTTTCTTATCATACTCTGATGTTGAGCTTTTCATTTGACGCTCAATTTCATCAATTCGAGATTCTATTGCTTCTTTATGTCCATGACCACCAATCAGTGTTGTTGAATCTTTTTTAACTATAGCTTTTGAAACAGTACCGAGATTCTCAATAGTTGCTTCAGTGAGTTTCATTTGAAGGTCTTTTGCATAGAAAGTTGCACCTGTTAAAATAGCAATGTCATTTAAAATATCTTTTTGCTGATCACCAAAGCCTGGAGCCTTTGTTGCAACGACGTTGAATGTACCTCTTAATTTATTGACAATGAGTGTGCTTGTGACTTCATTTTCAACATCATCAGCAATTATAAGTAATGGCTTATTGACCTTAACTACTTGTTCAAGTAGTGGTAAGATATCTTGAATGGTTGAAATCTTCTGATCTGTAACCAATACATAGGGGTTTTCCATTTCAACTGACATGGTTTCTCTATTGGATACAAAATAGTGTGAAATATAACCTTTATCATATTGCATACCTTCAACGACTTCAAGTTCTGTTTCAAACCCCTTTGATTCATCAACACTGATGACGCCATTTTGGGTGACTTTATCCATTGCCTTAGCGATAATTTTACCTACTTCTCTGCTGCCTGAAGAAATGGTTGCAACATTTTCTATATCTTCTGATGTTTTAACTGCTCTCGATTTTTCAAGTAGTTTTTTTGCAACTTCAGTAGATGCTTTTTCGATACCTTCTCGAACTAAAACTGGATTTGCACCTGATTCAATAGCTTTAAATCCTTTATGTATCATTGACTGTGCGAGAATGGTTGCTGTCGTTGTGCCATCGCCAGCAACATCGTTTGTTTTAGATGCAACTTCGTAAACAAGTTTTGCACCCATATTTTGATAAGGATCTTTGAGTTCAATTTCTTTAGCAATCGTCACACCATCATTGGTAATGAGTGGTGAGCCATAGCCTTTATCTAAAACAACATTTCTACCTTTGGGTCCAAGGGTGATTTTGACTGCATCAGCAAGCAAGTCCACCCCTTTGATTAAAGATGTACGCGCATCTTTACCATAACGAATTTCTTTACTCATGATTTCACTCCTTTTTTTACTTTTCGATGACTGCTAAAATGTTTTTTGCTTGAATGATTAAATATTCTTGGCCTTCAAGCTTGACCTTAGTTCCAGAATAGGTTTGATAAATCACTTCGTCATCCACTTTAAGATTTTCAACCTTAGGTCCAGTTGAACGGACCACACCAATGGCAGGTTTGTCTTTTTCTTCGGTTGAGAGGATGATTCCGCTTTGTGTTGTTTTTTCTTCCTTTTTTGATACTAAAACAACATAATCTTCTAAGGGTCTTAACATGATTTTATTCTCCTTTCTGGCACTCTATTTGTTTTAGTGCCAATCCAATTCATATTATATTCAAGTCAAAAAAAGATGTCAAGAGGATGACTCGATTTTGTTATAGCAAAAAAAGCTACAGCGATAAACTGCAGCTTTTTCTTTGAAACACTTTGTCAAGAATGGGTGATTAACCCTTTAATTCGACGATTTTAGCTTCTAAAGCTGTTAGATTAGCGAGTTGAGTCACAAGAGCTTTACGTGTTGCATTGAGTGCGTTGTAAGCAGTTCTAGCAGCAACAACTTGTGCCTCTTGTTCAAGTGTTAAGGATTCAACAGGTAGAAGATTAATAATCATTTGATCGACAACAAGAGCTTGCATCTTATTGTTGACATTGGTCAGTTTGGTCGTATCAGCAGTAACTAAAAATTCACTTCTCACAGCTGTAGGTGTTGCATTATAGAATGCAACTGCAGCATCGACTTGTGCTTTGTCAGCAAAAACTAGTGTTTCGACCGTTGGGAGTGCATCAATCATTGCTTTAAGTTCTGTACCTTGAATTTTTCCTTCTAGTCCTGTAAGTAGTGCATAGTTTGTTACAAGTGATTTACCAATACTTGTGAGGGCGTCATAGGCTTGTCTAGCAGCAACGACTGCAGGTTTATCTGTAACAACATCTAAATCTGCACGCAGTGGTAATGCTGCAATCAAATCAATGACATTTTGTGCAGGAACCATACTTTGTTGTTTATCTACGAGCAAGTTAATGACATAGTAGAACTTAACGAGTTTTTTCTGTGATGCACTGAGTGCATTATATGCAGTTTGCGCTGCAAGGAGTGCATCAGCATGAGTTTCATTAAATGCAGAAACAGTAGGTAATAAGACGATTAAATCATCAACAGCAGCTGCTAAAGTCATATCTGAAAGTAAAACAAGTTGGCTAATCGCACTAACTAATCTGCCATGTGCATCAACGATTTCAGTAAGTGTTGCATTTTCTTTAGCTAAGATGGTTTGTGCAAAGGACTTTGCTTGATCATAGACTGTCCATGAATTTGCTGAATAATCGGCTTGTACATGATTGAGTCCATCGTATACAGTTTGCAAAGCAGCTTTGTTTGCAATTAAACCAAAACTCCATTCAATTGCCATTGGGAAATGAACACGCCATGCATATTCGTTATGTGTAAAACCTACACCTTGGTATGTTTGAACATTCATTTCTGGCACACCTGCAGCAAGTAAATATGATTGATAAGCTGCTGGCCAAGCACTATTACCATCTGATGAAGTACCAACATATAAGAAAAACTTGGTTTGGGCTAATAATGCTGCATTTAATGTTGCAAGTGTTGCTGGAATATTGGTTGCACCATCAGCAACTTGTTGAGTTGATGTTGAAAACGGTATGAGTATACCAAATGTTTCAAGGTTTGCGAGTCCACCAAAGAATGTAATAAGACCACCCATAGAGCTACCTGCCATAGCAGTATGTTCTCTTTCTGGTTTCGTATTATAATTTGCATCAACATAAGGTTTAACGATTTCAACGATGAAATCCATGAAAATATCCCCACGTTTTGTACCAGATAAGTATGAATAATTGTAGGTATATTCAGCCATACGATCTGCAGAGTTATCGATTGCAACCACAATGGCACCACCAAATCCGCCAACAGACATTAAAGATGATATGGTTTCATCAACACCCCATTCACCTGCAAATGATGTGACTGAGTCGAAGACGTTTTGTCCATCATGCATATAAATAACTGGATAGGTGACACTGGTGTTTTCAGGATCATAACCTGTAGGTGTCCAAATTCTAATATTTCTAGTTTGATAAGCTGATGGTAAACGATTATCTGTCATTGGAATAATATCTAGGTTGCCTACAACAGTAGATTGAGCTGTGCCGCCCACTGGGATTCTCCAACGGAGTACAGTATCTTCAACTTCTGTTGTATTTCTTGTAATAGTTAAGTTTCTATTATTGACTGGTACGCCATCAAGTGTGAGTTCTTCACCGCTCCAAGCTGCAAATCCAGCACCCGGAACTTGAAGTGTCCACTTATATTGAAGTGCAATGTTCGTGCCGTTTGGTGATGAGAATTCTTTTTCAAACTTATAAAGTGTATCATTTACTTTAGTTGCGATACCATAATCTAAGTTCGCTGGATTCCATGAGTTATTAGATGAACCTGTTGTAATTACTACAGCATTTGGAATCGCTTCTGGAATGGTGATGTACCATGTAACAGTGACTGTAAATGCTGAAGCACGAACAGATGCTGTAAAGTTCTTGGTCGCTGATGCTAAATTTTTGCTCACAGTTGCAGTTAATGTGATGTTAGAAACAGCATTATCTAAACGATTAACTTTCGCTGTAACAATACCTGATTCTGAATCAACAAGAATTTCGATGGATTCTGGATGACTCGATGTCCAAGAAACGGTTGTATCGAGTGTTGCTGTATGAGGTAAAGTACGGTCTGCAGTTAAGTTAGCAAGTGATGAAACAGTTAGTGCATTGGCAGCAGTAATGACATCAAGTTCATCTTGTGTTGGTTCTGTACCAAGCACTTTAATTGAGAAGACTTTTGTGTCAGTGATGTCATTAATCGTAATTGCAGCAGTAAGTTCTACAACGACTGTATGTAATGGTCTTGTGACGGTGATTTCACCAGCAGCAATAGCTAAAACAGTTGTTGCAGCTGTATCCCAAATAATCGTTGCACCATGTGCACCTGTAAGTGGCACATTAAAATTATCAGTGACTGTGGTTTGTGCTAAGATAAGCTGTTGTTTTGCTTCAGCAACTTTTTCAGCATCTGTCATAATGATTGGGAGCTCAATATCTGCCCATTTAAGAACAGTCACTTCAACATTGATGACTTCTTGTGTACCATTAATGATTAAAGTTCGATTGCTAATTTCTCCATTTTCTAAATCTTTTTCAACAGAATCCCATGAACCACGTGTGAATTTGTATTCAATGGTAAATGGAAGCGTTGGGTTTGTGTAAACAAGTTGGAAGGTAAACTGAGTCCCACTTGCTCTTTGTGTTTCGCCTTCATCAGCGCTAGGATTCCATGCAGGAATACCTGCACCAATTGAACCTGCAATGTATACCTTATCTTCAGCAGGTGTATTGACTGGAACATTGATAGTGAAATTAACGGTAATTATGGTATCTCCTGGAAGATCCATGTCAGCCCATTTTTGAACAACATCTTTAACTAAAACGATATTTTGATCACCTGTTATGGTAACACTACGATTAGAAATTTCACCGTTTTCTAAATCTTTTTCTACATTATCCCAAGATCCTCTTGTCCATTTGTATTCAATGGTCAGCGGTAATGTTGGATTAATATACGTAATTTCAAATGTATGAACAGTTGAGCTCAACTTTTCAGCTTGACCCCATTCAGCAGCCGGATTCCATGAAGGTAAGTCTCCTCCAAAGGATCCTGCAATACTGATGATATCAGATGCAGGTGTGTTGCTTGGAACTAAAACTTCAAACTTAACAACAATAATGACATCAGTTGAAAGTTCTAAGTCAACCCATTTAGCAACTGTATCTTCAACAAAGATGATTCCTTGATTACCTGTAACTGTAACTGTACGGTTTGATATCTCATCGTTTGACGCATCTTTTTCAACGGTTTCCCATGAGCCTCTTGTCCATTTATATTCAATGGTAAATGGCAAGGTTGGATTTAAATATTCAATTTCAAAAGCATATTCAATCATTGATTCACGTGTTGCTACACCCCATTCAGCTGCTGGATTCCATGAAGGAAGATCACCACCAAAGGAACCTGCAATACTCACTATACCTTCTGTTGGTGTATTGGCTGGAACATTGACTTTAAATACAATCTTGATTGAAAAATCTTCTGATGGAACCATGTCAACCCATTTTTCAACTGTATCTTCAACATTGATAATTAATTCATCACCTGTGATTTCAAATGTACGGTTAGAAATTTCATCATTTGCTGCATCTTTTTCTACAGTTGCCCAAGAACCTCTTGTCCACTTGTATTCAACAGTGATGGGTAAGGTTGGGTTTGTATAAACAATTTGGAAGGTTGCTTCTGTCGGACTTGTGCGTGTTGCTTTACCCCATGCATCTCCTGGATTCCACGCTGGTAGACCTTCACCAAAACTACCTGCAATCACGATATCTTGTTCATAAGGTGTGTTTGCAGGCACTTCTACTGTAAAGTTCACAGTAATAATTAAGTCGTTAGCAAGTTCTAAATCAGCCCATTTTTCTACTGTATCATTAACTGTGTATAACGTTTGTGATCCAGAAATGGTTAAGGTGCGATTAGAAACTTCTTCATTTTCTGCTGTCTTTTCTACAGTGTCCCAATTACCTCTTGTCCACTTATATTCAATGGTTAGTGGTAATGTGGGATTGGTATAAACGATTTCAAATGTGTACGTTGTAACACTTTGTTTTTCGGCAATACCCCATTCAGCTGCTGGATTCCATGAAGGTAGGTCTCCTCCAAAAGAACCGGCAATGCTAACAATACCATCGAGTGGTGTGTTTGATGGTACGGTTACATTAAACTTGACCGTAATGATGACGTCTTCAACTGGATCTGGAACAAATGTACCCTTAACAACCACATCAAATGTTTTCGTCACCGATGTTTCACCTTTTGTCAGCGTTGCAGTCAACACGACAGTTCGGTCATGTAATTCTCTTGTGACAAAAGCATAGACACCATCAATCGTGATATTTGCATGATTGGATGTCCATACGACGGTAATGCCATGTTCGAAAGTATGTGGTAAGATGAAATAGTCATCACTGACCTCTAAGGACGGTAGTGACAACGCTGTCTTGGTTGTTTCTAGAAGCTGTGCATCTGTTGGACCTGGATTAATTGGGTCAGTACATGCGAAAAGAAACAATCCCATAAGAGCGAAAACAATGACAAGCCAAAATTTTCTCATTCGATTCAATTTTCTCCTTTTGATAGTTTGATACTCAAATTATACCAAAAAAACGTCTGATTTTTGTGGTACCGTTTCCATAATGAAAGCGTTTTACTTCTCTTTTTTAAAGCTTCTTTTAAGAAAAGTTTTTGATATGGTTTACTTGACGCTGCACAATTGCTATGAAAAGAGATGAAACCGATTTCTTTCATATTCATTTCTATGATTATTCATTCATATAATCTTAAGTTGATAAAATGCGATGTTATTGTGAATGAGGGTTTACTTTACATCATTTTCGTTATAATAGTATTGAGGTGGCTTTGTGAAAAAGACCATTATTGATGTTGCCAAGGAGCTAAACTTGGCACCAAGTACAATTTCAAAGATTGTCAACAACAAAGGCAGAATCAGCCCTGAGACAAGAGCACGTGTATTAAAATACGTGGAATCTTCTGGATATGTTGCCATGTCTAGTGCTCGAAAATTGAGTTCTAAGAAAAGTTGGACCATTGGTGTGATTTATTCCGACATATCACTTGTTGGATTCGAGCACCCTTTTTTCAGTCGCATTCTACAATCTTTTAAGTCCTATGTTGAAAAAATGGGATATGAAATAGTCATGATTGTGAGCAAGCTTGGGAAAAATGAAATGACTTATCTAGATTGGTGTCAAAATAAAAAGGTTGATGGTGTCTTAATTATCATGGGTAATATCAATAATCCGAATATCATCCAAGTCGTTAACTCGGATTTTCCCGTTGTTTCTACAGATATTCAAATGAAAAACCTTCATACAGTCATTTGTGATGATCGTATGGGTGTTCAAAAGATGTTTGAATATGCACTAAAAAAGCAAATTGAGAACTTCATTGCTGTCACCGGACCTATTACATCAAGATCTTTTGCAGAAAGAATGCATGAATTCAATCGACTCTTTGATTTTTATGGTTTTGACAAGGGTGAACAAAACCTATACATCACAAACGGCTTCTCCTCAGATTCAGGATATGCCATTGGTGAAGAAATTGCGAAACGAAAGAAAGTACCGAAGTTAATCTTCGTCTTTTCAGATGTGATCGCGTTTGGTTTAATTCGCGCACTTGAGCATCATGGCTATAAGATTCCTTCAGACATTCAAGTTATTGGATATGATGATATCGATTTTACTAAGTATTTTGTTCCTGCGCTTTCCACAATTGTGCAAGATACAAAAGCTATTGGTACAACTGCAGCTAAAATACTCTTAGGTTATATTGAAGAAAATAGAAATAACGAACATAAGGTGACCTATATTCCAGTTGATCTTATTGAAAGAGATACAACTGAATAAAAAATGAATGTTTTTATGTTGACAAGGAAAACAGTTTCCTATATAATCAAAATGTAACCGCATACAACCACGATTACGCCAGAGTGTTTCCAAAAGAAGTCGCTGAAAACACTTATTTTTTGTAGAAAGAGGGAAAACGATTTCCTCTTACTCAAAGAATGCGATATTATTTTTTAGTTAAATAGGAAATCGTTTTCCCACATAAGAGAGGTCAGAACAATGAAAAAATTAATGAGTGCTTTATTACTTGTGTTGATGTTAATCTTATTCGTCAATATGACAGCATCAAATTTTGTGATTCAAGCACAAACTAAAGTGACAACCGAAAGCAACCACGTTTTATTAAATGTAGGTGAAGCATTAGACACTTCTACTGTTTCTGTTACGCATACATTTGGTACCATCACAATGAATCAAGGAACGCTTGCTTCATCGGATCCAGCAGTTCAAATCAGTGGAAACTCTGTATCCATCAGTTCAAAAGGTGTGTTTCCCATCACTTTAACTTACCAAAGTACAACAATGACTGTTTACTTTATCACAAAATTAGCATCAGAAACTGAATATATTATTTATGAAGAAGATTTTAACTATCCAAATGGCGCACTGCCTTCATCATTAACATTACTCAACAACGTAGGACAACAAGGTGGTTCTGCTGCCATTAACAATCAACGTTTGATGCTTAGTCCAAGTACAATCGTTTTATTTCCATCTTATCTTGCTGGTTTTTCTAATTACATCATCGAAGCAGATATGCGGATGACGGTTGCTGCTAATAGTGCGCGTTGGACATCAGTCTTGTTTAGATATACCACAGAAAACTACTATCAAATGGCAGTAAGACAGGATGCTACTGCATCCAATGGTGTAGAATTTGCCAAAAGAGTCCAAGGTGCATGGAATGTTCCCATGACTGCATCTTATTTTGAGGCTATCGATCCTGCAAAGACATATCGTCTTAAACTTGATGTTTTAGAAACTAGAATCATAGAATCGATTAATGACACTGTCGTTTTAACTTATGATGGCATGTTTGAATATGATAATGGACGTATTGGTGTTCAAGCAGATAATGTGACTGTTTATTATGACAACATCAAAATCACATTACCTGAAACATACATCACTGAAGAACGTTATGAATTCACACAAATTGTCGATGTTTATCAACCAACAACAGGTATTATTGCACCTGCAACATCAATTGTATGGCTGAATCATGCCTCTGAAATAGAAACTCTTAAATCCAGTATCCGACCAGCAACTGCTATATTGAGAGTTAATCATGATTTAGATGTCTTAAACCAAGCTGGTGAAGTCATCATGAGTCTTAACGAATTACTCATCGATATTGATGGTAAAGTTATACCAGCCATTTATTCAAATGACACTGAAACTGCGGTTTTAATTGCTGAATATTTAAGATCTAGTAGAATCATTGATGTTTTCTTTGTCTCAGATTCTAATGAAGCCATTCTAGCAGCAAGAGAAGTTCATGGCGTGATCCGTGGCGTTAAACATTATCCAATGACAGACGTTTTGGAACTTACAACTGAAGATTTACTTGATATTAGAAGAGAAACGAACAGAGCTCAAGCTGTAGCATCCATCATCCCAATTCACCTTTTAGATCGCGATAAAGTCTTTTATATGCAACAAAGACTGATGACTGTTTGGACAACTGCTCAAGATGACACACCTTCTTTACTTAAAGCACTTCTTTCTGGTGCTAATGGCATTGTTGCTCAAAATTACCAAGGTCTATTTGAGATTATGGCAACTTTCCCTGCAAATACCCATTTAAGAAGACCTTTAATGATTGCACATCGTGGTTTATATAACGGTGGGACATCTTCTCCAGAAAATACCATTGAATCATCACTGGTTGCGATTGAAAAAGGCACAGATATTCTTGAAATTGATATTCATTTAACGGTTGATATGCAAGTGATTGTACTCCATGACAATAATACAGCCAGAACAGCTCCAGATTTTGATTCCATTACTGTTGCAGGTGCTTTCCTCCATCAACTTAAAGCGATTTATTTGAGAGACCCACAAAGTGATCGAACCGATATTAAAATCCCTACATTAACTGAATACTTGACAGCCATTAAAGGCACTGGGGTTGTGGTGTTTGTTGAACTCAAACCGACCAATGACATGCTTGTTGATTTGACAGCTCAAATTGTTGAAGAACTCGATATGTATGATCAAGTCGTTATCATCACCTTCCAAGCTCAAAATATTAGAAGATTTAATGAAGTTTATCCAGAAATGGCTAATGGTTGGTTAAACTCATCTGTCTTAAATGCACAAAGTGTTGAAACATCCTTGTCGAATATGATTTCAAGCATTGTTCCAATTAACGCAACCCTTAATCCAAACTTTGGTCCACTGACTCAAGATTTTATTAAAGCGATTGTTCACAGAGGACTCACGGTATGGCCATGGACACTCAATGAACTTGCGATGCTTAATACATACTTTAATTATGGTGCTCACGGGTTAACCACAGATTTTATTGGCTATTATGAAAACACATTTAACCGCTTAGAAATCGAATCTTATCGATATAACTACATCATTGGAGAATCACAAGCATTTAAAGTTAATGCAAGAATTGAAACACCCAATGGACTGACATATCCACTCATGCCGACTTATACTTTATTTGATCCAAACAACACAGGTATGATTTTAGATGCTCAAGGAAACTTAACTTCTGTCTTACTTCCGGGTACTGTCTATGGTTATACAACATTTACCAGTTCACTTCCAGATGGTAGACCGATTGTTATTACAAGTGATTTGATCGAATTTGTCTTTGAACTTCCAGCTCCTGAACCTGAAGAACCTACAGCTGAAGTTCCATTAGGATTAATTATCCCGATCGTCATCGGATCAACTGCACTCCTTGGTGGTTTTGGTTTCTTAGGGTTTAGATGGTATAAGCTCAAAAAATTAGCAAAATAGATTTGACCCGCGAAAACGCGTCAAAATAAAACGGAGGAAAATATGAAAAAACTATTACTCACATGCTTTATGATCTTGTTTGCACTTGTTTTATTCGCATGCAAACCTGAAGATCCTACGATTCCAAGCGAACCAACGGATCCCATTGTTGATCCATCCGATCCAACACCTGCTGATACAGTAGCACCACTACTTTTCGGTGTTACTGATGCAGTGATCAACGTTGGTGAAACCTTTAATCCACTCGCAGGAGTCTCTGCAATCGACAATATTGATGGTACGATTACAAACTTAATTGTTGTTACAGGTACTTATGATGTGAATACCCCAGGTATTTACACGATTACTTATACTGTAACAGATAGCGCTGGTAATCAAACTGTTCAATCTCGTCAGCTTGTTGTTCGAGTTGCACCGACATCAGAACTCTTTATTACCAATGGTGATTTTAGTGAACCTTTAGAAGGCACATGGACACATTGGGCAGGTGAAGGTGGTGCAAGTACTGTTCAAATCGTTAATGGTGTATTAGAGTATAACATTACAGCCAATGGTAGCCAGTGGTGGAGTTCACAATTCTCTCAACCTAACCTAACCATTCCTCAAGGCAAGAGCTTTAAGTTCTCATTTGATGCAAAAGCTGATACTCCAAGAGCGATTGTAACAAAACTTGAAAACGCGCAATATGTAGGTTATTTTGACGAAGCACATATGCTTTCAACTGATTGGCAGACTTATGAAATCATTTTCCATGTCACAGTACCTACCATTACCAATGGTAAACTCATTTTTGGTGGCGGAACAACTGCTGGTTATATCGCTAATGGTAACGCCCTCACGAAAGTTTATTTAGATAACGTCAAGTTTGAAGAAATTACAGGTGTTGAAGATACAACACCACCAACCATTACAGGAGCAATCGATCGTCAAATTGACCAAGGTCAAGCCTTTGATCCTCTCTTTGGTATCACAGTTTCAGATAATATGGATGCAACTTTAACAGTGAATGATATCGTTATTACTGGTTCTGTTAATATCATGGTGCCTGGTGATTACATCTTAACTTACACACTCACTGATGCCTCAGGCAATGTGAGAACAGTGACTAGAACGATTACTGTCAATGAAGGATTTGCACCTTCAACATTTGTAGTTGTAAACGGTGATTTCTCTGTTGATCAACTTACCCCATATGCACAACCTGCTGTGGATGGTTGGGGCTGGCATGGTGCAGCATCCTTTGATGCGAGAATTCAAAATGGCATGGCCATCATCAATGTCCATACGTTAGGAACAACTACATTTGGAGTTCAATTCTATCAACAAAATAGAATCATTGAACAAGGCAGAATCTATAAGATTACATTTGATGCAAGAGCAGATATCGCAAGACCTATTCAAGTTGCACTTGAAGAAGGTACTTCAAGAAGATTCGATCAAATCGTTGATCTTACAACTGAATGGGTCACTTACACCATTTATATTGATCATATCCTCCCAGGATACACCAATGGTAAGTTTGCATTCTTTATGGGTTTAGTTGGTTCAAATTCAGTGCCAACAACCATTTACTTAGATAACGTCAATATCGAAAGAATCTTAACCATTACAGATGAAGAAGCTCCAATCTTAAGAGGCATTGAAGATTATATTATCCGTAAGGGTATTGCATTCAATCCACTCACGAATGTGACTGTCTTTGATGCTGTTGATAAAGATTTAACACTATCAAATGTTGTTGTTGATTCTAACCTTGATGTCAATACAGTCGGTACATACACGATTACATATACTATTGAAGATGCAGCAGGTAATATTGGCGTCTATACAAGAACGATTCATGTTAAAGAAGCTGAAGATATGCCAGTCAATAGTTTCTTTGTAGTTAATGGTGACTTCTCAGTGGATCAAAGTACGCCTTATGCTCAGCCTGCTGTTGATGGTTGGGGTTGGCATGGTGCTGGTACATTTACTGTCACGATTGCTGATGGTATTATGACAAAGGTTGTGACCAATGTAGGCACTGTTCCTCATGGCACACAATTCTATCAACAAAATAGAATCATTGATACACAAGCAACTTACTTGTTAACCTTCAGAGCAAAAGTTGATCAAGCAAGATCGATTCGTCTATCTTTAGAAGCTGGTACAACTGTTAACTGGTTCCAAGTTGTTAATATTACGACAGAATGGGCAACTTATGAAGCTTTAATTACTGTGAATGGTGGTGGTTTCACCAATGGTAAGTTTGCTTTCTTCGTTGGCTTAGTTGAATCAAACTCTCCAGCAACAACCTTCTATTTAGATGATGTTACTTTAGAGCTTGTTGGATACTTAGTTGATAACGATGCCCCACTCATGTTTGGTGTAGAAGATATCCAAGTGGTTGAAGGTATTCCATTTAATCCACTGACTGGAGTTACAGTCTTTGATATTGTGGATAAGAGTTTAACACCACAATCTATTGTTGTAACTGGTGAAGTTAATGTTGATGTGCCTGGTGATTATGATTTAGTCTATACACTAACAGATAAGTCAGGTAATGTAACAACCAAGACTAGACATGTCATTGTCACACCTGCTGATGGCTCGATTCCAACAACATTTGTCCTTTATAATGGTGATTTTGAAACAGATCAAAGTGCTCCAGCAGCTGCTGGTGCAGGTTGGGGTTGGCATGGTAGTGGACAATGGAATGTTGAAATCAAAGATGGCGTTGCAATCATTGACATTTTTGAAACTGTTTCTGTTTTCCATGCGGTTCAATTTTATCACTTAAATAGAACCGTCACTGAAGGTCATATGTACCGTATTTCATTTAAAGCGAAAGCTGATGATCCTAGACCACTTCAACTTAACTTAGAATCAGGTGGTGTCAGATTTGCTGCATACTTTAATTTAACCAATGATTGGGTCGAATATGTTTATGAATATCATCATACAACAGCATCCTTCACCAATGGTAAATTCTCGTTTTTTGCAGGCAATATTCATTCACTATCTCATCCAACCCGTATTTATTTAGATGATGTCAAGGTTGAAAGAATTTTAAGTCTTTCTCCAGATACTGAAAAGCCACAAATTTGGGGTGCAATGGATACTATTTGGATGCAAGGCACTGATTTTGATCCAATGCTTGGACTACGTGTTTATGATCACGTGGATAAAACTTTGACTGTTGCTGATATTTCTTATACGGGTACTGTCAATGTTGATGTTCCAGGTGATTATGATATTGTTTATACACTGACTGATGCCTCAGGTAACACCTTAACACATACAAGAATCGTGACTGTTGTTGCAGAAGCTTCTATGCCAGATCCAAGAATTGTTTTCGTTGATGGTAGTTTCGATCTTCAATCAACCATTACAAACTTAGACGCCAATAATGGTTGGACACTCAAAGCTGGTGCGACTGCAGGTACTTGGGATCCTCATCAATTTGTTGATGGTCATATTGAAATCAACATTACGAATGTTTCAACGATTCCACATAGCATTCAATTCTTCCAAAGAAATGCATTCAAATTTGAAGCTGGTTCTACTTATATCTTAAGTTTTAGAGCTAAAGCTGATGTTGCAAGAGATATTCGTGTCATCTTTGAAAATGCTTCTGATAATTTTGCAAACTATACACTTCACCAAGTAGAACTTACACCAGAATGGACAACCTTTAATTTAGTCATTCATAATGGACGTATGAGTACTGCAGATGCGAAAATTGGTTTCTTCTTAGGCTTAATTGAAGCTGATAAACCAGAACGTAGTGCAGCAACCAAGGTTTATTTTGATGATGTGACCTTAACACTTGTGGGTTATGCAAAAGATGATGTTGCCCCATACTTCTTCGCACCTGCAGCGACTGTCGTTCAAAATGCAACATTTAATCCACTCACCGGTCTTAAGTTTGGTGATTTTGCAAAAGTTCCAACGCTTGTGATTACAAGTGCAACTGAAGGTTTAGTCACTTTAAATGCAGGTGTTTATACCATCAATACATCTGTTGTTGGCACATATACACTGATCTATACATTAACTGACTGGTTAGGTAATGAGCAAGTATACGAAAGAACACTCACCATTACTGAACCTGCTTAATAAATTCTGAACTCCTCCTCGAAATAGTAGTTCAAATGATCAAAAAAGGGAAGCTCCGTTTTGGAACTTCCCTTTTCTCTTTGCTTAAATAAACTGTACAAAATAAAGGGTGAGTATCATTCCTATCATAGATGCAATCAAAAAGATTTTAAGCCATAAATCCGATTTTTGTTCTTGGTCAACCCATCTTTTTTGTTTATCAAGCTTTCTTTTCTCTAAGACATTATATCGATACATAAGAAGTCCAAAAGAAAACACCATAAACGCTAATGACCTGTAAAATGATTGACTGTTTCCGATATCTTCTCGAGTCATGCTTCGGTTACTATTAAATGTTTGAGTTAGAAGATGAAATGAATTTCTTTGTTCATCAGTCGCAATATGAAGCTGTCCAGAACATGTTGAATACTGACAAACAAAAGATAGTGCCGGTGATGTGCTGTATGAATAGTATCCCTCATGATAAATAGTTAAAGTTCCAGGTAGGAAACTGAATGTCAAAATTTCATAGTCATTTAAATAATTTTGATAGATGACATCATCTTCTGAGTAAAAATGTCCATCATCAGCTTGAACAAACTCTCGATCTTCATAAATCTTAACACGTTGTTTGATGCACCCAGATAAAGCTAATATAAATAATAAAACCAAGATAAAACCCAATTTTTTCATAAATTATCCTCTAATTCGAATGATGTGGAACAAATTCTTATAAAATTACCCATTAAATCCTACAAAAAGTGCCATGATGATTGCTAACAAGCCTAGGAGTGCAACAATACCTGCAGATATTCTTGTTAATTTAATCCCCAATTCACTAGGTTCTGCATGTTTGTACATGAGACTTATTGAAGCTCGAAACTTAAATAACCCAATAGCATTTTCCCTGCTCACTGCAAAAGGCACGCCAAAAACCATCATCAAAATACCCACAATAGTTAAAAAGACTTTACCAAAGGTATTTCCCGATGGTTGACTTGTAGCAAACAATGTTTTAAAACCCGATGGATCTTCGGTAGCTACACCCGAGCCTTCTATTTTTGTACAAAGGTTTTCCTCGCATCGATAAACAAGTCCCCCTGGATAATTGACGGTATAAATGTTTGTTCCCTTGATATGGTCTACAAAAGTATTCGTAAATGAAAACTGATACCTCGTGTATAAGTTAAATGATTCGACATAGATTTCATCCCCATGATGTTCATATGTGGATATACCATCTGTTAAATAATATCTATTTTCCTCATAGGTCAAAAAAGATCTGGAACACCCGGATAAAAATAAAACAAAAAGAATAACTAAAAACATGCTCATATACTTCATGTGATGCCCCCCCAATCATGAACTGATAATCAAATTATATCATGAGAAAAAGAAAACACCAAACTAAATTTGGTGTTCATAGTTGAATGAAACTAATTTGTGTTCTTTAATCGTTTTGAGTGTCACATCAAAGACTTCATCTTCTGTAAGATTATTGGTATTAATGATGACATATGGGATGTTGTATACTGCACATTGGGCAACAACTTTGGTTGTATAATCTTTCAAAAGATTATAGAAATAATCTTTGTTCTTATCGAAATTCTCAATTTCTTGAGATCTTCCACGATTCATGACACGCTCTTTGAAATGTTCCCAATCCACATCTAAGACAATATATAAATCTGGTTGTTTTACTTGATTCATATAGGCGTGGAAGACACCATTATACATATTCATAATGGTCGGCATGCTCTTTAGATTGTGTTGAGCAAATAGCCAGTGTTCAACCAAATCACGGTCCACAATGAAGTTATTTTCATATTTTTGTTGGTTCAACCAATGATTATGAATAAAATAGATTTGAAGCAGCATTTCAACATTATCTTTTTGTTCATATAGCCATTTGAGTAAAGTATTGAAGACTTCATCATCTTTTTCAAACTCTTCCATCACAGGCATATTTAATGCGTCCCCAAGTCTTTTAACTAAGGTCGATTTCCCAGATGCGATCATTCCACCGACGGATATTTTCATTTTTTCACCTTTTTTATTTATCTGTTGTCAGATAATCTATTTTAAAGTTTTGCATTTTGAGAGCTTCTTTGTTATCGTTGACTGTATAGACACCAATCTTAAATCCTTCTTTTTTTAACCTGGAAATGAGTGGTTTTTTGACGATATCTTTGTTCAAAGATACATCAATAGCATTGACTCTTAAATCGTAGATTTGGTCTTCGTTAAATTTATCTGCAAGAAACTGAAGCTCAATGTTAGATATGGCACGGATGTATTTAAGATAATTTAAATTAAATGATATAAAAATCACGTGAACGCCGATATATTGGTCGAGTAAATTGACTAAATCTGTTAAAAGCGTAATATCGTTGACATATTTGATTTCAATCACAGCTGTCTTATTAAAAAAAGAACAGATATCCAATAATTCTGTTAATAGAGGAATCTTTAATCCCATATAGGATTTAACCTTATTACCTCTTTTGATTTCATATGCTTGAAGTTCTTCATAAGTCAAATCTCTCAGTTTAACTTTCGCTTTGGCCATACGATTTAAATCATCATCATGAAAGATGACAAACTGATTGTCTTTTGTCGTTTGAACATCACATTCTATGCCATAAAATCTTTGTTCAGATGCAGCAAGTGTGAATGCGGGTATGGTATTTTCTGGTGCTTTCGTGGACATCCCACGATGTGCAATATATTTCATATTGACCTCAAGTCTAATGTATCATCTATAATTTTATTTTAGCATTTTATTGATGATTTAACAACCACTTTGTCATGATGGTTTCTTAAAGATTTCTGCAACAACACAATTTCTACCTAGCGTTTTTGCTTTATATAATAAAGCATCTGCCTTATCTAAATAAATCGAAACATCCTGTAAGAGCGGTCTTTCAATGAGTAAGGCTCCAATACTTATGGTTAACTGAAAAGTTTTAGACATATAGATGAATGATTCTGATTCAATCTTATGTCTAATGAATTCGGCACGTTCCTTAACTTCTTTTAAAGAATGATGCGGTAAGACATAGATAAATTCTTCACCACCATATCTTGCGATTAGGTCTGTTTGATCTTTGATATTATGAAGGATTTCTGCTATTTGCTTTAAGATAGCATCACCACATAAGTGACCATGAGAATCATTGATTTGCTTAAAATGATCAACATCCATCATCAATATGGATAAAGGATGCTGTTTTTCATGCGATGTAATAATTTTTTCATCGAACAAAATAGAAAACGCTGTTCGATTGGGTAGTGCTGTTAAATAGTCGGTCATAGCGAGTTTTGATAACCTTTTTTGAATATCTTTAACGATAATCATATAATAATTTGCAGAATTAGCAACACCTATTATATTTAAAGTCACATTGATTACTAAGAAGATTTTGATGTAGAGTTCAGGCATTTGATAGAGGGGCGCTTGATTGTAAAGTAAGAAGAAAGCAAGGATAAGTAGTGATCCTTGAATCAAAACACCGATGAATCTAAAAGATCCCTTCCAATTGGTAAATATTGTTAGAACAGCTAGGTTAAAAAAATAGAAGATAAAGCCAGGAGCAAAACCAAAAAAAATCGTCTCTGCAAATGTTTGCAGTGTAATTGTTACGATAAAGACTAAAGCTGCAAGACCATAATATTTCTTTTTATTGAGGACGACTGCAGATATGGATGCTAAAATCGATAGTGAATTTAAGATGATGATGGGGATACTACCAACGAATATAAAAAGTGGTAAAACAAGAATCGTTATGATCGCACTGCTAAGATATACGAGGTGCGATTGTTTAGTAAACTGCCTGTTTTCAGTATTTTTTTTAATCATTTCAAGTTGCATAAAATTCTCCATCTGTAGCATATACTACCACTATAGCATACTCTAGATGAAATTTGAATGAAGGATTTTTACTTGATTCAAATTTTAATCACATGCTTATCAACCCTTGAGGTTTAAGAAAAGAAAACGCCAATGTGATGACGCTTTCTTTTTTGTTATGACGATTTTGAATCTAAATAACTCTTTCTAACCATCTCATAATCAACTGAAGATTGATTGACTCCTAGTTGATCTTTCCAAATATCTTTATTCACTCTAAGTTTAGTAAAACCTAACTTTTCATAGACATGTTGAGCGCGTGTATTGTTTAGATTCGTATCTAGTATGATTTTATCAATCCTATGTAATCCATTTAATGTTTCATCCGTAAAAAGATAATGAATGAGCATCTTCAAAAAAATCGTGCCGAATCCTTGATTTTGATAATTTTTATCGCAGATTTTGATTCCAATCTCTGCTTTATGATCAAAAATACTAAAATTACACTCGCCTATAGGTTTCATATGAACTTCTAAAATGCATCGCTTTGAAAGACCTTGATTATTTTGTTCGATTTGTAAAAGTGTTTTTTCAATTTTTTGGTTTAAGCCATTGGGAAACCCTGCATGCGCCATAATCTCTCCATCATTCCACCAATGGGTTAAGATATCTGCATCTTTAGCTTCTGCAGCTCTGATGATGGCTTCATCTTTCATGATCATCATAATTATGTTACTCCTTGTTGATAAATCCCCTTCATATCGAGGATCAAATCTCTAATTTTAATACTTTCTCTCCATCATCGATAATTCCTGTATCTTTAAACCCATAATTTAAATAAAACTTGAGTGGTTGCTCACCTTGATATTCTGCTGATGTATAAAGTGCTTTAATTTGATCTTCTTTGCACTTACCTACTATCAAATCAAGTACTTTTCTTCCATATCCTTTTTGTTGATGGTCTTTTGCCATCATGAAACGCCAAAGAAAATAAGCAGGTTGATCAACTTGAGGAATATCATCATCGAAAAGTGCAAGCATTACAAAACCAACAACTTCTTCCCCTACATAAATGGCTCTTGGCCAAGCTCTATCATAATTGACATAAGCTTGTGCTAAAGACACCATATTTGGTGCGACACATGTCTTTTGATAGTCAGTGAGTGTCTCTGATAATTTGACAACTTGACTAAAATTATCTCCTGTTACAGGTCTTAATGTCAAATTGATCATAATTTTTTACCTCTGATATATTGAACAGGATATTCGATTTCATATCCAACTTCACCTGCTTGATTAATGACGATATAAGGATCCCTTAAAAGAACACGTCCTAAATAAATCATGTCAGCGCGTCCTGAACTAATCGCATGTTCAGCCATTTTGAGATCTGTGATTAATCCACCACCTATGACAGGAATTCCTGTAAGTTCTTTTATTTTTTTAGCTAAATCTAACTGGTATCCTGGATATGCATTAATTTTGACTAAGACGTTACCTCCTGAGGAAACATCAATAAAATCTAAGCCCAAATCTTTAACATAATTGATTGCTTCTGCAATTGATTCCGGTGTTGCGCCATCACTGACATACTCAGTTGCAGAGATTCTTATACCAAGCACTTTATCTTTTGGCCAAACGGATGTAACAGCTTCCATCACTTCTCTTAAAAAAACTTTGCCATCGCTATATTGATCACTTCTTTGATTGGATATCGGAGATAAGAACTCAAAAATAAGATACCCATGTGCACCATGAATCTCTAAAACATCATATCCTGCTTCATCTGCACGTCTGGCTGCATCTCTAAATTCTGATACGACACGTTTGATATCAAGGATTGTCATTTCTCTAGGTATTTGGTAATCACTACTGTAAGAAAGTGCAGAAGGTCCCATGGGATCATCCGTTTTAGATTTTCTACCGGCGTGATTTATTTGAATACCTGCAACTGAACCTTGACTCTTAATGATATCAACTATTTTTTTAAGACCAGAAATATGTGCATCTGACCATATACCTAAATCGTGGATAGAAATTCTGCCTTCAGGTGCTATCGCGGTTGCTTCTTGGATGATTAACCCAATACCACCAAAGGCACGAGAACCGTAATGAACAAGGTGAAAATCATTTGCAAATCCTAAAGTGTCTGCACTATACATGCACATAGGTGGCATCACCACTCTATTTTTTATGGTTAAATTTTTGAATCGAATGGGTTCATATAACATGAAAAGACCTCCTAATGCAATCGTTTGACTAGTATTATTTTATCATATTAGTCGTGATTTCCATCGTTTTCTTATGAATACTTCATGCTTTAGCTAAAAAAAGAGACCACACAAGTGATCACTTATCTTCATACATATCAATCACATCTTGAACACTCATTTTTAGGCATAACTGTGCAATCAAATCAAAAGGAATATGTTCAATCTTTTTAAATCTAAAACATCCCTTGCCCATATCAAGTTTCCTTTGAAATGTCTCTTCATATGTAGAAACAAACCAATCATTTAAGCCAGGATGTGCATAAACACCCATATGGTATAGATTAATTGAATGCTTTTGAGATGCAATTGACATGAAAGGTAGTGGTGTGTTCGGTTTACAATGGTAACCCTTCGGATAGATGGATAATGGGACAACATAGCCAATCATCCCATATTGAATATCTTCTTCAAAGCCTTCTGGCAAATGTCCTAAGATAACTTGTCTAAGCATTTGAATCGCCTCAACACGGTCTTTTGGAATGGCTTTTAGATAGGCATCAACATCTTTAACATCATAGATCATGTCATATCACCTCATAAAATGATTTTATCATGCTTTAGATTTTATGCTATTGGGATTGCTTTTTTTGATTGTACTTTTTAATTTCTTCTAATACCATGGATTGATAGGTTTTTTCATCTGCTTCCCAGAGTTCAATCACATTATCAAAGGGATCTTTGAATGTTGCAAACTTTCCATAACCATAATCTTTAACATCAGCTAAGATGGTAGTAGATTCATTTTTTAGATGTTTGACTAAAGACTCAATATCGTCGACTCTAAAATTCAAGTAAGGAAAATTGGGTGTGTTATCACGTTTCATGGTAAGAACCATGAGTTGTTCACCCGATAAAAATCCTGTTCCATACCGAGAAAACTCAAGCCCTAGATTTTTTTCATACCAATCAAACAATGCTGCTTTGTCTCCATTAAAATGAAGAAAAATACCACCTATACCAATTGCTTTAGCCATAATCATTCTCCTTATCTTCTTTTGATTCGAGGAATACCTAGAGGTCTTCTAGGATGATGATATCGATGACTCACCATCATATTGGATTTAAACTCAGTGAAACCTCCAAAGTTTTGTTCTCTAATTTCTGCAAATGATTTTTTTATGGAGTTATCAATCATAGACAAATCCTCTGGTGTTTTTCTAAGTAACTGAATGATGAGATATAAAATCATGGATCCTAAGATTAAACCCACAATGGCCCAAAGTAGCCATGGCAATTTGATTGCTCTCATGAGATAAATGAATAAAGTTGCTGGGATATAGAAAAATAGGATTTGAAATCTGCTACAATCGACATCTAAAAGTCTTCTCAATGTAATCGAAAAATGAATGACCATATAAGCCAGAGGAAAATACATCCATATTTGAACAAATAATGCTTGATTAAAGGTTAATGTCAGTGAAGCAGCGAAAACAACTAAGATTAGATTTCCTAATAAGGCAACTAAAAACTCATGCCTTGTTGACTCATCTTTAAAGTTAAAGAATCTTATCCAAAAATCAAGATAAGCCTGAAATCCTTGTGTAGGTTTTCTTTCTTGATCAATTGTGATTCTAGTCTCTTCTTTATCTGTTTTTATGATTTCTGGCTGACCTCTAAATAGTCCATTTTTCATGCCACAAATTGGACATCTTTCCATCGTTTGATTAAGTTTTGTGTTACAGTTTTTGCATTCCAAGTAGATTCCCCCCATTTGGATATGAGATACGTCAAGTATATCATGATTTGGATATATAATCTAAATTAGGTAAAAAAAATCTTATATAAAAGATACTATTGACATTTAAAACGTATAAGTATACACTTAATGTAAACATAAAAAAGGGGGGCTTTATTTATGAATCCAGCACAAATAGGAATTCTAGTCTTAGGTATTGTAGCTATCTTATATGGTTTATGGATGCTGATTTTTCCTGATTTATTTTTACGAGTTACCACATTTAAAGGTCATATGCGTGGATTGCCATGGAGAAACAGTATGATGTTTCGTCCTATATCCATTCGATTAGTTCAAATCTTAGGTGGACTAACCATTGTAATCGCCATAATTGGAACAATTTATTACGTGACTCAACTCAAAGGATAATGACAAAAAACAGACGGTTAAATGTCTGTTTTTTTAATTTCTTCCATAAGATTAATGATTGCATCTATTTTCATAGGTTTATAGTAATAATAGCCTTGAGCAAGTCTACAGTGATGTTTGATTAAAAATGCTTCATGTAAATCAGTTTCTACACCTTCTGCTATGACAGTCATTCCGAGTTCTTTTGTCAGTTTTAAAACATGGGATAATATTCTTTCAGTTTTTTGATTGCCGATACCCCATATAAATTTGGAATCAATTTTAACGATATCACAAGGCATGTCGTGAATTTGGGATAAAGATGAATATCCCGTTCCAAAATCATCCATTGATATAACAACACCTTTTGATTTTAATTGATCAAGGATAAAAAGCTCATCCTTGCCCCAATTGATAAAGGTAGACTCAGTAATTTCAAGTTCTAGTAACTCAGGAGAAAGATTCATCATTGCTAAAGCTTCATCGACTTGTTCTAATATCTTTCCATTCTTAAATTGGTTTCCTGACACATTGACAGAAAAAGGCAATGTTTGACCAATCCTTTTAAAGAGTGTACTCATTTCTTCACATGCGGTATTGAGAACCCACTGACCAATCTGATTAATATATCCTTGAGATTCTGCAATTTCAATAAACTCAAGTGGACTAATAAAACCCATTTGGGGATGAACCCATCGAATAAGTGCTTCAAATCCAATAATTTTTTTAGTTGTCATATCAATTTGGGGTTGATAAACCAAGTGAAATTCGTTATACTTTATCGCACTTTTTAAATGGCTAAAAATTTTAGTATGCTTTTGAATTTTCTGATTTAACTGTTCATCGTAAACATAAAACTGGTTTCTACCCAATTTTTCTGCATGAACTAAGGCTTCATATGCTCTTTGTCCCATCTCATCTGGTGTTGATGCAAAATTTGAATACTGGACAATACCTATACTGGCATGAGATGAAATTTTAAAATCACCAACATCTTGATCGAGATTCATTTTGTCTATGAGTTGTTGTGCAAGCAGAACAACTTCCTCTAATGAAATGCCTTCAACTGAAATCAAAAATTGGTCTGCATATAGTCTTGCTACCATACCTAAATCTTGGATGGTTGTCTCAAGGATAGAGGCAATTTTCTTGATGTATAAATTACCTATTTCAAATCCATAATGTGTATTAACGTGAGCAAAATAATCAATATCAAAATGAAGAAGCCATAATGTTTTTGAGGAATCAATTGAATCAATTTTATTTGCGAGATAGTCGTATAACTTGTTGCGATTATCTAACCCAGTCAATGGGTCTATATATGCTAACTCATAAATGTGCTTATTCTTACGATTGATTTGGTTAATAATTGAGCTGATTTCATGTGTCAATTCATGGATTTCATCTTTCGAATTTAATAAGGTAGGTAATTTAAAATCGGTATCATTTTGATAGTTTTTGAGTGTATTAACAAGTAACTCGATTCGATCTGTAAAATGATTTTTCAATACGCTAAATAAGATGAGTGACAAAATAAACGCACTCAATGCTAAACTATAATACAAAGCTTGATTTAGAAATTGGACAATACTTGCGTCTAATCTATTCAAAGTAAGAGATAACAATAGTGATTCATCTTGATCGAGTGTATCCAGTGTTCCATAAACAATCATTTCATTCTGATTGATAAATTGGACTTCAAAATCTGATTGTTTTAACTCGAAAATGGGTACTAAATTCACTTTGAAACCAAAAATATCTTCGATAAGTTCAAGTTCTGCATCATCATAAATGCGAACAAAAATTAAATGTCCTAAAGGAAGGCCAGATAAATCTGTTGGTAAGATATAACGAGATGCGATGAGCATAAGTTTTCCATCAAATTGCAAAAGACCTAAATATTCTTGGTGTTCACCTTCAAACCCCTGTTCATGGAAGACTATAATTCTTTCTGCAACTTCTGAATTCTCAATTTGTGTTCTCGACTCAAAATCATAATGCGTCATATGAATGAGTTGATGCGATTCATCCATATAAAGCATCATATCAATATTTAGATTTTCTAGTGTTTCTATCGATAAATTTTCATCAATATAAGCTTGATTTTGATCATTTATAAATAATGCACTGTCATCCCAATACGACCAATCCCCGACAACTCTATGTAAATGATAAAGCTCAAAGGATATAAGGGCTTTCACCTTATCCAGCTGATTCGATGCTTCACTTAATTCCAAATTTTTTATTTCTTGATTTGAAAAATATTTTGTAGTAAAGAAAATAATGGACGTAGAAAATATAAAAAAAGTAATCATTATGATGATTAATTTGGATTTAATGCTCTGAAATAGTTTGCTCTTCATCAATGAAAAAACCTGCCTCATCAAAATGTAAAACACAGTTTCATCATAACATATAAATTTGACATCGCTGTCCTTAAATTTACTAAATTATGATAAACTTAATATCGTTTATATAATTTATATTTAAGCGTTTTAGCGCGCTTTTATAATCGATCTATAGGCGTCAAATTGAATAAAAAAAAACCTTACAAAATAAAAACACACCCGGTTTTTGATTCAGAAGTGTGTCTTTCTTTTTTAATTATTTTTTTGAAATCTCTGGTTTAAGTTTCCCTTGTTCCAAAGCTTCAGGATAAGGATAAGCTTCTTCTCTCATTCTTCTATAGAGCACATAAATTAGTCCTCTTTCAACGTCAATACGTGTAATGACGCCATAACCTTTTTCATTTTCCACTTTAACTTTTTCACCTATTAAATAGGTTTCATTACTCCATGCCATACTTGATTCACCTCACCTTTTCTATTATAACATAAAATATAAAATCTCATCTAGCTTTTTGGGCGATATGCACGAAGCATTGAACCTAATAAATAGGCTTTATCAGGATTTTTTTCTTCTTTTAAAAAATGAATTAGTTTGGTTGCATTTTTATTTGGATTTAATTCTAATAAGGCTTCAATGTCTTTTTCATAAAGCGGATGTGTGAAATCTCTTAAATTTTTTAGAAGGGGTAGTGCATCCTTTTCAACTTTTCTAATGAACTTATAAAACGAGGATAAGAGTTCTGGAATTGGGGTATATAAATCTTGACCTGTTCTTTTTTCTAAATCGAGTGCGATTTCGTAAAGTTTAGATGCTTGGACCTTCGCCATATAGGTGATGATCTGTTTGAGTTCCTTATCCTCTTCTGTCCAGTTGATTAATTTCTCCAAAAGCCCAACACGCCACATAAAACGGTTACTAGAATCTGCTTCTAAATGATATTCCTTCATGAATGCATTTTTAATATCATAAAGGGCATCCAAATTGAGTGTTTCATAAAAGACATAGATTTTTTCAGGAATGTCTGTTTTTGTATCTTCGTGACTTATAAACTTATGAATATTTGTAAGTATGTGAATTTTTTCTGTCTGATAGGCATCAAAAAGTGGTTTAAATAATACTTCTTTTGTTTTAATATCAAGTTGATTCTTGCTATAAATATAGGTTTTATAGGTGAGTTTATCCACGGATAAATCCTCATGAGATAACATAGAAAATCCAGTCCCTCCATTGGGATAAGTTCTGTGAGTTGGATGACCAACGATATCATTTCTTATGTATTTAAGTTCATGAAGGACAGGGTTCGCATTGATATTGATGTGATACTTGTATTGAGTTAAACCAATGGCAAGATCATAAAGTGCATCAATAGCAACAAACAATCCCTGAAGAATACCAAAGACATTGAGCAAAATAGCGCCAGTTTCTGTCTGTTTTTCTTTTTGATATCTTAAGATCATCTGATCGACATGTTCAAGCATCATAAAAGAGGCTGCAGCTCGGTAGCCGTGGCTATTTTTCTCATCTTTCTTAAGTTCTTCAACATAAGCCTTGAGTTCACTTAAGCTCATAAGCTCTCCTTAATCTTTTGAACTAAAACAGGTGCAGGAAGTTGCTTATAAATTGGACCTTCAACATAGTTGATGCCTAATCTTTCTAAAAGTTCTTTTTGTTCTTTAGTCTTCACATTTCTAATAACTAAAGCCATATGAAATCCATCAAGCATATCTTTCATCTTTTGAATATAACTGTTCCATTTTACGGATTCTTTTTTTAAATCGATATGCAGTGCATGAAATGGATAATTGAGGGCCATTTCTAATGATGTTGTATCAAGTGCAATACCATGATCGATAAGCTCTTGTATTTGAGTTGCGTATTGATTACCTTTAAGTTCATAGTCACATTTGAGTCGAACAAACTCATAAGGAATGCCATAAGATTTGAATAAACCTAAAATAAACGGGTTAAAGGTTGGATCTAAGAATGTTTCTTTGGAAATAGGGATGGTGAGTTTGATTAATCTTTCAGTTTGCTTTTCTAATTCGACTAAATACTCGCAAATCGCTTTGATGTGATAGCGTTCTAAATCGACCAGTCGATTTCTTTTTTTCGCAATCGTTAAAAGATACTTACCATCAATAGCAAGATTGAGCAGTGCGAGTTCTGATTCGTATTGCCAAACTCTGTTTTTCTTAATATCTGTAATTTGATTAAAAATGATTCCTAAGTCTTTATTTTCAATCGCCAGGTTTAAATGATCGATGACTTGTTGTTCAAAAAGTTCATCTTCATAGTCTTTATAAACGAAAAAGACATATTTTTCTTCTTTATCACGTTTTGCTTTTTCAAGTGCAATATCTAAGTATCTTAAAAGTTTATCTTTTTGTTTTTCAACGGTAACCACAGGATATCTTAAGATACCCATATTGGCATTAAACTTTTCATATCTTAAAATCTTGGATTCGTAAACTTCAAGATATCTAAAATAGTCTTTAACACTCTTTGTCACACTTCTGATGTCGTTATAAGGTAAAACGACTAAGATCTGGTTAAAATCATACCTAAACGTGACGCCATCTGAAAAATATTTTTTGGTGTGTTGAGCAAACTCTTTGAAATACTGTATAATCGCTTCCGAACCATAAATATGCTTTAGCTCTTCAGAAAGCTCAATTAAAAGTAAAGACGCTTTATCTTTTAATAGATCTGGAAGTTCTTGTTGCAGTGCATACTCATTGGATAAATTGGTTTCAGCATCAATGGTTGCTTTTTCAATGAGTTCCTTGGTTTCACTCACAGCTTTGGTTTGATCAGAAAATAGACTCATAACAATATGTTCATCTCCTATCTTAAGACTATACATTTTTTCAAGAATATGTTTTTCTTGATAACGATAGAGCAGTTCCTTAGTTTCACCTGGATTATTCAAAAGTCTTTGAATGGTCTCCTTGTAGGTGCGTACATGTTCATAAGACATATCTCTTAAAAAGAGTTCTAAATGGTGATGCCTATCCACATGAAAAAGAGTTTGAGCTTGATCGTTATAGGTGGATTTTGATTCCGTAAGTTCTCTGTAATAAAGAATAGGTGCATTAAGTGCTTGTTGATAAAATCTATTTTCTTTTTTTATTTTTGTAATCTTTTTTTCATCTAGGATGTGTGCATAAATAATCGCACTGATTAATTTGAGTAAATCATAATGAATTCCGGGATCTTTGATTTCTTCTTCGAAATAAATAGCAAATACGCCAATATCTCCGATAGGAAATGCATATATAAATGAAACATCTGCTTCATAATCTTTTTGTGTGATGATATTTTTGGGTAATCTGAGTGTTTTTGCTGGTTCAAATATCTCTTCATGCTTTTCTAATACATGGGAAATGATGGTATCTTCTACATACGATTTTATGATGGTTTTGTCATAAAGTCTTTCTTTTTTATAGTGAAAGAGATTAGGCGATTCATCTTCTAAATAGATGATGATCTCTTTTGTTTTGATTTTGGTATCCACATGCATAAAGAAAACTCTTAAATAATCTCTAAGAAGCAACTTTTCATCAATCATATGAGAAAACTGAATCAAATCAAAACTTATCTCAAGATTTTTTGATAAGTTTTGATGCATCAATGTTTTTTCCAAAACCTTCTCAACATAGACAACTTCAGGTTGTTTGATCTCTTCTGTTGGTTTAACTTTTTTCTCAGCTTTGGCAATACTTTTCAGCTTTTTTTGGTAATAATCCAAAGAGGGTTTATTATCCATCTTTTGATATAACTCAACAATAAGCTCATAAGCTTTTTTTCTAAAGGGATCATCTTTTAAATCAATTTGCTCCTCATATTCTGCTTCAAGTGTTGAGGCTTTATGATAATCACCTTTTAAAAGATAAGCTTCTAATAAGGATAAAACAGGAAAAATATTTTCTTTCTTAGATTTGAGTTCAATGAGTGCTTTTGAAATCACTTCATCTAATCGACCTAGCTTAATAAGCAAGGTGAGTTCATGGTGAAAATACTCAGATTTCATGTCATAGTTATAAAGCTCATAAAGGCTATTTAAAGCCATTTCATACTGTCCATCTAAGGTGTAATGCTGAAATAGTTCTTGATGACAAAATATCTTTGTTTGATCTGGAATAACATCTTTTAAGACTCTTAAAAGATCATCGAGATAGGGTAGATGTAGTGCTTTTTTATAGGCAATTTCATCAAGTAAGCCTAAGTACTGTTTAAGAATGGGTAGCTTTTGTTTTCTTAGATTAATATAGCGCTTTGCATCATCAAAATGATTAAGTTCAATAGCTGCACGTATCATATATTTTAAGATTTTTTCATAAAAGGGCGTTTCTACTTGAAGTTCAAGTTCTTTAATTACCTTTTTCCCTTCTGTATCAATCATGTCATAGAGTTTAAGTTCGTCAGCAATATCAAAATAAATACTAAAAGCCGCTTGGTAGTCGTTATGACTGAGCGGTTGTTCAAGATAGTCCTTAATGATGGACAAGCTATGCGGTTGTTTGGGAAGCTTTTGAATATCGCTTAAACGCAAATCGACTCATCCCTTGATTTCAGTATATAAACGGTGTGCTAAATCCAAATATTTTTGTGCAAGCATTTTAAAATCAAACTTTAAAATTTCTGATAATCCAATCATATCTTTACGGGTTGCAACCTGGTGCCACTGAAGCGCTTGAAACATCCTGTAAAATCTGACCGCATCTTGTTCTTTTTTGGTTGCACTTCTACCCAAATACGTATCTAATAATTTGAGTGCATCCTCAAATTGGACATTCCCAAAGGATGCAATATCATAATAAAACTCATTAAGTCCTGCATACTCCCAGTCTAAAAGGTAAAGTCTAGAATCTGAGACCACCATATTCGAACGTTGTGCATCATTATGACAAAAGACCTTGGGTAAATGCTTTCTTTCTTGATTATAAATTTCGATCCACTTAGATTTTAAATCCAAATAAAGCGAACTTCTCATATCCGTATATGATTCATAGAGATTCAGTCGATCGATTAACCCATAATCTGATGCAGGATTAAGTCCTGAATGATGAAGTTTCTTAAGTGCTTCAGCAACCTTAGGTAAATAGGGATGAAAATCGAGCTGTGTTAAAACGATACCATCAACATATTTGGCAGCTTTTTCTCCTGATTCAACATCAAAATAAACGGTTTGATTATTGAGGTCAAGTGGTTCAATGATTTTTAAGTTTTCAAGTTCAGTTTTTCGATCAACAAAAAGATTACCATCCTTACCAATGACACGATATGTATAATCGACACCTTTAACTTCAATATGATAGGTTAAATGACTCATGCCACCTAAAAGTCTATGTTTGACAATCACTTCGTCTTCACTTAACTTAAATGCTTGTGCTGCTCTTTCTTTAATTAAGCCTTCGTGTTCCATAACTACCTCGAATAGAAGGTGACTTGTTCGTTTTCATAGATGGCGTAACTTCTATGATAATCACCTAGTGCGCCGGGATTAATAAATAAAATGTTTTCTTCTTTCATCAAATAACGTTCATGGGTATGCCCAAAGATACAAAGTTGAGCTGAATTAAGTTTCGCTTTTAACTTTAATCGATCATAACCAAACTTAACACCTTCTAAGTGACCATGGGTTAGTAAGATGAGTTTGTCTTCGATGTCAAAGAGTCTCATATATGGTAAATCGATACCAAAATCATTATTTCCTTTGACTGAAATGATATGATATTTTTCATATGCTTTTGGATTTAAACACATATCTCCAGCATTGAGATGGTGGGTGATATCTGGATGTTTTAATATGACATCTTTAAGTGCATCTAAATCACCATGAACATCACTTGTGATTAATAATTTCATCCAAATCCTCCTTTAAGAGGGCAAGTGCATTGGCACGATGAGAGATCCGGTTTTTAATGGAGCTATCAAGTTCTCCAAAGGTCATATGATACTCTGGGACATAAAAGATAGAATCATAGCCAAAGCCATAATCGCCTTTGATTTCATTGGCAATAAAGCCATGGACTTTCCCCTCATAATGCTTGTATACACCATTAGGATAACACAAAACAATCGATGCAACAAAATAGGCTCTTCGATTTTCAATATTTTCCATCTCGCAGAGTACTTTTAGATTGTTTTGGTAATCTCCTTGACCTGAATATCTAGCAGAATAAATGCCTGGTCTACCATCTAAAGATTCAACCACGAGTCCTGAATCATCTGAAACCGTGATCATGTGGTGTTTATTTGCGAAATATCTGGCTTTAATCAGTCCATTTTCAAAAAAAGATGATCCATCTTCGATGACATCATCCTGATCATTCAAATCAGATAAAGATAAGAGTTTAATCGATGAATGATTTAAAATGCTTCGAAATTCTTTGACTTTATGGGGATTGTGTGTTGCAATGAGTATTTCAATCATAGAACTACCTCCTCTATGGTTTATATTCTATAATATCACATATTTTATTTAACCTACTGTTTTTGAAACTTTTCCATTATAATGGAAGAAGGTGATGATGATGAATGACAATAAAGAAATTATTAAATTCGAAGATTTGTTTAAAGAAGAAATCAAAGAAAGAAAAATGAATAAAAAACCTACAGATAAAAAAAATTATGGCTATGCCATCGTCTTTTATCTTTTAATCATGTATGTCTTTGCAAGTCTAGTGTTTGTGATTGCATCTGATATTGATGATTTACATGTGACCTATAACGAAGATGAACGTATTTTAGAATCTGTACTTTCTAGTGAACATGCTTTAACCTTTATGAAGCCTGAAACCTATGCACTCTATGAAAATGATTACCAAAGATATTTAAAAGTCATTGACACACAGGGTGTCTATGATGACTATTTAATCTTAGTGAATAAACTCAATCCTTATTATGAATCATTCTTCTATATTTTAGATGATGTGAGTGAGGTTTTAGTATTCAATAGCGCACGCATTACAGAACTCACTGACCCTCAATATGGAGAGTTATATTGGGATGAAGATGATTCTGCCATCGTGATTTACAAAGGTGCTTCACAAGATTTTCCGAGTATCAATAGTTCGCTTTTGGTTAGAACTTTAGAAGGACCGGTCACAGAGTTTTCAAGTTTTGGGATGGCTTTGGTGAACATCATCATTTATCTCGCTTTATTTCCTGGTGTTCTTTATATTTTAAGAAAAGAAGTCAAAATCGATTTAGATGAGTTAAAAGAAAAGAAAAATACGATCTTCCCTGCGGTTGCGATTGGATATGCCTTAGTAATCGTCGGTAATGTGATAGCTAGCTTTATCTCTAAAGAATTATCGAATGTATTTGGTATACTTCCGAGTGAATCTGTTAATCAGCAAATCATTGTTCAAGCTTTAAGGTCAGATGGTGTCCTTCTAATCTTCTTGTCTGCTGTTATTTTAGGGCCTGTGGTTGAAGAATTGATATTTAGAAAAGCCATCTTTGGTTTAATTAAAAACAATGGCGTCGCTTTAGCTCTATCATCTTTTATCTTTGGTGCAATCCATTTGGTTGGTGAAGCATCCATTGGTGAAGCTTTAGTCAATGGTGTTGCTTATTTCATGATGGGGATTGTCTTTGGTTATATTTATTTAAGAAATAACAGAAATATTTGGATTCCTACAATCGTTCATATTCTCAGTAATTTGATCAGTGTCTTAGCAATATTATTTTTACTATAAGGAGAAATTAAAAAAATATGATTCCATTTGGACGTGCCATATGCTATTCAGGCTATCGTGAAAACCAAAGTCCTAGAAAAGCGATTTACCCCTCATATGAAGAGGTTTTAGAGGATTTAACGCTTCTAAGCAAGCACTTTGATTATATCCGCATGTATGATCCTTCTTTACATGCACAAACTGTTTTAAAGGTGATTTTTGACCATAAGCTGCCATTAAAGGTGATGCTTGGTGTCGAGCCTCATGGTGAAATCTCAAATCCAAACTGTCCGTGGGGTGGTTTGAAAACAGATCAAGAAATTAAAGAAAATAAAGTAAAAAACTATGAGCAGCTCGATCAACTCGCAGACTTATGCAATACCTATGGGAAGATTGTTTTAGCAGCTTCTGTCGGTAATGAATGTACTTCAGACTGGCATGGGAATTTAATGTCTCCTGAAACCATGGCACTTCATGTCAAGTATTTAAAGAAAAAGATTAGTCAACCCGTGACTTTTTGTGAAGGCGCTTATTATTGGGAAACCAAAGGTGAAGTGATTGCTAAAGAAGTTGATTTTATCTCCATTCACTCATATCCTATGTGGCATAAAATCCCTGTGAATAAAGCTTTTGATGCTACTATTATGGATTATCAAACCAATCAAAAGAAATATCCGAAAAAACAAATTATCTTTACTGAGTATGGTTGGACAACACATGCCAATGAAAAAATGAACGCACATGATGCTTCTGAAGAAAACCAAAAGTTATATGTGGATCAAGTGATCAAATGGAGTGAAGAAAATCAAGTCACTATGTTTTTATTTGAAGCATTTGATGAACCCTGGAAGGGATCAAATGATCCATTAGAGCCAGAAAAACATTGGGGCATCATGACAGTTAATCGTAAGCCGAAGCTTTATGCTAAGAAGTACTTCTAAATGAATGAGATTCTTAATCAAGCAAAAACATATGCTTGGACCTCACTTTCCTATGTTGATTTAGATGATATCATCGATTATAAAGAATACCCATCAAGTGACTATATCCTTCTTCATCATGTAAAGGATGATGTTGTTTTTCTGCATTATGCTGCGCATGATGAAAAACCTTTAGTTTCGGGTATTAGGGATCTCATCCATTTCTATCAAAGTTCAAATGCAAGAAAACTAGAGTATCGCATTGAATTTATTCCTTCTTCATGGGTTAGGGCATTTGAGGATGTTGGTTTTGTGATCAGTAGCCATTTTGTTGATTACTGGCTAAAACCTCTTAAAAAGTTTTATGTTGATTATAGAAACGATTTAAGCATCGATGAAATTCAAAAAGATGAATATGAAGCATTTGCAAAGATCACTCAAGAAAATAGGTTATTATCTCGGGGTTATTATGGTGAACCTCATGATTTCGCGCAATCATTTCTTCTTGAACCTTATACAAAGATTTATACTGCAAAGCTAGATGATGAAATTGTGGGTGTTTGTGCAACAAAAATCTATAATTTCGAACATATAGATGGTCCTATTTTATGGCTTAGAGAGGTTGCGGTAAAACCAAAGCTTCACCAAAAGGGTATCGGACAAAGTATTATGATTCACGCGCTAAATAGAGGATATGATTTAGGAGCTAGACAAAGTTTTCTGGCATGTGACTGTGATAATCATGGGGGTATTAAGTTATACATTAGGCTTGGATATCTTAGAAATGAAGATCCAGGACAAATTAATATGATTTTTTATCAAAAATAATGATATTGATTAAAAAGCCCCTAATCTCATCGATAAGGGGCTTTCATATTTAAGATGTTGTTTTATTGGTTTAAAATCTCATTAGTTGCCATTCACTTCAATATCTCTAAGCAGGCCAACACAAAGGGATAAATTATATTCTTTAGCATAATCTAAGGCAGTTTTTTGAAGTCTGTCTTTTTTCATCGGTGTTTCTCTTTCAATGAGTTTTCTTAAGTAGACGTGATCTCGATTAAGTACCGCAAGCGATAATGCTTGTTTTTGGATGAGTCTCTCATATTTAGGTGTAATCATATACTCATTTAAATATTTTGAGATTTCCTGTTTATCAAAAATCATCGCTGTATCCATCGGTGTTTCATATCTTCTGTTATGAATATCGATATAAGCATCACTTGCAAGTAGTAGACGAATCGTTTCAATCGTTCCAAAACGCACGGCATTAAAAATTGGGGTCTCGAACTGATCATTTAAAGCATTGGGATCTAAATTTTGATTAAGAAGCATTTCAATGAGTTGAATGTTAGAGGTTTTCGCTGCATGGTGAAGTAAAGTGTTATTATGCATATCTTTAATAAACCAGGTTTGTTTAGATTCCTTAAGTAAAAAACTAATGACATCTTGTCTGCCACCTTGAATGGCATAATGCACAGGAAGTTTATCTTCTTGTGTCTTTTTATTGAGATAGGCTCCAGACTCAATTAAAAGTTTAAGCATATCCATATCGCCTTTAAATGCAGCCAAATGAATGGGAAGTTCACCTTTTCTGTTTTCGACATTAATGGATGCAAATTTGCTTATGAGCATTTTTGCAATATCCAACTTGCCTTTGCGTGCACAGTCAAAAAGCGGTGTTTCACCATGTTCATCAGTCATATTGACATTAATATCCATATCCATCAAATACCGAATCACATCGGTTGCACTGCCTAATACCGCATAGTGCAACAAGCTTTTTTTCTTCTCATCCGTCATTTCAAGATGTGAAAAATGAAGTTTGACATATTCTAAATCATTTTCAGATGCTTTTAAGAAAATACTCAATCCATTCACCACCTTACATCTTTATTTTAATATAAATGTAAGGTTTTTTAACAAAATTGAAATATTAATCTTTGATATTTGTGTTAATTAAGCCTTTTTAACAAAAACATAGCCTTATTAGGCTATGCTTTCACTTATTGTTGTTGCTGATAGATTGAAATTTTTTCCTGCTTGACGCCTGTATGTTGTTCAACAATGACTCTAACTAGTAAATCATTTATATATTCAACCACATATTCTATTTCTGTATCAGGTGGTAAATGGTCATTTCCGATGCCTGAATCATTGGTTAAAAAGACGTAAGACCCACCTGTATAAAGTGCCTGATGTCTAAGTAAAAACTCTAAGTATCTGTCAACACCTGATGAAGCCACCGGAATCATACGAATCCCCTTGGCTGCAGCTTCATGAACTGCAGAAAGATAAACTGACATTTTTTGAGCATTATCATGAGGCGGAGCATCTAAAATATGGATGATAATTTTAGTAGAATTTGATGAACTCCAGTTTTTGTGGACGGCTTCATCTAAAGCACGATCGACTGCTTCTGGCCAGTCGCCGCCACCTTGAGCATTTTGATTGGCTAAGTTTTGCTTTTGAAGTGCAATATTTTCAGTGAAATCAAAATACCTGGTGACATAGGTATCGCCTATGTCCCGATAAAAAAGGAGAGCAAGTTTGATTGTAGCCTCTGGAAGTGCTTGTTTAATTCTTGAAATAACATCATCAACTTCTGCTTTTATATAGGAGAGTTCATCAGACATAGAGCCTGTTGTATCAATGACAAACATAATTTCAATTAGATTGGTTTTATCATCTAATTCATCTAAATCAATTTCAATGTTTTGATTTTCTATACTGTATGTATAAGGCAAGATTAAAGAGGTATCGCCTTTAGTTATTTTAAGTGTTGTGATGGAATCCAGTTGATTTTCCTTTGGGAATAGCAAACCAATACCGAGTGTATTGGTCATTGCTTTAAAGAGTGTATCTTGAGTATCTGATAATAACTCTAATGAGACCCCTTGAAGTGAGATTTCTTGATTTTTCACAGTGACTTTAATCATAAACCTACCATCATAATACCCCTTAAACAAAAAACCATAAAAAGCACCATTGGATGCACCTACTTGATACGAAAACAGATTTAAAAATGCTTCATAGTTTTCAAAATCTATGAGTTCAGCTGCGGTAAGCTGTCCTGGATCAATTTCTTGATACTCGCCATCATTTAACTCAGATGGATATCTGTCATATCCAGGACCTTCCCCTGAACATGCAGTGAGCATTAGTAAAACAAAAAAGCAAATGAGTCCTATACCAATCTTTTTCATAAGTTCCCCCTTAGTTCTGTGTGGTAGTGTCAAAAATTCATTTTTTTGACCTACTTTTTTATCTATTTCAACACTCCTTTAATCTATAAAAAAGAGTGGTCAATCCCATGTTATAATGAATGTGCGAACATCACATAAAAGGAGATTA
>JAUVXD010000019.1 GCA_030603805.1 Acholeplasmataceae bacterium
TAATCTCCTTTTATGTGATGTTCGCACATTCATTATAACATGGGATTGACCACTCTTTTTTATAGATTAAAGGAGTGTTGAAATAGATAAAAAAGTAGGTCAAAAAAATGAATTTTTGACACTACCAGTGTTTATACGGGGGGGAGACTGGTTATTAATTATGTATCGTAAAGAGAAAAAAATCTCAAAATTCATCATTATCACCACACTAATTATCACCATGGGATTAAATTTTTTTGCAACCCCGTATGTTTTGAGTGGCGAACTCATGAAACCCATTTGGCGTATGATATCACATGTTTTTTTAGGGCTTTTGCTATTGGAACTTGCGATATTAAATATCCGCTCTTATTCAATGAAAGAAAGGATGCTCATATGGAGTTTCATTTTCATCGCACTCTTTGAAATCATTTTTAGCTCAACAAGAATAACAACGAACCTATTGATCATCAACATAACCATATCAATATACATACTTATTAAGCAGAACAAGGATGATTTATCTACGCTCAATCGATTGAAACTCTTAGTGTTTGCAGCAGGTATCTTAGTCTTATCAGTAATCGGAAATATTCAATTACTTAATAAGAATGCATTTTTAGTCAGCGGATTACTTGTAGGTTTTGTTATTGGAATACTCATTTTTATGGTTTCTATGGTTATATATAGTAAACAAAATAACAATAAGGCATTTAAGTTAGAGTTACTACTGGCTACTATATTTATGGCACCAATCTCATTATTTTTACTCTTAAACATCATTAATTATAGTCTTGATTTCTCAGAACCTACATCACACGAGTATACGATTACAAATCTTGAAGTTAAATCAGGTTTTAGAAATATTACAGAGTACAAAGTCTATTTTGAAATTGATGGGACAACATATAACGTTGGTGTAACACAAAGCGAGTTTTATGCATATCAAATAGAAGACTTAATTGAGATTCAAACGTATAAAGGCTTTCTCAAGCAATCTTACATGATTAGAGAGTAGATTATAAGGAGTCATATTTAAGTTTGTTATCATTATAGAAACGAAATAGGAGTGATTTTATGTTATTCATGTTGATTATCAAGGCATCTTCACGTTCCGAAGCTGGAATATTGCCAAGTGAAGATTTACGTCAGGCGATGGATTTATACAATGAAGAACTGATAGATGCAGGTGTGAGAGTAATGGCTAAAGGCCTTCAGCCTAGCGCTAATGGATTACGTATTTCATTTATCAATCCAGGTGAACAACCAGTGATTACTGAAGGTCCATTTGATAACCCAAATGAACTTGTAGCTGGTTTTTTCTTGATTGATGTCAAATCAAAAGAAGAGGCGATTTATTGGGCAAAAAAAGCACCTGATCCACAAGGATATGGTGAAGGGCAAATAGAATTAAGACAATTATATTGATTAAAGATTTGGAACGGACAATAATGCTATGATTTTAGAGACAAAAAGACTTATTTTAAGAAATTTTAGAGATGCAGATGTTGATGATTTTTTTGAATACATGTCATTAGAAAGTACTGCAAAGTATGAATGCTTTGAGCCATTCTCATATGAAAAATGCAAACAAAAGATTAATGAATATAAAGATAGTGATTACTATCTCGCGATTGAACTTATGGATGAACATAAAGTGATAGGCCATATCAATTTTTCAGAAGAAGCATATGACACCTATGAAATTGGATTTGATATTCACGAAAACTATACAAGAAGAGGATACGCTACAGAGGCATGTCAAAAACTTATTGAATATATCTTTTTAGAACTTGGTGGCAGAAGAATTATTGCAGGTGTTACTGAAGGCAACATTGCATCATGCAAATTGCTTGAGAAGCTATCTTTTAGATTAGAAGGTCATTTTATTGAAGATGTGGCTTTTAAAAAAGATCTTCAGGGAAATCCTATTTATGTAAACAGTTATTATTATGCACTGCTAAGAAATGAGTACTTGAAAAACAGACAATCATTTAACCATAAAAAAGTCATCAACAATCGCTATTTTAATTAGCATGCGATTAGAGATGACTTTTTCCTTATTCATCATTACGTATTATCGGGATAACCTGCTAAACTTCTGTGTTGACTCTTTTCGACTTCTGATGGAAAAGCATAGGTTGAATCAACAAATGAAATCTTAAAGCTATATTGATTTAAGGTGGATGAGATAAAAATAGTTGAGTCGACTGCATAAAGATGAATTTCTGTAATGACATAGTTTTTATCAACTTTGACATCATATCTAAGCTTGAAGTCAGCATCTAAATATAGAAACCTAAGTTCTGGATCAATTTCTACAAGTGTTTGATATTCTGCTTCAATTTGAATCGAATAACCTCTACCAGATCTTTTGATTACAACATCCAAAAGAGCAAGATCAATATCTTGAAAATCAGGGTTAAATAATGGCAAAGTCGGTTCTAACACAACAGGTACCTGATCTAATCGTTCATATGACACATAATCATAAAGAGAATGTGAAAATTTGTAATCTTCTAAGGTTTCATCATAGTCATAGTAAGATTGAAAAATGTAGTGACCACTTGCTTCTTCATAGATTGAATTTGATTGTTTTGTATGTGTGCTTGTTTTGATGATGCGATCAATATAGTAAATCGTTTTTTGCTCTTGAAAGGATGTATACTGAATGACTTTGGTATCTATCCTATCACCGTTTTGATGCGTTACCGACACGTTTGCTTCGGCTTGATAAAGCAGTGATTCATTGATACTAATCTTTGATATTAGCTCTTCCACGGATGGTAGTTCTTGACATCCAAAAAGTAGCAATGAAATACAAAAAAACAAACTTAATAACCATAGCTTTTTCATAGATATTCCCCCCCTATGATTTTTCTTTAATTGTATCACGATTATCGACCATTTACAATAATATCTATATTGATTTCTTGATAGCGATTAGGGCAATTTTGCTCCTGATGCTAAATATAGATCATACCATTCCTTTTTCTCTAAATTGACTGATAAACTTTCACATGCTTCACTGATATGTTTCTCACTTACACTACCAATAATCGGTTGAATACCTGCAGGATGTTTCAGCAACCAAGCAATCGCGATGGCCGTTTTAGAGACTCCATATTGATCTGCAAGCTTTTGCATGACTTGATTTAATGTTTCAAATTCTGGATGATCTATAAATACACCTTTAAAGAATCCATGTTGGAAAGGGCTCCATGCTTGAACCCTAATATCATGGATTCTACAGTAATCGAGTAATCCACCATCTCGATTAATCGCTTCATCATTTAAAGTGTTCACATTCATACCTGCACTAATCATTGGAGAAGTGGCTAAGCTCATTTGCATTTGATTTGCTATGATAGGATACTTAACATACTTCTTTAGAAGCTCAATTTGATTGGGGTTATGATTGGAAACACCAAAACTTTTAACTTTACCCGATTTGAAGAGCTCATCAAATGCTTCAGCAACCTCAACGGGATCAACTAAGGCATCTGGACGATGGATTAATAAGATATCTAGATAATCGGTATCCAGTCTTTTTAAGATTTGATCGACAGAAGCTATGATATGTGCTTTGCTAGAATCATAATATCCCGATCGAATGCCACATTTGGATTGAAGCACGATTTGTTTTCTAGGAATCTTTAAATGCTTTATTGCGTGTGCAAACTTAATTTCACACTCACCACTGCCATATATATCTGCGTGATCAAAAAAGGTGATGCCGTGATTTAAGGCTGTTTGAACTGCAAGTTCTACAGCACTTTGGTCAATATTTGCGAAACGCATACAGCCAAGAGAAATGATAGATACTGGGATATCAATGCCAGGATATGAGATATATTTCATTTTCGTTGTTTAGCTCCTTTTTTATTTTTTAAGTATAAGTTATTTGATGATTACAATATACTTGTGGTATCTTTTATTATAGCATAATAGACATCTGAAGGATTCATTGAAATGGCTTTATCAAAAGATTATCTATGCTGAGCATACATATTTTAATTGCATAAAAACGATAAGTTAACAATTAAACATTAACCTTTTACATCCAACTCCTTTTGTGTTATAATCCACATCAAACAAGAAAAGACTTGGAGATTTATTTATGGAAAACTGGAAGAATACTGTATTAAAATTTATGATTAGCCAAACTGTATCCTTGCTTGGTTCCATGCTTGTGATGTATGCCATCATGTGGCATGTCACCTTAACGACTCAATCCGGTGTGATGATGACCATCATGGTGTTATGTTCATTTGTTCCTGCTATTATCATTTCACCTTTTGCAGGTGTCTGGGCAGATCGACTCAATCGAAAAATGCTGATGATTACTGCAGATTTAGTCATTGCGTTTGTTACACTTCTCATTGCGATATTATTTTTCTTTGATATTAGAGAGATTTGGATTATCTTTATCATTTCAGTGATTCGAGCATTTGGGCAATCTGTTCATCAGCCTGCAGTCTCTGCAGTCTATTCACAGATTGTACCTAAAGATAAACTGATTAAAGTTCAAGGTATTGCTCAAGGGATACAATCTTCATCGATGATTATTATGCCTCTTTTAGCGGGATTACTGATGTCGTTATTTCCTTTAGAGTATATCTTATTTATTGATATCATTACTGCCATCATTGCTGTTACCATGTTAGTTTTCTTTGTGAAACTTCCAAAGCATCAAGCAGAACTAAATCAAGAAACCATTCACTATTTTAAAGATATTAAAGAAGGTTTAACTTACACATTTAAACATCCCTTTGTATTTAACATCATATTATTTGGCTTTCTATTTATGATTGTTGTTGCTGCACCATCCTTTTTATCTTATCTTCAAGTCGCACGTGTCTTTGGTGCAGAACCTTGGAGACTATCTATCTTAGAAGCAATTTTTGGTATTGGGATGTTATTAGGTTCTCTTTTAATATCAGTATGGGGAGGACTTAAAAATAGACTTTCTACCTATTTTATTTCCTACATCCTCATTGGTATTGGCACCATCGGTTTAGGAGTTCCCTTTAATTTTTGGATCTACATCGGATTTTGGGCATGGATTGGTTTTTTCATCTCACTATCTAATCCAATCATCATAGGTCTCATTCAAGAAAAGGTAGACCCCAAATTTATAGGCCGTGTATTTTCTCTTTTTGGATTGATTCATACCATTAGTCTACCCTTAGGCATGATCTTCTTTGGTCCCTTATCCGATTTTGTTGATGTATCAACCATCATATTCATAAGCGGTATCTTAATGGTCTTGATTGCTATTATTCCACTATTTAACCACAAACTGATGAAACAAGGCATTAAAGTCAAAGAGGAAGCTACGCCAATTGAAACTCAATAAAAATAAAACATTCAAATGCATGTAGAGTAATTTATCATGCATTTTTATTTTTTTACTTGACACTCTCGTAACGTCAAGGTTTATACTAAATAGGGTGGTGATTTACATGAATTATAAAATCAGTGAACTTGCTAAGCTTGCTGGTATCAGTACAAGAACACTTAGGCATTATGATGAAATCGGACTTTTGAAGCCAATCAGATTAAAAGATTCAAATTATAGAGTCTATGGAGCAGAACAGGTTAATATGCTGCAGCATATTTTAATTCTTAAAGAAATGGGTATTGAGTTAAATCAAATCAAAGTCATGATGAAAGACATCAATGATTTGAAAAGATTAAACATGCTAGAAAATCATCTCATCACTTTAAAACAGAAAAAAGAAAGAATGGATGCCATCATAGACAATGTTAGAACAACCATCAAAAACATGAAAGGAGATATCGTAATGAAAGATCAAGACAAGTTTGAAGGCTTAAAAGAAAAAATGTTGAAAGAAAACGATGAAAAATATCAAGATGAAGCCATTGAAAGATGGGGTAAAGATCGATACGAACAATCTAAAAATGCATTTAAAAACTTTACGAAAGAAGATTTTGATGACTTAAATAAGCTTGCAACAAATTTAATTGATGTCCTTAAACAAATCAAAAAAGATCCAACAAATCAGGATTTAAGACTTAAAGCTTTTCATATTCATAAATCTTGGTTAACGAAATCTTGGGGAGGTACATATCAAAGTGAAGCACATTTCAATTTAGTTGATATGTATGTCAGTGATGAAAGATTTAAACACTACTATGATCAACATGAAGAAGGATTAGCTCATTTGCTCAAAGATATTGTTCAGTCCATCATTCTTGAGAACGAATCAAACTTATAAAAACAGCTAAAAAGCCAGTTCGACACTTGTGGTCAAACTGGTTTTTTAGTATTTACGATTGATGTTTCAACAGGGAAATCTGTAAAAACACTTCTCTTTTGAAATTTACACAAAGAATAGACTATGATATAATACCTATAATTACGAACTACATGATGGGGGCATCTAATTGAATGGGTTTTATTATGATAAAAATACTTAAGGTGTTTGATTCATTTTAGTATCCATGAGCACAATTTAGCAAATAGATCAATGAGGAGCATAGCCTTGAATTTGACTGAGATTGAAAAAAAGAAAAGAAAATATGAGGGAAGAGTTGCATTAGGAATAATTGGTTTTATTTCTGTATTTTTTGTTATCATTGCAAATACAGATATAGCTATCTACATTTTTCCTATATATTTTGTGTTTGGTTTGATTCACATAAAAGCATATAAAGACTTCAAAAAATTAAGTATCCTATATAAAAAGAGTTTTATAGAAATAGAGTTACAAAAGGCAATCCTTGATTGTATCTATGATGCTGAAAAAGGTTTTCCTGAAGACATTGTCTTTAACTCTAAGATCTTACAGAAAAAGGACCGCTATCTTAGTGAAGACCACATTCAAGGAGAAATCAACGGTAAAACATTTGAATCAGCAGATATTCATATTCAACAACGACGAAGAAGTGGCAAATCTACAAAACTTGTCACTACATTTCAGGGCAGATTCTTTATCATCGATTTTAAGCAAAATTTCAAAGAAAGTGTTTATATTATTCCAAGTCGCACTTCATTACTCAAAACCTATGAAGGCATGCCACGTATTGATACAGAATCCATAATTTTTAATCAAAAATTCGATGTTTATTCCAAAGACAACTTATCTGCTTTTTATCTCTTGAATCCAAGATTCATGGAAAAACTTCTAGAATTCTCTAAAGTAGCAAAAGAAGTGTCTTTTGGATTTATTGAACAAAAGATGTATGTCGCCGTTGATACGAGAAAAGATGCTTTTGATATTAAAATGTTTCACCCAATAGATCTAACTTCATTTGAAGATGTTCAAAAGGAAGTGGATTTACTAAATGAACTCATAAGTTTGATAAAGATTTAAGTAAAGTGTTTGTTGAACTTCATTTATGCTATTATAGGAGTAAGTATTCAATATGATGCATATAACCTAGGGGGGATTAATCATGCAGAAAGTAAATACACAAAAAGAAGTATTTAATGATGGTATTTATCTATCATTTCTTAGACCATCAAAGAAAAGAATTTTATCCATTGGGCTTGTTAATTTATTACTACTTGGAACAATGATTTATGGAGCTTTCCATGCAGCAATTCAAGGAAGATTTGATGCGTATCATCCAAGTTTGCCATGGGTTGTGCTAGTTTTTATTTATTTTGTTTTTACGTATGTGATCTTTTTAAAACTCGGATGGGGAAGTTTTGGACACTTTGTTTTAGGTATTATTTTAGTTGAACGTGTTGGTGGTAGAAGACTCAGTGCTCTTGATATGATTGAATATTGGTTTAAGACGTTATTGTATCGTTTGAAGTATGTGAGTATCTATAATGCTTTTTATTTCTTCACAAGTTCATTTCATCAGTCTAAAGAAATGGAAGAGCTTGGTATTCTCTATGTGAAATACCATGTATACAAAAAAGCAATCAAAAATGGCTCTCTTGAAATTTATTAAGATTGAATCTATGGGGAGGGGACAATCTAATGCGTATCAAGGATAACAGGATTTCAAATCTTCAAAAAATGAGGAGCATGCGTCATCTTCTTATCTTATCTCTTTTGACTGTTGGGATAACATTATGCGTGATTTTTGTTTATCCAATGATACTTGGTGAGTTTAGATTCAATACAGCTCCAGAGAAAGTTTATAAGATAGAAATCTCTGAAACGAGTGATTTTGAGTCATCTAATATAACCCTTGAAGTTGAGTCCTATCTAGAACTTGCCGTGTCATATACAGTGCTAAAATTAGATGATATATTATCAAGTCAAGGTCAATTCATTGATCCCGATTTTACCTATATGTCCTACAGCTTCTATATGAAGAACACAGGCAATAAAGACGTAACAGTTTATTATTATATGAGGTTTGTTGAATGTCATAACTGTATGCAAGACTGTATCCGAATTTTAGTTGTTTTAGATAATCAAACCTATAAACTCTATCAAAAAAGTGAGGACATTAATTTAAGTCTTTCTTCATCAACACTGTTTGAGTTGTTTAATGCGATTAATTTTGAATCCAATATCGTTGCTTTTACTGATGAAATAAATCTTTTGAGACCAAATCAAATCAAATCATTTAGAGTCATTATTTGGCTAGAATCTAGTGATAAAGATTATACAGATGAGTACTCATATGGCAGAATAAAAACATTGTTATCTTTTGGTATCAAGGATCTCTATGAACATACAGCTTTGAAAAATGGTGTTCCTTTAGATCATCATGAAAGCTTATGGATTTCTCCATATCAGATGCCTTCTGTGACTTTTGATTGTATCTATCAAAAACAAGACGATTAGAAATTATATCAACAAAAAAGGGATTCTCAACGTCAATCTTGAGAATCCCTTTTATCATGGTTGAAGCATTTGAATTTTTTCTTTAGAAAGTTTTGCAAAATAGAGTGTGTTACCCTGATCTGCAACCAAACTATATTTTTCTAATGCTTCTGATAATTTGCCTTCTTTTTCATCGATTTGTGCTAAAAGAAACGTACAGCTAATGCGTGAATAATTGTTTAATTTTTGACTCAAGAGTTCATTTAATATTTGGCGAGAAGTAGAGTAATCTTCACGATAAAAACTAAACTCAGCAGAAGTGATTTTTAACGCCAATAAGAAACCTTTGTGATTGATTTTTAAATCACTTAAATGATCTTGGAAAAGTTGTTCAGCAATGCTTAATTCTCCTAAGTATAAGTGGTTTGATACTAAGTTGATATAATACATCGCATTAAAAAGTTTCACCTTTTTATACTTATCGAGATTGATTTGATAAAGAACTTCCTTAGATTTCTCGAATTCACCTAAAGTTGAAAGACCCAAAGCATAATACATGCTAAATTCATCTTGGAAACTTGGATAAAAGCTTTTTTGAAGTGATAAAACACGATTGTTGTGTCTAAGCGGATCACAATGTTTATTGATGATTTGAATTAAATGATAGCTTGCTCCAAAATAGTACAAAAGAAATGAAAGAATGGTAAATAGAACAACATAAGCGATTGTTGCAATTAAATCAAGCTTTAAATACCCATAAAGAAATAGGGTTGCTACAAAAGCAAATAAAGCATATTTTGTTGTTAATCTCATCTTAATCCCCCCTTTAGGATTTTATACTTTTCTAATTTCTAAAACACATAAACTATCATCAAGTTCTTTGAAATAAAGATTATGATCAGCTTCTAATTGACGATATACCCATTCAATAACTTTCGGATCTTCTAAGACATGCGTGTGAGCTGTTTGATACTTTGGAATCTTTAGTTCATATGAAATCAATAACTCATGAGTCAGTTTAATTGAAGAAACCTTTGGCGTATCTTTTTTGACGAGTGCAAAATGAAAGTTTCCCTGATCAACCACACTTAAGAACCCTTCAGTTTCTTGATATTTAAATTTAAGAACTTTTTTCATGGGAAACCCTCGCTTGTTTTGATTCTATTATAGCATATCAATATAGATTAAAATTTAAGTAGTTTTTTAATAGGATATATATATTGAATACAAATCATTTAACTTCCTGTATAATATGAGTTGAAACTAGAAATGAATGCTTCATTTCATCCAAACTTTTTAGGGGGTTAAATCTATGTTCATCGTTATTTTTAGTACAGTTTTATTCGTCTTTTTTGCGCTCTTTGCTTTATGGGATATTAAATCCAAAAAGTTTAAATTTCATCGAAGAGTTCTTTTCACACCACTAATTTATTTACTACTACTTACAGCGGCCATCACAAAAGTTGATGCCAATCAAGTAGGGATTGTCTATCACCCATTTAAAGGTGGCATTCAAGATGCAGTTTTATATGAAGGTTTTAAGGGTAAGAATATTTTTGCAACTGTTACCAAGATTAAAACAACAAATCGCACTGCATTCTTAGAAGTAGCAGGTCAAACCAAAGATAGTATTTATGCAAATTTCATGATTACAATCGTTTACCGTATTGAAGCAGATGATGCTGGTAGATTTTTTAAAGTGACCGGGGATAGTGATATTACACCTGAGCAATTAAACTCAATTACTAAAGAAGCACTCCAATCGGCAACCACTAATTTTGATATCTATGGTATCTTAGGCGAAGACTTAGAAACTGTTAGACTCGATTTCACCCAAAGATTATCCACTTTACTGCGTAACAGATATCATATTACACTGGTATCAACTTCTTTTGATGATATCGATGCAGGTTCTGAAATTGAACGCATTATTCAAGATAAAGCACAAGCCATTCAACTCATACAAATTGCAGAACAAGAAAGACAAAGAGCTCAAGTTGAGGCTGAAACTGCAATTATTAGAGCGAACGCAGACGCACAAGTGACCATCATTAAAGCAGAAGCTCAAGCCGAAGCACAAATCATATTAAATAGTGTCACAGTCAATGCCATTAATCAAATGTATTTAGGACAGTTCACCCTAGGACAAGATACAGCAACACCAGAAGCTTATGGATATTTAACTATTCAAGAGATTACTCAAACGATTTTGAAACAGTTATATTATGATACATGGGATGGTAAATTACCAACAGTCATCACCGATGGATCAGGCATCATTATTAATCCATAATTTAAAAAAGATGAATGAGAAAAAGGCAACCATGCGTTGCCTTTTTATATGATCAAATGAGTACATCCTTTTAAATTAGATGTATAATTGGGGTGAAAGAAGGCGTTCTCATGAACCGTAAAGATTTTCTTTATTCACTCATGATTGCAGGCATCCTTTTCTTACTGATTGCAAGTAACATCGGACTCATTTTTATGATGCTTTCCCAGCTCGTCATATTCATGATTCTTTATGGTTTAGGTATAGGATTAATCATGATTACTGTGACACAAAAATCAATTAACAAGTGGGGGTTTTCTATTCATGATGGATTTCATTGGATTAAAAACCATATCATCTTATGGATTATGTTAGACTACCATACACTGATTATTCTAGGACGATACATTTTTCCAAAAGATAGACCCAATCAACTTATCCCAGAAATTCTCTTTGTGATTCACCTACTCATCACTGTCTTTGTGATTCAACTGAGCCGCTTTAATTGGTACCAAAAAAAGAGCGATGGTTACTCAGTATTTTGCATGTGGTTGTCTATGCAATCATATCGTATAATTTCATTCAGTTCATCATTTTGACCATGCAGTAAAACGTATCGAGTAAAATGATATAAAAAAATCCTTCTCAGACGAGGAGGATTTTTACTGATGCATTTAAATTATTGAGAAGCCTAGACTTGCTATGAGATACCTTTTTTTAAATGTAAGACTAGAAATAATATGCCTGTAATCATTAAAGGAAGACCTATCGTAAGTATGGGATATAAAGAATCTGCACCTTGGTTGATGACCATATATAAGATAAAAACTAGACCGACTAACATCAATGAAATAGCTCCAAATAAAGGCTTTTTCCATGATAAAATTGTTAAAACAATTAAAACAATTGTGGGTATGTTGTGAATCAAAAAACCTAGCCATACTAAGTGAAAAGGTCCACCATCAAATACATCTAAGGAAAATAGCAGTAAAATCAGGATAACAAGTATTGAAAGAACTCTAGGTGTCCATCTGAGAAGTTTGACTTTCATAAGATCAACACATCCTTTCAACCACAGTATACATCTAATGACTCATTATGATGATGATTTTTTTGTTGATTCTATCAATCTATTTCTTTTGTTTACTGCATAAATGATCATCACAATCAATGCATCCTCTTGTTGAAGACTTTCTATTAACAATGGCTGTGGATAGGATTTTAAGATTTGAGATATCTGGCGTCATAAAGCCTTTTTTAGGCGTTTCTTCCCTCATCAAATCAGTACTCAAATACTTTTTATTATCATCTGGGAATACTGTAACAACCACAGCATCCTTACCTAATTTGTTTTGTGCAATCACGGCACCTAAAAAATTAGCTCCAGAAGATATACCTACACCCATGCCAATTTCTTGTGCAAGTTTTTGAGCCATTAAAATAGCATCTCCATCATCGACATCAATGATGTCATCAAGCTTAGAAAAGTCAATTAAATCAGGAATGAAGTCATCAGAGATGCCTTGAATTCGATGTTTTCCTGTCTTATATCCGGTTGCATGTGTCGGTGAGTTTGAAGGCTCTAAAGGATATATTTTTATTAAGGGATCTTTTTCTTTTAAGAATCTACCAACACCCATGATGGTGCCACCTGTTCCAACACCAGCAACAAAGGCATTTGGCTTTTGATAGTATTTGGTCATTTGAGTCCAAACTTCTTTAGCTGTGTTTTTATAGTGTGCTTCTAAATTGAACTTATTCGAAAATTGAGAAGGTAGAAAAAGGTGAGGATTATCTTTTTTTAAAGTTTTGACCATATCAAGTGCACCAATAAAACCACCTTGATCTTTTGAGACTAAGACGATTTTTGCACCATAGCTACGAATTAAATTGATGCGCTCTAAACTCATCCAATCAGGCATATAAACAGTGACTGGAAAGCCTAAAGCCTTACCAATCGCAGCAAACGAAATGCCTGTGTTGCCACTGGTGACTTCAACGATTTCTGATTTAGGGGTTAGCTTACCACTTTGAATCGATCTAAAAATAATATGCATGGCTACACGATCTTTAATACTACCAGTAAGGTTGTATTGTTCGAGTTTTGCATAAATGACTCTTTCTTCACCCTTATATTCATATTTAATTTGACTTAAAGGTGTCTTTCCGATCAGTTGAGAAATCCAACAGAAACAATCCATAGTTACCTACCTGATTTAAGAAACGTATTTGATGATGTTAGCTTTATTTCATTATAACCAATTCTATTTAAAAAAACATAAAGCTTTTAGTATTTAAGAATCTTTATGGCCTATAAGTAAAAACACACCCTCACTTTGGAAGGTGTGCTTGAATGAAATGCTCTAAGTTAAAGGACAATAAAGTTGTGTTCAAAGAAATAGTCTAATAAAGTCTTTCTTGTAATAATCCCAATGAATTTTTCGTTTTGATCAATGACGGGTACAAAGTTTTCATTGGATGCTTTACCTAAAAGTGTTGGCATCAATGCATCCGATAAGACAGCTTCATAGTCGCGATGTCTTTTGACATCAGAAACTTTAAACCCATTGAGTTTATCATAGCATTTCACATCTTCAATGATGAAATGTAAGATATCTCCTTCAGTTAATGTGCCAACATAATGTTGATCTTTATTGATGACAGGAATCGATGTATAGCGATGCTTGGTTAAGATGGCAAGTGCTTCATCAAGAGGTTGATCATCATATACGAGGACAACATCATATACGGGTTTTAAAAAATGTAGAATGTTCATAGTCGTCTCCTATCTTTGTTTTCTATCACCTCTATTATACACGATATCTTATAAATAAGGTGCACTATTAAATCTTAAGCTTTAATTGACAAAGTAATTTTCAACCTTTGTGAGCATTAGATGCGTTATCGATTGACAAATCAATAAGAATCCTGTAAAGTGATAGAGGCTTATGGCATAGTCTAAAGACTAGCATATGTTTTAAGCATGAATATAAGGAGTTATGACATGATTACAGTATCCAATTTAAGTCTGATTTTCTCAGATAAAAAAATATTTGAAGACGTTAATTTAAAGTTTCTGCCTGGAAACTGTTATGGCGTTATAGGTGCAAACGGTGCAGGAAAGTCCACATTTTTAAAGCTACTTTCTGGAGAAAAAGAACAAACCTCAGGTGATATCATCATCGAGAAGAATAAAAGACTTGCTGTTTTATCACAAAATCAAAACGCCTATGATAGCTATACAGCGCTTGAAACCGTCTTTATCGGGCATAAGAAGCTTTTTGACATTATGAAGGCTAAAGAAGTTTTATATGAAAAAGAAACGATTACAGATGAAGAGGGCTACCTTTTATCTGAACTTGAGGCACAATTTATTGAACTCAACGGTTGGGATGCAGATTCAGATGCAGAAAAACTTTTAAATGGTCTTAATGTCCCACAAAGCGAGTTTAACAAAAAAATGAGTGATATCTTACCCAAACATAAAGTAAAAATATTACTTGCTCAAGCACTTTTTGGTAATCCAGATATCTTACTCTTAGATGAACCCACTAATAATCTTGATTTTGAAGCGATTGCTTGGTTAGAAAACTTTTTAGTCAATTATGAAAATACAGTCATTACAGTCTCCCATGATCGCCATTTCTTAAATAATGTTTGCACACACATGATTGATATCGACTACTTTCAAGCAAAACTTTATGTAGGTAATTATGATTTTTGGATGGAATCCTCGCAACTTGTTCAAAAGCTGATGGCAGATAAAAATAAGAAAAAAGAAGAGAAGATTGCTGAACTTAAATCATTTATTGCAAGATTTAGTGCAAACCTTTCCAAATCTGCTCAAGCAACCTCAAGGAAAAAATCACTAGAAAAGATTCAATTAGATGAAATTATCCCATCTTCAAGAAAATATCCATTTATTGGATTTGAAATCGAAAAACAATTAGGTAAAGATGTTTTAGAAGTTAAAGACTTAAGTGCATCACTAGATGGCATAAAGTTATTTGAAAATGTGTCATTTGTGATGAACCGTGGCGATAAAGTTGCTCTTTTAGGGGATAACGATTTAGCAAAAACAGCACTCCTTAAAATTTTAGCAGGTGAACTTAAACCAGATTCAGGAACCATTAAATGGGGACAAACCGTGTCAAGTTCCTATTTCCCGAGTGATAATGATGCATATTTCTTAGGTAAAGAACAAAACCTAATTGATTGGCTGAGACAATATTCAAAAGATCAAGCAGAATCTTATATTCGTGGATTCTTAGGTCGAATGCTTTTTAGTGGGGATCAACCCTTAAAGCAAGTTAAATATTTATCCGGTGGAGAAAAGATGCGCTGCATGTATTCTAAACTGATGTTATCACAAGCTAATACACTTTTAATTGATTCACCAACCATTCATTTAGATTTAGAAGCGATTCAAGCGGTCAATAAAGGCTTAGAAGAATATAAAGGCGCACTCATTGTAGCATCTCACGACCATAAGTTATTAGAAACGGTTTGTAATAAGATTGTTGAAATTGGTGAACTAGGTTCATTTGTCTATGAAGGTGCTTTTGATGAATATATCTTAAACCCTGAACTTAAACAAAAGCGCAGCAAACTATATGCCAACAAATAATGTATAGATGATAGAGACTCAAATCATATTGAGTCTTTTTTATTAACCTAAAATATTCAAAAAAATAAAAAACTAAATAAAAATAATTGATTTCTAAATAAAATACGCGTATGATAGGTGATGGTGATAATCAGTATGGAAAAGAAAAATAAAAAAATAGTTGTCATTGGCGGTGTTGCCGGTGGCATGAGTTTTGCAACGAGATATCGAAGACTTAATCAAGAAGATGACATCATCATTTTTGAAAAAGGACCTTATGTATCGTTTGCAAACTGCGGTCTACCCTATCATATTTCTGGAGAAATCCGTTCAAGAAGTGCACTCCTTGTGGTTCGAGAACAACTCCTAATGAATCGTTTTCGCTTAGATATTAGATCAAATAGCGAAGTCATTAAAGTAAACCCAGAAGAAAAGACAATTGAGTACATTTATCAAGATCAAAGGTTTGTTGAATCTTATGATGAACTTGTGATCTCTACAGGTGCAAAACCTATAGACTTAGAGATAAAAGGCATTGAAAAAACCCCCCATTTTTCTCTAAGAAATATACCAGATTTAGATCGAATCATGGGGTTTATTAAAACCAACCAACCCAAGCACGCAACCATCATTGGTGCGGGATATATCGGATTAGAAGTTGCTGAAAACTTGATTAAAAAAGGCATATCCGTTTCACTGATTGAAAAATCTATTGAAGTGCTTCCCATTGTTGATATTGAAATGGCATCACAGATTAGAGAAGAATTAATCAAACAAGGTGTTATTGTCTACACAAATAATGAAATCATCCAGTTTGAAGAGAATAAAGCCTATTTAAAATCTGGTGTATCCTTTCAAACAGATTTAGTTGTTACTGCTGTTGGTGTCAATCCAGATACAAAGATTTTCCAAGAAGCAGGGATGATGACTGGGATGAGATCAGGCATTCTTGTCGATGATACGTTTCAAACATCAATACCGCATATTTATGCCGTAGGTGATGCCATCATCGTTAAACATCAAATCAGTCATGAAGATGCTTTAATTCCGCTTGCATCTCCAGCCAATAGACAAGGCAGACAACTTGCAGATATCTTAAGTGGACTGCCTGTGAAAAACAAGGGAACTCTAGGAACTTCGATTGTTAAAGTCTTTGATTTAAGCTTAGCATCAACAGGTTTAAACGAAAAACAACTTAAAGGAATACCTTATCAAGCGATTCACTTAAATGCAAATGATCATGCAAGTTATTATCCTAATGCAACCCCTATATACCTAAAAGTCTTGTTTAATCCTCAAACTGAAGAAATATTAGGTGCACAAGCAGTAGGTCAAAAAGGTGTCGATAAAAGAATTGACATTCTAGCAACCGCGATCAAAGCAAAACTCAAAGTTAGAGACTTACAAGAACTTGAATTATCTTATGCACCTCCATATTCTAGTGCTAAAGATATCGTCAATCTTGCAGGTTATGTCGCATCCAATATCATTTTAGGTCTTACCAAAACAGTCCAATGGCATGAAGTCGAAAACTTAAGTGCATCAGATGATGTGATGTTCTTAGATGTGAGAACCTCCTTTGAAAGAGAAGCACAAGGCTATATCGAAAATTCACTTCATATCGATTTAGATCAACTTAAAGATCAGTATGAAACTCTACCCAAAGATCAGAGAATCATCATATACTGCGAAACTGGAACAAGAAGTTATCATGCAGAAAGATTTTTAAGAGCTAAAGGATTTAATGTTTTCAATTTAGATGGAGGCTTAACCCTTCTATCCATGACAAAAAAGGAGCTTATCTATGTTTAAAAATATTAAAATGTCAGAATTAGAAAACCTCATGAAATCAAGCAAAATTCAAGTGATTGATTGTAGAGAAGATTATGAGTACGAAGAAGGTCATATTCCAGGTGCAATCTTAATGCCGACTTCAAATTTTTTAGCACATATGAACTTGATCAACAAAGAAAAAGAATACTATGTGGTTTGCTTAACAGGTGCAAGATCACAAATGGTGACCAAATACCTAAGTAATCAAGGATATCAAGTTACCAATGTTTTAGGTGGTATGATCACTTATCAAGGTGAGATTGAAGTCTAAGATAACTTATAAAAATAAGTCCAACGATTGGACTTTTTTTGTTTGATAGGAAATTCTATTTATTTATCTAAAAATCACTATAGACAAAAAGCTCACTTTTGGAAGTGAGTGTATTGACATTTATCATAAATAACCTAAATCATGAGTTTGTTATAAACATCTAAAGGA